>DATBYA010000015.1:0-8197 GCA_036514015.1 Candidatus Sulfotelmatobacter sp.
GGCTACTCTCGTGTCGGGGAATGAATTTCTCGTTACCTCGATCAGCGGCATGCAAAACGGTTCGGCGATGACACTCCTCGCCCCTGGCGCGTACGCCTCTAACAATAACGACGTGTTCACGTCGGGCCCATTTCTGGATCTGGGTGGTTTGGCTTTCGTTCTGTCCAACGGGACCACGGACTACAATGTCTATTACTTTGCGAGTACGAACACCTATCTCGAATGTAATAGTGGTATGAACCCCACTTGCGCCGGCGGGGACGGCACGACCGTAAAGGGGAAGGTAACAGAAGTAGGCACGGTACCTGAGCCGGGCACATTGGTGTTACTGGGCTCTGGCCTGGTCGGTTTAGCTGGAGTGGCGCGCCGCAAGCTATTAGGTTAAAAAACATCCTCGACAGGCCCGTGCGTGCCCTGACGCCCGGGCAGTCCCACACCCCCCAACTCGCAGAAGTTTCGGGGGTGCTCTTTCGGTGCCCGAACGGGACACTACTGGACGAAACCTGTTCGTCCGCATGACGCCTTCGTACCCATGACAAAGGCGATTTCACAGCCAATGACGTTTTCCTTAATAGCGCTTCTATCGGTTAAAAAGTGCTAGACTCCGGAGCTGTTCTCCAATTGTGTAGCCAAGCGCGCAACTGAAGCTGAAACAGAATTCGAAGGTCGAGCGCTGGTTATCCGGCTCCTTCTCCCCGAGCATCTTTCCTTGAACGCAGCGCGAAACTGACCTTCGCGTAGGCGATATTTATTTGTTAATTCTCCTGCGGTTGGAAGCAGATTCGGGAGGCCGATCGTTGCCAAGCGAAGAACCGTGCCTACTACAGCGGTCGAGTGGTGAGACTGCGAAACTGTTAATGGTGAGCCTGAAGATGTTGCGTTGCTCAACAGCCCTGACACCTCCAATCGTCCCGCGCGAAAATCTCCAGCACAGTCGTTGGTAGGGCCCGGCCTTCCTCTATGCTAGCGAAGGGATGGTATTGGCTGAGGGCTGGAAGCTACTGTGGGTGAGACGAATCAGTCTGGGTCGGACTGGGGGCGGCAACCGGCGCGGAATCGGTGGTCGGCGCGGCGCTGTGCGACGTCGTAGCCATGGGCTCGGCTCGCGGCGCGTCCGGCACGGTGGTCATAGCGCTATCTGGATTCAGCAGATGGTCCTTGCTCGGGCCCAAGCCGAGCTTGATCAGCGCCCGCGAGTCCGGCACAGTCTTGCTCTGCCATCCGTTATCGGCCTGATAGCGGCGCATGGCCTCTTCGCTGGACTGATTCCAGGTGCCGGTTGCTTCTCCGGTCAGGTAATGCTCGCGAATCAGCGCTTCCTGAATCGCTTGAGCCCTCTCGGAGTCGATTTTTTGCTGGCCGCGCACCCGCGCTGATTTTTTCCGCGACGGGCGTTTTCCCACCGACGCCGTATGAGTCTTGGCCGTGGACTTCTGGTCGCCGGCCGACGAAGAAGACTGGCCAGAGGCTGTGGAATGGCCCTGGGCATTGGAAGTTGTGGTTGTAGGTTTCGTCGCCGCAGCGTCGCCGGTTGAACTCTGGCGAGCCGCTGCCAGAGAGCAGGCATACATGGCGACCACCGCACACAGGGTGAGGAATCGCGCCCTCGAGATTTCAGTCCAAACCGTCAATGCGAAACCTTCACGTTAGCAGAAGCTTTACGGGCCCAAAACCCTACAAAAGAAAAAGCCCAACCGGATCCTGACTCTGTCATCATCCTCGATCGGAGGCTGCAGTGCCAGTTCCGGTTGAGCCTTCTCAGTTACTGAAGTGTACCGGCCAAAAAGATCGTCCCATCCTGGCGCGACGAACCCCGAGCCCGCACCAGGAAGACAACGTCCTGTCCGCTCTTCAGGCTGGCCTCGATCCGGGCGAATTCTTCTTCGCTATTGACCGCTTGTTTATTCACTTCCAGGATGATGTCGCCGCGCCCCAGGTTTACGTCTTCGGCGAACGAACCCGGCTTTACGTCCTGCACGATCACGCCTTTCCCGGCAGCTATGTCAAGGCGGTCGGCCATTTCCGGCGTCACTTTGCGAACGGTAACGCCGAGCTTGCTCTGCTTGGGAGCGCTCTCGTCGTCGTTCGCCTGCTCATCGCCCAGCCGCGCGGCAAACAGCTTGGCACGATCGGCGATGGTTACGGTTGTGTCTTGCGTTTTGCCATTGCGCAGGAAGCCGAGATTCACCTTCGCGCCCGGCTTGCGCGAGGCGATATCGCCCACCAACTCGGAACCCTTGCTCACCTTCTTGCCATCGACGGTGGTGATGGTGTCGCCTACTTTCAATCCTGCCTGGTCGGCCGGGCTTCCGGCCACCACGTTAGAGACCGTGACTCCGCTGCCCGACCCGTAGACGCGGGCAATCGCCGGGTTTTCAACCGCGTCAAACATAATGCCAATCGAACCGCGCGAAACCTTGTGCTCCGGTCCGGTCAACTGGTTGTAGACTTCAACCACGGTTTTCGACGGCAACGCGAAGCCCACCCCCGCATAGGCATTGGTCTCGCTCAGAATTGCGGTATTGATGCCGATCACTTCGCCGTTCATATTCACCAGCGGCCCGCCCGAGTTCCCCGGATTGATCGCGGCGTCGGTTTGAATGAAGGTTTGGAACTGACGGCCAGGCACGATGTCTCGCCCTTTGGCGGAAACGATTCCCGCCGTTACGGTCTCTGACAAACCAAATGGGCTGCCCACGGCCAAAACCCAGTCCCCTACTTGCATGCTATCGGAGTTGCCCATTTTCGCGGAGGGCAGCGCACGGTCAAGGTCAACCTTGATCACCGCCAGGTCGGTTTCCTGATCGGTTCCGATGACCTTGGCGTCGTGCTGCACGCCCGGAGGATCGTCCTCGAAGCGGACTCGGATGCGATCCGCCTTTTCGACTACGTGCCGATTGGTCACGATGTAACCTTTGGGGTCGACGATTACGCCCGAACCCAGGGACCGCTCGCGAATGGAGCCGTCGCCGGAACCACCCTGGCCGCCAGGCCCTGCCTGACCGCCGCCGCCGCCGGGACCACCGAAGAAATGGTTAAAAAAGTCGTCCATCCCGCCGCCGCCGTCGCTGTCATCGTCGTCGGGATTCTGTCCCCGGCGCCGGTGCACGTTCTTAATGGTCGATTCCGTGTTGATATTGACTACGCTCGGTTCCAACTGTTTCGCGATCTGCGAAAAAGTGTTCGACATCTGCTGTGGCGAGGGGAGGGCGAGCGGTGTTGCATCGCTCTTTTGCCCTTCTTTTCCTTTCACGCCGTAGGAGATAACGGTCCCGATCAGAATGCCGACGGAAAGAGTCGCCAGAATACTCAGGGTATAGGCCCAGCGATGAGCCTTCATGCGCATCCACATCGCGCCCGAATCCATAAGCCTACCTGCCTCCGAAAATTGTTTAAACCCTTATAGTATACCCATTTACATTATGCAGCCGGGCTGCGTCTCTCCCGGCGATGCAGTACCACCGTTGAGGGTTTCCCTTATTAGACGCATAAACCGGCGTAACCGTTTCATGCTTCGGGAATTGAGATATTGACTGCGGATCTCGGAGACGAAATTGAACCTACTTCGCCTCGTAGACAGTCTTTCCGCCCACCACCGTGCGTAGCACCTTGGTGGCCAGTATCTTTTCTGGCGAAGCCGCGGTCACGTCTTTATCGAGAACCACAAAATCCGCCAGCATTCCCGGCACCAGCTTGCCTTTTTCTTTCTCCGCAAACTCAGCGAACGCCGAGCCCGCGGTGTAGGCGGCAATCGCCTGATCCAAAGTGAGCCGCTGCGCTGGGAAATATTCCTGCTTGCCATCCTCGCTCCGGCGCGTGACCGCCGCGTAAAGCCCGCGGAATGGCGTGACTGGCTCCACCGGATAATCCGTGCCAAAAGCCAGGGGGACGCCTTTATTCAGAAAGGCCAGCCAGGCATAGGAAGTTGCCGCCCGCTTCGGGCCCAGCCGATCTTGGGCCCAGCGCATATCCGTCAGCAGATGACTGGGCTGCATCGAAGCAATCACCTTGAGCGCCTTGAACTGGGCAATTTGCTCCGGAGTTGTCACCTGCGCATGTTCGATGCGCAGACGGAATTCGTTGCTTCCATCGGGAGCTCTTACGTGTGCCTCTCGCGCCGCCTTCTCGGCACCGGCAAAGGCGTCGAGCGCCATCTGCACGCCTTTGTCTCCAATCGCGTGAAAGCCAATCTGGAAGCCCGCCAGCACTCGGTCCTTCGTCATCTCATTCAACTTCGCCGCGTCGTATCGCGGCAAGCCGGAGTTGTTTGAATCGTCCGCATAGGGCGCCAGCAGGGCGGCCGTATGCGATCCCAGGGAGCCATCCATGAAGCCCTTCAGCATCCCGGTGTGCAGCATTAAATCCGACTGCGGATGCGAATCCCGCTTTCGGCTCAACTCCTCCACCGGATCGTCAAAGGGCAGCCATTCCGAGATGCGCGCCGTCAGCTTGCCTTCCTTTTCCAATTCTTCGTAAATCTGAAAATCTTCCCAGACCGGGGAGTAATCTTGCGCTGACGTTACTCCATGTTCGGCGAGATCGGCCAGCGCCAGCTCAAGACCTTCCCGGCGAAGTCGATGGGTCGGTTTCGGAATCACCTCTAGAACTGCTGCCTGCGCCGTTTCCCGCAGGATTCCACTGGGCTCGCCATTCTCGTTGCGGTCAATCTGCCCGCCCTGCGGATTGCGGCTGGCCAGCGTGATGCTTCCCAACTGCAGCGCGCGGGTATTGGCCACGGCAATGTGCCCGTCGATTCGTACCAGAAATACCGGATGCCCGTTCGACACCTCGTCCAGATCCCAACGCGTCGGCGGCACTTTTACGGGCCACAGCGTTTCGTCCCAGCCTGATCCAAGAATCCAATCTCCGGCCTTAGCCTCTCCAACCTTTTTATCGACTTTCGAGCGCAGTTCCTCCAGAGACTTCACCCCGGTCAGATCGACACTCAGCTTCGTCATGCCTGCATCGCTCAGATGGAGGTGAGCGTCGTTGAATCCTGGCATCACAAAATGTCCGCCGAGGTCGACCACCTGAGTCTGCGGCCCTTTCAGCTTTTCCATGTTGATCTTCTTGCCGACAGCGAGGACGCGATCGCCGCGCACCGCAATCGCCTCCTCGCGCACAATCGAACTGAACTGCACGTTGGCGGGCACGCCGGTATAGACATTGGCATGCTCAAAAATGATGTCCGCCTTCGGCTTGTTTTCTTCCGCCGCCGGAACTTGCGCCATGGATTGCGTACTCATCAGGACAACTGAGCATACGAGAATGACCAGGCTCCAGCCGCAAAGCAGCGGCATGGAAAAGCCGGCCACGGAAGTGCCGGGTGCTGGCAAGAAACACGAACCAGTCCCGAAGGGACGGCACATATTCTCACCCCCACTGTCTCGCTGCTGAGGTCTTTCACCAACCCGCCGAATCACCATTACGAAGCCCCCCTGACCTCAGACTCATTTCCTACTCCCGCCAGCGCCAGCATGGTAAGCAGAATTCTCTTCAAGCCCAACTCGCGCCCGTTGGAATCGAACCACTCCTGCAAGGTGTGCGCCCCGCCGCCCGACCCTCCGCCGCCAATGGCAATGGCTTCCTGCCCCAGCGACAGCGGCACATTTGCGTCGGTGGACGCCCGCTGCACCTGCGCCCCATTCGAGAGCTGCGCATCCACTGCGCGCATGACCTGCAAAATCCTCGCCCCGGGGCGCAACTCCCCCGCCGGACGGTTTCCGATCACTACCACTTCGCAACTCACTCCCGCCGGCCGCTTCTGCAGGGATGATCGCATTTCGGCGGCCACGGTTTCGTCTTCCACCGCGCGATTCAGGGCCAGGCGCAGCGACTGCTCCAACCGCTCCATCTCCGTCATCGAGGTCGAGCGAATATCGACTTTCATGCTGGCCGACTCGGGAATCGAATTCACCGAAGTCCCGCCGCGAATCACTCCAATGTTGAACGTCGTCTTGGGCGCCGTTGGAACCAGGGTCGCGCTGAAAGCTTCGATCGCCTTGGCCAGAATCACAATCGGATTGGGCGCGCCAAAATCGCTCCACGAGTGCCCGCCCGGCCCGCGCACGATCACTTCAAACCGCCGGCTACCCAGCGCTTCGGCCACGATCGTGTCGGCTCCGGCACCGTCAAGCACCAGGCTGTAGGCAATCGAATCTTTCCAGCGGGGCGTCGAAAAAATGTGCCGCATGCCGCGCAGATCGCCTTCCCCCTCTTCGCCTACATTCCCAACAAAGACGAATGGCAGCGCATGCCGGATTCGAACCGTCCTCAGCAGCGCCGCAATGCCCAGCATGGCCGCCACGCCCGCGCCATTGTCGGACACTCCCGGCCCGTAAATCCGGCTTCCCTGCTGCCGAATATTTAGCGGCGTATTGGCGGGAAAGACGGTATCAATGTGCGCGCTGAGCAAAACGTACCGCCGCCCAAATCCAGGATGCGTCCCGAAGACGTTGCCCACATCGTCGATGCGAACATCGTCCAACCCAATTTCGCGAAAGCGCTCCGCCAGCCACGCTCCACGCGCCGACTCCCCAAACGGAGGCGAGGGAATCCGCGCCATTTCCATCTGCCAGTGCGCCAGTTGTGGCTCCTGGGTGCGAAACCAGTTGAAGGCCGACCGCACCTCGGTGGACGCCGCCAGACGCGCTACTTCCTGTCGCACTTCTTGCCCAACAGCAGAAACGAGGTCCGGCAAATCCGGGCGCGGGGGCAGGAAGCTCATGGTAAGTATCTTATAAGTCTACATTGCGCGGATCAGAATGGGGGATTGGCAAGCAAGGAAACGCCCGATTAGGGAGCATACAGACGTAACTTTAGTCACGCCGCGCGCTCCAAGTCATGCCTCGGTAGTTCGAGAACAAAATCAGAGCCGTCGCTCCACCGCCGCCACCAATTTCTTCGTCGCTGGCACTTCGATCCCGTGCCGCCGAGCGCCCCGCAGAATGGGTCCCGCGATCG
This sequence comes from Candidatus Sulfotelmatobacter sp., assembly GCA_036514015.1. Classification (GTDB taxonomy): domain Bacteria; phylum Acidobacteriota; class Terriglobia; order Terriglobales; family Acidobacteriaceae; genus Sulfotelmatobacter. The sequence continues at coordinate 6,964 of DATBYA010000015.1, forward strand.
CGTCGAGTTCCGGCGGATTGCCGTGGGCAACATCTTTCTGCATCGAGCTGCGCATATTCGCGGGCGTTTTCTTCACCCAGGCGAGGATCGATTCCGCCTCTACTTTGGCGCCCTCAGCCACGGCCACGGCACACGCCTCCCGCACGCAAGCCTCGCCCTGAGCCCGCCACTCGGTATCGGACAGAACCTCGCCGACCGTCTTATTCGCGGCGGTCGTACTCAGCGCAAACGGCGCCAGGAACACCAACTTGCCCCACATCAGAGTGGGCTCATCGTCGATGAAGCGGCAGGTAAAGCCCATTTGCTGAAGTTGATCGAGCGTCGTGCCCAGCAGAGCGCGTCCCGCGGAAGACATGTTCAGCCGCGCAAAAGGCGAGCGATGCACGATGTGTCCGGGACTGACCCGCTCGGCTTCGACCGCAATCGTCGCCGGAATCACGCGGCCAGCGCCGTATCTGGCGCGAAGCAGCGCGACGTGGTCAATGCCATTGAGCAGCGGGACGATGGCTGTGACCGCAGACGGATTTGTGATCGCACTCAGCGCCGGCTCCAACTGAGTGGCTTTCACCGTAAGCCAGAGCACATCGACGGCGGGCACCTCGGCAGCAACAGCAACATCGACAACGAAATTGCCGAACCCGCTTTCCAAATGAAGTTGTTTTGGATAGCTGGGAAGCACCTCGCGTCGGACCACCAGGGTAACCGAAGCTGCCGTGTGCGCCAGGCAGGCGCCCACCAGACCGCCAATTCCACCCGCGCCGAGAATCGCATGTCGCAGCCCAGGCATACGCGTCACTCCTTCTCGGCGGAGGCTGCCGGCACGCACTCGAGAATTTCCGCCTCGCTCAGCGTGTGATCGCTCTGCTTGGCGCGCTGATAAATACGGTCGACGACATTGTCGTTCGCCGGAATACCACGCCGCTCCAGCCACCACAGCACATTCGACTTCCCGCTCATCGGCCCAATGTCGATGATCTGTTCCATTCCGAACACATGCGAGGGCACGCCCGAATACACACTGTTCGCCAGCACCACATCATCCTTGTGATACGCCTTGATGATCGCGGAGGCATGCACACCGGTCGCCGTGCGGAACGCATCGTCACCCACCACGGGATAATTTGCCGGAATCGGTACGCCCGTCGCCCGCGACACCGCCTGGCAATACTGCTTCAACTTGCTCAGGTCCTGCTTATCCCAGGGCGCAATGCCCATTAGTTTTAAATTGACCAGC
>DATBYA010000016.1:0-121168 GCA_036514015.1 Candidatus Sulfotelmatobacter sp.
GCGCCGATGTTCGCCTTGTCGGTGTAGAAATGTTCAAGAGAAGTGCAAGGCCAGGGATCCCTTCGAGCCGTGCGAAAGGCATCAAATTTGGATGAGTCAGCTTCCCGTACTTGCCTTCTGGGTCGACGAGAAAACCGCTATCCGCGAGAGAATAGGTCCCTCCCTCGAACGCCAGAACCGCTTCCATCCGTAATCCCGGCTCATACGTTAACTCAATCGGTAATCGGCCACGACCTTAACCGTCTCTTCAATTAGGCAGATCCGTCGTGATGGCACTACCATCAAGGAGACGGAATCTCGCGCGTCTCAAATCGACCCGCACCAGCAATCTCAATGAGCTTGTTGAACAAGAAGTCTTTATCTCCCGAATTCTTCACATACTCGACCACAGGCTGGATGCGCCTCCACTGTTCGTCGCGACTCAATCCACTCTCGCGCAAGACTATCAACCCTGGATGCACATCCACATCGAGAAGTTCGATGAAGTCTCGCGCATTTGTCGTAACAACTGCAAAATCGTGATCAAGCGCATATTGCCATATCTCATGATCCGCCCGACCAGCTAAGCCGACGTGCGGTACGGATTGAGCATATATGCCAACCTCGGCCAATCTGGCGACCAACGCCGGCGAGATATGCTCATCTAGGAGCAGGCGCATGACTACGTGGCCCTACGCTTCCTGTGAATGGCCAGCTGCTTTCTGGGGCGTCCCGGCTTTTCACCAAAGCGAGAAAATAGGCGAGCGTATGCTAGGTCTCGCTCACTGAGGCTGGGAAAATCTTCCACGATCTCTTGTTCGGGAGCACCCTTTCGAAAGAGCGACGCGACATGCTGCACGGGAATTCGAGTTCCACGAAAAACGGGTTCTCCCCCCAAGACTTCGGGTGAGGAGACGATACGCCGCCTGCCCCAGCGGAAGGCTGCCAAGTTCTTGGCAACCGTTTGCCGGAATGACTTGCACTCAACCAGTAGCTGGATTTTCCCGGAGCGGTACACAATATCAGCGCCTTCTTTAGACCAGTGTGATGCTTTCGTGTCTCCATGCGCCAAGATTTGTGCTAGAGATTCTTTGTCCTGCCGGCTCAAGGGGAAAGGAAATTCAACCAACAGCTTCACAAGAAGTACATCGCCAACGGAGAACTGATGCCGCACCGCCTTGCCGGTTTTCCGTCTGTGCGACGGCTTCACTGATTTCTTTTCCAGTGCCGTCCGAATCGTTTCGGGCGACACTTCCGCAATGGCCGCCGCCTCATTCACAGAAAACAGTTCAGTCATAACGATCTCCCAAACAAATATACCACCACAGGTGGCATAATATCAAGAGAGTGTGTTTCCACGACGAGAATCTCGCGTTCAGCCAAGAACCCGTGCCAGCGAGGATGCCAGCGCGGGCTTATGCTTGCTCAATGTTCGCCCGGCAAGTGGATAACGTTGTTAGTGAAGTACAGGGTGATTGCATCCAGCGGACAATGCTGATAGCCATTCAGCCATGCCGCGGACCGAAGCGGACTAAGAGCGGACTGACAATCTAGCGATTCGAATTAAGTTCTTCGTAATCAAGGAGAGACTCTAAATGGCACAGAGATATCAACAAGGTTGGCTAAAGAGAGAAAAACGGAGTCGGGGTGAAACTTGGGTGCTGTTCTTCCGAACCGTGCGGAAGTCCGACGGTAAGCGCGTCGAGAACAAGATTCCGATTGCTCTTGTAAGAGATTTCCCCGACAAGAGCTGTGCATGGGCGGAGGTCGAAAGACAGCACCTCCACATCAACCAGGTGGATTTCCGCGGATGTGTAACTTTTGCGGATCTGGCACATCACTACGCAAAACATGAACTCGTAGAACCCACCGAATCTATCCATCCAAAAGCACACACGACAATCAGAGGTTACGAGCGAGTGCTCCGCAAGCGACTGCTGCCACGATGGGGGAGCCGGGTCGCGCTGAGCCTCGAGCCGCTGGAGGTGGAGGAGTGGTTGAAAGCCTTGAAGCACGAAGAGGGCCTTGCAAATCCAACGCTCGACAAGATGCGCCGTGTTATGTCGCTGGTCTACAGGCACAGCCAACGTTACGGGTTGATTCCTCGAAATCAGGAGTCGAACCCGATGCGCTTCGTCCGTTGCAAGACCACGAGCGAGTACGAAGCGATGATTCTCAGCCCTGAACAAGCATACGCAGTATTGCTTAACTTACAGGAGCCGGAACGTACTCTGACGTTGTTGGCCGCAGGCACGGGCCTGCGTATCTCAGAGTGCCTCGGGCTGCAATGGCAAGATGTGAGTTTTGCTGAAGCCGTCATCCAGGTGCGCCGCACCTGGACATGCGGCCAAGTGGGCTGGCCGAAAAGCAAAGCCTCGAAAGGCCCGGTGCCGCTCCATCCTTTGCTTGCCGAATTCATGTTTCGCTGGAAACGTGAGACGCCCTATTCTCAGCCGGGGGATTGGGTGTTTCCCTCGTTCAAGCTCAAGGGCCAGCAACCGCGTGTGGCTAACATGCTTGTGGAAGATTATCTGCGGCCAGCGGCAGTGAAGGTGGGCATCCTTTCATCGCAACGAGACGACGAAGGCAGACTGGTAGATGATGATCCACGGCGATTTGGCTTCCATAATCTGCGTCACAGCCTGGCATCGTTTCTGGTCCGCATTGGAACTGACCCAAAAACGGTACAGACTTTGCTTCGCCACAGTGATGTCAAGTTGACCCTGCAGTGTTATGCCCACAGTGTCAGCGAGGATCGCATGGCTGCGGCGGGGGCAATGCTGACTGCCATTTTCGGCCACGCAGCAAGCGGACTGAAAGCGGACTGAGCGAGGGGCAATTCGAGTCTAAGTCCTTCACCATCATCGCTGCCAGGAATCAAACCGGATCTCGCGGGAAAATAGCGGACTAAGAGCGGACTGGGAGGGCAAGACGCGATTCCGCTAAGTTCTATGGTGGCCAGGGACGGAGTTGAACCGCCGACGCCAGCCTTTTCAGGGCTGCGCTCTACCACCTGAGCTACCTGGCCACGATTCGAAACCCGCTATCCGCGGGCTGCGAGGATTGTTCGCTTCACGCTGATTGTGGCGGGATTCGCGAAGGAACGAAACTGCTTTACTGCGCAAGCGCGTTCAGCGCCCTCGATTATAACAACGGCACGACTTTCCCTCAACGTTAGGCGCACTAAAAGCACCGGAGCCGGATCTTGCGGAGATCAACGGATGAACACCATGCAATTTCTTACGCCGGTAGTTCCTACGCCGCGAAGCTCTTCACGAACTCCACCAAACTGCGCAGGGCGATGCCGGACGGGCCTTTCGCGATCCAAGGCTTTTGATCTTCCATCCACGCGGTTCCGGCGATGTCGAGATGGATCCACGGTGTCTCTTCGGCGAATTCTTTCAGAAACATGGCGGCCGTAATGGCGCCGCCCCAGCGTCCTCCGGAGTTGACGATGTCAGCGATCGATGAGCGAATTTGTTCCTTGTATTCATCGTCGAGGGGTAAACGCCACATTTTTTCGCCGGCTTTCGCGTTCGCGCCGTGGAATCGGTTGTACATGTCTTCATCGTTGGCGAAAATTCCCGCGTTGTTAGAGCCGAGCGCGACCACCACCGCGCCCGTCAGCGTGGCGGCATCGACCAGATGTGTGCACCCCAGTTGACGCGCATAGAACAGGCCGTCGGCCAAGACCAGCCGGCCTTCAGCGTCGGTATTGATGATCTCAATTGACTTTCCCGACATGGCGATCTGTACGTCGCCAGGCTTCTGCGCTTTTCCGGAGGGCATGTTCTCGCTCGCACACACAATACCGATGACTTTGACCTTCGGCTTCAGCAGCGCGATCGCGCGCATCGCGCCGATCATGGTAGCCCCGCCGGCCATGTCGTACTTCATCTTCTCCATGCCATCGGCAGGCTTGATCGAAATACCGCCGGTGTCGAAAGTAATTCCCTTCCCCACCAGCCCCAGCAACGGCTTCTCGGGTGCGCCCGCGGGTTCGTATCGCATGACGATGAGGGCGGGCGGTTCGTCCGAGCCTTGGGCCACGCTCCAGAACGCGCCCATCTTCATTTCTTTGATCTTGTCGCCATCAAAGACTTCACATTTCAAACCAACCTCCGCGCACATCTTCTTGGCGCGGTCGGCGAGAATCGTAGGCGTCATACGATTGGAGGGCTCATTCACCAGATCGCGCGTGAAGTTTTGCGATTCGCCGATGATCTGAGCTTCATTGGCCACCTTTTCGAGCGCGGACTTGTCGCCGCTCGCGACGACGGTTAGCCCGTCGATCTTCTCGTCTTTGCGATCGCTGCGGTAGTAGTCGGGGTCGAAATTTCCTACATGCGCGCCCTCCACAATCGCGCGCACCGCTTCTTCCGCGGGAATACCGGTCGGCGCCACGAAGGCAAAGCTGCGGATTCCGCGGGACTTCAATGCGCGCACCGCGACTCCAGCGATCCGGCGCAGATCGTAGCTCGAGAATTTTTTCGCGCCGCCGCCGCTGATCAGCAGCAGGCGCTTCGCTTTTAAGTTGGCAGGCTTGTGCAGCAAATTCGTTTCAAACACCTTGCCGGCGACTTCGCCGCTGGCCAGCAAATCTGCTGCCACGCTCTGCACCGCCGGATCGGCGCTGGCGACTTTGAGCTGCAGCTTCTTATCCTTTTCTTTTTCTTTTGCTTTCGAGGCAGGCTCTGCGTGGTCGAGCACCACGGCTACAAGGGATTCCGTTTCAAGTTCAGCGGGCGTGACGAGAGAAATGGTCGTTTTCATGATTTGTGTGAACCTTCAGTATCGTCGGGACCGAGGGATAAGCGCAAGCGGCGCCGACGGTCGCCCGCGGATTCCCCGGTGTACGTTTTACCGAGGGTCACAGCAACGCAACCGTGATGCCCTGATTGCGTCGGCCCAAGTCGGAATCGCTCTTCAACTCAGATTGCGCCTGCAAGAGGCGCCAGGTGGCATCATCGCTCTTCGACCAGTTCTCTCCGAAAATGCAGCCCCGAATCTGGCCGGCCTCGACCAGTTCGTGCAAACGCTTTTGCACCGCGATGCCGATGTCTCCGCCCGCGCCCGTCGATCCGTACCCGTGGATCAGTTTCAGCAGAGAATGTTTCTGTTGACGCGCCAGTGCGATCTCCCGGTCCAGCCGCTGCAGCGCCTCCTGCACCGACGGCATATCGGACTTTAGGTTTACCGTCTTGATGGTGCGCTCCGCGGATTCATAACCCTATCTTAGTCTCGATGTGGTCGCGATTTAAGCCGCGATCTGGCGGCTATCGTCTGGGCCAGAACGGGAGCAGACCGGCGGGACAAGCTATTGCCCCCAGATAAAACCCTGCCGATTACGTCTTCCGGCTTCGGCTGATTGCGTCTCTCGCTTCTTTGTCCGCCGTCCGCCGCCGCTCCGTCTCGCGCTTATCCCAGAGCTGCTTACCTTTCGCCAAAGCCAGTTCTACCTTGACCCTCCCGTTCTTAAAGTACAGCCGAGTCGGAATCAGGGTCAGGCCCCTCTGCTGCGTCTTGCCGATTAGTTTGCGAATCTCTTCGCGATGCATCAGCAGCTTGCGGGTACGCAAAGGGGCGTGGTTGAAGATGTTGCCGTGCTCGTAGGGCCCGATGTGGGCATTTAGCAGCCAGACCGCATCGTCCTTAACCAAACCATAGGCGTCTTTCAGATTAGCCAGGCCCCCCCGAATGGACTTGACCTCCGTGCCGGTCAAAACCACCCCGGCCTCAAATTTTTCCAGCAAGAAGTAGTTATGTGAAGCGATCCTATTAACGGCAGCATCTCGCTCCCCGGAGGCTGTGGGATCACGGCGCGGGGATTTCTCCGGATTGGGCTTGGTCTGGTGCGTGGATTGGCGAGGCATGCGGTTGTCGGAGTAGTTATCTTAGCGCACTGTTGCGGCTTCCGGCTCTCGGAGAACCAGGGTGAGTTCGAAGTGGATGCGGATGACCAGGCCGAAAGCCGAACTGCGGAAGCCGGGAGCCAAAGAGGAACCCACTAGGCCTACGACCAAAGAGTGTAACTCCCGTGTGCACAAGCACTTCGGGAGCGGGAAATGACGATGCTATAATCGCCTCACAGAAAGCATTCTCAATACATCGAGTAGGTTCGCAGCGCGCGAAAACATCGTCGGGGTGCGCTCGAGTCGGCAAACTACTTGTCCTGCACAGACCGTAAGAAACGAAGACTGTAAGAAAAATTGAAGACTCAAAAAAGGACGATCTCGTGAGGATTATCGAATGACACGCTTGATGCGCCCGGCGCTATTGCTCTTGCTGGTCGCGGTTGCAACGCTCCCCGCCGTCGCCGACAAAGCCAAGGACTTCTACGCCAAGGGTGAGGACGCGGAGGCTCGACAAAACTACGAGGCGGCCTACGGCTTTTTCAAGCAGGCCTATGACCTCAAGCCCAAAGATCTGCGCTATCGGACCGCATTTGAACGCAATCGTTTCGAGGCTGCAGCCGCGATTGTGCATAAGGGTCAGAAGCTGCGCGAAGACGGCAAGTTGGACGAAGCGGTAGCCGAGTTTCAGAAGGCACTGGCGATCGATCCATCTTTATTCATCGCCAAGCAGGAACTGGAACAGGTTCTGAAGATCATTAACGACCAGCGGAATCCTCCTCCGCAGGCTGCCGGGCCGCCCGTCGGCTTGGAGCGCAAGGTCCACGACGCGGCCGGTCCGATGGAACTCGCTCCCATCTCCAATATCCCCATCACCGTCAAGATGCTCGCCCAAAAGTCCGACGTGGTCTACCACACGATCGGACAACTGGCCGGGATCAACGTGTTGTTCGACCCCGATTACACTGCCAGAGTCATCAATGTCGACCTTAACGGAGTGACCCTCGAAGAGGCGCTGCAGATTACGGCGCTGGAGTCGAAAACCTTCTGGCGCCCGGTCACGCTGAATACGATTTTCGTCGCGCAGGACACTCCCGCCAAGCGCAAGGAACTGGAACAAAGCGTCCTCAAGACTTTTTATCTCACGAATCTTTCCCTGCCCACCGAACTGCAGGATGTGGTGAATGCGATTCGCGCCGTGCTGGATGTGCAGCGCGTGCAGCAGTTGCTCTCGCAAAATGCACTGGTAGTGCGTGGGACTCCCGACCAGATCGCGCTGGCGGAAAAACTGGTAGAGGATCTCGACAAGGCGCATCCGGAAGTGATTGTCGACATCGCGGTGATGCAGATCAGCAAAGACAAGTCGCGCACCCTGGGCCTAAGTCCGCCGACCAGCGCTACAGTCACGCTGCAAAGCAATCTGAATACCACGACTACTCCGACGACTACGACAACTGGGACTACGACGACCAGCACGACCCCTACCGGACTCGAGCTGAATACTCTTGGCAGCCTGAACGCCACGGATTTCCAGGTTACGATTCCCTCCGCCAACCTTTCAGCCGTAATGGCAGACACAGATACCAAGCTGATTCAGAATCCGCAGGTTCGTTCACTCGATGGACAAAAGGCATCGCTCAAAATCGGCGAACGTCTACCCGTGGCCACCGGCTCTTTCCAGCCCGGCATCGGTGGCGTCGGCATTAACCCATTGGTGAACACCCAGTTTCAGTACATCGATGTGGGCGTGAACATCGATGTCACGCCGCACGTGCACTCGGATCGGGAAGTTTCGCTGAAAATCTCAATGGAAATTTCCTCGGAAATCGGCCAAGCGAATATCGGCGGTATCACCCAGCCCATCATCGGGCAGAAGAAAGTCGACTTGGGCGAAATTCGTCTGAAGGACGGGGAATCAAGCCTGATTGGCGGAATTCTCGACGATTCACAGACCAGGTCGCTGAGCGGCATACCGGGATTAGCTCAGATTCCAATCTTGAAGTACCTTTTTGGCCAGACGGCGACGGATCATTCCTCGGACGAGACGGTCTTTGCCATCACTCCGCACGTTATCCGCGGCACGGATGTAAGCGAAATCAACCAGCGTGCGATCGATATCGGCACCGCGAACACCATCGAGTTGCGCCATGTGAGCCGACCGCAGGCCGCTGGAACTGCGACTCCGGGGCAGGTGCCCTCGCAGCCCGCCAATCCATCGATACAGCCGCAGCCCAATCAGGCTGCGACGGGGCAACCGCTCGCTCCGAACGCTGCCGCGAACGGAACGCCCAGCTTCCTGTTTGATCCACCCACGATTCAAGCGGTAAAAGGCAACACATTTGCCGTGAACCTGGTGATTTCCGGCGCCCAAAACGTACATTCCGTCCCGGTGCAGCTGAACTACAATCCGAAAATGCTGCAACTGGTGAACGTCTCGAATGGCGGCTTCCTCTCCCAGGATGGCCAGGCCGTAGCCTTGGTTCACCGCGAGGACGAAACCATCGGACAGTCGCAGATTACCGCTACCCGGCCCCCCGGCGCGGGCGGCGTTTCCGGACAAGGCTCGGTGATAACCCTAACTTTCCAGGCCAAGGCCGATGGACAAACTCCCCTGACCATCACTCGAGGAGGAGCGCGCGATCCCGGCCTGCAGGCCATCACCGTCAACGGGGCGCAGGCAGCGGTCACGGTTCAGTAGGGGACGGGGCTCTGAAGACGTACGCTGAAGACGAAGTTTATGGGGCTTTGAAAAGGGCACGGCTTCAGCCACGCCGCCAGCCTCCGGGAAATAGGCAGGGCTTCAGCCCCTCAGGGACCATCGAGCAACTAATAAGAATCTAATAAGAATAAGGAAGATGCGAGGATGACGACACGCCGGCCCAGCGCGACGCGCGCACGCGGTTTTACCCTTCTGGAGTTGATCGTCGCGGCCACGATCCTGTCGATCCTCACCATGATGGCCCTACCGCTGGCGCGCGTCACTATTCAGCGCGAGAGGGAAAAACAACTCCGCACTGCGTTGTGGGAGATGCGGGACGCCATCGACCGCTACAAAGACGCCACTGACCGACAGATGTTTCAGATCAAAGTGGACAGCGGCGGCTATCCTCCCGATCTGGAGACGCTGGCCAAAGGAGTCGAAGCGCAGGGCGGCAAGAAAATTCGTTTCCTCCGTTCTATCCCTATAGACCCCATGACCAAGAGCAAGGAGTGGGGCTTGCGCTCCATGCAGGACGATCCCGACTCCGACTCCTGGGGCGGCCAGAGCGTGTTCGACGTCTATTCCAAGTCGGAAGGGACGGCCCTCGACGGCAGCAAGTATAAGGACTGGTAAATGCTTCAGGGAGTGAACAGGTTTCGGACGAGCAAGTTGGGGGACGGCGCTCCCATACCTCGCGGCAGTGCCTCAGTGCGCAGCTTCGCCCGCGTCGTTAGGAACCGCGGTCGCGGATTCACCCTCCTGGAATTGATGATTGTCATCAGCATCATCATGATCCTGATGGCGATCGCCGTACCCGTGTACAACCAGTCCATCGTCCAGGCTCGCGAATCAGTCTTGCGCTCCAATCTAAGCACTCTCCGCTCCGTTATCTCGCAGTACACTCTCGACAAACAAAAGGCTCCTCAAGGGCTCGACGACCTGGTCCAGGGAGGCTATCTCCGCCAGATTCCAGTCGATCCCATGACCCGCGAGACCAACTGGGAAGTGGTGCAGGAGGATGTGATGCTTGCTGTCGACCAGCAAGACCCCGGCATCACCGACGTACACTCAGCTTCCAGCGCCACCGCCAGCGACGGCACCGCTTACAGCACCTGGTGACAGACGAATTTAGCACTTGCCGTCCTGAAATCCGACCACGAACTCCATCCGGCGCTCCAGCTTGGAATTTTTTTCATGAGATTTCCACAACTCCGTTTTAAAGGGTGCAAGTTGTATGCCGCTCGGGCCAGCAAGTAACATCTACTCATGCCCGTTGAAACGGAACTCCACACCCCAACTTCCATTCGCGCCCCGCGAGGCAACTCCGTCACCTGCAAAGGTTGGCAGCAGGAAGCTGCCATGCGCATGCTCATGAACAACCTCGACGAAGAGGTGGCCGAGCGTCCGAGGGACTTGGTGGTTTACGGCGGAACAGGACGCGCCGCGCGTAGTTGGGAAGCGTATCGCGCCATCGTCGCGACGTTAAAAAATCTCGCGAACGACGAAACTCTGCTGGTGCAGTCAGGCAAGCCTGTCGGCGTATTCAAAACCCACGATCACGCCCCGCGAGTCCTCATCGCCAATTCGAATCTTGTAGGCCATTGGTCCAACTGGGAAAAGTTCAACGAACTGGAACGCGCTGGTCTCATGATGTACGGGCAGATGACGGCCGGTTCGTGGATCTACATCGGCTCGCAAGGAATTGTGCAGGGAACGTTCGAGACGTTCTCCGCAGCAGGAGAGAAACATTTTGCCGGCGAGCTTGCGGGCAAGCTGATTGTCAGCGGCGGCATGGGCGGCATGGGCGGAGCGCAGCCCCTGGCCGCGACCATGACGGGCGCGGCGTTTCTGGGAATTGATGTCGATCCGGAGCGCATCAAGAAGCGCCTGAAGACCGGCTATTGCGACTTCATGGTGACGACGCTGGATGAGGCGCTTCGCATTCTGAAGAATGCCGTGCGGAAGAAAGAAAATGTCTCCGTCGGACTCGTGGGCAATTGCGCTGACCTGATTCCGGAGATGGCCGAGCGCGGCGTCGTTCCCGACATTTTGACCGACCAAACTTCCGCGCACGATCCGCTGAACGGATATGTGCCCAACGGAATGACCCTTGAACAGGCGCTGGACCTTCGCCAACGTGATCCGCAGACGTATCAGGAGAGATCGCTAGACGCCATGGCGCGGCACGTGGAGGCCATGTTGCGCCTGCAAAAAATGGGCGCAATCACGTTCGACTACGGAAACAACATCCGCACTTTCGCCTTTCAGCGCGGCGTCAAGAATGCCTACGATTTTCCCGGATTCGTTCCCGCCTACATCCGTCCGTTGTTCTGCGAAGGCCGCGGACCGTTCCGCTGGGTGGCGCTGTCAGGTGAACCGTCCGACATTCATGTGACGGACAATCTTGTCCTCGAATTATTTCCCGACAACCGCATTCTGCGCCGCTGGATCGAGCTGGCACGAAAGCGCATCAAGTTTCAGGGATTGCCCGCGCGCATCTGCTGGCTAGGCTACGGCGAACGCGCGGAGTTTGGCCTGGCGATGAACGACCTAGTGAAGAAGGGAAAAATAAAGGCCCCCGTCGTGATCGGCCGCGATCATCTCGACTGCGGTTCGGTGGCGTCTCCATTTCGCGAAACAGAAAGCATGAAAGACGGCTCAGACGCGGTCGCCGACTGGCCACTGCTCAATGCCCTGCTGAATACGGCCGCCGGAGCTTCCTGGGTATCGATTCACAACGGCGGCGGCGTCGGCATCGGCTACTCGCTGCACGCGGGACAAGTCACCGTTGCCGATGGCACCGACGAGATGGCGAAGCGAATCGAGCGCGTATTGACCACCGACCCGGGGATGGGGATCATCCGCCACGCGGATGCAGGATACGATGAAGCAAAAGAGTTTGCAAAAACGGCCGGCGTGAAAGTGCCGATGAGTTCTTAGTCGCAGATGAGTTTAGCCCTCCGAGACTCGCGTACGGCGATATTTTCCTGGAAGCACGATCATAATGCCTTCAGCTTCTTACTTAAGTAGGGGCCGAAGTATTGAAGATCTTCTGTCAGCAAGTGAGTGGCGTGAGCTTGGATGGCAGCGAGGAAGATCGGCGCATCTTTTTCAGGGAGAAAAATGCCGTGGGGCAGTTGTCTGTGAGTCTCCCCCCCACCAACTGGATTACGACCGACAGCCGGCCTAGTACGAGGAGGCCCTTGGGCTACACCGGATGCCTTGGCTTATTTCTGCTTAGGCTCGGCGCCGGAAGAGCAACGTAAGCTCCCGCCGGCTGCCGACGCCTACCGTAAAACGCTCGCGCTGTCCCCGGGATTTCAGCAAGCACAGCTCCGGCTCAGAGCGATCGCGGGCAGCCGACAGTAATACTTGAATCTTCTGCAACCGGGCGCGGCTGTTCCAACTTTGTGGCACGGAGCTGAGGCCGCCTTATCCGTCGCGGTCTTCGGCCGATGGGAGGATTGCCCTCGTCGGCAACGACAGGGCGGCGGCGTAGGAAAATACCCGGCACGGAAGGTCCCGCCATCCGTCTGCTGTGCCTCCATCCGCTGGCTGTAAAGAACCCAATAGGTCAACGCAAAGTGAGCTTGTTGATCTTGGCCAAATAGCTCACCATAGATGCATCGTCATCTTTGGAGGAGAATGTGCGCGCTCTTCGATGACTCGGCCGGCGAAAACCATGGAGAGAACTACCGCGTCCCCATTCCTAGGCTTGCGTTGGTCCGTTGCGATCTCGCTGGTGCTGTTCGTAGGCACGCTTATTCTTTACGTTCCAACGTTGAGTAGCGCATTCTTGAATTACGATGACCCCGCCTACATCACCGCGAATGCTCACGTTTTGCAGGGACTCTCCTGGAAGAACGTTGTTTGGGCATTTACGGCAACGGTGGAAGCCAATTGGCATCCCTTGACCTGGCTTTCTCATATGACCGACGTGCAGTTGTTCGGCACGAATCCGCGAGGCCACCACGCTGTTAACGTTCTGCTGCACGCGCTCAATGTGGTACTGCTGTTCTTGATTCTGACCAGGGCAACCGGACACCTGCAGCGAAGCGCGCTCGTGGCCGCCCTGTTTGCCGTTCACCCCTTAAACGTTGAGTGCGTGGCTTGGGTAGCCGAACGCAAGTCGCTGCTGTCCATGCTCTTTCTGCTGCTCGCCTTGGCCGCTTACGGGTGGTACGCGAACAAGAGAAGTTGGGAGCGCTACTGGGTGCTGGTCCTGCTTTTCGCGCTTGGCCTGGCCGCCAAGCCAATGGTCGTGACCTTGCCCATTCTGCTTCTGCTGTGGGACTACTGGCCGTTACAGCGCATCGCTTCTAATTCAGAGGCTTCTGCAGATCGTCCCGTGCTTTTCTGGCTGTTGGCCGAAAAGATTCCGCTCTTCGCTCTCTCGGCGGCAAGTTCATGGATCACGCTGTATGCCCAGAACAGCGGCGGTGCTCTGGGATCAACAGAATTATTGCCCTTGGGCATACGGATTGAAAATGGAGTCTATTCCTATGTCGCATATGTCGGTAAGGGTATCTGGCCATCCCGGCTGGCAGTCTTTTACCCCCATCCCGAAGGCTCCCTTCCAATAGGGAAAGTATTTATGGCGGGACTGCTGATCGCGACCGGCACCGTGCTCGCTTGCCGATATCGCAAGAACCGCGGCTATCTATTTACCGGCTGGCTCTGGTATCTCGTAGCCATGCTTCCAATGATCGGCATGGTACAGGTAGGACGGCAAGCGATGGCTGATCGCTACGCCTACTTACCCTTCGTGGGACTGTTCATCATCGTAGTCTGGGGTTGCGCAGACCTGTTCGCGCAGCTAAAGCTTTCAAGTTTCGCCGGTAGGGCCATTGCCCTGGCACTGCTGATCGCCTATGCCTCAACGGCTTTCCTGCAAATCAGCTACTGGCACAACAGCTACACGCTGTTCTCTCATGCGCTGGCGGTTACAAGCCGCAACGGAATCGCCGAAGACAATTTCGGTGCCGCGCTGATGGCGATGGGAAGGCCTGACCTTGCCATGTCTCATTTTGAGGCGGCAGCAGAATTCGTGCCGCAGCTTTCCACGGCACATTACAATCTCGGCGTTTTGCAGCAACAGCAAAGTCACCCTGACGTGGCAATAGGCGAATACGAACTGGCGCTCAAATACAGCAAGGATGGGACCGAAATCGCTCAGGCCCACAACAATCTGGGCTTCCTTTTGATGGGACTCAACGATTTGGAGGCTGCAGTGCAAGAATTCACCGCGGCACTTCAGGTGAACCCGGATAAGCAAAACAGTCTCCTCGGACGCGGGATCGTGGAGTATCGGTTGGGAAATCTGGATACGGCTGTGAACGATCTATCTCGTGCCACGCAGATCGCGCCTCTTGCACCAGCGGATTTCTGGCTTGGCAGGGCCTTAGAGGACAAAGGACAGAGACAAGCTGCCACAACTGCCTATGAAGCAGCCCTTCGACTAGCTCCAGGCATGGCCGAGGCTCAGCAGCGCCTAAATGCGCTCCGTGCTAGACACTAGGCCGTCGGTGTCATCTTGAATTTCCCCTTTTCATTCTTCCGCAAGTACTTGCATCAGAATCGCGAGGGTCCGCTGGCGCACGGCTTTTCCCGGAAGGATGGCCGAACGCGCTTTCTGGCTCAATCCACTTCGCCGCATCAGTTCGCGCAACGAAAACTCGGCCATTTGAGGAACCGCGCCGTTCATGATCACGGCTTGTCGGAGCTCGGCGTGTATCGCTCTACCGGGACGACCATAGCGCGACGAATCAGAATACGGTTCTCCGTCTCCTCAGCGACCACGATGCTGCCTTCTTCAATGCCAAAGCGCTGGCGCAACTTCGCCGGTACTGCGATCGCGGCGTATTGCCCGACTCTTGCCCATTGCATAATTTGATTGCCGTTGTCTGAATGTCCGGTTAGATATCATGCCCAATATTCAGGCAATCTGCCATCGGCAAACTATTTCATTAGCGCGTCGTGCACGGCTTCATATGCTGGTTTCTTCTGGTAGTTCTCGTCCCAGAGCAGCGCCCATCCCTGCCCCTTATAGAAGTTTGGAATCCACGAGTGCTTGTCGGTGAATCCCCAGGTTTGCAGCAGTTTGCAGGCGGGTTGATGCACGCAGAGATCGGTAATTTCACCATAGAGTTTGGCTTGCGCACGGAGCGACTCTGGGCTGGAATCGGTGAGACGAATGTCGAGTTCCGTAAGGTGCAGCTCAAGGCCAAGCTTGGCGAAGCGCTCCATGTTTTTCGCGTAGGAGGCCAAATTCGCCGGGTCGTCGAACTTCAAACTGATGTGGGTTTGGAAGCCGATGCCGTCGAGCGGCACGCCGCGCTGCTTGAAATCTTTGGCCATGGCATAGATCGCGTCGGATTTCCGGTTCAGCACTTCCGCATCGTAATCGTTGTAGAACAGCTTCGCCTGCGGGTCGGCCGCCCGCGCCCAGCGCAGCGCCTGCCCGATGTACTGCGTCCCCGCGCCGGCATTGATTCCAGGTTGATCGTACCAAATTGTATCGCGCATGGTACCGTCGTCATTGAATGCTTCGTTGACCACGTCCCAAGCGTAAACCTTGGAGGCGTAATGGCCCACCACGGCGTGAATGTGGCTCTGGAGAATTGCCGCGAGCTGAGGCGCGGTATATCCGCCTTTCTTCACCCAATCCGGTATCTGGTTGTGCCAGACCAGCGTGTGGCCACGGACGAGCATATGATGACTTTGAGCAAACGCCACCAGTTTGTCGGCGCCGTTGAAATCGTACGGATTGGGATCGCTGTCGGGCCGAGGATGAATGGGACCGAACTTGGTTTCGTTCTCAGGCTGTAGCTGACTGAACTCCGAGCCCAGGATGGCGGAATATTCCGCCTCGGCGAGATACGCGGAAGCGGCCGCAGCCCCGATCGCAATGTGCCGACCCTGGCCGGCTTGGCCTAGAGTTCCGGCAGAGAGCGAAGGAGGTTGGGTCTGCGGCTTAGGCTTCGGCGAAGCTAAACTGGGTTGAAAAGCCAGTCCAAAGAGGAGACTTGCAGTAGCCGCGCGATGGCAGACGCGCGGAAGTCGGTGAGTCGAAGGCTGAAGGTAAGACCGGTGGTTGAGCATGATGAATCTTTCCTTTTGATGTTAGGCTGATTGCAGGACTTCATCAACGATGAAAACGAATTCTGAGTGTCGCCCTCAGCACCGAATCTGCTGTTAGACGAAAGCACGCGTGGCTACCGCAAAACGAAGATCTCCATCACCAGACGCTCTGCTGCTGGTCAACATTGGTCAGCTTCTTACGTTACGTTCCGCGTTGGCGAAACCTGGTCCCCGGCGCGGATCTGACCTGAGACATCTCGGCATCATCCAGGACGGCGCGGTGCTGTGTCGGAACGGACGGATCGTCTCCGTTGGGACCACTAAAGATGCTCTAAGCGACGCGTGGGTCAAGCGAAATCGCAGAAAGATCACCGCGATCGACTGCTCTGGCAAACTGGTTCTGCCCGGCCTCGTAGATTCGCACACGCATCCCGTTTTCGTGAGCCCCCGCCTCGTGGATTTCGAGAAACGCAGCGCAGGCGCTTCCTATGAAGAGATTGCCGCGGCGGGCGGCGGGATCCGGTCCAGTCTGGAGGCTGTTCGCAGGGCCTCTAAAGCCGCGCTGGCGATGAAAGTCGCGTCTTCGCTGGATGAGATGGCCGCGCACGGCACGACCACCGTAGAGGCCAAATCAGGGTACGGACTTACCCTCGACTCGGAACTGAAATCGTTGGAAGCAATCCGAGAAGCGGCTTCCGGCTGGTCCGGCACAGTGGTGGCCACGCTGCTCGGAGCTCATGTCGTCCCAAAAGAATTTCAAGGCTGCTCACAAAAATATATTGAGATCGTCTGTAAGGAGATGATTCCGCGAGTAGCACGGCGGAAGCTTGCCCAGTTTGTGGACGTCTTCTGCGACAAGGGGGCGTTTAGCACGGAAGAGGCGGAGCAGATTTTTGCCGCCGCAGAAAAGCAGGGCTTGGGTATCCGCGCGCACATGGGCCAGCTTTCGGAAACGGTTTTGCAGCCGTTCCTGCGTTTCATTCCCGCTTCCTTCGACCACATGGACCACGTAAGCGAGGACGACATTCCGCGGTTGGCCAAGAGCGATACGGTGGCCACGTTAGTGCCGGGGGCAAATTATTTCCTGGGCTTGAAAGAATATCCCAATGCGCGCCGGCTGATCGATGCCGGTGTACCGGTCGCCCTGGCGACCGACTATAATCCCGGCACCTCGCCGACCCTGAGCATGCCGATGGCAATGTCGCTGGCTTGCACCCACATGAAGATGTCACCGGCGGAAGCAATCGCGGCAGCCACAATCAACGGCGCGTGGGCTTTGCGCCTGGCCCAGCGGAAGGGCAGCATCGAGCCGGGCAAAGACGCGGATCTCGCGATATTTGGCGTCAAGGACTATCGCGAAATTCCATACTGGTTCGGCGCCAATCATTGTGCGGTAACATTGTTGAATGGGGTGGTCCGATCGCGCGAGTGAACTTTCGCGAGACAACATTCGTATTCGTCTGGAATGGACTGAGGACCGCGTCCCCAACACTCTAGAAGCACAAGATCTATACGTAACGCAGCCCTTTAAGAAAGTAATCCGACTCGATCTCCTGAGGAGAAATATGAAGCGTATTTTCGCAGTAATGACCTTTTTCGTGCTCTCACTGTCGCTGGCTACAGCACAACGGCTGCCCGAGAGCGCAAGACCAGAGAATTACAAACTCATGTTCACGCCAGATCTCGACCAGGCGAAATTTGAAGGCAATGAAACCATTGCCATTCGCTTGCTGAAGCCGAGTTCAGAGATCACTCTGAATGCTGTCGATATCGACTTCCACGAGGTCACGGTCGCAAGCGGCGGTACGACGCAAAAAGCCAAAGTCACCGTCGAAAAAGAGAAAGAGATGGTCGTGATCAGCGTAGAGAAGCCGCTGGCCGCCGGCCCCGCCACCGTACACATCACTTATACCGGCATTCTCAATGACGAAATGCGCGGCTTGTATCTGGGCAAGGACGACCATGGACGCAAGTACGCCGCCTCGCAGTTTGAAGCGACCGACGCGCGGCGCGCATTTCCTTCGTTCGACGAGCCCGACTATAAAGCCACCTTCGACATAACCGCGGTCGCCGATAAAGGTCTGGTAGCGATCTCGAACCAGAAAATCGTATCCGATACGGCGGGACCCGGTGACAAACACACCGTGCGTTTCGCCACGACCGCCAAGATGTCGTCCTACCTCGCTGCCTTAGTGGTGGGTAACTTCGAGTATGTCGAGGGCGAAGCGGATGGCATTCCGATTCGCGTGTATGCCACCCCAGGAAAAAAAGACATGGGCACATTCGCGCTGGAAGTTGCCCAGAACGTTCTGAAGTACTACGACAACTACTTCGGGATTAAATATCCCTATGGAAAGCTCGATCTGATCGGCATTCCGGACTTTTCTGCTGGCGCGATGGAAAATACCGGGTGCATTACTTTCCGCGAAGTGATTCTCCTCGTCGACGAGAAGCAAGGGTCCGTCGGCCTAAAAAAAGAGATTGCCAGCGTGATTGCGCACGAGATGGCGCACCAATGGTTTGGGGACCTGGTAACCATGAAGTGGTGGGATGACATCTGGCTCAACGAAGGCTTTGCCACATGGATGTCGAGCAAGCCCATCGAGGCATGGAAACCGGAATGGAATTTCAACTTGGATGACGTCAGTGACACCGGCAGCACCCTGAACGTGGACTCGCTGGCAAATACGCGTCCCATCCATCAAGCGGCCGACACGCCGGCGCAGATTCAGGAACTGTTCGACGGAATCGCGTACGGCAAGGCGGCATCGGTGCTACGCATGCTGGAATCCTACCTCGGTGAACAGACCTTTCGCGCGGGGGTAAACGCGTATCTGCAACAGCATCAGTACGCCAACGCGACCGCTGATGATTTCTGGGATGCACAGGCCAAAACTTCAAACAAGCCCGTCGACAAGATCATGCCCACCTGGGTAAAGCAAGCGGGCGCTCCCATTATCAATGTCAAGGCACAGTGCTCGGGAAATTCCACGAGCGTCACGCTGACTCAGCAGCGCTATTACTTTGATCGGTCCAAGTTCGAAGCGGGCAACGATCAACTGTGGCAAATCCCGTTGTGCTTGCGAGGTTCGGCCAGTAGTAAGAGTGCGAAGTGCGAGCTGATGACCAAGAAAGAAGAAACCGTTACGCTGCCCGGGTGCTCGACCTGGGTTCTGACCAATGCCGGCGCGACGGGTTACTACAGAACAGCCTTCCCGGCGGACGCAGTTCGGGCCCTGGCGAGCGATGCGGAACCTAAGCTGACTCCCGCCGAGCGGATCTCGACTGAGAACGACATCTGGGCCTCGGTGCGAGTCGGTCGTGAACCGGTGGGCGACTACCTCGCCTTCGCGCAAGGTCTCCAACCGGATCGCAACCGCGCTGTGGTGGAAGACCTGCTGGGTGGTCTCGGTTACATCGGCCAGTACCTGGTAAGCGACAGCGATCGTGATTCGTATCGCATATGGCTGCGCCAATATCTGGCGCCGGCCATGAAGGATGTTGGATATGAGCCCACCCCTGGAGAAAGCGACGAACAAAGGACTTTACGGTCGCGGCTCTTCCGGGCGCTGGGCTACGACGCACGCGATCCTGAAACTCTGGAGGAAGCGAGCAAACTTGCGGATAAAGCGTTGTCCGATCCGGCGTCCGTCGACTCTGAAATAGCCGGCGGCGCCTTCGCACTGGCCGCTTTGAATGGGGACTCTGGGTTTTACGATCGGGTGATGGCGGCCACGAAGAATCCCAAATCGCCGGAACAGTACTATACGTATCTCAACACGCTGCCGCGATTTAGCGATCCGACGTTGCTGCAGCGCACGCTGGATTTTGCCGTCTCCCCAGACGTGCGATCGCAGGATGCGTTGCAGGTGATTACCAGCGTGATGAGAAATCCGGCCGGCCGAGAATTGGCTTGGAACTTCATTCAGTCGCACTGGGACGCGGTGGCGAAGGCTGGAGGTCCCTTTGCCAGCGCCGAAGTCGTGGGAGCGACCAGCATTTTCTGCGATGCGGGATTACGAGATCAAGTGACGGAATTCTTTTCCGCGCACAAGATCGCGGCCGCGGAGCGTACCTACAAACAGTCGATCGAGCGCATCAACAACTGCGTGGATTTGAAGTCCCAGCAGGAGCCCCGACTAGCATCTTGGCTGGGGCAGCACGGAGCTGCCGGCGGGAAATAAATAGCGCGATAGAAATCAGGCCCGGGACAACAGGTCTCTCGACAGCGTAGGATCTTTCGCTTCGCCAAGCATCCTGCTCCGCTTGTCGGGACAGAATTCTTCCGGGCCTTTTTTGTCTTACGGCACGACTGGAAGTACCAGATGTGAAGGCATATCCGACGAGCAATAGATTCGCTGCGTCGCGGAAACGAAATCCGAGGCGGCGGCCTTGTAGATGCTTGGCACAAATTTCTGCGGATTGCGGTCGATCACCGGAAACCACGTCGATTGAATCTGCACCATGATGCGGTGTCCCTTTCGAAAAACGTGATCGTGATCCCGAAGAGGGATGTTCCACTTCGTCGGCTGGTTCGCGGTCAAGGGAGACGGATTCTCATAACTGGTCAGATAGCGGCCTCGCCGCACTTCCATCGCAATCGGCAGTTCATAGCCGTTTAGAGACTGAGCATACTGGCCGGGCTTCGGTCCGTCTTCGGGAGCCCACGCATTCTTCTGCGCGTCCTGCGGGTACACATCGATCAGCTTGACGACGAAATCGCTGTCGGTGCCGGAAGTCGAGGCGAACAGATTCGCGGCGAGCGGGCCAGTAACGGTGAGATCGTGGTCGAGCGGTTCGCTGACGAAGGAAAGGACATCGGGCCGATGGTCGACAAAGCGCTGGTCAGCAACTTCCCAGGTGCGCCAATCCCCCGCGGGATAGGTGGGCGAGATGGGACGCTGGCGATAAGGCACAGGATTCGCGGGATCGGAGACGTACTCACGATAAGTTGGCCCGGTCGTAGCCCGGCTCGGCGCCGTGAACGATAGAGTTCCGTCTGCGTGCAGATACAGGTCTGTAGCCTTCGCTTCTTTCGGAGGCCAAACCGCGTAAGTGTGCCAGGTATTCGATCCGCTTTGAAAGGTGCTGGCCTGCCATTGCGGCTTGTCACCCTGACCGTGGAGATAATAGCGGAAGAAAGGTGCTTCGATATTCTCGCGAAATTCCCGCGCAGTCTCGTGTCCAGCGAACGGAATGATGCCAATCGTGTCACCCTTGCCCCCCGACCATTGCCCGTGAAACCAGGGACCGGCAACCATAAAATTCGTGTGCTGCGGGTCGTTCTCTTCCGCATGACGAAAAATCTGCCACGGCCCCCAAGGATCTTCCTGATCCCAAAATCCTGCAACATTCAGATTGGGGACGGTGGAGGCGTGAAGCTGGCTGACCCACGCTTCTTTCTTCCAGAACTCGTCGTAGTCGGGATGTTCGACGCTGGAGTTCCAGTAAGGAATGGAGTCGTGAAGATACTTCGCGTTGATGTTCGAAAGCGGACCCAAGTCGAGATACCATTCGTAGGTGTCGTAGGTTTCAAAATCGAAGTGGGTGTTTTTGTTCTTGTCGGCCTGCTCCATGACCGCATATTCAAAGTCATAGCTCTCGCGCAGCGCGCCATACCGGTGGTCGTCATCGTTCATCCACTGATCCACCGGCGAGGCTTGCTCGCTGATGGCCAGCAGCGCGGGATGCGGATGAAGCAGCGTGAGCGCGGTGGTCAATCCGTCGTAGGACACGCCAAACATCCCGACTTTTCCGTTGTTGTTGGGAACGTTCTTCAGCAGCCAGTCGATCGAATCGTATGCGTCGGTCGTCTCATTGGTGGCCTTGGGATCATTCAGATCGACCCAGGAAGACAGATTGAACACTCCCTCGGACTTGAATCGTCCGCGCAGATTCTGGACGACGAAGATGTAGCCGTCTTGCGCAAGTTCCTTGAGCGACGAAGGTATTTGCTCTGGCGGTTTCTCGGGAACGCCGTACGGCGTACGACGAAACAAAATCGGCAGCGGACCTTGCTGGTCGATAGGGGTAAGGATCGCGGTCTGCAAATGGACTCCGTCGCGCACCGGAATCATCACTTCCTGAAGTTTAAATAGAGGCTTCGCGGCGGGCGGCGAGGTCTGTTGTGCTGCGGCAGGGACAGCAATTAACAAAGGCAGAATTAAATTCAGAATGTGCCAGCGCACCAGTTTTCCTCCATGCAGCTTTCTTAAGATGGACCGAGGGGCGAAGTATATCAATCTGCGTTAGACTGGGGAAACTGCCGATGCTGTGATTGAAGGTCGACCCAGCCATGATCGTCGTGGGACTTGCTGAGAAGGACGTCCCGATCGGAGCATTTTCTCTTGCGGCTCGGCAAAGTGGTCGGGCGGGCTCCGAGATCAGCGGCATCCACGAAATTCAGCAGATCCTGGACTTCTGCAGCCGACCCGGCGTGGCGGGCGACGTTGAAGTCGTGCCCATGCCAAAAGTCAATGACGCTGATGAACGAGCTCTGACAAGCGAGGTGCGCTACAGATTCGTGATCGACATGGCATCGCTGGCAAGAGACTGACGAGCGAAAAAACATCGGCAGGCTCAAAAGATTCGCCCCACCGAAAAATTTACCCGGCTCAGACCGGTGGGACTGACGCTGCCTGCCAGCGCGATTGGGCCCACGATGGTGTCCGCGATCACTCCGATATTGAATGTGCCGCGCACAGCAATCGGTCCGGGATCACGGGTTGTCGTGCCGAAGGCCGTGCCAGCTTCGTACCATCCAGCCCAATAGATTTTCCCTCCCACCAGTTCTGGCAGGCGGTAAAGTTGGCGGTGAAATCCGAGCGACGAGTAGGCGTAGTGGTTTCCCAGAAACTCGTAAGGGAGGTAGGCACCCAAGCGGAACGGTCCACCGAGCGAAAACAACTGAAACGGTCCGGCTGAGCCTCGGAATGTGGTGCCGCCGGAAATACTGAAGAAGAGCGAAGTCTTCGGCCCGACCGGAACGAAATTGGAAGTCTGCACCTCGAGCTGCCCAATGGGATGCGCCAATCCCGGACTTTGCAGCACGCGCGACGCGCTGATCACCACACGCGTTCCGGCGCGCGGAACCGCAGGACTGTCTTGGCCGTCCCACACGTAACGCGCGCGGAATTCGCCAGTGCTGCCGCCGACGATGGGCAGCCCGGCATCGCCAATCAGCGGACTCAGCTTGCCATCGAAGATCTCGTACCCGACACGGAATTCGCTGCGGCGTCCCGAGTCATAGCCAATATCGAAGCCGCCCCCGGCGCGCTCATCGCCGAAGACGGCAACCCGAGTCAAGCCCGCGAATGAGTTGCGGGCGTACTTGGATGCAAAAGCGTAAGGCGCCACAAAAAATCGCGATTGCCACAGAGGCTGATAGAACTCGCTGGCGGCCAGGTTACTTGAGCCGAAAAGAAGATCGTTGCGCCACTCGCCGCCGCGGTGGGCGATGTCCATGAAAGTGACTCGCGCACCAGCAGAGAAATCGAAGGCAGCGACGCCCGAACCGTCTACGTTGACTGCCAGGTCAACAAACGGCGGTCCATATGATTTCTCGTGCGTGGTAATGCGCAGCCCGGGAACTCCGTTCTGGGTAAAGCCCTCGTAGCCCAGCCAATCGAACTGGCCTTCCCCAGCAATGCGGGTCAGTTGGGTGTCGAGTTTGGGGAGATCGAGCGGGCCGTGAAGCGCCTTGCTGAGCCGATGCTGAAGTCTGCGATCCGTGTCAGAATCGGCGCCTGTGACTTCGATGGTTTCTATTTTGTCTGCCGGACGCCGTCGGCGTGCCCCGCGGGCAGCCAAATATTCCTGCCACTCCACAGGATCCTGAATCGCATAAGGAAGAAGAGCGGAAGACTGCGCAGCGGCGCTTTTGCGCCCCAGCGCGACGAGGTCTCGGACGCGCGAATAATCCGTCACCGAGAAACCATTCATTCCGATGCTTACCGTAGCCTTCGCCAGAGCCAGAGAGCGGTGCTCGTTCTGTGTGATCATCACGGCGACGGCGCGGGAGAGCACTCCGGTGAGCGTCTCCATTTCTTCGCGGTCGCCCGGCGGAAGCTGCAGTTCGACTGCGACCACGGCATCCGCATTCATGGCGAGAACGGTTTCAACCGGAATGTTTTGTATCATGGCGCCATCCGCCAGCACACGGCCATTAATCTCCACCGGAGTAAATACGCCAGGGATAGCCATGGAGGCGCGCACTGCTTGCGCTAATGAGCCGTCGCGCAGCACGACGCCTTCGCCGCTGAGCATGTCGGTCGCGACGCAACGAAATGGAATTGGCAGATCATCAAAGCTAGCGACACCCGATTCCGGGAAAGCGATGCGATCCAGCAACAATCCCACGCCCTGGCCGGAGTTGTAACCGTTGGGCCCGTTCAGACCATGTTTCAGGCCGAGGGGAGCACTGATCAGAAAGTCACGCCGGTCTTGTTTTCGGCGGTAGGAGAGTTGGGTATAGACCGGCTGGGGAAGGAAGGCTTCGTCCCAGTCAATTTTTTCGGCAAACTTTTGGATCTCGGCGGGCGACATGCCCGTGGCATACATCGCTCCGATGATGCTGCCCATGCTGGTGCCCGCAATGCGGTCCACGGGAATGTGGTTCTCCTCCATCCACTGGATCACACCAATTTCGGCCAGGCCCAGGGCACCGCCACCGCTGAGCGCCAGACCGATTCGCGGACGATGGCCGGGAACCGCGGGTTTCGTAGCCAAAGACCTCTCCTGCGCGTACACGAAGCGTGGCAGAGTCATGCCCCACAAAAGTATGAGAGTCAAGGAGATAAGGGTCGGCCGAACGGTTGATGCCATCATAGTGCTCCTGAGGTCTGGAAGCGGAACATCGTCTGGCAGATTTCAAGTTGAGTGAAAAAGGTTAGCAGGTTTGCATGACAGCGGTATGCACGCGGTGAGAAGGATGGGCGTGATTGAGAAGCGGGTCGGGCTGGCGGAAACTTTACATGACTGCCGGGACGGTGATGCCCATGACCGCTAGAGTTCGAATTAATTCGCGGCGCACCACAGCGACCATGGTCAGCAGGAATTGCTTCCGCTTCTCCTCCGGCTCGCTGAGGATAGGATGACGGTGATAGAAGGTGTTGAAAAGCTGCGCGAGCTGGAAAACATGTTTGGCCAGGTATGCTGGCTCGGTGGTGGCAATGCACTTGTCGATTACGTAGGAAGTTTTAGACGACGCGAGCCACAGTTCCCAGAATTCGTTGCCGGCTTCGCCTTCGAGATAAAGCGCCATCTGGGCGGCGGAAATGCCGCTCTCCCTTCCACAGAAAGTCCCGGGATCAACCCCAGCTTTACGAAAGATGCTGGTGGCGCGCACGACCGCATACTGCGCGTAAGGCCCGGTTTCGCCTTCGAAGCTGAGCGCCTCTTTGAAATCAAAAGCGATGACGGATTGCTTGGTGAATTTCAACATGAAATAGCGCAGAGCGCCGATGGCAATCTGCGCCGCGATTTCCTGACGTTCTGAATCGCTGACTTGTGGATGGCGTGAGTCGACTTCTTTCTTCGCCGAAGCGATAAGCTGATCGAGCAGATCGTCGGCTTTGACGCCAAAACCTTTGCGGCCGCTGACTTCGATGTAGGAACGCGTTTTATCTTCGTCGCTCAGGTCGTAACCGAGTTCCGCGGCGCAGCGCGGCGTGAGTGCGACCATCTCATAGGAGAAATGCGTGTAGTGGTTAGCGGCTTCGTTGTGGCCGAGTCCGCGCAGTGCTTCTACGACAGTGTTCTGAGCTTCGGACTGCCGGGCGTCGATGACATTGTAAATCTCGGCAACGTCGCCGAAGTGAGGATGTTCTTCATCGCCATTCGCAGTTGAAATCCAGCAGTCGTGGCCGTTAGGATAGCGGTAGAACTTGCGATAACCGAAGTCACGGCCTAGCAGCCCGAACTTCCACATGTGATAGGCGATGTCCTTCCCCACGTAACCGACGGTCCCGTTGGAGCGGACGATCACTTTCTGATCGTCCTCCGTGATCTTCTCTGCTTCAGTGACCTCGGTGCCGTCGGTGGTTACACTTGACTTTGACTTGCCGGTTCCTGCGCGCCGCATGACCCAGCATCCTTTATTCTTGCCCTCGCCTTCGAAGGTGAGCACTCCGCTTTCTTTCAGTTTGATGAAAGCCGCGTCCCAAAAATGCAGCTGCAGAATTTCGCTCTCGCGGGGAAGGAAATCGTATTCAATGTCGAGCCGGTCCATGGTCTCAAGATGGCGGCGCAGCACGGCAACCGAAATCAGATCGGCGATCGCGGCAGTTTCCGT
The DNA here is from genome assembly GCA_036514015.1 of Candidatus Sulfotelmatobacter sp. GTDB lineage: Bacteria > Acidobacteriota > Terriglobia > Terriglobales > Acidobacteriaceae > Sulfotelmatobacter. The sequence continues at coordinate 25,904 of DATBYA010000016.1, forward strand.
CGAAGCGTCTTCAATGGCGTGCAGAGTTTTCAGGCGTACTTGCAGGTTCTGTTTGTCCGCTTCATACCACTTCGAGACTTGGGCATATAGATCCCAGCAGTAGTAATCGAAGCGTGGCAAATGGGTCAGCGCCTCAATTTCCGCGCGAGATTTCTGTTCGATGTGAGTGAAGCCGACGACCACATCGGCGACCTGCACGCCTGTATTGTCGATGTAGTTCTGAACATCCACCGTTCTTCCCGAATAGCCCAGCAGCCGGACGAAAGTGTCGCCGAGAATGGCGTTGCGCAGGTGTCCAATGTGAGCCGCCTTGTTGGGATTGATGCTCGAATGCTCGACCAGAATCTTGCCGGAAGGAATCTCGACCGGTGGCTTCCGATCGGCGGCGACGGCAGCGGCCATCCACCCCCGGTCGATCCGAACATTCAAATAGCCGGGAGGAGCAACCCGCATCTCGGCGATGCCCTCGAGGGTACCGATCTCCTCGCGAATTGCTTCGGCGACTTTCAGGGGGGCTGAGCGCAGCGGTTTGGCAAAGGGAAAAATCGGAATCGCGAAATCTCCGAGTTCGACTTTCGGAGGCTGTTCGATAACCACGCCGGGCAGAGCGGCGGCCGGATAACGGTGCTCGAGACACTCCCGCACGCGTTGGGCAAGTCGGCGTTCCAGGTGACGGTACAAGAAGTCCCTAAGTTCCTCTAAGTGATTGAAGAACAGTGATTTTAGCAGAGTGCGCAACCCGCGTACGTTTGACGGGGATAGAACGGTTCCCTATGATGAAAGTTTCTCGTCGCAGCCTTTGTGAAGCTTCCTCCTGTGCCCTCTGGAGTGTAGTAAAGACTGGGAATTTATGCGCGTTGCCTATCTTGAGTGTTTTTCCGGCATGAGCGGCGACATGTTTCTAGGCACGCTCGTCGATGCCGGAGTTCCGCCGCAACTGCTGGAAAAAACCGTGGCGGCGTTGGGTCTGGTCGCGCGTCTGGAGATTTCTCGAGTTGTGCGTAACGGGATTTCGGCGACCAAGGTGGACGTTTGCGTCGACGGCGAGAAGGACTCGCCGCGCGAGGAGCATTGGGCGCAGCAGAAAGTGGCGGGGGCATCCTCGGCCGCGCAGATCGAACACGATCACGGTCATCCGCCTGATCGCGAACACGCGCATCCTCACAGCCACGAGCACGACTCCGAGAGCGGACTTTCGCGGACGGGGCCGCCCGCGCCGTACGGGCATTCGCACGGGCGCGGGTTGAGCGAGATTCGCGAGATCATCCGCAAGGCCGCGATCAGCGATACTTCCAAGAAAGCTGCTACTGCGATCTTTGAAGCCTTGGGGACAGCCGAGGCGAAGATTCACGCTACATCCATCGAACAGGTGCACTTCCATGAAGTCGGTGCGGTGGATGCGATGGTCGATATCGTGTGCGCGGCCGTAGGGGCGGAAGCGCTGGGAGTGGATGAGATCGTCTGCTCTCCGTTGAACGTCGGCGGTGGAACGGTGCAGTGCGCGCACGGAACGTTTCCTGTACCGGCTCCTGCGACGCTCGAACTGTTGAGAGAAATACCGGTCTACTCTTCGGGCGTGCAAGCGGAGTTGGTTACCCCAACGGGGGCGGCAATCGTAAAGATATTGGTCAAGCGCTTCGCCCCGTTTCCCGCAATGAAAGTTGAAAAGTCCGGCTACGGCGCGGGAACCCGAGACTTCGCCGGCCATGCCAACGTCGTGAGGTTGACGGTAGGTGAGACCGCTTCCAGGCTGGCGGCGAAGATGGCGTCGGAAACTCTGACCGTGCTGGAAGCGAATCTCGATGATTTGAATCCGCAAGTGTTCGGATATGTGATGGACCGGCTGCTGGAAGAAGGCGCATGGGATGCGTTCGGTGTGCCCGTGCAGATGAAGAAAAATCGTCCCGGAATGCTGCTAACGGTTCTTTGCCAGCCAGAAGACTCGGACAAGCTGACACAACTGCTCTTCACCGAGACCTCAACGCTTGGCGTGCGACGGCGAGACGAGGTTCGTCAGACTCTGGCGCGCCGCTGGGAGAACGTGACCACGGAATGGGGCGAAGTTCGAATCAAAATTGCCAGCATGAATGGAACCGTCACGAATTATGCTCCGGAGTATGAGGATTGCCGGCGCATCGCGACCGAGCATGGCGTGCCACTGAAGATGGTGATGCAGGAAGCCTCGCGTCAATACCTCGGAAAAGGCGACAAACACTAACCGCAGAGCACGCAGAGGTACGCAGACCAGTTCTCTGTGAATCCACTGCCACTGTGGTTAAGGAATATATGGACAGAAAGTTCTACATCACGACCCCGATTTACTACGTGAACGCACGTCCGCACATTGGCCATGCCTACACGACGATCGCCTGCGACACGATTGCGCGGCGTCAACGGCTGTTGGGCGCCGACACTTTCTTCCTGACCGGGACGGACGAGCATGGTCAGAAGATTGAGCGGGCGGCGCAGGCGGCCGGCAAGACTCCGCAACAGTACGCTGACGAGATTTCTGCGGAATTCCGCAAACTCTGGCAGCGGATGGGAATCTCGAACGACGACTTCATCCGCACCACGGAAGAGCGTCACAAGAAGCGGGTGCAGGAACTATTCCGGCGCATTCGCGACAATGGCTATATCTACAAGGGCACCTACACCGGTCAGTATTGCGTCTCCGACGAACTCTATGTGGATGGCGCGCAGCCGGGCGATGCTTGCCCGACCTGTGGCCGCATCACCGAGACCGTGCACGAAGAGAACTACTTCTTCAAGCTCTCGGAATTTCAGGACAAGCTGCTGGAGCTTTATGCGAATCCGGAATTCGTCCGGCCCGAGACCCGACGCAACGAGGTGATTTCGTTTGTGCGTTCCGGACTGCGCGACCTGTCGATCAGCCGGTCGACATTTTCCTGGGGTATTCCGGTGCCGGACGATCCCAAGCACGTGATTTATGTCTGGCTCGACGCGCTGGCCAATTACATCACCGCTATCGGCTACGGCTCGACGCACGCCGGCGCGCAGGAAGCTTTCAAGAAGTACTGGCCGGCCGACGTCCAAATGATTGGCAAGGAAATTGTCCGCTTCCACTGCGTTTACTGGCCGGCGTTTCTATTAGCGGCGGGATTGCCTCTGCCCAAAGCGATTGTGGCGCATGGCTGGCTGCTGTTTGAAGAGAGCAAGATGTCAAAATCGCGCGGCAATATTGTCCGCACCGAGACGATTCTGGACGTGCTGGGCGCGGATGCGCTGCGTTATTTTCTGTTGCGGGAGGTCGTGTTCGGGCAGGATGGTTCGTTCTCGTTCGATGCGCTCGTGCAGCGCTACAACTCCGACCTGGCCAATGGATTGGGCAATCTGGCCAGCCGTACGTTAACCATGATTAACAGGTACTTCAAGGGTGAAGTACCTTATCCGTCGCCCGCGGCCTCGAAGATTTCTGCCGACGACGCGATTGCCGAGACGGCGCGAAAAACCATTCGCGAGTTCGGCACGTTATTCGATCAATTTCAGTTTTCTCGTGCGCTCGAAACAGCGTGGGGATTAGTGGCGGCGGTCGACAAATACATCGTGGAGAATGAGCCCTGGTCGCTGGGCGAGAAGCAAGACGACTCAAGCCGCGCACGTCTGGCCACGGTGCTCTACACTTCGGCTGAGGCGCTGCGGATCGCGACCGCTCTTGCTTATCCGGTCATGCCGGATGCAACGGCGCGAATATGGGAGCAGCTGGGCCTTGGCGACATCAAGAAATTTGCCTTGGCCGATCTGGATTGGGGACAGCTGCGACTGGGAACAAAGCTCGGCGACGTGCGTCCGGTGTTCCCGCGCGCCGATAAGAGCGCGATTGAAAGGATGCAACACATGGAAGATCAGCAGCGAGGGCCGGCAGTCGAGGAACCGAAGGAACCCTCCGTGGGGCAGCAGTCACCGGGGAAAGCCCAGCCAGTCGCCCCGACGCCTGCGCCCGCTGCGGCGGCGGCCGACGGCGCCAAGATCACCATCGACGACTTCGCCAAGGTCGAGTTGCGCGTGGGCGTGGTGAAGGTTGCCGAGCGCGTGCCCAAAGCAGACAAACTACTGCGCCTTGAAATCGATATCGGAACGGAAGTTCGGCAAGTTCTGGCTGGCATCGCCGAAGCTTACGCGCCCGAGACTCTAATCGGTCGCAAGGTGGTGATCGTCGCCAACTTGGCTCCGCGAAAACTGCGCGGGCTGGAATCGAACGGGATGATCGTTGCGGCGTCTCTGGAAGGCGGACAGCCAGTATTGGCAGGCTTTCTGGAGGATGTGCCCGTAGGAGCACGGCTGAAGTAGGGCCCCGCGTCAATTCCAGCGAAACCTAGCCGAGCCTTCGCTCGGCGGACAGCCCGGGGGATGTCTCCCATAATCATGTTCGTAGATTCTCACGTACATCTCGACGGCAAGCAGTTCGACACGGATCGCGAACAGGTCATCGCTCGCGCTCGGAAGACCGGAGTGCGGACGATGGTCGCTATTGGCAATGGGGATGGCCCGCCCACACTGGATGCCGGCATTCGACTCGCAGAGCAGCACCCGTTTATGTATGCGACCGTCGGAATCCATCCGCACGAAGCAAGGCTGGCCTCCGACCCTGCGTATTTCGAGATGGAGCAACTGGTACGGCATCCAAAAGTAATTGCATGGGGAGAGATCGGCTTGGACTACCACTACGATCACTCTCCACGTGAAACGCAGAAGCAGGTGTTTGCGCGCCAGATGGAACTAGCGGCGGCGGCAAAGCTTCCCATTGTGATTCACTGCCGGCCGTCGGAGGGCAGCGACAATGCCTGGGAAGATTGCCTCGGTCTGATCAAAGATCAGTGGGTGAACAAGGGGCTGGGTGGTATCCTCCACTGCTTCACTGGAGCTTGGGCACACGCGAAACGCGGGCTCGATATGGGATTCATGATTTCCTTTGCCGGGAACCTAACCTTCCCTAAGGCGCAGCAGATTCGCGATGCCGCTCTTGAGGTTCCCCTCGACCGTGTGCTCATCGAGACGGACTCGCCGTATTTGGCGCCGGTCCCGCATCGTGGGAAGCGCAACGAGCCAGCCTTCGTCCAGGAAACCGCGCGTAAACTGGGTGAATTGCGGGGACTCTCGATCGACGACATGGGCGAACAGACCTCCCGCAATTTCTACAATTTTTTCAAATTGGCTGAAATGGCTGAAAGCAAAGATCCCGCCCGCTAGAACTCGCACTTCTGGTACCCTCAAGAGTTATATTCCATTCTTTCAGAAAGATTAGAAATGTATGCCCGATAACAGTTTCGATGTCGTCAGCAAGATCGATCTGAATGAGGCTTCAAACGCGATCCAGCAGGCGCTCAAGGAGATTCATACACGTTTCGATCTGAAGGATTCGAAGTCGAATATCGAGCTGGAAAAAGATGCGATCGTGCTGCACTCCGCCGACGAGTACAAGCTGAAAGCCGTGAACGACATCCTGCAGCAGAAACTGGTGAAGCGCGGGGTTTCGCTCAAAGGATTGACCTACGGCGCGATCGAACCGGCGGCGGGAGGCACAGCCAAGCGTCGCGTGACCATGCAGCAGGGCATCGCCATCGAAAAGGCGCGTGAAATCGTGAAGCTGGTAAAGGACTCGAAGAAAAAGGCTCAGGCCTCCATTCAGGGCGACCTAGTGCGTATCAGCAGTAAGGATCGCGATGCGCTGCAGGAAACGATCGCGCTGCTGAAACAGCACGACTTCGGAATTGACTTGCAATTTACGAATTACAGAACGAACTAGAGTTCACATTGAGCGCTCCGGCAGCCATTAACGGCAAAGAAGTATTCGATTTGTTGCGGGAGGATCTCGTCGCGCTGGAAGGCGAGTTTGGCCGCGACACGGTTTCCGGCGTCCAGGCCATTACCGAGATTGGCGAATATCTGCGCGCAGGTGGGGGCAAAAGAATCCGCCCGGCGCTCCTACTGCTCGCCGCAAAACTACTCGACTATAGCGGGCAAGGCGCGGTCCGGCTGGGCGCCGTCGTCGAAATCATTCATACCGCGACGCTGGTGCACGACGACATTATCGATGAGGCCAAGACGCGGCGGGGGCGCCCGGCTGCCAATACGCAGTGGGGAAATTCAAAGTGCGTGCTCGCCGGCGACTGGCTTTACATGCAGGGGTTCAAGATCGCCGTGCAGGAGCGGAACTTCCGTATTCTCGATACGCTGATCGAACTCACGCAGCAGATGGTGGAAGGCGAACTGCTGCAGATGGAAAAGCTGGGCAAGCTGATCTCGCTCGACGAGCACTTCGATCTTATTTTTCGCAAGACCGCGTGCCTGTTTTCAGTCTGTATGCGGCTCGGAGCAATTCTGGGCGGCGCTAACGGCGAGCAGGAAGTGGCGCTCGGCCGGTACGGACATGACTTGGGTATGGCGTTTCAGATTGTCGATGATGTTCTCGACCTGACCGCCTCGGAAGAGGTATTGGGAAAGCCCGTTGCCAGTGATCTGCGCGAGGGCAAGGCGACGATGGCGGTGATCCATGCCGTGCAGCGCTGCACGCCGAACGAACGATCCAGAATCGAGACAGTGCTGCACCATGGCGCCTTCAACGGCGTCAGTCATGCTGAGATTCTGGAAATTTTACAGCGCTACGGATCTCTGGAAGCGGCAACGGCGCGAGCCGCGCACTATGCAGAATCGGCCCAGAACTCGATTCGTAATTTCCCTGATTCCGAGATCAAACGGGCCTTACTCTGGGCGCCGGAGTTCGTGGTCGCCAGGGACAAATAGACCGCATTCCCGGCCAGCCCGTGCAATTCGATTGTCTCTTCATTATTGTTTACTAGATCGTTTACTCGATAGTTCACTCGGCGGCACAGAACTCATGCAGGAGAAGATTCCTTTCGCCGGAAGAACGGCTGGTCAGTTGATTTCCCGAGGAATCGACCGCTCTACAGGTTGTTTTACTGAACCGTTTCCTCGCACTCACGAATCAAAGTTGTGCGGATTCAAGATTTTGGCGAACAAAGCTCTGCATCATCACGGGCGCCTTGATCTCTTATGAACGACTTGCTCACCATTATGGCGCGTCAGGGCTACGCTCTGACGTTCGGCTTGCTGTTTGCCGAGGCGGTTGGACTGCCCTTCCCGGCGGCGATCGCATTGGTGGCGGCGGGGGCTGCAGTCGCCTCCCATACCTTGTCCGGACCGGCAGTTCTTCTGGCCTCGATGGTCGCCCTGCTGACTGGCGACTCGGCGCAGTTTTGGCTAGGGCGCTACTCCGGATGGGCGCTTCTGGGGTTCCTGTGCCGCCTCTCGATGAATCCCGAAACCTGCATTCTCCGTTCGGCCGAATCGTTTTATAAACGCGGCAAAGTGACGCTTCTGATCGCTAAATTCGTTCCCGGGCTCAACACGATGGCGGCGCCGCTCGCGGGCAGCATGAAGATGCACTTTGGACAATTCCTGCAACTGGACTTTGTTGGAGCGCTGTTGTACTCGTCTACGTACTTGCTGGTGGGATATCTTTCGCGCGATTTTCTGGCAGCAACGTTGCGCGGGTTTCACGCAGCCGGACGGGCCATGGAAATCATCGTCATCGCTGCGCTTCTGGTGTATGCCATTTATCGCGCCGCACAGTTTCGCAAGTATAAAAAGTATCGCATCATGCCGCGGGTACAGGTCCAAGAACTTGCCGCGCGTTTGGCGTCGGAACAGGCAGGCCAGGTGCTGATCGTTGACGTGCGCAGCCATGGCTACTACAACGCTGGAGCCGAGCGCATCGCAGGCTCGATCCGCATCGAGCCCAATAATCTCGATGAGGAGATCAAGAATCTTCCAAAAGATAAGGACATTTATCTCTACTGTACTTGAGCACGCGAAGCAACCAGCGCCCGGGTGGCGCATCTGCTGCGGGAAAAAGGATTTAACACGTTTGTGATCGTCGGCGGCCTGACCGCATGGCGAAAGGCCGGAGGTCATTTGGAGTCTGTCCCAAAGGACGATCTGATCAAGCTGCCGACGTTCAGTTAGGCTTGTAGCCGGTCACACCCCAAATTGCTTTAAATGATGATCGAGATGTTTGTACATTCCGCGGCTCCAGTCTTGTGGGGTAAGGGCGCCGAAAAACGGGTGCGGATGCCGGGTGCACTGCGCTTCGCCACCCTCGTGAAATTGCCGTAAGCAAAGTTTGAGCTGCTCTTGCTCCCGCAGAAAATCCCGCTGATCGGACACGATCAGCTTTTTATCGGTAGGGCTGTTCCGCGACAGCGGCTTCTCGTTGGTGTAGATGGGTTTGACCAACGATCCGATCAGCCTCCCGATGAGGATGCGCGGTGGATTGAGCCGGCCCGCCGCCATATCGAGGGCCGCGGAACAATGCGCCATCATCTGCGCCACGTCCATCTTTCCCCACTGCCGTTCGGTCTCCGGTTGCAGCTTGTCGATGCGCGCGATCACTTCCTCGATTGCCTCTTGTTGGAATAGATTCTTCATACTTGCTCCAAGGCCTGGGCCTCCGGTCGTCGAAAATAATAGCACTGGCCCGGCAGGAACTCTCCGCTGAGCCTTTTTGGCGGAAGAGTACAATTGGGGCGCTTTTCCCGATGAATCCCTCCGCGAGTCGCGAGAAAACTGCCTTGCCAGCAGGGCAGTCAAAGCTATCGAGTGCCGACCAACCCTACCCCAGGATGAACCGAGTCCTCTTCCTGTTGGGCCTTTCGGTTCTCATCAATTACATCGATCGCAGCAATCTATCGATCGCAGCGCCTCTGATCAAAGATGAGCTGGGAATTTCCGGGTCGCAATTGGGAACTCTGCTCTCGGCTTTTTTCTACACGTACGCATTGCTGCAGATTCCCGCCGGCTGGCTGGTAGATCGCTTCGACGTGAAATGGGTCTTCGCGCTGGGACTTTTTATATGGTCAGCGGCGACGGCAGTCACCGGAGTTCTCCATGGATTCGTGGCATTGCTTGCTATTCGTGTGGTTCTCGGCGTCGGAGAATCCGTGGCCTTTCCCGCGTATGGCAAGATTCTTGGTGGACATTTCCAAGAAGGGAACCGTGGGTTCGCCAACTCGGTGATTATCGCCGGTCTGGCCCTAGGCCCCGCGGTGGGTATGCTGCTGGGGGGAAACTTTGTTGGGCGCTTCGGATGGCGCTCGTTTTTTGTGATCTTGGGGCTCGCCGGACTGCTGTGGCTCGTGCCATGGTTGGCGTGGATGCCGCGCAGAGCGCCTTCTTCGCCCCGCATATCAGACCAGCATTCAGGAGTTCTCGCGATTCTGCGACAACGGTCGGCGTGGGGAACCTGCCTCTGCCAATTCAGTTTTAACTACGCTTCGTATTTTCTGGTGACCTGGCTGCCCTTCTATCTGATGCGCGCACGGGGCCTGTCAATGGCTCAGATGGCGAAGGTGGGAGGATTCGTCTACGTCCTGTTTGCGATTTCGTCGACTGTCTTTGGAAAGCTATCGGACCGCTGGGTTGCCGCCGACGGTTCTCCGACCAGAGTGCGCAAGACATTAGCGACGGTGGGAAACGTCGGCATGGGCATCTTTCTGGCGATGTCGGCCGTTGCACCGGACCGGGTTTTCATCTGGATGCTGGCGCTGGCGGGCGCGTTCATGGGGGTGTCGGCTTGCAACATTTGGGCGATGACCCAAACCCTGGCTGGTCCGCGGATGGTGGGCCGCTGGACGGGCGTGCAAAACTTCGCCGGAAATATCGCCGGCGCGGTCGCACCCAAGCTGACCGGAATTCTCCTGGACCGCACCGGACACTTCTACTGGGCATTTTTCATTACGGCCGTGGTGGTTTGGATTGGGGCTCTTAGTTGGATTTTCGTCGTGGGTCCGGTCAAAGAAGTGGAATGGGAGAAGGACGGCCGAGACTCGCCCGCACTTGCGGCTTACCCCACTCCGCAATCGTCCCCGCCGTAATACACTCGTTGCATGAAGCGTGAGATCGAAGTCAAATTTCGAGTTGCAGACTTGAGAGGGCTGGCCCGCAATCTGCGGGGGGCGGGATTCCGCCTAATCACGCGGCGGACCCACGAGATCAACACGCTCTACGACCTTCCCGGTGAAGTTTTGCGCGCGAAAAAGCAGCTGCTTCGGCTGCGAAAGTATGGTTCGACCTGGAAGCTGACCCACAAGAGCGGCAGTCGAATAGGACGCCACAGCAGCCGCGTGGAACTGGAAACGGGCGTGGATGACGGAAAAAAGATGGATGCAATCCTGCGAGGCTTAGGGTATGCGCCGTCGTTCCGCTACGAGAAATTCCGCGCCGAGTGGGCGGATAAAAAAAGCCAGGTAGTTGTGGACCAGACGCCAATCGGCAACTTCTGCGAGATCGAAGGTCCATCGCGGTGGATTGACGAAACCGCGAAGAAGCTCGGTGTAAACCGTAGCGAATACATTACGAAAAACTATGCCACGCTGTTCACCGACTGGAAAAAGGAAACGAATAACGCCGCGAACGAAATGACGTTCAAGGCGGTGGGAAACAAAACCGGTAGGTGAACTCCTGTGCGAGTTTCTTATTGGTTCGGTGATTCTTTGGCCAGCCGCTCCGCGATCCGTTGTTGCAACAAGCGGAGTACCTTTTGTAGGTCAGCGAAGGTGGTGGTGGGATCGTTGTTATAGTCCATCAGGCGGTGGTGGTAGTTTCGGTTCGGTGCCATCCCATCAATTACAAAACGTGACTCCTGCATCGCAGCCCCACGATGTTGGAAGTTTCCGGTCACTTCGATGGTGGCCTTTTCCAGCGCGCAATAAAGGCTGAACGTTTTGGCCTCCGCCGGGCAGTTTCGCGTGTCCGAGCGGTTCCACTTCGCGGGGGAGTCGAGAATCTTCTGCGCGCGTTGCACGATCTGCACATCCGCCTGAGTCACTGGCGGTCTGGCATCGGGATCGTCGCTCTCTTGATTCGAAGGCGATCGATTCGAAGGCGATTGCGCCAGAAGAACAGCGGAAAACATCAAAATAGCAACCGCAGCAACCGGGCTTGTCTTCTTATTCATCAGCTCTGACCCCGACGGAATCAATGCTCAAAGACCAATCTCGAATCACGCCCCGTGGCACTTTTTATACTTCTTGCCTGATCCGCAGGGGCAGGGATCGTTTCTTCCGACTTTTTCCTGGCCGCGGATGACTTGTTGCACGGGTTGAGTGTCGCCCGCTCCCGCCATGCGCGCTTGTTCGAGTTCGCGACGCTTGCGGCGCATGAAGGCTTCTTCCAGCTCGTCGGCCGAGGTTGAGACCAAGCGCGGAGGACGCCGTCCGTTGCCGTCTCCATCATGACCCACTCCCAGCCCAGGCCCTTGCCCCACTGGTGCGCTTGGCGGCGCACCGCCCCCGCCCGAATCCGGCGGACGCTCTAGAATCTGCATCAGGTAGAGATAGCGGACAGCATCTTCCTGGAAGCGCTGCATCATCGCTTCGAACATGTCGAAGGATTCTTTTTTGTACTCCACCAGCGGATCGTGCTGGCCGTAACCGCGCAACCCAATGCCCTCTTTCAAGTGGTCCATGCTGAGCAAGTGATCTTTCCACTGCTGATCGATCACGCTCAGCATGATCATGCGCTCGTGATGGCGCATGGCCGCCGGCCCGATCAGTTTCTCTTTCGCGTCGTAGCGTTCTTTGAGTTTTTCGAAAATGGCGTCGCCAAGTTCCTGGCGGTTCAGCGTGTCGGCCTTCACGCCTTCGGCCAGGAAATCGACGCCGAAGCGGGTGAAAACGGCATCTTTCAGCCCCTTGATATTCCAGTCCGCCGCGTGAGCCTTGGCCGGACAGTACTCCTCCAGCAACTCGGCGAGAATGGCCGAGACATAATCTTCAAGGATCAGATCCTTCTGGTCGATCCCTTCGAGCAGGCGCCGTCGCAGGCCATACACCGCCTCTCGCTGCTTGTTCATTACGTCGTCGTACTCGAGAAGATGTTTACGGGATTCAAAGTGCTGTCCTTCTACTGCCTTCTGCGCGGTCTCGATGCGGCGGCTGATCATTTTGGACTCGATCGGCACGCCCTCTTCCATCCCCAAGCGCTGCAACAGCTTCGAAATCCATTCCTTGGCGAAGATGCGCATCAGGTCATCTTCCAGGGCAAGATAAAAACGCGATGAACCGGGATCGCCCTGGCGCCCAGCGCGCCCCCGCAGCTGGTTATCAATACGCCTCGACTCGTGGCGCTCCGTACCCAGAATGTGCAACCCGCCCACCGCAGTTACTTCATCGTGCTCAACGTCAGTTTGAGCTTTATAACGGCTGAGGGCACCGGCCCACGCGTCGGTCGGGACCGTGTACTCGTTGCCGTTGTAATAAAAGATGGAAGTTTGCCCATCTTCCTGCGGCCCTTCGATCTTGCCTTGGGCTACGCGCAACTGCTGGGCGATTCCCTTCTTCACCAGTTCCTGCTTGGCCATGAACTCGGGATTGCCGCCGAGCAGAATGTCAGTACCGCGGCCGGCCATGTTGGTCGCGATCGTAATCATGCCCTTGCGACCGGCTTGCGCCACAATTTCGGCTTCGCGCTCGTGAAACTTGGCGTTCAGCACGACATGCTTGATGCCCTTTTTCTTGAGCAGGTCCGACAGCCGCTCGGATTTTTCCACCGACGTCGTGCCCACCAACACCGGCTGGCCTTTTGTGGCAAGTTGTTGGATTTCGTCGGCGGCGGCGAAATACTTTTCCTTCTCTGTGCGGTACACGATGTCCGGATTCTCGATCCGCCGCATCTCCATGTTGGTTGGAATCACCACGACTTCGAGCTTGTAGATATTGTCGAACTCAGCCGCTTCCGTTTCCGCCGTGCCGGTCATGCCGGCCAGTTTCTTGAACATGCGGAAATAGTTCTGGAAAGTGATGGTCGCGAGCGTCTGGTTCTCGCGCTCAATCTTCACGCCTTCCTTGGCTTCAATCGCCTGATGCAGTCCGTCGGACCAGCGCCGCCCCGGCATCATACGCCCGGTAAATTCGTCGACGATGATCACTTCGCCGTCTTTAATGACATATTCCACGTCTTTGCGATAAAGCGCATGCGCTTTGATCGCAGTCTCGACATGATGCTTGAGCGGCCAGTTCTCCGGGTCGGCGATGTTTCCAATCCCGAGCAGTCCCTCCACTTTCACCCAGCCTTCATCGGTCACCGTAATGTTGCGGTGCTTCTCATCGACCACAAAGTCGCCGGTAAGTTCCGCGGGTTCGCCCGGAGGTCCTTCGATCTCCTCACCTTTCTCCAGCTTCGGAATGATGCGGTTGACCTTGTAGTATTTGTCGGTCGACTCTTCGCTGGCGCCGGAGATAATCAGCGGCGTGCGGGCTTCATCGATCAGGATAGAATCGACTTCGTCGACGATGGCGTAGTTGTGCCCGCGCTGCACACAATCCTTGATATCGAACTTCATGTTGTCGCGCAGGTAGTCGAAACCGAACTCGTTGTTCGTGCCGTAGGTAACGTCGGCCGCATAAGCGGCGCGGCGCTGCTCATCATCCAGATCGTGCACGATCACACCGACCGTGAGGCCGAGGAACCGATAAAGCTTTCCCATCCATTCCGAGTCGCGCTTGGCCAGATAATCGTTGACCGTCACCACGTGTACGCCGCGCCCACTGAGAGCGTTGAGATAGACCGGGAGCGTAGCCACCAGCGTCTTGCCTTCGCCGGTCTTCATTTCCGAGATCGTCCCCCGGTGCAGCACCATGCCGCCAATCAACTGCACGTCGAAATGACGCATGTTCAGTACGCGGCGTCCGGCTTCGCGGACCACGGCAAAGGCTTCCACCAGAATCTCGTCGAGGACTTCCTGCAGCGCGTCGTACTGCTCCTTCTCTAAGCGCTTGCTTCGGTCGAGATCATCTTCTTCTTCCGGGCCGGTGAGCGAATCGCTCCCCGGTGGCGGGTTTGGGTCCCCTCCTCCGAAGCGGCTCAGCCGCTCCTGAATGCGCTTCCGGAACTGGTCGGTCTGGGCGCGTAGTTCGGCGTCGGTGAGCTTCTGCATCTGCGGCTCAAGCGCATTGATCGCCTGGACCTTCGGCTTCAGCGACTTCACGACCCGCTCGTTCTTGGTCCCAAAAACCTTGCCTAGGAGCTGATTAATCAATCCGGAATTCCTTCAAGGGGCAGCACGCCCGAGAAATACTACTAAAGCCTAGCATATTCGATGCGAGCCCAGTCCTCTACGAAGCATGCCTGGCGCACCTCCAGTATAATGGCGGCGTCAGTCGCTGGTCACGGAGGCCCCATGAATGCACGCCTCTCCTCGCTTGTCCTTGTAGTCGCTCTGGTCGTTGTTCCCGCAGGCGCGAAAGACAAAAAGAAATCCTCTCTGCCGGAATATGTTTTGCAAGCCACCACCGTACGGGTCGTAGTAAGCCCCGACGCCGGAGAACCCGTCGATCATCCCATGGCCAACACCACCGCCCGCGACAGTGTGGAGAAGGCGCTGATGCAATGGGGCCGGTTACAGCCAGTAATGGACGGACAGGAATCCGATCTGGTCATTGCCGTCCGAACGGGAAACGGCAGGATGGTGCAACCGACGGTGAAGGGCGGACCAATCGACCAGCGCCCGGGGGTCGCGCAAAGCACCGACGGCGGTATCCGCATTGGCGCCCAGCAGGGTCAGCCACCTCCGCTTACCGATCCGGGCATGGGGCCACAAAATGGTCCGCTGAATCAGCCCCGCATCAGCAATGACGTCGGAGCGTCCGACGACACGTTCGAGGTGTATCGCGGACATGTCCAAGATCCGCTGGATTCGCCGCCTGTCTGGCGCTACATAGCCAAGGACTGTCTGCGCGAGCCGGGCATCGCCGCCGTGGAAGAGTTCCGCAAGGCGATCGCGAAGGCGGAACAACCGCAACCTGCAAAAAAGCCCTGAGCAACAATCTCAGATTTTCAGAATCAAATTCCTGGCTGAGAGTCTGAACGTGGTTCGGCGCACAAGCACGAGTCGGACTCGGAAGCGCGAATAGCGTCGCGCACAGCCTGCGGTCCGGTACGCTTTCGTGTATATTCGCCACGACCAATGCCCACCTTCTACGATCGCTTTGTCGAATGCGCCGAGCGCTGGCCTGACAATGTCGCGCTGGAACTGCAGCGTCACGATCATCTGGAAAGTTGCACCTACTCCGAATTGCGCCGCATGGCTGAATCGGTGGGCCGATGGATTACAGAAAGGGGATTCCTGCACGGATCGCGGCTAGCTATTCTGGCCGATAATCACCCTCGCTGGGTCGGCGCCTACCTGGGAATCATCGCCTCCGGCTGCGTCGCCGTTCCCCTCGACACCGCCCTGCACGACGATCAAGTCACCAAACTTCTGAAAGACAGCGGCACCTCGGCAGTGTTTTGTGATGCAAAACATATTCCCGTGGTACGACCTGCGGCCACCGAACTGAAGCTGGGCCTCATCCTGATGGACCCGGACCGCACGACGGAGAAGACATCGCAGGAACGCTGGCTGGGCAATCTGCCCGCGATCTTCGATTCCGGGCCGAACAACTTTAAAGCTGCGGCATCAAGAGACGATGATCTGGCGTCCCTGCTCTACACTTCCGGCACCACCGCCGACCCCAAGGGCGTGATGCTGACGCACGCCAATTTTCTGGGTGAAGTCGAGGCGGTTTTCGACTGGGTCGATCTTGGTCCATCGGACGCACTGCTGGGCGTGCTGCCTCTATTTCACGTACTGGCGCAGATGGCAAATCTGCTGCTCCCGCTGGTCAAGGGCTCGCGCGTCGTGTATCTGGAAACGCTCAACACCACCGAACTGCTGCGGGCCCTCAGCGAGCGCAACATCACGGCATTCGCGGTCGTGCCGCAATTCTTCTACCTGATTCACGAACGTCTTTTTCAGGAGATCGCGAAACGAGGCAGGATCACGCAGAAACTTTTCTCCGCCATGATCGCGCTCAACCGCACTCTGCGCAAGGTCGGAATCAACGCGGGGCCGGTTCTATTCCGCAAAGTCCACGAAACGCTGGGACCAAAAATGCGATACCTGGTGACCGGCGGGTCGCGCTTTGATCCCGCAATCGCGCGGGATTTCCACGATCTCGGCGTCGACGTGCTGCAGGCTTACGGCCTGACGGAAACCACCGCGGCCGTCTTCGCCAATTCGCCAAACGACAACCAGATTGGTTCCGTCGGCAACGCGATGAAAGGGGTCGAGGCCAAAATCGTGGACCCGCAACCCCAAGACGACAGCCCCGCCGTCGGCGAGGTCGCATTACGAGGAGCGGTCGTTATGAAAGGTTACTGGAACCGTCCCGACGCGACCGCAGCTGTCCTCGGCGACGGCTGGTTTCTCACCGGCGACCTCGGTTACTTCGACCCGCACGGCCACTTGTTCCTCACCGGGCGAAAAAAAGAAGTGATCGTTCTGAGCAATGGCAAGAATGTCTATCCCGAGGAAATCGAAGCCTACTATCTGAAGTCGCCCTACATTAAGGAACTGGCTGTGATGGGACTCGAAGGCAAACCCGGCCAGGGTGGCGACCGCCTGCACGCCGTGATCGTTCCGGACTTCGACGCGCTGCGGCAGCGCAAAATTGTCAACGCCAAAGAGATTATCCGTTTCGATATTGAAGGCCTGGCGCCCGGAATCGCCTCCACCAAGCGCATTGGCAGCTACGAAATCTGGCAGGAGGATTTACCCCGTACCACGACCCGCAAAATCAAGCGCTTCGAAGTCGAGAAGCGAGTCAGGGCAAATCAGTCGAAGAAAGTTGCGGACGATTCGGAACTTCCGGCGGAGAAACCTTTGACCACGGAAGAGAGCGCATGGCTCGATCAATCGGACGTGCGGCGCGCTTTGAAGATCATCCGCGAAGCCGCGCGCGCAGCCCCGCCCACACTGCGGCCCACATTCAATCTGGATCTCGATCTCGGCCTGGACTCGATGCAGCGCGTTGAATTGCTCAGCCACCTCGAACAAGAACTCGGGGGCAACGTCGAAGAGGCGCAGCTGACCGAGATCTACACCGTGCGCGACCTGGTGGATGCCGTTCTAAAAAGCGCGGCCAGCGGAGCTGGCAGCCCTGGAACACGCGTCGGCTTCGCCGGATGGAAATCGATCCTGGCCGAAGATCCCGAAGACCCCGACGTCCTCGCGCTGGCCCATCCCCATCGAATCAACGACACCTTCTGGTACCTCTTTTCCCGACTGCTGCAGGTCTTCGCTCTGGATCGCTTCGATTTGAAAGTGACGGGGCTCGACAAACTTCCGAAGACCGGTGCTTTCATCATCTCGTCGAACCATCAAAGCTATCTCGATCCTCTGGTCCTGGCTAGTGTTCTGCCGCCGGATGTGTTTATGCGGGCCTTTGCCGTGGGCACAAGCGAAATTTTCGGCGAAGGGATGATGCGCCGCCTGGCGCGGTCCATCAAAGTCATAGTGCTCGATCCGGACGCGAATCTGGTTCCGGCCATGCGTGCCGGCGCTTTCGGACTGCGGCAAGGCATGACGCTCGTTCTCTATCCCGAGGGCGAGCGCTCGATGGATGGCACGCCCAGAGCTTTTAAGAAAGGCGCAGCCATTCTTTCCATTCACTTGCAGGTGCCGATCGTTCCGGTGGCGATTGAAGGCTTTTATCAGGCGTGGCCCCGGAACCGGAAATTCCGCGGCTTCACACCGCTGAGGATGGCTTTTGGCAATCCGATTTCTCCGCCGCCCGAGTCGCGCGCGTCAGAAGAAGCATACGAGAAATTCACCGCAGACTTGAAAGCGCGGATCGTGGAACTGTGGGAAGAGCTGCGGCAGGCCGGTGACGCTCCCAACGCAGGCGCAGGCGCCCACGGCCTACCGGCAAAAGGCATCCATGAAGCCCTTCAGGCACGGACTGAAAAGAACCAAATTACTTAGGTGATACGGGGAAAGGCCCTATTTTGCCCGGGGATGCGTCTGATCGTAGACCTGCAACACGTGCTTCATCGAAAGTTGCGTGTAGCGCTGCGTCGTGGCCAGACGCTCGTGGCCCAACAATTCCTGAATAGCCCGCAGGTCGGCGCCTTCTTCCAACATGTGCGTCCCGAAGGCATGGCGCAAGGTGTGGGGATGCACGTCCGGCGAAAGCCCCTTCGCCACCGCGACTTTCTTGATAATCCGGCCCACGCTGCGAGTGGTCAGCCGCCCACCGCGCCGGTTGATCAGCAACGCGGCTGCATTCTTTCGCGTTTGCGACAGCCTCTCCTGTCGCATCGGAAGATATGCGGCCAGCGCGATCTTCACGGAATGGCCAAAGGGAACATACCGTTCCTTCTTTCCTTTCCCGCGAATCAAGATCGCTTCCGCGCTCAAGCGAATGTCATCGAGATTGATGCCGGTAAGCTCCGAGTTGCGGATACCGCATCCGTAGAGCAGTTCGAGCATAAGCCGGTCGCGCTCGGGAAACGCCGCCGCTTCCGGCATCTGTCCATCGAGCACGGAGTTCATCTCCTCAATGGTCGGAACCCGCGGAAGTCTCTTCGGCAGCCGCGGCGTCGCCACAAGTTTCGCGGGATTCTGCGTGACGGCTCCCTCCCGCGCCAGCCAGCGATACAGCGACCGCACCGCCGCCAGCGACCGCGCCACCGAAGTCTTTCCCAGTCCTTTTTCGTAGAGTTGCGAAAGGAATCCCCGAATCACCAGGTGGTCGATCGATTTCCACCCGCGCGCACCCGCGTAAGCAGCAAAGTTCGCCAGATCGGCGCTATACGCTTTGACAGTGTGGGGCGAAGCGTTCCGTTCGCGCAAGTGGCGAAGGAAGTCGACCACGGCCTGGCTGACCACCGCACCCTGTTTTCCCATTGCTGACTCTCGATTTTTAATTGGAGATTGTCGATCGTCGATCGTCGATCACGAATTGAAAAGCTCACCAAGAAGAATCTTTCGGTGGTTTCCCGTCAGCAATCAAGAATCCGCAATCAACAATTTCCTCATCTCGCCTTCGCCCTCGGATGATGTTTCTGATACACGCTTCGCACCCGATCTAGCGCCAGATGTGTATACACCTGCGTGGTCGAAATGTCCGAGTGACCCAGGATCGTCTGTACCGTGCGCAGGTCGGCGCCATTCTCCACCATATGCGTAGCGCAAGAATGTCGCAACATGTGCGGCGAGGCATGCCGTCCAGAAGCGGCCGAGGCTGCGCCCACCATCTGCCAAACTCGCTGCCGCGTCAGCTTGCGTCCCCCCTGAGCGATAAACACGTGCGAATTTCCAATCTTGGTCGTCTCGGTAGGAGTCCCCACGCTTCTCGCACTCTTGGCGCGAGGTCTGGAGGTTTTCCACTCTCGCTTCTTGATCAGCGCCGGGCGCCCTTCCGCTAGATATTCCGAGATCGCGTCCTGCGCCGGTTTGCCCAACGGGACGATGCGTTCTTTGTCTCCCTTGCCGCGTACCAGCATGTATCCGGCGTCGAGCTTCAAATCTTCAAGCGTCGAGTTGACCAATTCCGAAACCCGCAGCGCTCCGGCGTATAACAGTTCCACCATAGCCCGGTCCCGCGCCGCCAGTGCGGTCGCGTCTTTCGAGGCGCGACGCCCGTTGGCCAACTGCGCCGCCGGAGATGCCAGCGTCGACTCCACTTCGTCGCGCGCCAGCGACTTCGGCAAGACTTTCCACTGCCGGGGAGACTCGATGTTTAAAGTGGGATCATCTTCAATTTTCTTATCGAGCAGCAGATAACGATAGAGATGACGCAGCGCCGAAAGCTTCCTTCCCACGCTGCGCCCGTCCACCTGATGCGAAAACAGCTGCTGCAGAAATTCGCGCACATCGGTGCGTCGCGCGGTCACGAGCAGCCGTCTCTTCTTTTCCAGAAATTCGGCAAATTGGAGCACGTCGGTGGTATAAGCGCTGATGGAAAGCGCCGCCAGTCCCTTCTCGATGCGTAGATAGTCGAGAAAGCCGGAAAGCAGGCTCGAATTAGCCTCGGAAACCATGACAGAAGAACGTTTCAGTATGCGCGTTATCGGACCAGGAGAAAAGTGATGAAGCGGATGCGGTAAGCGAACTTTCCTACAGCCGTAGCTGGCACGTCTGTCTCACCGTCAATCACCAGCCGCTGACTAGCAACCGGCGCGCCCCGTGAAGCCCGCATTTCTGGTACTTGTCATAAGCAGCGGCTGCGCGATCGCGAATCTGTTCGTTGTTCTCCCCCGCGATCCAGCCGTCCAGCGTGCTTTTCAGTGTGTAGGCTTCAGGAGCCATCAGTCCCGTAGTCCACAGTAGAGGATAGGCGCCCGAGGCTCGCACCGGCTCGGCGAAGTATTGCTTGCTCGCGCAAGCTAGCACGATTGCATCTCGATGAATCTCATTCTTCTTCTGGGGAGATCGCTGAAGTTGAAAATCCATCAACCCATCGTGGCCAATGTAGGCCACAAGGTTGGCGCCCCCACGCATGGGCAACTTCAAGGCTCCAGATTCAGCCGGCACGCTCACCATCTCCGGATCGTCGCCTGCCGCAGAAGCCAGAAAATCAAGAATCGCTTGCCGGATCTCGCGCCCGCGATATGCGTCGGCCACGAGATAAACATTCGTCAGTCGATGCTTGAACACGCAGCGCTCGAGGATTTCTGCTTTCGGCTTTCCACCGCAAGCGATCCGCGTCCAATCCGCACTTCGTGTGAAAAACGTCTTGACGCCATACGCCGATCCCCAGTACAAGTTGTGTTCTGGATCTTCGCCATTCCCCAGCTTCGCAGGGACGGGAATGATGCCCTGGCTCTGATTGTCGGCGAGCGCCACGAAAACCTGAACCGTTCGCAGCCCCGGCTCCTGAGTCCATCCCGTACCGAGTATGGCCAAGAACACAGCTCCGGCAAGGAACAACGAACCGCCAAGACGAATCAAGAAGCCTCCGCCCCGCTGGCTTGCCGCAGCAGATCGACCGCGTACAGGGCCCCTTCGGGCGTTTCTTCATGCTTGAAATAAGCAAAGATATCGCGCCCCGCTGCGACATGCTGCTCGATGCGGTCGATCATCGAGCGCCGTTCCTCTCCCGTATAACTCGGTTTGCGAAAGCGGTAATAAATAAAAGTGCTGGTCGCGACTTCCGGGGTAGTTAAGGTCTCGCTTTCCGCGACGCACAGTGCCACGTTGCTCGATTTCAGCAAGTCCCAAGTCGAGTCCGTGAACCACGATTCATGCCGAAACTCAAACGCCGCCGGCACGGTGCGCGGCAGAATCGCCAGAAAATCTTTGAGCAGCGCCGGATCCGCCTTCAGATTCGGCGGAAGTTGAAACAGCACCGGCCCGAGTTTGCCGGCAGCTGCCAGCGGCTCAATGGTCGTGAGAAATCGCGGCAGAAAGTCGTCCGTCGCCTTGAGTCGCTTGATGTGGGTGATGACCTGATGCGCCTTGATGCCAAAACGAAAGTGTGCAGGCGTATCCTGCAGCCAGTTTTGAATCGTCGTTTCTTTGACCAGCTGCCGAAACGTGAAATTCACTTCGACGGTGTTCAGTTGCGTGGCATAGTGGTTCAGGAACTTCTTCTGCGCCAGCTTGGCGGGATAGAAATCAGGCTTCCACGTCGGGTAAGCCCATCCTGAGGTTCCCACGAAGAGTTGTGACATTCAAATGTACTCGCGGCTAGCTCCGGGGCGCTGCATCCACACCAGGGTCCGCGCCACACCGCCCCGAGATTATATCTTGCTCGACTTTTTCCGAAGCGGCTTCTTCGGTCCCGACGCCTTCTTTCGTGCTGCTTTCCGCGGCGACGGATCTTTCTCATCAGTCCGCGCCGCAATCTCAGTTGGCGGTGGTTCGGTGGCCACGGCCCCGGCAACGGCTCTCAAGTCGGGCAACCGCTGCTTCCAAGTAATCACCGGCTCAAACAAGTCGCCGATCTTGTCAACGCGCGAAACCACCTGCGGCGCTTCGAATACCAGCAGGTTGGCATCTTTCTTTTTGAACGTCCGTTCCACATCCTCCCAGGTCACCGGAGTGGACACCGTGGGATGCTCGCGCGCCCGCAACGAATAGACCGCGATGGTCGTCTTGTGCTCGTCATTCTGACTCCAGTCCACCAACACTTTTCCTGTACGAAGCGTCTTCTTCATATCGGAAACGACCATCTCCGGATGGTCGTGCTCCAACAGTTGCGCCAGAGCGTGCGCAAACGTCTTGGTGGCGTTGTAGCTCGTCGGCGTGTTCAGCGGAACGTAAATCTGCAGTCCCTTCGAACCCGACGTCTTCGGAAAACTTCGCAACCCGAAGTGTTCGAAGATTTCCCTCAGCCACAGTCCTACCTGGCAGCACTGCACCATGTTCGCCGGTGGTCCGGGGTCAAGATCGAACACCATCTCCGTCGGACAGGTAATGTCTTTCGCCAGCGCCAGCGACGGATGAAGTTCGAGCGCTGCCAAGTTAGCGAGCCATACCAGAGTCGCCAGATCATTCGCCAGAACGTAGTAAACCGTGCGCCGGTTGCCCTCGCTCCAGATGGGAGCGGTCTTCACCCACTCCGGTCGATACTTCGGGGCGTTCTTCTCAAAAAACGGTTCGCCGTTCACACCATCGGGATAGCGTTTGCGAGTCAACGCGCGTCCCGCCAGATGCGGAATAATCGCCGGGGCGATTCGCGCGTAATAATCGATGACCTGCTGCTTGGTGAATCCAGTGGCGGGATAAAGCACCTTCTCCAGGTTCGACAGCTTCAGATGCTTGCCCTGAATCTCTACAGTCGAATCGGTCACATGATCTCCGGCTGCTATTGTGCCCGAAATACGGCGGCACGCAAAATACAGCGTTGTCCTGGTCGCCCTGCAAATTCCGAGCTCGGGCGGCGGTTTGACAACTTCCCTCCCGGGCACGTACTTTCAAACTTCCACCCCGCTGCTCCGTCCAATAGAAGTCCATGGATTAAGAAGATGCTGTTGCAACCGTCGGAGGTCCGATGAAACACCATACGCTAAAAACTGCCCTTGTCATGCTGCTGCTCTCCGCCATTGCCCTGGGGCAAGACGTCGCGTCCTTCGAAAAACGCATTACCGTCAAAAAGCTGCCCAATGGCCTTACGCTCATGATCTGCGAGCGTCCCGAATCTCCGGTTTTCTCCTTTTTTACGCTGGTGGACGCTGGTTCCGCGCAGGATCCCCTGCGGGCCACCGGCCTGGCGCATATGTTCGAGCACATGGCATTCAAGGGCACCGATAAAATCGGCACCACCGATTACGCCGCCGAAAAGCCGGCCCTGGAGAAGGTCGAGGTTGCCTACGCCGCCTACATTGCCGAGCGCGACAAGACCGTGGGCCGCGACGAGGCGAAACTGACGCAACTCGAAAAAGCCTGGAAAGACGCCATCGCGGAAGCCGACAAGTACGTTGTCCCCAACGCATTCGGCAAACTCGTCGAACAAAACGGTGGCGAGGACATGAACGCCTCTACCAGTTACGACGAGACCGAATATCACTACTCGCTTCCCGTGAACCGTCTCGAGCTGTGGGCTTACCTCGAATCCGAACGCTTCCTGCATCCCGTGCTGCGCGAGTTTTATAAAGAGCGCAATGTAGTGATCGAAGAACGCCGCATGCGGACCGACAGCAGTCCTTTCGGCCGCCTGCTTGAGCAGTTCACCGAAGAGGCATTCGCAGCCCATCCTTACCATCGGCCCACCATAGGATGGATATCCGACCTCAACACCTTCTCCGCCACCGAGGCACAGAAATTCTTTGACACCTACTATGTGCCCTCCAACATGGTTGTCGCCGTGGCCGGTGATGTGACTGCCGCCCAGGCCATGCCCATCCTCGAGAAATACTTCGGCCGTCTGCCCACGCGTCCGCAGCCCGACGAAACTACCACCACCGAGCCGCCGCAGAATTCCGAACGCAAGGTCGTGCTCAAAGATCGTTCGCAGCCGATCTACATCGAGGGCTACCATCGTCCTGACTATCGCAGCAAAGACGACGCCGTCTTCGACGCCATCACCGATCTTATGTCGGAAGGCCGCACCTCGCGCCTCTACCGCGCCCTGGTCCGCGACAAACAAATCGCATCGTTCTCCGAGGGAATCACCGGATACCCGGGGGTCAAATATCCCCACCTGTTCGCGTTTCTGGCCGTGCCGCTTCCGGGACACACCCCGCAGCAAATGGCCGACGCCATCCATGCAGAAATCGACAAGCTAAAGAAAGAAGACATCACCGACGACGAATTAAAAATGATCAAAACTCGCTCCAAAGCGAACCTGATTCGCGGTCTCGCCGACAACGAGGGTCTGGCCACGCAACTTGCCACCTATCAAACTCGCTATGGCGATTGGCGCGAGTTGTTCCGTTCGGTAGACCGCATCGACCAAGTTACGAAGGCCGACATTCGCCGCATCGCGAACGAGGTTTTCGTCGACACCAATCGTACCGTCGGTGAAATCGAAACCTCGGGCGGAGGCGAACCCGCATCCGGGGAACCATCCAATCACGCCGCCGATCAGGGAGGGGCGCAATGAAGACGAAGATGTCTCTTTTTCTCCTGGTACTGACGGCTAGCGCCGCGACCTTCACAGCGCTTTCTCAGGCCGCGGCCCAGGCTGCCAGTTGGCAGCAAATTCCAATCCCATCGCTGCCTGCTTTCAAACCGCAGCAGCCCAAGCGTATCGAACTCGCAAACGGCATGGTGATCTTCCTGCAAGAAGATCACGAACTCCCACTCATCGACGGCACCGCCCGCATCCGCGGCGGTTCGGTGAATGAACCTGCGAGCAAGGTTGGCCTGGTCGATATCTACGGCGAAGTCTGGCGCACGGGCGGCACCAAAACGCAGACCGGGGACCAACTCGACGATTTGCTTGAAGTTCGCGCCGCCAAAGTAGAAACCGGCGGCGGCCCGGACTCGACCACCATTAGTTTTTCGTGTCTGAAAGGCGACCTCGACGACGTCTTCAAAGCCTTCACCGACGTGCTGCAGAATCCCGAATTCCGCGCCGAGAAAATCGACATTGCCCAGAAGGAATTGTTCGACGGCATCTCGCGACGCAACGACGACGTTGCCGAAATCGCGCAGCGCGAGTCCGTCAAGCTCGCCTACGGTGCCAACAATCCCTATGCCCGCAACGCCGAATATGCCACGGTGGCAGCGGTCACGCGACAGGACCTCATCGACTGGCACGGCAAGTATGTGCACCCCAACAACATCATTCTCGGCGTCAGTGGAGACTTTGATTCCGCTGCCATGGAGGCCAGGCTGCGCGCCGCTTTCGACTCGTGGCCCAAAGGTGCGGCTGCCCCCAGGAAAAACGAAGTCAAATACTCTCCCGCCCCTCCCGGCAACTACCTCGTCCCAAAAGACGATGTAAATCAAAGCACGATCCACATGGTGGGGCTCGGTACCACCCGCGACAATCCCGACTACTACGCCATCAACGTGTTTAATGAGGCCTTCGGCGGCGGTTTTTCCTCGCGATTGTTCAACGACATCCGCACCAAGCGCGGCCTAGCCTATGCCGTCGGCGGCGGCATTGGCACGAATTTCGGCCATCCCGGAATTTTGCAGGTATCGATTGGGACCAAAAGTCAGAGCACGATTGAAGCGATTCGAGCTGCCACTGAAGATATCGATAATCTCTCCAAGCAGCCGATCACAGACGACGAAATTCAGCGCGCCAAAGACGCCATCCTCAACGCGTTCATCTTTCGTCTCGACTCGCCCGACAAGATTCTCGCCGAGCGCATGACCTACGAATATTACGGATATCCTCCCGACTGGCTCGACAAATATCAGGCGGAAGTAAAAAAAGTCACGGCCGCCGACGTCAGCCGCGTAGCCGCCAAATATATGCACCGCGATCAAATGGCGGTGCTGGTGGTCGGCAACACCAAGGAATTCGACAACCCGCTGTCCTCGCTGGGGCCGGTGAAGAACATCGACATCACCATCCCGCCTCCGCCCGCCGAAAAAGAACAAGGCGAACATCGAGGAGAAGAGAGCGGCAAGCCCGCGGCCTCCAATCCCGCGGGCCAAGCGCTGGCCGCGAAAGTCGCTGCCGCCATGGGTGGACTGCCCAAGCTCAAATCCATCAAGGCCATTCACGTGAACATCTCGGAGAGCGACTCCGGAGGCCCACCATCCCCGATCGACGTATTCCTCGCTTTTCCTGACCGCATGCGTGTCGAACTGCAGATGCCGCAAGGCAACTTGACCATCGTGGTTTCTCCCGACGCTGCCTTCATGTCCATGGCGGGCATGGGCTCGCGCAGCATGCCTCCGGCGCAGAAAACTGAGATGCTGTCCCAATTGCAACACGATCTCATCTACATCGCCCAGCACTCCGACGATCCCACTTTCACCTTCACCGCAGCCGGCACCGAAAAAATTAGCGATGTAGACGCTGCCGTCCTCGACATCGACGGAGCCGTCCCCTGGGTCCGCTGGTATATCGATCCCAAGACGGGCTATGTTCTTCGCGAAAAATACAAAGGCGTAGGACAAGCGGGCCCCTTCGAAGGCGAAACCAATCTCGCCGACTGGCGCTCCGCCGATGGCCTCACCATACCCTACAATCATCAAAACAAGCAGAACGGCCAAGAAACCAGTCACGCCGAGCTCAAAAAGTTCGAACTCAATCCGCAACTCGATCCCAAACTTTTCGCCAAGCCCGCGGAGACTCCGGCGGTAAAACAATAGCGGAGTTTGCCATGAAGCCGCTTACAAACTGTTTTGCGGTGGCTACATTCGCCGTTCTGGCAATCGCAGCCGCAGCCCAAGTCACTACCTCGCAATACGACAACCGGCGCACCGGCGCGACCCTGAAGGAGAAGATCCTAACCCCACAAAATCTCAACCCCAATCAGTTCGGCAAGCTGGGCGCGTTTAAAGTCGACGGTGCGGTCTACGCGCAACCGCTTTTCATGCCGTCAGTCGACATCCCCGGCAAAGGAAAGCACGACGTTGTGTTTGTTGCCACCGAGCATGATAGCGTGTACGCGTTCGACGCGGTTCGTCCCGGCGATCCGCCACTGTGGCAGGTTAGTCTGCTCGATAAAGCGCGCGGCTCGATGCCCGTCTCCGAAGACGACGCCCAGTGTCCGTTTATTCGCCCCGAAATCGGCGTCACCTCCACGCCCGTGATCGACCTTCCGAGCGGAACGCTCTATGTGCTCGCTCGCACCAAGATCCGCCACGCCGTCGGCGACGATGAATATCTCCAGCACCTGCACGCGCTCGCCATCACCACCGGCGTAGAAAAATTCGGCGGTCCCAGGCTCATCTCCGCTTCGGTACCTGGCAAAGGCGCCGGCACCGCCAACGGACAAGTCGCCTTCAATCCCTTGAAGGAGAATCCGCGCGCAGCGCTCCTGCTCGCCAAGGGCGCTGTCTACCTCACTTGGGCTTCGTCCTGCGACGTGGATCCCTATCACGGCTGGGTCATGGTTTACGATTCGCAAACGCTTGCCCAGAAGGCGGTTCTGAACGTCAATCCCGACGGCAGCGAGGCCGGCATTTGGGCCAGCGACACCGGTCCTGCCGCCGACGCTGAAGGCAATGTCTACCTACCCACAGGTAACGGCACATTCGATGCCGCCGCCGGCGGCCGCGACTATGGCGACTCCGTGCTGAAGTTTGTGCTGGAAGGCTCCACGCTTTCGATCCACGACTACTTCACGCCCCACGATCAAGCTCAACTGAGCAATGCCGACGCCGACGTGGGCTCCAGTGGACCGCTGCTCTTGCCCGACCAGTCCGGTCCTCATCGTCACTTGCTTCTGCAACCCACGAAAGGCGCCATGATCTACGTCATCGATCGCGATCACATGGGGAAATTCCATCGGGATGAGGACGCGGTCGTACAAATGATAAAGATCCGCGGCGGTGGCTACGGAGCGATGGCATACTGGAACGGCCATGCATTCTTCGCCGCCAGCGATGACTATCTTTGTGATTACGCCATCACCAATGGCGAACTCAAACTGAATGCCTCATCCGGCAGAAAATTTGACAACCCCGGGGCCACGCCGTCGGTCTCAGCCGACGGCAACAAGAACGCAATCGTGTGGACGGTCGCGACCAAGACCTGGAATGGTCCCGATGACGAACCTGCGATCCTGTTTGCCTTCGACGCCCGAGACATCCGCCAGCCGATCTACACTTCTGAGCAAAACAGCCCGCGCGATCGCGCCGCCAGGGCAACGCGTTTCGTCATTCCCGTGGTGGTCAACGGTCGCGTCTACTTCGGCGCAAGAGGCGAAGTCGAAGTCTATGGCCTTTTGAAATAGCGGCCTCCGGCGCTCTGCAATTCGCCGCAGAATAGCCCGTGGATGCCAATTTCGAAAGCGGCACGACCATTGGGGATTCGAGATCGCTTCCGTGATCGGGCGCGGCGGGATGGGAAGGGTCTTCCAGGGCAAAAATTATAGCGTGAGCGATAGCCAAGCGGCGCGATCCGTCTCGGCTGATGGCAACCACAACGCTATCGCGATTGCAGCCGTTCCCATTCTTGCCCCTGCGCCGCCGGCTGCGGCTAACCTCGCTTCCTGCCGGTCGTCTATACTCCAAGTCCCGACATTCCTCGGCGGAGGATTCGTGAGAACCCGGTCATCCACAAATATTTTTCTGCTCTCTGCAATTAGTCTTTTGCTTGCCGTCTCCGCTTGCGCTCAAACCAATCCACAACACGGCCAGAGGGATTCCCCTCTGACCGCCCGCATCGAGCGAGTGGAAAACGGCATTCCACCGATTCCTTTAAGCGGCGCCGAACCACCGCTGCAACTGAACCTCGAAAAGCTGATCGAACTCTACAAAGTCCCCGGCCTCAGCGTCGCCGTGGTCGACAATTTCAAAGTCGCTTGGGCCAAGGGCTACGGAGTCACCGAAGCTGGCGGCAACCATCCAGTGACCGTCCACACGCTGTTTCAGGCCGGCTCGATCAGCAAGCCCGTGGCCGCCACCGGAACGCTTTCCCTGGTCGAGCAGGGAAGACTCTCACTCGACGAAAACGTAAACCGGAAACTGAAATCGTGGCAAGTCCCGGACAACGAATTCACCAAAGATCAAAAAGTCACCTTGCGCCGCATTCTCAGCCACAGCGCTGGCCTTACCGTCCACGGCTTTCCCGGATATACAGCTGGCTCGCCGATCCCGACCCTGGTGCAGATCTTCAATGGTGAACCACCCGCCAACACGGCGCCGATTCGTGTGGATTTCGTTCCCGGTACGAAATTTCGCTACTCCGGCGGCGGCGTCACCATCGAGCAGCAACTCGTGATCGATGTCACCGGCAAGCCTTTTCCGCAGTTCATGCGCGCAACTGTTCTCGACAAAATCGACATGGCCGACAGCACCTACGAGCAGCCGCCTCCCCCCGGCCGGGCAGCATTGGCCGCAACTGCAACGCACGCCGACGGCGTGCCGGTCCCCGGCAAGTGGCACATCTATCCGGAAATGGCGGCGGCCGGACTGTGGACCACGGCCACAGATTTGGCAAAATTCGGTATCGAAATCGCGCTCTCGAAACAAGGGAAGGCGAACCACGTTCTTTCCGAGGCCACGACCCGCGAAATGTTGAAGCCTCAGATTGAGCAGGTCGGTCTTGGTTTCTTTCTCGGACAAAACAAGAATCCGGAAGAGTTCGGCCACAACGGCGCGGATGAAGGGTTTCAGGCAGTCTTGATCATGTTTGCCGATTCTGGCAAAGGCGTCGCCATCATGGCCAACTCTGACAATGGCATCGCCGTCGCTAAGGCTCTGACCGGAAGCGTGGCCAAAGAGTATGCATGGAACTACACTCCCGACCAAGCCTCCGCCGCCGATCTCCTCATGTTGGTTGCAAATGCCAAGGGTCCACAAGCCGTCATCGCGAGATATTCGGAGTTGAAAACGGCGGGATCCTCTTCGCCGTATGCGCTCGACGAAAACACCTTGATCGCCCTCGGCTATCACTTTCTGTTCGCCGGCCAGACCGACGCGGCCATCCAAATATTGCAACGGGAGGTGCAGGACTATCCGCAGTTTTGGAACGCCTATGAGAGTTTGGGAGAGGCCTACCTGAAAGCGGAACAGAAAGAACCGGCCATTGAGAACTACCAGAAATCCGTCGATCTCAATCCCCAGAACCAGGACGGCGTCGAGGCTTTGAAAAAACTTCGCGGGCAGAAATGAGGCCTCGCCAAAACATGACGCCGCGTTTCGGTGTACATTGGTTCGCCGGACGGAATGAATCATGACACCGAACCTCACCCGCAATCAGGATCTGCTGCCAGCTTTGCCACTCGCCGGTTGGAAGGACACTCTAGCCACGTTGCACATGTGGACGCAGATCGTGGGAAAGGTGCGGCTCAAATTATGTCCGCTGGTCAATCACTTCTGGAACGTCGCCTTTTATTTAACCGCACGAGGAATGACTACTTCCGCAATGCCGTTCCAGCGGGGAACGGTGGAAGTACGTTTTGATTTCATCGGGCACAAACTGTTCATCGAAACCAGCGAAGGGCGCGCTGTGGCAATCGCGCTTACGGCGCAAAGTGTCGCAGAGTTCTACGAGAAGTTCATGGCTGCACTCGACGAGCTAGGCGTGGCGGTGAAGATTTGGACAACTCCGTGCGAGATTCCCGCCCCCGTTCCCTTCGAGCAGGATCAAGAGCATTCCGCGTACGATCCCGAATCCGCGCATAAATTCTGGCGCATCCTGGTATGGGTCGATCAAGTATTGAAGGAATTCCGCTCCGGATTTCTGGGCAAGGCGAGCCCCGTGCATTTTTTCTGGGGAAGCTTCGATCTCGCGGTGACTCGCTTTTCCGGACGCAGAGCGCCCGAGCGGCCGGAAGCCGACGCCATCACTCGCGAGGCATATTCACACGAAGTGAGCAGCGCGGGATTCTGGCCCGGCGGAGGCGATATTCCAGCACCCGCTTTCTATTCCTACGCTGCGCCGGAACCTCCCGGCTTCGCACAAATGCCGATTCGCCCGCAAGCAGCCTATTATCATCCCCTGATGAAAGAGTTTCTGTTGATGTACGACGACGTGCGAACCGCCGATTCTCCAAAAACAGCGTTGCTGGAATTCCTCCAAAGCACCTATGACGCCGCAGCCGACACCGGACATTGGGACCGTAAAGCCCTGGAACGATAGAACACCTGTCGGACGCGGCTCGCCGGTTTCGCTGGTTTCGCTCCCACTTCGTTCGTTTTCGACGTGCGGGTTGTATCATGGATAGGTGATGGCATTTCCTGTTCGAGTCTGCGCTGTGTGCTCAGAAGAATTCGAACTGATGCCCGACAAACCTGGCTTTGCCAACCACTGTCCCGCCTGCAGCGTTTCCGAAAAGGCCGATCCCGCACCGAAGCGGGCCATGGATGCGGAAGAACGCAAGACGCAAAAAGAAGCGAACGAAGCTCGCCGACGAGTGATGCGCGACCTCCTCTACCGCAAAGACGGCTAACGGCTTGCGCCGCGAACGAGTTACTCCATTTGGGACGCAAACCTGCTCACAGCAGACGGCCAGCGCTACAAAACCGCCTTCGACGAAGAGATGCAAGCCTTGTTGCCGGCTTGCATCCATGAATCCGGCAACGACGGTGGCAATTCCAAGCTTCTGTTCCGCCTCGAAAAAGATGGCAAGGTCGACCAGGTAGCAACTGTCGGTGACAGTCGGCTGGGGCCTTGTCCGCTTCGACAGGTTAGTCAACTCGCGGGAAAAAGCCGAGCCGGATTCCCACCGCCTCCCCAATCCGATTACTGGATGCGAGTGGATCTCCATGTAGCAGATTCGCCTTCCGGGGCAACGAAGTAGCTTTGACGGCACCCGAAAGTTGAGTCTCCGCGATCGGGCATGGACTGGCCACTCATCGCACCGATTCTGCTTGGGTAGTTTGAGGCGGTGGACCAGAGGATCGGCGTCTGTGCGTAGTTGCAAGGCTGCCTACCGACGACAACCGGTTAGAGTGGTTAGCATCCAGACCAAGACAGGTATCGCAGCCGCGCTCCAGGTTCGCATGCTATCGCCTGCTCAGATCCTCATTCGCAGGTTGACTGGGCGAGTCAGGCAGTGGGCCGAAGGGCACGCTGAATGTAATAGTGCGTGACTGTCGCCTTGCTCAAAAATTCCTTCCCAATTGCGCCCGAGGACACCAAGGACGCCGCTGAGGAGTATTTAGAACGTCTAAAGCAAATCAAAATCACGTTGGGAATCCCGCCCAACCGCATTGCGCATTTTGCCAAGTATATTATTGCCCGTCTTCTTCTTGACAGTGCGCTCCGGCCAGAGTACTATGGGCGAACAAAAGACGAAAACGTCATGTTCTCTCCGCCCTTATCCTCTCAGCCCGAAAAGCCTCGACTGATCGGCATCGCACGGCTGGCCTCCCAGGGCGAATCGCTTCGGGAGGGGCACCATGTCGAGTATTTCACGCTTCCGTCCAAGTCCCTGTTGAACCGCTGCGTCAGCCATCGCGCCATGCCCTTTACCTGGACCATCAATCCTTACCGCGGTTGCGAATTCGGATGCCGCTACTGCTACGCCCGCTACACCCACGAATTCATGGAAATGCGCGATGGCATGGAGTTCGAGCAAAAAATCTACGTCAAGAAAGACGCCGCCGGTCTGCTCCGCCAAGAACTGCGCCGCGTTAAATCCGACGAAGCGATCGCGCTCGGCACCGCCACCGATCCCTACCAGCCCGCCGAACGCCGCTATGAAGTCACGCGCGCAATTCTCGAAGAATTCGCGCTCCGTCGTGGTTTCGAGCTGGGCATCGTCACCAAGTCGAACCTGGTGGTCCGCGATCTCGACTTGCTGAAAGAGGTCGCGAAGACGAACAGACTCTCCGTCCACATCACGGTCACAACTCTCAACGTGAACCTGGCGCGGATTCTTGAGCCCCGCGCGCCTCGCCCCGATCTTCGAATGGAGGCCGTACGCGCCCTTAGCCACGCAGGACTGCGGGTCGGCCTCAGTTGCTCGCCCGTAGTTCCGGGCATCACCGACTCGCCCAAAGACCTGGAGAGCTTAATCAGCGCCGCCGCCGATGCCGGCGCCGACTACGTTTTCGCCAACCCCCTTTTTCTGAAGCCGTGCTCGGCGGCCGTATTCCTTCCTTTCCTTGAGCAGCACTTTCCCCATCTCGCCGAGAACCATCGTCGGCGCTATCAGGATCGCGCGTTTCTTCCGCCCGCCTACGCCAAGCGCCTGTCGCACTTGATCTCCCACCTGCGTGAGAAATACAAAATCACCAGCGCCCGCCGCGAGGGCTATGCCACGAAGTGGCCGGTCCAGGCTTTCGATGAGCAGCTGAATTTGTTCTGAAGGACAAATTTGGTAATTGGGTAATTTTCAAAACCTGAGGACATTCACAATTGCGCAATTCCAAAATTGCTCAATTACTCAATCCTCTATAATCGAAATTCGCATGGCCACTGCTTCCCCACCTGCCGGACAACCTTCTGCAGAACGAGTCCCTTTCGGCGCGCGTCTGCACAATTTCTGGCGGCGCGTCACGGAAGGTCTTGAAGTCAGCCAGCTCTGGTCGCAGTTTGAGACCGAGGCCCGCACCAGTTATCGGCTGTACTCCCGCGACGTCGAGGCGAAAACGCCGGAAGGCCTGACCCGGCGCGGTCGACGCGTGCACGTCGTCAAGGAATTCTTCTGGGCAGTGTTCGAAAAGCTCTCACCTGCCCGGCGTGTATTGCTGCTGCTGGCGCTGATTTTTTTGGTGATCCCTCACACTGCGTTCGAACATAGCGGCGAGGGTGGCAAAGTTTACGCCGTCGAATTTGACCTTCACTTCTGGGCGGCGCTTCTCCTACTCCTGCTGCTGGTGCTGGAGATTGCCGATCGCGTTGTCATGAAGCGCGACCTTCAGATTGCGCGCGAGATCCAAACCTGGCTCTTGCCCGGCGCCCCTCCTCAAATTCCGGGCCTGGTCATCGCCTATGCCACGCGCCCGGCCAACACGGTCGCAGGAGACTACTACGATGTCTTCCCCCGGCCCGGGCGAACCAACGAAGGCAATCGCGTAGTGCTGGCCGTCGCCGATGTGGCCGGCAAGAGCATTCCCGCCGCCATGCTGATGGCCACGTTCCAGGCCAGTCTAAAAACGCTCTCCACCGCCCAGGTGGCCTTACCTGAGCTGGCCTCGAACATGAACCGCTACGCCTGCACCAATAGTCAGGGAGGATTACGCTTCACCACCGCGTTCCTGGCAGAATACGATCCTATCCGCCGCACACTCGATTACATCAACGCGGGGCACAACAACCCGATCCTGCGGCGCGCCAGCGGGCAGATCGAGCGCCTCAACGTCGGTGGGCTTCCGATCGGCATTCAGCCGGAGGTGAAATACGATTCTGCCACCGTCACCTTAGCGCCGGACGACTGGCTGATCATCTTCACCGACGGATTAGTCGAGGCCGAAAACGCCCGCCAGCAGGAATATGGTGAGCCTCGCTTGCTAAGCGCGATTGAAGCCGGAAAAGCGGTCGAGCCCGGCGAACTACTCAGGCGCCTCATGGCCGAACTCGATCTCTTCGTTGGCAACACTCCTCAACACGACGATGTCACCTGCATGCTGCTGAAAGCCGAGAGTTTTTGAATAGAAGCTCCTAGCTTTTGGCTTTTAGCTCTTAGCTTCTAACTTATGTTCCGAGCCGGTGCCAAAGTCGCAGATGGCGGCAATGGCAGCGTGGGGAGGCTCGCTCTCCGAAGATGGCTAGGTTGTTCTTGGTGACCCTGCATGCGCGGTTACCTTTGTGCTTCTGCTTGAAATCGCCGCGATTTTCTTGTGATTAAATGACGAGTATGCCCGCCCTCGCCAAGGACACGCCAATAGTTTCGCGCTCCGTACAGCCGAGACTATTCGCTTCGCCTGAAAAGCGACGACTCGTCCTCTCTCTTCTCCTCGTAACGATGGTCCTCGTCCTTTATGCGCAGACGAATCATTTCTTTTTCGTCAATATCGATGACGGCATGTACGTCATCCAGAATTCGCATGTGCGGGCGGGCCTGAGCTGGAACACCTTCGCCTGGGCAATGACCTCAACCGATGCAAATTGGCATCCTGTGACTTGGATTTCTCATGCGCTGGATTGCCAACTGTTCGGCATCAACCCGGCTGGGCACCACTTCGTCAGCGTTTTGTTGCATGCGCTCAATGCCGTTCTCCTGTTTCTGCTGCTGGCACGCGCGACCGGACGCATGGGCGCAAGTTTTTTTGTGGCGGCGCTGTTCGCCGTTCATCCTCTGAATGTCGAATCGGTGGTCTGGATATCGGAGCGGAAGAACGTTCTCAGCACGACCTTTTTCCTGTTGACCCTGGGCGCCTACGGCTGGTACGCGCTGAAGCCGGGATGGAGGCGTTATCTGGTTGTTGTCCTATTTTTTGCCTTGGGATTGGCATCAAAATCGATGCTGGTAACGTTGCCCTTCGTTCTGTTGCTGATCGACTATTGGCCGTTATACCGCGTACGCGATCCTGAGACACAAGGAAACGTCGGCGCCCGGCAAGCCTCGCTCTGGAAGCTCGCCATCGAAAAACTGCCGCTCCTTGCCCTGGCAGCCGCAGATTCCTGGATCACCGTCGTGGCGCAGAGGCAAGCGGGAGCAATTACTTCCTTTCGGCGCTTTCCCTTTGCCGTGCGTTTGGAAAACGCGATTTACTCTTACACAGCCTATCTCGGCAAAGCGTTGTGGCCGACCTCGCTGGCCAGTATGTATCCCTATTCGGGGAGTTCTCTCCCCACCTGGAAGGTCGCTCTGGCGACGGCATTTCTGACAGCCGCTACGGTGACGTTTATCAAACTTCGTTCGCGGCGCTATTTAATCGTCGGATGGCTTTTCTTTCTGGGAACGCTCGTGCCGGTAATTGGATTGGTGCAGGTCGGCGACCAAGCCAGGGCTGACCGTTACGTTTACCTACCGCTGCTCGGCATTTTTGTAATCGCGGTTTGGGCGGCAACGGATCTCATTGCACGGAAGCAAATCAAGCAACGCGTAATTGCAGTGGCCGGAACCATCGTACTGCTCGCCTTATCTATTGATAGTTATCGACAGATTGGGTACTGGAAAGATAGTGTGACCCTTTGGTCGCATGTCCTTTCGGTAACCGAAAGCAACTTCGCAGCGGAAGATGACATGGGAGGGGCGCTCATCCAGGCAGACCGGCCGGATGAAGCCTTCTTCCACTACGAGCGTGCCGCCTCGATTGCTCCCAATGACCCGGTTTCTCACGCCAACATGGGCACATACTTTCACCAGCATAACCGCCTGCGGGAAGCGATTGAACAGTACGAAACTGCCATTCGCCTCACAAACAACACCGGGCTCCTGGTGGATACATACACCAACCTGGGCGAGGCGTACCGGCAACTGGGAGACTACGCGAGATCGCGCGAAAGCTTTGATCATGCTCTGCACCTCGATTCGTCCCGTTTCAGTATCTGGCTTGGCACCGGAAATCTGGCCCTCGACGAAAAAAGGGTAGACGACGCCATCCGGGATTTTTCCCACTCGCTCGAACTGCAACCAACAGTCGAGGGATATCTCCACTTGGGCCGAGCCCTGGTCCTGGTAAACCGGCGCCCCGAGGCGCTTATGGCGTATCAGCGGGCACTCCAGCTTTCTCCCCATTCCGAAGAGGCCGAACAGGCCGTGGCCGCGTTGTCAGCCGGCCGTTAACCATGGTTACGAGACCGCCAGGGTAGCCCTCGTCCTGATTTGCCCAGGGTAGCGCTCGTGCTGATTTGCAAGGAATACAGATCCGATCGTTCCCTTCGTGACACAAATTGGCGGGAGAACGACAGAATTTGGCAAACTCTTAGGTTGAGATGGGCTTAGAATTGACACTGAAGATTGCATTCCTCCTGATAATAAAGCGCTTGCCTCCCCCCCTTTGAAACTAACGTAACTAGCGGGATTTGGACAAACAAGTGCAAAGTTGGAGAACGACTGCGTCAGTAGATGACCAGACAAATTCAAAAAGAACCACTAAAAAGAGGGATAAAAGAGATGCGTAAACAAAAGGGTTTCTCACTAATTGAGCTGCTGATCGTGGTGGCCATCATCCTGATCATCGCAGCCATCGCCATTCCAAACTTGATGCGCGCCCGTATGTCGGCCAACGAAGCATCGGCCGTGGGCTCGACTCGTAGCATCAACACTGCGGAAATCTCCTACAACGCCGCGTATTCGAACCTTGGCTTCGCGACGTCCTTGCCGTATTTGGGTGGCCCCTCTGGTGCGGCCTGCACTCCATCTACCAGCAGCGGCTGCTTCATCGATAGCTCGCTCTCCACTGGAACCAAGAGCGGCTACTCCTTTGCGCTAACGATTGGCAGCAGCGCCATCGTAGGCACCGTCACACCGTCCTACACCATCATTGCTTCGCCGGTGACCCCGAATCAGACCGGAACGCGGTACTTCTGCTCCTTTGAAGATGCCGTGGTCCGCTCTTCGACGGGCACACTTACCACGCCCTGCACCGCCGCAATTACGGCGCTTCAGTAACTATCACTCGGTTTGGCGAAGTACCTGGGGGAGGGTACAAGCCAGAGAGCAGCGAACGCAAGTTCGCTGCTCTTTTTTTATTTCTGCTTTCGCGCCCATTCTCTCCTTCCCCGGGAGCAGATTCCAACCAGAACATCCCAGCCTTCTTCCCCCTGAAAAACACGCTCTTCGCATCCCTCCGAATGTAGCGGCACGAGCACTCAATCCTGGAATTGATCTGGCATGCCAAACGTGGGCGTACTCCACAAAAACTGAACTAAATGGAAGGGGCAACTCGAGATGCGTAAACAAAAGGCTTTTCACCCATCGAGCTGCTGATCGTGGTGGCCATCATCCGGATCATCGCAGCGATCGCCATTCCAGACCTAATGCGCGACCCCATGTCGGCCAATGAGTCGTCTGCTGTAGGCTCGTCCGAAGCATCAATACCGCCGAAATTTCGTACAACACCGTTCAAACCTCGGCTTTGCCGCATCCTTGCCGTATTTGGGCGGGCCCGCCGGTGCCGCCTGGGTACCTTCACACCAGCAGCGGGGCTTTATCGAAAGCTCGCTCTCAACTGGAACCAAGAGCGGCCACAATTTTACACCGGCGCTTGGAAGCAGCCCTGCCGTTGCCGGCATCGTGCCGTCCTATAGCATTTCGGCTCTCCTGGTGACCCCAAATCAGACCGGCACTCGGTACTTCTGCTCCTTTGAGGACGCCGTTGTCCGTTCTTCCACCGCTCTTTCAACCCTGCCCTGCGCTGCAACGACTAGGGCTCTTCAATAGCCATCACTCAGTTTGGCGAAGTACCTGGGGAGGGTACAAGCCAGAGAACAGCGAATGCGAGTTCGCTGCTCTTCTGTCTTCCGTGCTGTCTCACTCGTCTTACGGTCGCCGGCCAATGCCAATCTGCGGACCTAATGACAAAAACTGTCATTCCAGGTCACGCTTTTCGGGCGAAGGCCACGACCTGCTGCGGGTTGGGTCATGGCATGCAATGAAAACTAGGTAGGTTAGAGTCGCGCGGATCAAACCGTAATTGGCCCGAAACGTGCCTACAAGAGAATAGCTGTCTCAGAACGGATGTCATCATTCGTATTCGCCCCACGGGGGAATGACGCCGGCGAGAGGATCCACTCCAATGCGGAAACAGAATGGTTTCTCACTCATCGAGTTGCTGATCGTGGTCGCTATCATCCTGATCATTGCAGCCATTGCGGTCCCTTCCCTGATGCGCGCTCGTTTGACGGCCAATGAGGCGTCGGCTGTGGGCTCCATCCGCAGCATCAACAGCGCGGAAATCTCTTATAATGCCATGTATTCAACTCTTGGCTTTGCCACTTCCTTGCCTTATTTGGGTGGCCCGGCTGGTGCGGCCTGCGTGCCGTCCACCAGCAGCGGGTGTTTCATCGATAGCCTACTCTCAGGTGG
Source organism: Candidatus Sulfotelmatobacter sp. (assembly GCA_036514015.1). Lineage (GTDB taxonomy): Bacteria > Acidobacteriota > Terriglobia > Terriglobales > Acidobacteriaceae > Sulfotelmatobacter. The sequence goes on from DATBYA010000016.1 coordinate 64,706, forward strand.
GATGAAAAGCGGCTACACGTTTACGCTGCAAATCGGCAGCAGCCCGGCCGTCGGTAGTGTTACGCCTTCTTACAGCATCCTGGCAGCGCCGCAAGACCCCACGATCAGTGGAAGCCACTACTTCTGCTCCTTTGAAGATGCCGTAGTCCGCTCTTCGACGGGCGCAATTACCCCGCCCTGCACCGCCGCAACTGCGGCGCTTCAGTAACGAGGCTCGGGCGCCCAGGGCTCCGAAAGACGCATTACGAAGGTACTTCGAGACTTCCTCGCCGCGATCAATCCAAGGCGCGGTCCCAAGTATAATTTCCTTGGTATGCCGACAATTTCAGAAGACTGCCCGGCAACGTCCTTCACACCGACAGTGCAGTCGCGTTCGGCACTCCAGGGCATATTCTCGTCATCCCGAAAACGGAGCGTAGTCCTCTCCCTGTTGCTGCTTCTCATCACGGTCGCCGTCTATAACGGCATTATTCACAATGCCTTTATCAACGTCGACGACAACGGGTACGTTACGGAGAACGTGCACATTCAGGCGGGTCTAACTCCGGCTACATTGAAATGGGCTTTCACCACATTCGCATGTGAAAACTGGCATCCGCTGACCTGGGTTTCCCACGCTCTGGACTGGCAACTATTCGGAAAGAATGCTGCCGGACACCATTATATGAGCGTCCTGTTGCATGCACTGAGCGCGGTGCTGTTGTTTCTGCTGCTCGAAAGCGCGACTGGCTTCACCTGGCGCAGTCTGACGGTGGCCGCACTTTTTGCTGTGCATCCGGTGAACGTAGAATCGGTGGCCTGGGCCGCCGAACGCAAGAACGTTCTCAGCATGGTGTTCTTCCTGCTCGCCATGCTGGCTTACGGATGGTATGCCCAACGTCCTTCGATGCGACGCTACGCTTCGGTAGCGGTGCTGTTCGCATTGGCATTGATGGCAAAACCTCAGGTCGTTACCTTTCCTTGCGTTCTCCTCCTTTGGGACTATTGGCCGCTCGACCGTTTTGGCTCTCCCGCGAACCTGGCAGCTCCGCCCCGCTTTGCACGGGCGTCGATTCGCTGGCTGATTCTGGAAAAAATACCTTTACTTTTGCTCTCCGCGGGCGACGCCCTGCTCACCATGCGTGCGCAACACAATGCGGTGCGCGGTGGCCTGACGTACTCCCTGCCCGTGCGGCTGGAGAACACTGTAGTTGCCTATGCCCGCTACGTCGGTCACGCTTTCTGGCCAGTCCATCTTTCTCCCGCATATCCTCACCCCGGTGCGGCAATCCCCTTGTGGCAGGTGGTGGCATCGTGTGCATTGTTATTGTCTGCCACAGCTGTGATTCTGGCATCGCGCCAGAGGTACCTTCTGATCGGATGGCTGTGGTTTCTTGGCATCTTGGTCCCCATGATTGGAATCGTGCAGGTCGGCGATCAGGCCATGGCCGACCGTTATGCCTACATCCCGTTCATCGGTCTGTTCTGGATGGCCACTTGGACCGTCGCGGAGGCGGGCCGGGACTGGCACGTGTCTCCTCGCTGGCTGGCCGTACCGGCCTGCCTGGCGATCGCAGGCACCGCCTTTCTTACTCCTCGACAGGTTTCTTACTGGCGCAACAGTGAAACCCTGTGGAGGTATGCGCTGAGCGTCACGGATCGCAACTTTATCGCGCACTCCTATTTGGCCGCAGTGCTGACCAAGGAGAATCGGCACGAAGAAGCAATGGTGGAATATGCGCAAGCGGAGCAAATCCATCCCTACCCGCTGACCGAGGTTGTCTACTTCGCCGATTACGAACTGCGCCATGGCCACCTCTCCGGCGCCATGGCAGACGCGCGCCGTGTCCTCGAAGGCACAAACGACCGTAACGCGCGCGAAATGGCATTCCGAGATCTGGGAGTCGGGTATACCAAGCTCGGCAAAGCGTCCGAGGCGACAGAGAGCTATAGCCAGGCCTTGCAGATCGATCCGCACGACCCATTCGCGTTGCTAGGCATGGGTCTGCTGGCGTACCGCGACGCGAACTTCCCCGCCGCGGCGGATTTCTTTTCCCGCGCGGTTGCGGTTGAGCCCATCGACTTTCACTACCTGCTGCTGGCCATGGCCTTGCAGAAATGCGGTCGCCAAGCCGAGGCCAGCGCTGCTATCGCCCAATCCCAGCACGTCTCCTCGGACTGGACCCAGACGCAAGATAAAGCTCACTGGTTTCTCTCCCACTAGCTGCAGCCCAAACGCGGCTCCTCATGCTTTCGGTGTTCCATCAGCGGAGGGTGGTTACCTCGGTAATGGCGCCCTCAGCCTCAAGGCGGACGCCCTTGCATATAATATTTTTTCGTAGTGTTTCCGTAAGCACTCAGTCATAAGGCGCACTTTGACAATGTCTGCGATTGAAATCCTTGGTCTGGAAAAAACCTACATGGTGGGCTTCTGGCGCAAGCGCCCCAAGAGCGCCTTGCAACCGCTTCATCTCACCGTCGAAGAGGGAGAGATCTTTGGCTTCCTCGGCCCCAACGGAGCCGGCAAAACCACAACCTTGAAAATGCTAATGGGCCTGGTTTTTCCGACCGCCGGAACGGCTCGCATTCTGGGTCGCGAGTGGACCGACCCCGAAGTCAAAGCGCAGATCGGCTTCCTGCCCGAGCAGCCTTACTTCTACGACTACCTGACCGCGCATGAATTGCTGGATTATTACGGACAGCTCTCTGGAGTTCCCGGCAAAGACCGCAAGCGTCGCGTCGAAGAAATGTTGCAGCGGGTCGGGCTGACCGAGGTGAGGGGCATGCAATTGCGCAAGTTTTCCAAAGGTATGCTGCAACGGGTCGGAATCGCGCAAGCCATTTTGCACAATCCCAAACTGGTTTTCTTCGACGAACCGATGTCGGGTCTCGATCCCCTGGGACGCCGCGAAGTTCGCGACCTGATCGAGCAACTCAAGCAGGAAGGCAGGACAGTATTTTTCTCCACCCACATCCTCTCTGACGCCGAAGCGCTGTGTGATCGCGTAGCCATCATTCACAAAGGCGAATTGCGCGGCGTGGGAGCGGTGGCAGATTTGACCTCGACCGTGCAGGGCAAGGTGGAAGTCATCTGGCAAGGCACGCAAATTCCGGCATCCATGAAAGTTCTGGGCGCGGAGTGCCACGTCACGGGAGATACGGTGCGCGCCATTCTGCCCGAGAATCAGCAAGACGCCGCCATCGACGTTCTGCGGCGCGAGCGCATTCGCCTGATTGCCATCACGCCACTGCGCACCTCGCTCGAAGCTTACTTCGTGGAAAAGCTGCAGCATTCCCAAACTACCGTGGGGAAAAGATCATGAGCCCACGCATGCTTTATATTGCGTTTAACACTTTCCGCGAGGCGGTTCGCGATCGCATTCTCTATAACCTGATCGCCTTCGCCTTGCTGCTTTCGGGGGCCGCCATTTTCGTTGGCCAGATTTCCATCCACATAGAGCGCCTGGTCGTCGTCAACCTGGGGCTGACGGCAGTCTCTCTTTTCGGCATAGTCATCGCCATCTTCATTGGAATCGGGCTGGTTTCGAAAGAAATCGAAAAGCGCACGCTCTACACCGTGCTCTCGCGGCCGGTCCGCCGCTGGGAGTTCATTCTCGGCAAGTTCCTGGGGCTGGCGGGAACGCTGATCGTGAATACGTTTTTTATGGCGATCGGAGTCTTCGGCGCGCTGCTCTACGTGGTTCATAAGTTTTCCGCACCCGATGCGCTGATCCTGGTCGCACTCTATTTCATCATTCTTGAATTCCTCATTATCTGTTCCCTGGCACTGCTGTTCTCGTCGTTCTCTTCGCCCCTGCTTTCGGCGGTCTTCGCCTTCTCCCTGTTCGTCATCGGCAGCTTCGCCGACGATCTTCGCGGATTCGCCGCCCTGACTACGGGCGTGACCCGTTGGTTCGCCACGGCCGCCGCCTATCTGGTGCCGAACTTCTCCGCGCTCAATGTGATCAGCGCGGTCGCGCATCAGCAACCACTCGGTTTGCAGCTCATCCTGCAGAACACGCTCTACGCGCTGTTTTACACGGCGATGACCCTGAGCGCCGCAGTCCTGATCTTCGAGCGCAGGAACCTGAAATGATTTGCCGGATTCCAGGCCGGAGTTCCGTAAAATGACGGCCGCGCGCCGCACCTCTGTAATCGCCTCCGGATGCCTCGCCATTTCGATGGTTGCGTGCATTCTGCTGTTGCAGCACATCGATGAAATCCGTCCGCAAGCAACTGTCGACGACGCCCTCTTCATCAGCTCGCCGAAGATGATAAAGCGCGCCAGCCTGGGATTCGACGGCATGATGGCTTGCATTTATTGGACGCGCACCGTGCAGTACTTTGGCGAGCGCCACTTCAACCGGGAGTCCACTTACAACGAGCTAGCCCCGTTACTGGAGATCACCACAACGCTCGATCCGCAACTGTTTCCGGCGTACCAGTTAGGAGCCAGCTTTCTCGCGCCCGCTCCGCCGAACGGCGCCGGCGAACCCGACCGCGCTATTGAGCTGATGGAGTACGGCATCCAGCATAATCCGAACAACTGGCAGCTCTACTACAACCTGGGCTTCATTTACTACACCGAACTCAAGGACTACAAGAAAGCCTCCGAGGTTTTCGAACAAGGTGTGGAAGTCCCCGGCGCCAATCCGCTGCTGAAAGTACTGGCCGCGAAAATGGCCGGGCACGCCGGCGACCTCGCCACCGCGCGTCTGCTATGGAGCGCCACCTACGAGTCCAGCCACGATTCTTACGTCCGCCAGAACGCTCTCGAACACCTGCGCGCGATCCAGGTGGATGAAGATGTCACCCACTTGCAATCCGCCGTCACCCGATTCGGGGAGCGAACCGGACGTCTTCCCGCTAGCATGGGGGAACTCGCGGCCGTCGAACATTTGCCCCGCATCCCCGTGGATCCGGACGGTCGCCCCTACACGCTAACTCCTGAAGGCCGTATCGAAGTTCAGAATCCGGACGATTTCAACTTTCTCACCAAGGGGATGCCCCCCGGATACAAGCCCCCCGCGTTGCCCAAATTCCACGACCACACCCAGTAGTCCGCACTTTCGCCATTGACCACGACAACCCCGTGCCCCGTATCATGTCTGGAACGTTTCTCATTCTCCGCTCATGGATTCACCTCGAGAAATCAGCGTGCTGGGGACTGGGTCGCGCTGGTGGAAGCACTGCGCCTCCTATGAGGGCTACTGGCTCGCGACTCGCCGCCTTCTGGGGGTGCTGTGGGAGTTCGTGCGCGACTCCACTCCGGCGCGTCTGCGGCAGCGCTACGGAGATGCCGACTACGACTGGGAGTACCGGGTCAACACCACCAGCGGAGCCGTGGGATGGCGCGATCGATTGCTGGGCATGTTCCATTCCGCATATCAGCCAACCGAACCGGCGGCGTTTCACGACATGCTCGACGCGCTGCAAAAATCGCCTACTCCCGACCAGACCGTTCTTAATTTCCGCAACTTCACTTTCGTCGATCTCGGATCCGGCAAGGGACGCACCCTGCTGATGGCGTCGGACTATCCTTTTCGCCGCATCGTAGGCGTGGAACTTCTCCCCAGTCTGCACCAAATCGCGCAGCAGAACTTGCGCCAGTACAGAAGCGACTCGCAGAAATGTTTCGCGCTCGAGTCGATCTGCGCCGACGCGACCGGATTCCCCTTTCCCGACGATCCGCTTGTGATTTTTCTCTTCAATCCGTTCCCGGAATCGGGTATGCGTAAAGTATTGGGAAATCTGGAACAGGCTCTGCGCCATCATTCCCGACCGGTCTATGTGCTCTATCACAACCCGCTGTTGGAGCACGTGCTGAGCGCGAGTGGGCAACTGCGAAGGATCGCCTGGACGCACCAATACTCCTTATTCACAAGCCAATGGTGAGTCCTCCGAGCGGCCCAGCCGCAGACCGGATGGTACTTCGGCGAACTGTTACAATTTGATTGGAGCCCTTCCGTAGGAAACTTGCCCCGCAGTTCCCTCCCGACCTCGTAGGGTGTGACCTGACGCGGGAAGCCGGTGAACAGTTATTCCCATGCGAGTACGTTTGCTTCGCTTTGCAATCGTCCTGTTTGCGACGCTTGTGCCTGCAACTGGCCTGGCGGCGGATGTGAAGACGTTGGCGGCGGCGGTCGATAGCCATTACGACCATTTGCACTCGCTTCAGGCAGAGTTTGCCGAGATTTATCGTGGCTCTGGAATGGATCGGACCGAGTCGGGGACCCTGTGGCTGAAAAAACCCGGCAAGATGCGGTGGGAGTACCGTTCTCCCAGAGACAAGCTGTTTGTCAGCGATGGGAGAGATGCGTGGTTTTACGTCCCGGACAACCGTCAGGCGCGGAAGACGGCCGCAAAGAAGCTGGAGGATGTGCGTTCTCCGCTGGCATTCTTACTGGGTAAAACCAGGCTGGAGAAAGAGTTGCAGGGACTGTCTCTGGCTCCCGATGTAGAGCCGCTGCAGCCGGGAAACGTCGTTCTGCGGGGGGTGCCGCAGGCGCTGGCGGATCGGGTGAGCGAGATTCTGCTGGAGATCACGCCAGACCACCAGATTGTGCGGATCGTCATCCAGGAGGTGGACGGGCCGATCACGGAATACCGCTTTGCCGACATGCGGGAAGACGTGAAGATCGGGGATGGACGCTTCGAGTTCAAGCCTCCCCCCGGAACCGAGACCGTTGAGGGCGGGATCGAGCCGTAGAGTTCGGCGGGCCTCTGTTTCCTTAACGGACAGCCGGGGAGGGTGTCCCGACCTTGTCATTCACGAGAGGCTCGAGGCGACTGTCTCTCAGTGAGACGCGGGTTACTTGGGTACTGACAGGCGCGGTTTTGACCGCGGTCGGTGTCTTAGAATGGTAAGTAGGAATGTTAGACTGAGGCCGGGATCGTGTTCTCCGGAAACCACAGAAAAACCAGCAAATGGCGGAATTTGTCATAAAAATCGCGGACGATCGCGGGCGCGTCCAGCAGCACGTCGAGCATGGATACTCGGAAGCTGAAGTGCGCGACCGCTTCTCGCAGCAAGGATATCTGGTCTACTGGGTCAAGCCCCAGGGAGTGCTGACTTCTGGAGTTTCGCTGCACCGCCGGCGGAAGCTGAAGCAGGACGGGTTCTTGGTATTCAACCAGCAGTTTCTCACGCTGATCCGAGCCGGGCTGCCTATCCTGAATTCGCTGGAACTGCTGATCAAGCGGCAGAAGGACGGACAACTGCGGCAGATTCTGGAGAACGTGCGGGAGCGCGTCAAAGGCGGAGAGTTGCTCTCCGAGGCGTTTGCGGCGCAGGGAATCGTCCCCAAAATTTACACCACAACTTTAATGGCGGGCGAGAAGAGCGGCAACATCGACGAAGTGCTGACGCGTTACATCAGCTTTCAGCGGCTGGCCATGACTTTCCGTAAGAAGCTGTTCGTATCGTTGATTTACCCCACCATCCTGGTCAGCGTGGTGATGATCATGGTGACGTTTCTGTTTACCTACGTCGTGCCCAAGTTTGCCGACCTGTTCAACAGTCTGGATGCCAAGCTTCCAACCATCACCTTGTTCATGCTCGCGGTTGGCCAGAATGCGCAGAAATATGCTCCCTTCGTATTCGTCGGGCTGGTGGTCGTCGTTTTTGTGCTCTGGCGCTGGAAGGAAACCGATCGCGGCGCGGATCGTATTGACCGGATAATCTTGAGTCTGCCGCTGCTGGGCGATATCCGGCTGAAGCACCAGGTCGCCAGTTTTTCACGGATGCTTTCGACGCTGCTGCAAGGCGGCCTGCCGCTGGTGCCGTCAATGGAAACGGCAGGCGCTTCCATGACCAGCCGGCGCATCTTAAAAGGTGTGATGCGGGCAGGCACTCGAGTTCGCGAAGGACAGGGATTAGCCCCCAGCCTGGAAGAGCAGAAGATTTTTCCAGAGCTCGCGGTGGAAATGATCGAGGTGGGCGAATCCACCGGAGCGCTGCCGGCCATGCTGAACTCGGTGGCGGAATTTTACGAGGAAGATGTGCAGACCGCGCTGGGAGCGTCCATGGCGCTGATTGAACCGCTCATTCTGATCATTATGGCGATTTTCGTGGGTGGAGTACTGATCTCGCTGTATTTACCGATCTTTACTCTGGGAGTGCACTGAGCAAGACGGTCCGGCAGGGAAACCAATGGCAACAGCCGACAAAAAATCGTTGTTCGTGAATGGCGGGAATGGCGGTCCAGTCAGCCCCACCGGCAATCCCATCACCGATCTGGAGCGCGCGCAAGACGTGGCGCGACGCTATCGCTGCGAGTTCGTCGACCTGAGCGGCTTCGAACTTCATCACGAACTATTCAAGAAAATTCCAGTCGAGCTGATGTTCCGCTATAACTTTGTTCCCCTAGAAGAGACGGCCGACGGGAAACTCGCCATCGCCATCGCCGATCCCAGCCAGCTGATGATGATCGACGAGATTAGCCTGCTGCTGAAGCAGCGCATCATCACCAAAGTTTCGACGCTGAAACAAATTTCGGACATTCTCAAGAAGACCGAACAATCACAGCGCGTTCTGGAGGAGGCCAGCGAAGGCTTCCAGATTATTCGCGAAGACGAAAATACTGGCGCCGAAGAGACACTGACCATCGACAAGCTGACGGCAACGGGCGACACCAGCCCGATTATCCGACTGGTCGATACCACCATCTTCACCGCGCTGCAGCGGCGTGCTTCCGATATTCACATCGAAACTCGCGACGACTCGGTGGTCATCAAGTTCCGCATCGATGGCGTGCTCACCCAGGCCATGCCTCCCATCGGCAAGGAGCACCACTCGACCGTGATTTCGCGTATCAAGGTGATGAGCGAGCTCGATATCTCCGAGCGTCGGGTACCGCAAGACGGCCGCTTTCGCGTGAAATACAACGGGCGCGCCATCGACTTCCGCGTCTCGATCATGCCCTCGATTCACGGCGAAGACGCCGTGTTGCGCGTGCTCGATAAAGAGTCGATGAGCGAGAAGTTCCGCACCTTGACTCTGGATGTGGTCGGTTTTGACGAGGACGACCTGCGCAAATTCCGGCGCTACATCAAAGAGCCGTACGGCATGGTGCTGGTCACAGGGCCAACCGGCAGCGGCAAGACGACGACTCTTTACGCCGCGGTCAACGAGATCAAGACCGACGAAGACAAGATCATCACCATTGAAGATCCGGTCGAATATCAACTGCGCGGCATCACCCAGATTCCGGTGAACGAGAAAAAGGGGCTAACTTTCGCCCGCGGTCTGCGCTCGATTTTGCGTCACGACCCCGACAAAATCATGGTCGGCGAAATCCGCGACACCGAGACGGCACAGATCGCCATACAGTCGGCGCTGACCGGACACCTCGTGTTCACTACCGTCCACGCCAACAATGTGGTCGATGTGATTGGGCGCTTCTTGAACATGGGCGTGGAGCCCTACAACTTTGTTTCGGCTTTGAACTGCATTCTGGCGCAGCGGCTGGTGCGTTTGATCTGCGAGTCGTGCCGCACCGAGGTGCACTACGCCCCCGACGTTCTGGAAGCCAGCGGCCTCGATCCCGCGCAGTGGGGCAAAGTTCCGCTCTATGAAGGCCCGGGATGCATCGAGTGCGCGGGCACGGGATTCCGCGGGCGAACCGCGATTCACGAGCTTCTGGATTTAAGCGACCGCGTACGCGAGATGATTCTGGCCAAGAAGCCGACTTCGGAGATTCGCCGCGCCGCCCGGGACGAAGGCATGCGCTTCTTGCGCGAGTCGGCGCTCGACAAAGTACGACTCGGGATGACAACGCTGAAAGAGATCAACAAAGTCACCTTCATCGAGGCCATGAGGTAGGGAATAGCGCGGCCGTCCCTTCGACTTCGCTCAGACGAGGCTCCAGCGGCAGGAGGCCGGCGTAAGAATTCTCTGAGTGCCCTTGCGGCTATTGAATTTGTTGCTGATTCGAGTTCTGATTGACGAAAGATTTCTTAAGGGCGTGCCCGGAAAATGAGTTCCACTTCAAACCCACCGAAGCCGAAGCTGGCCTGCGAAATTGCCGCGGACCGCGTGCTGGCGGGGCGCCTTACCGATCAGGGGGAGGGCTTAGAAGCATCGGCTGCACGCGAACTGGCGTCGGGAAGCGTCGTTCCCGATCTGGTGGAAAATAATCTGCGCCAGCGAGACGCGGTGCGAGCGGGGATTGAAGCGGTGTTGGGCGCTGTTGCCGGGCGCTCGAAAGACCTGATTGCAATTGTGCCCGATGCCGCGGTTCGCGTGATGCTGGTGGAATTCGATAGTCTGCCCTCCGATCGCGACGAAGCCCTCGCCGTGGTGCGATTTCGGTTGAAGAAGTCTCTGCCCTTTGACGTGGACAAGGCCAAGGTTTCCTACCACGCGCAGAAGATCAACGATGAAGTGCGGGTGGTGGCGGCGGTGGCGATGGCGAGCGTGATCGACGATTACGAGGCCGCGTTTCGCGGCGCGGGATACAATCCCGGTGTCGTGCTGCCGTCGACGTTGGCGGCGCTCGGAGCCGCCGACGCCAAGCGGCCGACCCTGGTGATCAAAGTCGACGCGCATACGACCAGTATTGCCATCCTAAACGAAAATCAGTTGCAGCTGTTCCGCACGCTCGAAAATACACGCGGCGTTGCCATCACGGGGGAGCAACTGGCAGAGGAGGTCTATCCTTCTGTGGTTTTTTTTCAGGATACGTATCGCTTGAACATCGAGCGTATCTTTGTTGCCGGACTGCCCGAGTCAGGCGGCGCGGCCCCTGCGCTGCGCGCGCAGACCGGAGCCGAAGTGCAGGAGCTGGTGACTGCTGCGCAACTGGGAGCGTCCGCAGGCGGCGCGGTGCCGCGCTGGCGGATGGCTGGAGTGGTGGGGGCACTGATCTCATAGCATTATGCGTCTCGATATTAATCTCGCCAGCCAGCCCTACGAAGATGCGCGGCAATTTTGGATGCGCTGGGGCACCGCCGTGGGCGCGGTCGCGGTGCTCACGCTGGTTCTGCTGGCGTTGGACATCACCGGTTGGATCAACGCGCGGCGGGATCGGGCAGCGATCGCGGAAAAGCGCGCGATGATTGTCGACCGCGACCAACTCCGCGCCAACGCCGAGAGAATCCTCAGCCTGCCGCAAAACCGAAGCACCCGGGATCAGTCGCAGTTTTTGAACGAACTGATTGAGCGTAAGGCGTTCTCGTGGACGCGGGTGCTGGAGAATTTGGAAAAGGTGATGCCGCCGCGAGTGCACTTGATGTCGATCAATCCGCAACTGGATGAGGACAATCAGCTCGGACTGAAGATGACGGTGGCGGGCGATTCGCGGGATCGGGCCATTGAACTGGCGCGCCGCATGGAGGAATCGCGCCGTTTCTCGCAAACGAATATCATTTCGGAGCGCACCCAACCGTCCAACGTAAGCAACGGCGACACCGAGCAGTTTGACATCGTTGCGGTTTACATTCCGGAACCGCTGGCTGCGGCCGCGGCCGCGAAGATAGACATGAAACCAAAAACGGACGCTCCATCGAAGACCCATCCGATGCCGAAGACGCCCGCGACGAAACGGAGTAACCGCTAATGCCGGACCTGCGGCAAACCAGGAAGAGCCTGAAAGCCGCCCTCGCCATCATGGCCGGCGTCGATTTGCTGGCTGCACTGCTGTACTTTTCGCCGCTGGTGGGTTCGGCAGAGACGCGCCGCATGGAAATGAACCTGCTTCAGGCCGAATTAACCACCAAAACGCGCCAGGTCGCACCGCTGAAAGATCTTCCTCAGAAGGTGGTGCTGGCCAGTCATCAGATCACCGATTTCTATGCCAAGCGCTTCCCTTCGCAGGACTCCCAGATTCCGACCGAGTTCGGCAAACTCACGTCGACCAACGGCGTGACCATCGAGCAGGTTCGATACAAGCCGGAGGAAGCAGAAGAAGGCGGACTGCAACGGGTGGAGATTGAAGCGGACCTTGCGGGCAGTTACACCTCTCTGGCACGATTCATCAATGCACTGGAACGCGACGAGATGTTTTTCATCATCAACAGCGTAACCCTGGGCGGCCTGCCGCAGGGGCCGGTCAGGCTGGACATGAAGCTGGAGACCTATCTAAAGGCGGGAACGTAGTGCAACTAGGACTGGAAAACAAGAAGAAGACGACCTGGGCCGTCGCGCTTGCTGTCGTGGCGCTTCTGGCCGTGGCGTATGAATTCATCCCTTTTTTTACGGGAGTATCGGAACCGGCGTCGAGCGCGCAGGCCGCGGCTCCTGCAGCCACCCGGGAGAAGCCGCGCACCGGGAGAAGACCGGGAAAGAAACTGCGCGTCGAAAATCTTGATCCGACGCTAAAACTCGACTTGCTGGCCACGAGCGAAAAGACGCAGTACGAGGGCAGCGGAAGAAACATTTTCGTGTCGCAGTTGGAACCGGTGGTCATCCCTCATCCCGTCACGCCCGGAAACACCGAAGCAGCGGGCGGAGATCAGTACCATCCGCCTACTCCTGCACAGGCGCCTCCGATCCCACTGAAGTTTTATGGTTTCGCGAGCCGGACCGGGGAGTCGAAGAAAATATTTCTCAAGCTCGGCGAGGACGTGTTCGTGGCCGGAGAAGGCGAGATCGTGGACCGCCGCTACAAGGTGATTCGTATTTCGCCCAATTCGGTGGAGATTCAGGACGTGGTAAACAGCGGTCCGCCGCAGAACATTCCGCTGACGCAGGGATGAAGCAGATTTAGGAATCGTGTAATTTGAAGACTTAGGGTGCCGTTCGAAAATTGCTCAAGTACCCAATTGCTCAATTTTTCCTCCATGGCTTTCGATTCACAGATGCGGCGCAGCGTGCCTCGACCGGGTAAAGCTGGTGGCGATGACGGGTGGGTCATGCTGACCTTGCTTCTGGCTATGGCCCTGCTGGTCATCTTCGCGGCGGCGATCGTACCGTCGATTACATTCGAAATCAAGCGCGATCGTGAAGAGGAGATGATTCATCGCGGAGTGCAGTATTCGCGGGCGATTCGCGCCTATTACAAGAAGTTTGGGCGCTATCCCACAAAGATTGAAGATCTCGAGAACACCAGCAACCTTCGTTTTTTGCGCAAACGCTACAAAGATCCACTGAACTGTAAGAACTCGAAGTGCCAGGATTTCAAGCTGCTGCACTTCGGCGACGTTCAGATGACGCTCAGCGCGCTCGGAGGCGCGAGTATCCCGGGCGCAACCCCGGTCAGCGGAATGAGTGGAGGAGCGGGCGGCTCCGGAGGATTCTCGCAGCCTTCCACGTTTGGCGGGAACAGCGGGTTTGGAGCAAACTCCAATTCATCGTACGCTCAGAATCAGCAGACGACGAATTCATCGACTGGGCCGGACACGTCGCAGTCGGCATCGCAGGCATCTTCCGGTGGGACTTCCGATGGAACGGGAGAGACCCCGACGGGAACAAATCTGTCAGGAAGCGGTAGCGGCAATCCGGGAAGCAATCAGTTGGGGTCTGGCCAAATTATCGGCGGACCCATCGTAGGAGTTGCCAGCGTCAGCAAAGATAAGACGATCCGCGAGTTCAATCACAAGAACAAGTATAAGGATTGGGCGTTTGTCTATGATCCGGCGATGGACCGTGGCGGCATCATCATGACTCCGTACCAGCCCCAACTGCAGGGATTCGGCCAGCAGGGCACGCCCAACCTCAACGGGCAGACCGGCAGCGGCGGCAACAATGGCAGCAGTTTTGGCGGCGGCAATGGCTTCGGCACGTCTCCTTCGGGAGTGCAGAACAGCCCGAATGCGCCATCCAGTGGTGGATTCAGCACTCCGAACCCGCCCAGCAATCCTCCGCAGCAGCAGTAGGGCCGCCAGACAAGGCCACCCCAAAAAAATGGCCTCATCGCATCGATGCTGAGGCCGTTTCGTTTCTTTCTGAGCTTTCTCTGGTGCGTGCGTGTCTTGCCGTGCTTCGCCGGGGCGGACAGCCGAGCGCTGTCCCCACATAAAACGCCCTTACACGCTGAAGGATGATCCGCAGCCGCAGGTGCTTTTCACGTTCGGATTCTCAAACTTGAAGCCTGCGCCTTCGAGACTCTCGACGTAGTCAACGATGCAACCATTCAGATACATGACTGAAGTGGCATCGACGAACACCTTAAGTCCTTCCATGTCGAAGGTCTTGTCCATCATTCCAGCGCCGTTTTCAAATTGCATCGAATAGGAGAAACCGGAGCATCCGCCACCCACCACTCCGATGCGCAAGCCGGCAGGAACCGGGTTCTGCTGGCCCATGATGTCTTTCACCTTGGCAACGGCGTTGGGGGTGAGGGTAACGGGCGCGGCCTTCTTGGCGACTTCAGGGATAGTTGTGGTAGCCATTTTATCTCCTTGGCTTTAATAATCTATTGGATTATAGCAGATTCGATTTTCACAAGAAAAAATTCCCGGTGCACCCGAAAAAACCATCTCACGAAAGCGATCCTGCTGATCGATCTGAGTTATTGGATGCGGCGCCCGTCCGGAAGTCGCATTCCACCGCTTCCGGTAACAGCTTCCGAACAAAGGGATTTATTCGACGCCAGGGGCTTGCCAACGGGTCTATAATCATTGCCGTTAGGGCCTTCCCCGGGACTGAATGCGGGTTCTGCGCGCCCCCGCTCACGAAGTGGAAGCCGTGCACTTGGGATGGAATCTGCCGAGGTGGCTTATGACGCTCACTATAGTGACAGTTGTGTTCGGAATTTTCGCCGTTGGTCTGATCGTTCTCCTGATTTACAAGAGCACTCTCACCATGCACGAGGACGATCAGCTGTTTCTGGATGACCACAATTCACACATGCAGGAAGAGCAAACGGAACTGTTGACCAAGGTCAACCGGCTCACGATTCCGGTTCGGGTGTTCAGCATCGGCTCCGGAGTATTTCTGCTGGTGCTCGTCGCCATGCTGATCTACCAAAAACTGAACGAGGTTCAGTAGCGCCACCAACCGCGACTTGAGTATCCAGTCGCCTGGTTTGCGCAGCGCAAGCCAGGCGACGCGCGGTCTCGGTGGTGCGCGTTTTTGTTCGCACCCTTAGGAAAGGTACTGCTTCCCCTTAGAAGATACTTGCTTCGTTTTTCTTTCTTCGACTCGATTTCTTGTCGTCTGAACCCGGGAATCCCATACCTGGCTCCGACACTCGTGCTGGCTGAGCCGACTGTCTCAGTGTGATTGTGATTTCCGCGGAAAGAAAAACTGGGAAAGGAATCGCAAGGGCGCCCCCTCACTGCGATCTAACAGGGCCTGGAAGCACGAAGTTGTTTGAATAAGTTGGCAGCGCCCCAGCGCCTGGCAACTTTTGTTGTACAAGCAGATTCCTAAGGCGGGAGTATTTCAGTAATGAGTGCATCCCCTGCGGAAGTGATTCCTGGGCCTGAGTCTTCACTCGGGCAACCGGGACCGCCATCGGAACCACCGACGGACCATGGAGCCCGCCCACGGCGGTGGCGCATGTGGCTGGCAGTCGTCGCAGTGGCGATCGCTCTGCCCATCGGTGTACGGATTGCGGCGCGCGGAAAAACGCCGGCGACCTTCAGCGGCGATCGATCGGCCACCAACATTCCCCCACAGGTTTTGCGCCTCAAGGGAACGACGGAGGCCGTGCAATCGCGCGCCATCCTCGCACCTCTGCTCGCCGGGCAACAGGTCCCCACGCTCACGATTATCCGATTGGCGTCCGGCGGGACCCGGGTTAAGCGGGGGGATGTGCTGGTGGAGTTTGACCGGCAGGCACAGATGCGGGATTTCATCGACAAGCAGGCGGAATACGCAAAGCTGGTCGACCAGGTGGCGGAGGAGCAGGCCAAGGAGAATGCGGCACGGGCCAAGGATGAAACCGAACTGAAGACGGCCGAGGATAATCTCCGCAAGACGGAACTCGAGATACAGAAAGCGGAGATCGTTTCCCGCATCGACGCGGAAAAAAATCAGCAAAACCTGGATCAGGCCCAAGCGACCTTCGAACAGCTGCGCGAAACCTTTGACCTGAAGCGGAAGGCGGCGCAAGCGGCGATTCGCATTCTTGAAATTCAGCGCGATCGCACGCAGCAGACCATGTTGCACGCTCAGG
Organism: Candidatus Sulfotelmatobacter sp.; assembly: GCA_036514015.1. Classification (GTDB taxonomy): domain Bacteria; phylum Acidobacteriota; class Terriglobia; order Terriglobales; family Acidobacteriaceae; genus Sulfotelmatobacter. The sequence continues at coordinate 80,746 of DATBYA010000016.1, forward strand.
CCAATGCCGACCTTATGCAGATCCATTCGCCTCTGGATGGAGTGGTGGTGCTGAACACAATCTGGAAGCAAGGGACAATGGGCGAAGTGCAGGAAGGCGACCAGGTCCGTCCGGGTGTGCCCTTTATGCAGGTAGTGAATCCGGCGACCATGCAAGTGCGTGTGATGGCCAATCAACAGGACTTCCCGAGTTTGCGCGCGGGACAAACGGCGAAAGTGCGGTTGGATGCCTATCCGGATTTGGTGTTCGCGGCCAAACTGGACCAACTTGCTCCCATCGGCGAAGGGGGAGACTTTTCTAATAAGCTTCGGTCCTTCGTGGTAGTGGTGGCGATCGATGGAAATGACCCCAAATTGATGCCTGACCTTTCCGCCGCCGTGGACGTCGAGGTGGATGTTACGAAACAGAGCCTGGGAACAAAGGTTGGGCTGGGCGCTACCGGTTCGAGTTGGGATGGTTCGAACTCGAAGAAGAGTCCGGCACAAAATCCGGGGAGTGGTTCGTGATCCTCGAGCGCTTCCATCGGCTTTCGATTCAGGGCAAGGGAATCGTCATGGCGATCGTCCTGTTGGCGGGAAGTGGCGTCGTGCTGGGGGCGGTACGCCTGGGCAAGCGATCCCCCACGGTTCCCACGATCGAAGTGAAGCGAGGAGAATTTCTCGACTCGGCACAGTTTCGCGGCGAGGTGAAGGCTCTGAAGTCGGTGACGATCAGTGCGCCCGCGGAGGCCGGCGATCTGCAGATCGTGAAAATTTCTCCGGAAGGTACGGTGGTGAAGCCCGGCGATGTCGTGGTCGAGTTCGACAAGACAAAAACGGAGCAGGATCTGGCGCAGTTCCGCTCCAGCCTGAAATCGGCGGAGGCGGAGATCGGACAAGCTCGCGCCCAAGCGCGCCTGAGCGAAGAGGAAGACAAAACCGCCGTGCTGAAAGCCGGCTATGACGTGGAAGGCGCCAAACTTGAGGCCAGCAAACAGGAGATCGTTTCCAAGATCGAAGGCGAAGAGGCAAAACTGAAGCTGGCCGATGCGGAGCAGAGCTTGCGCGAAGCGCAGACCAAGCAGCGATCGGACCAGACGCTCAACAAGGCGACGATTGAGAGTAAGGAACAAGCCAGCAACAAGGCTAAGTATGACGTGGAACGCGCGGACCGCGCTTTGGGACAGATGACTTTGCGCGCGCCCTCGGCTGGAACCATCAGCCTGCTGCAGCACTGGTCGGGTTCGAATATGGCCTCATACCGGCCCGGAGATCATGCCTGGCCGGGGGCGGCCATCGCGGAATTGCCCGATGCCACGACACTGCGGATTTCCGCCCGGGTGGATGAAACGGAACGTGGAAGACTGGCGGCGAAGCAGCCGGTTACGGTCCAGTTGAATGCCATTCCAGATCGTCAATTCACCGGTCACATCGAACAGATCGGCGCCATTGCGAGCCTGGATTTCTCCAGCGGATGGCCCATTACTCGCAACTTTATCCTCGAGATTGTTCTCGACCAGACGGATCCTCGCTTCAAGCCCGGCATTACCGGCCAGGTAACCGTGATCGTAGACCGGGTGCCGGACGCGATCACCATTCCGGCTCAGGCCGTGTTTCAGAAATCCGGACAGAATGTGGCCTACGTGTGGCAAGGAGCGCAGTTTGAAGAACGCGCCATCGATGTCGGACGAAGAAGTAGCGACAAGGTGATGGTCGCCAAGGGCGTACGTCCCGGAGAACAAGTGGCGCTGAAGGATCCTACCTTGAAGGAGTAGACGCAATCGAGATGAAGAGCCGGCGTGCCATTATGTGGGCTGTAGTCGCGGTCGTTCTCTGCGCTGTGGCGGGCGTGGTGGCGGCCGTGCGCCGCGCATCGCCGGCAACTACCAACGACGAGATCCCGACAGGACTGGTAAAACGCGGCGATCTCGACATGAAGGTCTATGTCACCGGAGAATTGCGTGCCAGCCATTCTGAGATGCTAACGGCCCCGCCCATCGGTGGCGGGGCGCTGCAAATCACCCATTTGCTCCACACCGGCACAGCCGTGAAGAAGGGCGATTTGGTGATGGAATTTGATCCCACCGAGCAACTCTACAAACTGGACCAGAATCGTTCCGAGTTGCTGCAGGCCGATCAGGAAATCACCAAGGCGCGGGCAGACGCGGCAGTGGTGGCGGCCCAGGACAAGGTGGCGCTGCTCAAGGCGAGGTTTGACGTGAGACGTGCCGAGTTGGATGTGCAGAAGAACGAACTGGTCAGCACCATCGACGCGCGGAAAAATGATCTCGCATTGGAACAGGCCAAGCGCGTCTGGGCGGAACTGGAACAAGACGTGAAGTCCCGCAGCGCATCCGGCCAGGCCACGATTTCACTCGCCGAGGAAAAGCGTAACAAGGCAAAGCTGGCGATGGATCAGGCGCAGGACAGCATCAAGAAAATGCGCGTTACCGCTCCGATGGACGGGCTGGTTGCGTTGGAGAAAAACGAAGGCGCGGCGGGCGGAATCTTTTTCAGCGGGATGTCGCTGCTGGAATACCGCGAAGGAGATCAGGTGGAGCCCGGCAGAACGGTGGGCCAGGTAATCGATCCCAAAGGTATGGAGCTGGTGTCCAAAGTTGGAGAACTCGAACGCAACAATATCAAAGCGGGCCAGTCGGTAGACATCCAGCTCGATGCGCTGCCGGGCATCGGCTTTCATGGCACGGTGAAAACCGTCGGAGGCAACAGCACGCATAGGTTCTGGGAAGACGACTCCAGCAGCAAGTTTGAAGTAGCCATCACGCTGGTGACTACGGACGCACAGATGCGGCCGGGTTTGACGGCACAAGTTTTTATCAACGGCGATCCCCAAAAAAACGTGATCTACGCGCCTCGCCAGGCGCTGTTCTTGAAAGACAACAAACGCGTTGTGTATGTGCGCCATGGCAACAACTTCGAGCCCCGCGAAGTGAAGATTCAAGCCCAGAACGAGAGTCGTGCCGCCGTTGAAGGCATTAGCCCCGGCACGGAAATCGCTTTGATCGATCCGACCGCACCGAGGAAGACGGCGAATTCGAGCGCGCCATCACCGGGCGCAGGAGGCACTCCGTAATGGCAACGCTGGCCTCAACTCCGGCCGGGCGGATGTTGCACGGTTATCAGCAATGGCTCCCCGATCTGCAATTGGGGCTGCAGAACCTGTTGCTGCATCGGCTGCGCTCTTTGCTCACGATGCTGGGCATGATCTTTGGCGTCGCGGCCGTAGTCTCAATGCTCTCGATTGGCGCGGGCGCCCGTCAGAAGGTAATGGCGCTGATTGAGCAAATGGGCGTCCATAACCTGATCGTCGAAGCCAAAGAGACCACGGAGTGGCAGGCGCATCAGAAGATTCGCAAGATTTCTCCCGGGCTCACGTTCCAGGATTATCGCGTGATGCGCGATGATGTGAGTGACATTGTCGCCGCCACACCAAGGAAGCGGATGACTCCCTCCAAGACGATTCCGAAGTCGCAGCAGGATCCGCCAACGGTGTACGGAGTCAATCCGATCTACCTCAAAATCGCCGGGTTACATGTTCTTGAAGGACGATTTTTCAGCGAGGATGAAGAAACCCGGGGGGCTCCTGTGACCGTACTGGGCGCGGCGGCCCGCTCCAGTCTGTTCGGTTCCGCGGATCCGGTCGGCCAGTACGTGAAGGCGAATGAAACCTGGTTCCGCGTGATCGGAGTTGCTTCGCCGCAACTCAGCTCGCAAACCGAAGTGGCTGGTGTCCCGACCCAGGATCTCAACAACATTATGTACGTTCCCCTGAATTCGGCGATTCTGCGGCTGGAGGATAATTACAGCGATGTCCGCGATGAGATTGATGGAATCTATTTAAACATTCGCGACACCGCCGATATGGCGTCGGTGGCGCAGGTGGTGCGTGCGATTCTGGATTCATCGCATCATTCCGCCGGAGATTTCAGCGTGATTGTGCCAGCCGAACTGCTGGCCGAACAGAAGCGCACGGAGCGCCTATTCAACGCTGTGATGGTCGCGATTGCGTCCATATCCCTGCTGGTGGGCGGAATCGGAATCATGAACATCATGCTGGCCAGCATTCTGGAGCGCACGCGGGAAATTGGCGTGCGCCGCGCGGTGGGCGCACGACAGTCCGACATCATTCGCCAATTCGTCATCGAGGCCATGCTGATTTCCTTTGTCGGCGGAAGCTTCGGCATCATGTTCGGCTTCGTGATGTCGCGCTTGATCGCCTGGCTCGCTGGATGGTCAACGATTGTAACCCTGAGTTCCATCCTCCTCGCGTTTCTGGTGTCGATTACGGTGGGTCTGGTTTTCGGAATCTACCCTGCCGTCAAAGCAGCACGCCTGGATCCGGTCGAAGCAATTCGTTGGGAGTAGTCGGCGCGCGAGTCATCTTCACGGCACGAGCCAACCCAATCTTGGAGGAATTGAAGAATGAAATATTCTCGCCTGGGGCTCTCCGCTTGTCTTTTCATGCTGTTATGCTCGAGATTTACGCCGCAATGCTGGGCGCAAAAGGGCGAGGCATATGGCCAACTGCTAACGCCGCAGGTTCGCGCGGACAAACTGGGTGTCCCGGAGCATTTGCGGAATTACGTAATCGATGGAAAGCTCACGCTCAGCTTGCGCGATGCGGTTGTCCTTACGCTTGAAAACAACAGCCTTGTAAGGGTTCAGGAAACTCAGATTGAATCGTCGAAATTCGCGCTGCTGGGCGCGCACGCTCCGTTCGATCCCTTGCTGACGGCTTATTACAACGTGAATAGTTCGAGTTCCGCACCGTTCAGCCAACTGCAGGGAACCGGAACGGCAACAACCTTCATCTCTACCACGCAAAACGCCCAGTTCAATTACTCGCAAACCTTTGAGACGGGCACCAACATACAGGCGGCGCTGGGCACCAACAATAATTACACCAACAACTCGTTCTATCTCTTCAATCCGTATATCAGCTCTCTTCTGACGTTCCAGGTGGTTCAGCCTCTCCTAAAGAATGGCGGGCTATTCGCCAACCGGGCACCGTTGATGATCGCGCGGCGCAATCTGCAGCAGTCGCAGGCCAATTTTGTTGCCGAGGTGAATAACAACGTCTTACAAGCGGTGGGACAGTACTGGTCCGTAATTGAAGCGCGCGGTAATCTTGAGGTTGCCCGCAGTTCCATGGAGGCGGCGGAGGCGACGTACAAACGCGATAAACGCGCACTGGAACTGGGCGCGTTACCACCGCTCGACATCTACCGGTCAGAATCGCAAGTCGCCTCGCGTCGCGTGCAGGTGATCCAGAGCGAATACGCACTCAAACAAACCGAGGACGCACTCCGCATGACCGTGGGCGCGGACCAGGACCCGTATTTTGAGGCTCTCGATCTCGAACTTACGGAAAAACCGGAGCCCGAGGGTGAACTGCGCACCCTCGACGCATCCGCCGCGTTGCAACTGGCCCTGACCAAGCGGCCGGAGTTCGATGCCGCCCATGCCGCTCTGGCCAACGATCAAACTCGCATTCGTTTAGCCCACAATCATTTGTTGCCCGAACTCGACTTCACCGGCTATTACGGCAGTAACGGCCTGGGGGGCACGCAGTTCAACGGGCTGGGTCAAAAGACTACGAGCTCTTCGGTGAATCAACTTTTCGGCTTCACCTACCCAACTTATTACGCGCAGCTATCTCTAAGCCTGCCTCTGAAGAACCGGATGGCGAAGGCGGAAATGGGGAGTGCGCTGGTCTCGCGGCGCAGCGATTTATACACCGAACGACAAATCCGCGAGCAGGTCACGCTCGACGTCAGCAATGCCGTACACCAACTGGAGCAGGCAAAACTCAGCATCGCCGCCGGCAAGGAAGCATTGGACTTGGCCAAGAAGACCATGGCCGCCGAACAGCGCAAGTATGACCTGGGTTCAGAAACAATTTTCTTTGTGCTGGAAGCGCAGACCGAGCTGGCCAGCGCTCAGCTGGGCTTGCTGCAAGCCGAAGTGAATTATCAGCTCGCGGTTGCTGGCGTCGATCATGCCACCGGCGAATTACTAGACCCCTATCACGTGCAGATCGCCGGACTCACACACTGAGGCTGACACGGTTCTTCCCCAGTGCTGGCAAACGAAGTAAACTATAATTCCAAGATTGCGAAAGTGGCAGACGCACCAGACTTAGGATCGCGTGCTCGACATTTGCGGGATTTCGTGCCTGCCAGCATCCTCTGTGAAACAGAGCCTCTGCGGCCAGTACTTCCCAAACCGACATCAATGGATCTAAACGGGCAGTCGCTACAATATTCGCTACAGCCAAATCCCATGGGCGAGGGCTGGACAGACGGGAAGTCTTCCACCGCGCCACTTGCCGCACGTCGCCGAAAGTTCTGCCTGACCTCGGAACATGAGCGGCAGGAGTAATCAGGCCATCATTCTCGCGGCAACCACTCATTTGAATCAAGTCAGCACTGACCCAATACATCTCACAAGTAGCGGCGTCAAGACGGAATTGCAATTGACCGCCCCCAGCACGCGTAAGCAGGAGTCTCTCTCGTTACCCAGGTAACCTGATTTTCGTATCGCGAGTCCTTAAACTTACCTCACCTGGCGTGGGTTGCGACCTCGACCCGGTTTAAGGAGACGTGTGACAGAAGACAGTTTCGCGCAGCACACGCGGAATGAGCGCGAACGAGAGTCGAGGAGAACGTGGCTCACGGCGCTCGCGCTCGCAGTTGCGGCTTTAACGATCTTTCTGTGGGGTATCAACAAACCTCAGTCGGTTTTCTACGATGAGGTGATTTACGTAGATTCGGCGAAGGCGTTCCTGGCGGGGGGTGCTACGAATGCAGAAGTTCCGCCGCTCGGAAAACTCCTGATTGCAGCTGGAATAAAGACATTCGGGGATAATGCTCTGGGTTGGCGCGTGATGGGCTCATTCTTCGGAGCGCTCACTATAGCGGGCGTATTCGTCTGGGTGTACCTGCTGGTCCACGACTATGCCTTAGCCTCCACCGCGGCAATCCTTGCGCTGCTCAATAATTTCCTATATGTCATGTCGCGCGTGGCGATGATGGACATTTTTCTGGTCGGATTCCTGATCTGGGGCCTGGTCGCATTCACGATGTTGCTAGAAATGGACGAGCTCAGTGTGACACAACGTCGAATGCTGCTTGCTGCATCTGGTGCGATGTTTGGCTTCGCCTGTGCCTGCAAGTGGAACGGGGTGGACACGCTTGGGGTTGTGATCCTTATCGCAACTGGGTTGCTGTGGGGGGCAAAGCGATCTAAGAACGAAGCAATCTTGCGCCACGGGAGAAATCTCAGGCAGGCCGGGATTGTTCCCTCCTTGCTCGGTCTGTTGGTGGTTCCGGTCGTCGCCTATAGCGCTACGTATTGGCCGTTATGCCACAGTCTTCACCGCTCCTTTAGCCTAGGCGAACTGGTGACAATGAACGTGTCTATCTGGCGGCTGCATCGTGCCGATCTAGGCAATCCCGGTATCGCATCGAAATGGTATTCCTGGATTTTTCAAGTGGGCCCGCAGCGCGCGCTGTCATACCTGGTTGGCAATTGGGTGATCATGTGGGGCGGGTTGCTGGCTCTCGGATTCTGTATTCGGCGTATGTTCAATTTTCTGCCGGAAGCGTTCGTTGTCGCGCTCTATGGTGGGAATTTATTGCAGTGGGCGATCACTCCGCAAAAATATTTGTATTACTACTATTACTTTCCGGCTGCCATGTTTTTGGGTGTGGCAATTCCTGTAGCGCTCCATCGACTGCCCCACCGTATTTTTGGGGTGCGTCTGAGCGTCATTTGCGTAGCGGCCGCGGGCTGTGTCTTCCTCTACTGCTTGCCTCAAATGGCGCACTTGGAGGCACCCTTCGACTGCGCCTTAACTTGTTGGCCCTGAGTCTTGCCTCCGTCTGCCCCCTTCTGGCGGTTGCTTGCTTTCACGACGAGTGAGATTGCTGTAGGCCTTCGATTTCTATCAATCTCATCTAGCATTGGCGGAGTCGCGACAATTCTGTGTGCATTGAGGGGTCGCCATGACCTCAGTAACTAACATCGAATGCGCGCTCCGTGGTGTAATTCATGAGAGAGCGAAGTGTTATGGCCGTTACCGATTGGCGCGCCCTACGCGAAGTCCCGGTAGTGTTTGCCCGCATGGGCATGATGCTGTCCAAATACCGGGACTCCGAAAGACGTCGCGAACGAATCAAGGTGCTCCTGAAAATACGCTCCGAGCGAGACATGCTCCTGCTGCCCTGCGAGGCGTGCCAGGTGATGAGTCTGGTCGACGCCGTGAAGAATGTGCCGGGGGATATGGCCGAATTGGGGGTTGCGAGAGGAGCCTCGGCCAAAATGATCGCGGCGCGCGCGCCCGAACGTGTTCTTCATCTCTTCGACACTTTCGACGGGCTTCCTGACCCGTCTGAGAAAGACAGTTCGCGATTCAAGAAACGGCAGTACCGTCACACATTAGAAGAGGTCCAAGGGTACTTGGAGCCAGGCAAATTGCGCTTCTACAAGGGTTTGTTTCCTGAAACCGCGAAAGATATCTCCCATACTCGATTTGCTTTTGTCCATTTGGATGCTGACCTCTATGAAAGCACGATGGCCGGACTGGAGTGGTTCTATCCCCGCTTAAGTAAGGGAGGGATTTTAGTCAGCCACGATTACGACACCTCCAATGGGGTCAACCTGGCCTTCGAGCAATTTTTTGCCGACAAGCCAGAGCCTTATTTCGATCTTGTCGGTAGCCAGTGCATGTTCGTGAAGATGTGATCCCTGTCGTCCCTGACTATTCCCAACTGACTATGGGCACGTTAACCAGCATCGCGTTGATGGATCCACGGGAGTTGGTTGAAGAATTACCCGTTAGTTTGACCGTCATTCTTCCCTCGATGGACGAAACCTGGTCCCTGCGAGAGACGGTCGAGCAGATTGAAAAGACCAATCGTGCGGACGTTTTGGAGTACCTGATTGTCCTCTGCAAACGTACCACTCACGAATGCCGTGCCGTCGCTGAGGAACTCTCTGCCATAGTGCCCGACCGGGTGCGGATATTGGAACAGCGTTTGCCTTTTCTTGGTGGTGCGGTGCGTGACGCCTTTGACGTGGCCAAAGGTTCACACGTGGTCATGATGGGTGCCGATCTCGAAACGGATCCAGCCACGATTCCGTTCATGGTGGCCGAAGCCAAGCGGCATCGGGCGGCGATCGTTACCGCGACGCGCTGGAAAGGCGGTCTCCGTTTCGATGGCTACGGTTTGTTGAAACTGGTGCTGAACAGAATCTTCCAAGGATTTTTCGCACTTCTGTATGGGGTCCAGCTCACGGACTTGACCTTCGCCTATCGAATCCTTCCGACGGACTTGGTCCGTTCGGTTCGCTGGGAAGAGCTGAAACATCCATTTCTGTTCGAGACGATTGTTAAACCCCTGCGACTTGGCGTTGAAGTAATCGAGGTTCCGTCGTTTTGGCGGAACCGCCAGGAGGGCGTGACACACAGCACTTTCCTGATTAATTTTCTTTATTTTCGCACCGGTTTGAAGACTCGGTTTCGATCGCGCCGCAAGCTACTCAAGAGGATCCAATGAAGAAAGTCATTGTCACAACCACAATCAATCCACCGACCGAAGCATTGCGGAAGTTTGCCGCGATGGAAGGCTGGACCTTGGTTGCGATCGGCGACAAGAAAACGCTATCTGGCTGGCAGATCCCCGGCGCAATTTACGTCAGTCCGGAGGAGCAGGAAGCTTACGACCGCGCATTGTCCGACGCAGTTGGCTGGAATTGCATCCAGCGGCGCAATTTCGGGCTGTTGTGGGCTCACGATATGAGGGCCGACGTGGTTGCTGTGGTCGATGACGACAATATTCCGTACGACGGCTGGGGCCAAAACCTGATGATTGGCCGGGAAATCGACGTTCATTATTACCGTACCGACCAGCCAGCGTTTGATCCTGTGGGCGCCACCAACCATGCTCATCTCTGGCACCGGGGTTTTCCTCTCGGACTGTTGCCGAAGCGTGATTATTCGCGCCTCGAGTCACAGCGAATGACGCCTGACGTTCAAGCCGACTTCTGGAATGGCGATCCGGATATCGATGCGTTTTGTCGCTTGGAGCACGCCCCGGAATGTCACTTCCAAGAACACTTTTTCCCGATGGCTGGCGGCGCTCTTGCGCCGTTCAATTCGCAGAACACGTTCGTGTCTAGCAGTTTTTTGAAAGATTACTTTCTCTTTCCCAGGATCGGGCGAATGGACGACATTTGGGCGTCCTACTACCTCCAAGCCAAAGGTGCCCGCGTGGTCTACGGTAAACCTTCGGTCTATCAGCAGCGCAACCTCCACGACCTTGTCGGCGACATGAGGCAAGAATATCTGGGTTACGAACATAATTTGGCCATCGTGCAGGCATTGCCCGCCAATCCCGACGCACTGTTTGGGTTCCTGCCGCAACAATCCGTACGAGCCTTCGAACTTTACCGGAAACATTTCTAATGAAACGCATCTTGATTACCGGTGGTGCTGGGTTTGTCGGGCGCCGCTTTGTGCGGCGATTTCTGACGGCCGGCGACGAAGTGGTCTGTGTTGACCCCGTAGCGGCCGGGACAGGCGGCATTGATCCGTCAGGAGGCTGGCCGCTGTTCGAACCGCGAGATTTCCGCACGTTCCACTATTCCAAACAAGACTGCAGGGATTATTTTCGGGAAAATCCGGCAGAGCATTTCGATGAGGTGTACCACTTGGCGGCGATGGTTGGCGGCCGACTGATGATCGAGCAGCAACCGTTGCTGGTGGCCGACGATCTTTCGATCGACGCCCATTACTGGCGGTGGGCCGAGGCCGCCAGGCCCGGGAAGTCGATCATCTTCTCGTCGAGCGCGGCCTATCCGATCAAGTACCAGCGTCGCCAAGGCTACCTTCTGCTCAAGGAGTCAATGATTGATTTCACCGACGACCTTGGAATGCCTGACATGACGTACGGTTGGGCGAAACTTACCGTGGAATATGTAACCCGCTTGGCTTACCAGAAACACGGTCTGGAATCGGTGTGTTACCGTCCGTTTTCCGGTTACGGCGAAGACCAGGACCGAACTTATCCTTTCCCGTCGATCTGCAAACGGGCTCTCGGAAACCGGGGAGCGACGCAGTTGCAAGTCTGGGGCACCGGACAACAGATGCGCGACTTTATCCACATTGAAGACTGTGTGAACGGAGTATTGACGACGAAAGATCAGATCCACAATGGTGCGGCGGTGAACCTTTCCACCGGCGTGCTTACCACTTTCATTGCCTTCGCCATGCGGGCAGCTCAGTTGATCGGTTACTCTCCTGAGGTCACAGGAATGTCCGAGAAGCCTGAGGGGGTATTCGCCCGGGGCGGCGATACCGCGCTTCAACGCCGCCTTGGGTTCTTTCCGAGCATTACACTCGACACCGGGATAAGCATGTCACTCGCTTATTTCGAAAAACTCCAAGGGAAGAGTCTAGTACAGGCCGCGTCGGCATCGTAAGTGCGAAACTATCCTCCGGAGTTGGAGTTAGAAAAAAACTTTGGTACACCGAACCAGTTTCCCGGCACACGATCTCAAGCCAATGCAGTGAAAGACGCGATCAGATGAAGTTACCTTCGGATGCTGTCCTTCATACTCCACATACTGCCCTCACGGATCTTGGCGCGGCAGGAGCGGATGCGTTTACAATACAGACCTTGGCCGGACACGCATCGGTGAGTACACTTCAAAAATACGTGCTCCGGTGCCGGAAACTATGGCAAGAGCAATAGCTAGCCCCATAAGCAATTTTCTCCGCAAACCCCTTAAAGCCGCGTAATTATTGGGATCGGGTTTTTGCACCGGCAATGCCAAAAATGCTCTCAAGCCTTCCATCGAAGCGCCGTAGAAAGTCCACTCCTGCACCTGATTGGGATTACTGCTTGGCGCTGCTATGCCGCCGCTAGGAAGCGGCATACCATGAGCAGGAATGATTTCGGCAGGCTTTGCTTTCTTCATTTTTTGCCCACGCTTAACGACAATCAGCGCATAGCATCCCGACTAGAATTCCAAATACTGCTGGAAGAACGGCAACACATCAGCAATTACGCGACCCTCTGCGCCCCAGTAGGGATCCGCGTCCCAAAGCCCGTTGTACTCCTCGGCTTCGTGCACAATGCCAAACTCATTCAGCTTGTGCGTGAGCGCATGGTTCGAGTACACGTGGTCCCAGATCGCATCGTTGCGCGACCAGTCAAACTTGAAACCACGCAGCCTCTTCAGATTGTCCGCATACTGCGGGATCATCGACTCCAGAAAGAAGCTATCTCTTAATCGCGCGGTGAGCTTCGAGTCGATCACCAACTTTCCACCCTCCAGATGCGCGGGCAGATCAACATAGAGAGGTGGCTTCTCCGGGTTCGGCAAGTGGGCCTGAAAGATCGACGTGAAGATCGCAGAGAATCCATCCTTCTTCACCTCATCCAGAGAAGCCGCATGCGCGAGCAAATCCCAATTAGGCCTTGAATCCATAATCTGCACGCCTGATCCTGTACCAACGGGATTCATGCCGTAGATCGAACCAAAGACATCCACATGCTTCATGCCGATGCGGATGGCGCCATAAGCTCCCATATGGTGTCCCACAAGTCCGCGCGCATCCCGCGTCGGTATGGTGCGGAAGCTGGCATCGACATAGGGGACAAGCTCCTGCACCACAAAATCTTCCCAGTTTCCAGTTACAGGAGAGTTCACAAACCACGAAGCTCCCAGTGGAGTCGTCATATCCCCAGAGACAAGGATGAAACTGCGAACTGTACCTCGCGCGATTGCGCGGTCGAACAGAGCCTGTGCGCCGCTCTTATCGAAAAGCGTCCGATATCCATCCATTGGGCTCGGGAAAAAGTAGAGAACCGGATAGCGCTTCGACACTCCGTCATACCCAGCAGGCAGATACACCACCAGCTTGCGGTCGGCGCTTACGCCAATCTTGTTCCCCTCAAAGTTCTTCGAATGAATCACTCGCTCCACAATCTGGCTCTTGCTCCCATCGTTTTGAGCGACTGCGGAAACCGCACTCAAAAAGAATGCGCAGAGAATCGTTACAAATTGTTTATTTCGCGTCTTCATGCCCCCAGCTTTTCGTTGGAGAGTTCCGATCGTTCTGCGTGAGCCACAAGCCACCATGCGGGCAGGAGCAAGAACCAGTTCCGCATGTACATGCCGCCCCAAACCAACATCAGCGCAGTCATGGCTATTGCCAACGTCAGCGCTGTCCTATGGGACAAACGAGCACGACGTACTCCCTGCACGGCACCGACCACACCTGGTAGCAGAAACAAGAGCACGCACAGACGCGAGAGAGATGTGTCCTGAAACCGAAGCACACAGGAGAGGCACGGGATCGCGCACAGCATGCCGCTCACCCATGGCGTCTTCCCAGAGAGTGACCCCACCGCAAATCCACTCGTCCACGCCCACGACAGCATCAGCAGAGCTTCACAGAGGACGCTGCCATACCCACGCTCGCCGCGCAGAAGATGACGCGAGTCCACCGATAGCCCGAAGGACACGCCCAGTAAGAGCAAACTCCCTGCGAAGGCCGCGCTGCTCGCAACCCACGGCTGCCACGCGCGCCAAAACTCCATCTGCTGCCGCACCACAAGTCCCATCACTGAGCGAAGGGCGCTCCATCCACTGGCACCCGTCTCCGCCAGATCGCCCAGCACCGCATCCCGATCCTTCGGCGCAAGGAAGGTCGTCGCCATCTCTGCCAGTGAACTCATGACGCACGCTCCGGCTTGCCCGTAGCCCATGAAGCGTTACGGCTTACGCGCATCATCGCTTCGTAAAACTCCTTCGCCGCATGCATGCCCTTCGGCGTCACGCGCACCATGCGTTTTGCTCTGCCGCCGCGTTGGGCCGTAGCCTCGCCCATCCACGTCTTGAGGAGGCCCTTCTTCTCCAGCCGCTCAATCGTCGTATACAAAGCCCCAATCGAGCAGCTTCGGCCTGCCACCTTCTCAATCTCTTCACGAATGGCCGCCCCATAGGCGCTCTCGCCCAGGCCAGCCGCTGCGGTCATCAGAACGTATTCAAATTCACCAAGCATGATATGTACTACATTGTGTATTTAATTAGGATGCTTGTCAAGCGCGCGATCTCATCCCGCGGCAACCTTGATTACCTCCTCTGTGCCGGTGGCTAAACATCATGCGTTGCGCCCAGTACTGCTTGTTCAGCATCGCCAGTCGGCTTAATCGAAATCACATCAAATGCTATTTTCTTTACTGCTTGCCCAAGCACAGGTCCCACTCCCACCCCACTCACCACCCGCCACCGCCTCCCCCACGGCACACGAGCATCCAGCAGCCGCATCACGCGCCGCTCCAGCCCACCGCCATCCAGCACGCCCACCAACAGCCTCGGCTCGTCAGCTTTGAACACTCGCACAGCACACAATCCTCCTTAGTGACCTAGTAAGCTCTCTCTCAAAACGAACAGGAGACTGATCGGTCAGTTGTACTGCCTGAAAAGTCAGCTTTTCGGCAAGTTCAGTCATTCGCGTCAAATTGACCCACTACGGTCTTGACCCACTACCGACCGAGCGGCTCCGCGCCGATGGATCACGTATACCGATCACAAATTGCGTGTAGTAAACTACCCAAATGCCGGGATGGTGGAATTGGCAGACACACTAGCCTTAGGAGCTAGCGCCGCAAGGCATGCAGGTTCGAGTCCTGTTCCCGGCACCAAGTTTTATTTTTTCTCTTCTTCCCTGTCTATGCCGGCCTTCCCGTTAACCTGCCCATCTTCGTGATCGCATTTTCTATCCGGTCGGGTGAACATATCTTTGACTGATCACGATGCTGCTGTGCCCTGCGAGGCGCACGATGGTGAATGCGTCACAGCCCGACTCACCCAGCCGCGTGCAAAATATATGGCGGGTGCTGTGTATCACGCGGTCCTCCGGCAACTCCATAGCATCATCTGGGAGGACAACTTAGCTGCCCGCTGAGTGGCCCGCAACAGCGGCGGAAGGCAGAGCGCCTCAGTTAGGTTTCAGCGACTTCTTTGAAAGCTCGCCCTCGAAATGACCTTCAACTTCTTCACGACTAAGTGGTTTTGTCGCTTCGGTCAACACGATCGAATAGACGACTTTGTTGCCTTCCACCTGAGCGGTGACAAACACCCAGTCGTCCAGTTCTTGGTTGGTGAATTTCACTCTTCTGCCGTCTTCAAGTGTCTTGATCCACTCTTCGTCTGGCATTTTCGTATCTCTTCAGGCGAGATCTGGGTATTCGCGAGTATACGTTGTTCGGTGCCAGGAATCGCGGATCATGGTCCAAACTGAGCAGTTTGGACCAGCCGAACCATTCTTTCCAAGCCTATGCTTTATCTATTGAGGAGATGACAGTCGCAGCGAAGGGCGCTGTTCTGGTCTCTTGGAAAGAGACAACGGAATATGACCCTCACGATCAATAATCCGATACGCAAACTGCGTAAAGCTCCCCAACCGCCACTGTCGCGCCCCGGGGCGACCCCTGACTCAGATCGTGCCCAGAGGCCACCGCTCTCCGAGCCCTCTGCCACCGACCAGGAACTGACTCCAGGAGATCGCGTCGAGGGTTTGGGTAACTTCGGAAAGCCGACTGGGCAATTGGGCACAGTTGAGCGAGCGAACGAAGATGATGCGGTCGTCAAATGGGATGATGACGGCCGTATGCGACTCCACCAAGCGTCACTCAAGAGGATTTCGTCCCCAACAAGCCTGGGTCGATCTGCCAAGTTTGAGGCCCATCAGTCTTAGAGACCTTGGTCGTCGGTCTCTTGTGCAATCTGACAATTTACATCGGAGGGGCACTCCATGCTGCTCAACAGCACCCAGGTTATACCCAGGTCGCAACGTGAAGAAGAGTCCGCCTTGTTGCGAGGCAAGATCGGGGAACTGAACGGGAATACGGTTCGCTTGATCGCTGAAGCTGAGAAATTAATCCAAGAGTCGAAACACCTGGCGGCAAGGATCAAGTCTTTCGAAAACTCCAGCACGAAGCCAAAGTGGCCCCCATCAACCCATTATTAGGTCTCCATAAATCCCGGGAGATTAATTGTTGCCGTTCACTTCTGGACAGTGAAGTTCGTGGGCGGACAGAATGATTCGTTTCGTTTCCGCAGCATGGTTTCGTTTTTCCTTTTACAGTCAATAAGTTACTTCTTTCCGTAGATTTGGTCCGAGCCTTGCTCCTACAGATTCAGCTGGGCACCTTTCTCGCGCTCGGGTGTCTGGGGCCGCGCAGCTGTCATTGCAGGTTGCGTCCCAGCGCACCGTGCCGCGAAGTGGATCCCCTTATGGCTCTGCCCTAGAGGTAGAGAAAGACCCCACAGAAAGACCCCACAGTATGTCTGGCGTGCTCCAAGACGTGCGTTACGCGCTGCGCCAACTCCGGCGCAGTCCGGGCTTTACTGCCGTCGCGGTGTTGACGCTCGCGCTGGGAATTGGCGCCAACACCGCGATCTTTTCCATCTTCAATGCCACCCTGCTGCGACCGCTCCCTTACAAAGACCCTGGCCGGATCGTGATCCTGTGGTCCACGATCCCACGGTGGGGATTCTCGGGGCCGGGATCACTCACTGATTCTGACTACGTCCAATGGCAGCAGCAGAATCAAGTCTTTGACCAAATCGCCGCCTTCCGAGGCCAGACTTCGAATCTGACCGGGCGCGGCATTCCTGAACGACTGACCGGCTCCGCGGCCACTGCAAGCCTGTTCCCCTTGTTGGGCGTGCCGCCTGAACTAGGGCGGGTATTTTCGGCGGAGGAACAACTTCCGGGCCGCGAGAATGTTGTGCTGCTCAGTCACGGCTTGTGGGCGCGCAGATTTGGCTCCGACCCAGACATTGTGGGAAAGCCGATCACTCTGGATGGAAAGAGCTTTACCGTGCGGGGCGTGATGCCCGCACGCCTGCAGTTTCCCAATGAGGCGGATTTTTGGACTCCGATGGTGCTCACCAGCGACCGGTCCAACGCAACGGATCAAATCATCGCGCGCCTCAAGCGAGAGGTAACGATCGAGCGTGCCGGGCAGGACATCACGCTCATCGCGCACCGCTTAAATCCAGACTCGTCAATTCAGCTGAGCTTGGCCTTCCTGAACGATAAAGCGGTCGCGGATATCCGGCCCGCTCTCACCGTTTTGCTGGCGGCCGTCGGGCTCGTCCTGCTCATCGCCTGTGCCAACGTTGCCAATCTTCTCCTAAGCCGGGCGACAGCGCGCCAGAAAGAAATTGTGATGCGCAGGGTGCTTGGAGCCAGCAGCCTACGAATCGTCCGCCAAATGCTCACCGAAAGCGTGCTGTTGGCGGGTGTCGGAGGCATCCTGGGATTGCTGCTGGCGCTGGCAACGCGGAACCGAATGGCCTCGCTGGTCGAGCAAGGCATGGCCCAGCCCGGCGCCATCCACCGCATCGTGGCAATGGATGTGGACGCCTGGGTGCTGGCTTTTTCCCTCCTTGTTTCTATTGCTACAGGAATTCTTTTTGGGCTGGCGCCGGCATTGCAAATCTCGAAGGCCGATGCGCAATCCTCCCTGAAAGTATCCGGAACCAAGAGCGCTAGCGGAGGATCACAGCAGGTGCGCAACATTCTGATCGTGGGCGAATTCGCTGTCACGCTGGTCTTGCTGGTGGGCGCAGGGCTCCTGCTCAAGAGCTTCGCCCGCCTGCTCACTGTCGATCCCGGTCTTGCAGCACGGAATGTCACCATTGTGAACCTCGAGTTGCCGGAGATCCGTTACCGCACAGACGTTCAGATGAGGGCTTTCCACGGTGCCGTGCTCGACCGGATCAGTGCGCTTCCGGGAGTGCATGCCGCGGGCTCGGTGGGGTATGGCTTGCCGTTCGGTGAGGGAGGTATACGGGGCGATTTCACGTTACAGGGACAAACGGAACCGCTTCGGGGAATCACGGCGAGCAAACTGGTGGTCAGCCCGGATTACTTTCGGGCTCTGGGCATTCCGTTGAAAGAAGGGCGCGCGTTCGACGCGAGCGACACCGGTGTGTCCCAACCCGTGGTGATTGTGAGCCAAAGTTTCGTACGCCGTTTCTGGCCGGGACAATCTGCGGTCGGGCAGAAGATCAATCCCGGATTTCGTGAAACCGGCTGGTGTTCCGTCATAGGCGTGGTGGGAGATGTGAAGCAGGAAGGTTTGGCGAACGATGCGCCGCTCACGATTTACATGCCCTACGCCCAGGGGCCGACGTTTTTGCTGAGCTTCATGGCGATTGCCATCCGCACGGATGGCGCCCCGCTGTCGGTAGTGAATGCGGCGCGGGCTCAGGTGCAGTCGGTTGATCCGGAGATTCCGGTGTTTGGTGTGTCCTCGATGGAGAATCTGATCTCGAAGTCGCTGTCTGAACCCAGACTCAACTCCGTTTTGTTGGCCGCGTTTGCGGGGCTGGCGCTAGTCCTTGCCGCCGTTGGGATCTATGGCATGATCGCGTATTCCGTAACCCAGCGCACCCACGAGATCGGGATTCGCATGGCGCTGGGAGCTGGGCCGCACAGCATGACCAGCCTCATGGTTGGAAAAGGCGCCCTGCTCGCACTCGCCGGCATCGGGTTGGGCTTGGTCGCGGCTCTTGCTCTCACGCGGCTGATCGCGAATTTTCTTTTTGGGGTAACCGCAACGGATCCGGCCACTTTTGTGGGGGTTTCGCTACTGTTGGCTCTGGTCGCGCTGGCGGGCTGTTACATTCCGGCGCGCAGGGCAGCCAGAGTCGATCCCATGGTGGCGCTGCGGTACGAGTAGACCCTCCTCCATGCCTGAGCAAGATTTGTATGCACCCAGGCGGACCCTGCCGAAGAAGTTCTCGTGAACCGTAGTCGGACGACAGAAGTCGTGCACTAGAATAAAGGCCATGAACTTAGCCGACCTGGTGCTCGGGCGTCCTCTGGCAACCGAAGATGAAAAGGCTGAAAGAATCGGACCCGCGAAGGGCATCCCAGTCTTTGGGCTGGATGCGCTGAGTTCCGCGGCATATGGTCCAGAAGCTGCTTTGACTCTTCTTATTCCTTTGGGAATGGCCGGAGTAGAGTACATTTGGCCAATCAGCATCAGCATCATCGTTCTATTGGCGATTGTCTACCTCTCCTATCGCCAGACGATTGAAGCCTACCCGCAGGGAGGTGGCTCATATACCGTCGCCAGCGAAAATCTGGGGGTGGGGCCTGGTTTGCTTGCGGCAGCCTCACTGATGGTCGATTATGTTCTGACCGCAGCGGTCGGAATCTCCGCCGGCGTGGGCGCACTGGTCTCGGCGATTCCGTCGTTACAACGGCATACGTTGCTCATATGCCTCGCAATCCTGGTGGTTCTTACCCTGATCAATCTACGCGGAGCGCGGGAGACGGGCGGCATATTTCTGATTCCCACCTACCTGTTCATCGTTTGTATGCTGGGAATGATCGCCGTGGGCGTGATCAAGGCGATCGCCTCCAATGGACATCCGGTTCCGGTAGTGGCGGCGCCGAAACTGATGCAGGCTACGGCGGGAGTTGGCGCATGGCTTCTGCTGCGCGCCTTCGCTTCCGGTTGTACGGCCATGACCGGAGTCGAAGCGGTGAGCAATGGAGTCATGGCTTTCAAGGAGCCTACCTACAAATATGCACGCTTGACCTTGACGATCATTATCGCGGTCCTCATGGCAATGCTTTTAGGGATCGCATTTCTGGTACGAACCTATGACATTGCCGCCACCGTGCCTGGTGCAGCAGGCTATCAGAGTGTGCTCTCGCAATTGCTTGCCGCGGTTTCGGGAAAAGGCGCTTTTTACTGGACCAGTATTATCTCGATCCTGGTGGTGCTATCTTTGTCAGCCAACACCGCCTTCGCTGACTTTCCACGGCTTTCTCGAGCAATCGCTCTCAACGGTTTCCTGCCGCATGCGCTTACGCTGCGAGGACGGCGTCTGGTCTTCGCAGAGGGCGTCTACGCTCTCGCGATCCTCACGGCTCTTCTCTTGATTATTTTTCGCGGAGTAACCGATCGTTTGATCCCACTCTATGCCGTAGGCGCATTCATGGCTTTCACTCTGTCCCAGGCCGGCATGGTTGCGCATTGGAAAAGGGTGGGCGGCGCGGGCGCTCACAGGAACATGCTGCTCAATGGACTGGGCGCAGTTGCTACCGCAATTACGTTAAGTGTGGTCTTAATTGCGAAATTTACTGAAGGCGCCTGGATCACCGTCGTTTTGATTCCCGCGATGATTCTGATGATGACAGCAGTCAAACGGCATTACCGTGCCGTCGAGAAGCAGACGTGGACTGACACTCCGGTCAACACCCAAGATCTTCGCGCACCCATCGTACTGATTCCCATGGATCGCTGGAGCGTGGTGTCGGAAAAAGCCCTCCGCTTCGCGTGGGGTCTTTCGACTCAAATTCAGATTCTCCATGTGGAGTGCGGGGAGGAGACCGAGAGTTTGTGCAGAAATTGGGCCCGATTAGTAGAAGCTCCGGCAAAGGACGCAAACCTTCCAATTCCTGAGTTAGTGCTGCTGAAGTCACCCTTTCGATTTGTGGTTAAGCCACTGGTGGCATATGCCTTGAAAATGGAAAATGAAAACCTCGACACGCATGTCGCAGTGGTATTACCGGAACTGATGGAACGACGATGGTATCACCTGCTATTGCACAACCAGCGATCCTCTGCGCTGAAAGCCCTCTTGTATTTTCAGGGGAGCCAGCGAATCACTGTCATCAACGTTCCCTGGTACCTCAGTTGATCGGAAGTTGATCGGACTTGCCGCTACAACGCTTCGGAGGAGCATGAACGAACAGGCGTTACTGCAAGAGGCTCTTCAAGAAGCCAGGAAAGGCTTGGGCGAGGGAGGCTTGCCGATCGGTTCGGTTTTAGCGGACAAGCACGGGCAGATCGTGGCCCGGGGGCATAACCTGCGAGTGCAGGGCGGAGATCCCACGGCGCACGCCGAAACGGTTTGCCTGCGCAATGCGGGCCGCCGAAGAGATTGGCAGGAATTGACTCTGGTCAGCACTCTTAGCCCCTGCATCATGTGCACTGGAACGGCCTTGCTGTATCGAATTCCCCGGGTCGTCATTGGAGAGAATCGCAACTTCAAGGGTGCCGAGCACCTGTTCCAGCAATACGGAACCAGCGTAGTGATTCTCGACGATGCGGAATGCGTTCGCATCATGCGCGAGTTCATTGATGCGCATGCCGACTTGTGGAATGAGGATATCGGCAAGTGAGCACGAGCGGCACACCCGCTTCAGCGCTCAGAAGCTACCTGGCGACCTGGCTTCGGCTGAGCGCCAGTCTCGCTCGCAGCAAGAGCGTTCTTCAAATCCCACCGGCATAAGGGACAACGCGTCGCAACCGAATACACGATGCGACCGAACGCGACGCATTCGGGATTGGGACAAACTCTCACGGTAGACCTCAAATCGGACGGAAATCTGAGCCGAACTTTCTTGTAGCCACCGGCTGTCCACATCGCTACATAGGTCGGCCCGCGAATCGGCGAGTCCGAAAGTCACATTAGCACGAGGCTCACCGCCGTACGCGCTTCTTTTCCGTTGTCACAAATTGATTTTTCTTCTAAGCAGGGCGGATCGCCCCTTGGGTTGGCCCAGGCTTGCGGATGGGCTCATCCGGACGGCGAATTTAACCACTTCATCCCACCAACCATGGTGATCTCCACTTCTCCGAGTGTTGTACAATCCCACCCCAATCGCGGTTGGCGACAAGGAGCGGAGCAGCGGATGGAGCCAACACCCCCGGAGAATTCCCCGACCACCGAATTCGGTTTGCGGCACGGAATTCTATCTCCCATGGAAACTCTGGCGCAGTCGGTTTCGACGATGGCGCCGACCACCACCCCCGCCGCGACGATTCCGCTGGTCTGCGCACTGGCGGGCAACGGGACATGGCTCGCTTACGCGCTCGCCACCGTCGCAATCTTTCTTGTCGCATTGTGTATTGCGCGCTTCGCCCGTCACTCGGCTTCTCCGGGGTCACTTTACACCTATGCTTCGATGACCCTGCCGCCCTGGCTCTCCGCGACCGTTGCCTGGAGTCTGCTGCTGGCCTACGTGGCCACGGGTTCCAGCGTGATCGGCGGCTTTTATCACTATGCGAACCTATTGCTGCGGGATGCCACCGGGCACGTTTTTTCCGCGGTTATGCTTTCGTTGCTGGTCACAGGAGTTTCGATCTGGATTGCCTGGCGCGACGTGAAGATTTCTGCCCGCCTCATGTTGTGGATCGAAGCGGCGTCGGTTTCGGTAATCGTGATGGTCGTTGCGCTCCTGCTGTTTCGTCATGGATGGCACTTGGACGGGGAGGAGCTCCACCTGCACGGCATGACCGGGAGCGGGCTTCGTCTTGGGCTGGTATTGGCGCTATTTAGTTTTGTGGGCTTTGAGAGCGCGACGACGCTGGGCACGGAGGCCCTCAATCCTCTGAAAACGATTCCGCGCGCGGTGGTTCTGAGTGCCGTGCTCGCCGGGGCGTTCTTCACAATCTGCGCCTACGCGGAAGTATTAGGGTTTCACGCCGTCGGACAAGATCTGGGGTCGAGCCAGGCTCCGATGTATGTGCTGGCGCAGGTCGGCGGCGTGCCGGTGCTGGGCCTGCTGATCGATATCGGAGCGCTGGTGAGCCTGTTTGCGGGTACTCTGGCCTGCATCACCGCCGCAGCTCGTGTACTCCTGCGGATGGCGCACGATGGACTGGCGCACGAATCACTGGGCCGGGCCCACGCCCGCAACCATACTCCAGGCCGGGCGGTGGTTATCACGGGCATCGCTGCGGTCCTGCCGGTGGCGGTGCTGGCAGCTCGCGGCGCCAGCGGACTGGACGTATATGGCTGGCTGGGCTCGCTGGCGACCTATGGCTTCATCGTAGCCTACGCGCTGGTGTGCGTCGCGCTGCCCCGCTATTTGCGGCAACGTGGTGCATTCCATCCCGGGGCGCAGGTTGTTCCCTGGCTGGCTGCGGCGGCTATGCTGCTGGCTTTGGCGGGCAACCTTTATCCCGTCCCCGAAGGTCCTTACGGCAAGTTGCCTTACATCTATCTCGCGTATTTGATTGGCGGACTGGGATGGTTCGTGGTTCGAGCCCGCGGCAAGAGCAAGTTGGCGGCGTCCATGGAAATGCCTCAGTCATAAAAATTACTGATTCCAGGCAAAAGAATTTTCACTGGGACTCTGGCTATCGCTTTCGTGGGAGTTCGCGTACATTGGCGGGCATAGTTTTCCGGCCTGCTCGTTGATGTGCAAGTGCAGAGTATCAACTCTGCGACCACGTCGTAATTGAGTCATACAGAAAGTCTGCCGTCGTAATCGGCGGTTTTGGAATAGTGTTTCTGCCTCTGACGAGGTTCACATTCATGGCGAAGAAGATGAAGCTTGGCATTTTCTTGCTGGTAGCGCCGTTGCTGTTCTCCGTCTACGCTCTGGGACAGCAGACTTTGGGCGGCATCACCGGCACGGTGGCCGACAAGAGCGGCAGCGTGTTACCTGACACCACGGTGACCATCGTCGGGGACCAGACCAAGCTGACGCGCAGCCAAAAGACGAACGGCAACGGCGCCTACGACTTCGTCAACCTGCCCATCGGAACTTATACCGTCACGGTGGCCCACGACGGATTTCAAACCGAAAGGCTGCCATCGATTCTGGTGCAGGCTGATCGCACTGCAACCCTGAATGTTGCACTGAGGATCGGCCAAGTGGGCACTACGATCGAGGTCGAGGCCGCGCCCGCGATGAACGCGGTCGACACCACCAACGGATACGTGCTGGAACAGGAACAGATTCAGGAGGTGCCTTTACCGACCGGTAGTTTCACCGGGCTGGCGATTCTCTCTCCCGGCGTAAATGCGGAACTGCCAAATGGCACCGGTGTAAACGCAGGATTAGGAAATCAGCCGATCTGGGCCAATGGGCAGCGTGACACCAGCAATACGTTCCTGCTGAATGGCGTCGATGCCAGCAATCTGTTCAACGGCAAGAGCACCAGCCAGGTGGCTTCGGCACGCGTCGTAAATAATACCGGCATTGCCGGGGCCGGTAGCACCACGGCGGAAATCCTTCAGAGCACGGCAGCGCCCTATCTAGCCATCGGCCAGGCCTTACCTACACCGGCTCCGGAGACCATCCAGGAATTTCGCGTCAACACCTCGATGTATGACGCCCAGCAGGGTTCCACCAGCGGCGCTCATATCGATATGAGTACCGCTTCCGGCACCAATTCCCTTCACGGCAGCGCTTACGTGCACCGTGGAACCGACGCGCTGAATGCCGCCCCCTACTTCTACAACCAGGATGCGAACATCCCCAGCAACGAGAAGGTGCCCCAGTTGCACCGCTATACCGCCGGCGGCGCAATCGGCTTTCCTCTGATCAAGGACAAGCTTTTCGGCTTCGCCAGCTATCAACATATTCACGCCTCCGATCTCGAGGTCGGAACTTCGCGTACGGCGGTGCCGACCGGCCTGAGTGACGCGCGTGATGCAGCCACGCTGGCAGCGGTTGATAACCAGAATTTCCGAACGCAAACCATTAATGGCGCCCTGTACCTTTGCAACCAGGCGCCCCCTGCGCCCTACAGCACGATACCCTGTCTCACCGCAGGCGGCGTCGATTCGACCGCGCTCACACTGTTGCAATACAAGCTGCCCAACGGCCAGTACTTGTTCCCGTCCGCCAATCCGAATTACACTCCTACCCTCAACTTTCCAGAGAACGTCTTCCTCACGCAGCCCGCATATTTTATTTCGGACCAGGCTGTCACCAATCTCGATTATCTACCGACAACGAAAGATACTCTCTCTCTGAAGTACTACTATCAGCACGATCCGAGCACAGCGCCCTTCGGATTCTCTTCATTCGAGGGTTTCACGCAACGACTGGACGCGGGCAGTCAAGTCGCATCGATCACGAACACGCAGTCGATCCGATCGAACTTCAGCGTCGCCGAAGTATTTGGCTTCATTCGCGAAAAAATCTACAGCACCATTGGGCAGCCTTTTACTCCGCAACAGGTGGGCATTAACGCCTTCGGCTCTTCGATTTTCCCGGGGATTACGATTGTCGACGATCTGGGTAACGCGTCTCCTCTCAACAGCAACTTCGTTTTCAACGCTGGCGCAAATATCGGTTCCACAGCCGCTTCGCAGGGCGCCTTCACCGGCGTTTTTCAGAACCGCTGGATGCCATCGGCGAATGCGATCTGGACTCTGGGCAAACACACACTTACCTTCGGCGGGAGTTTTTCTTATACCCAACTCAACACGCGTGATGAGCGAACCAATACTGGCATGATCGGATTTACCAATTTTGACAACTTCCTCACGGGCTCACCGATTACCTACACCGCGGACGGATTCATCACCACGACATTCCTGCAGGGCGATGCCAACCGCTACTACCGATCCAACGAAACCGGTATGTACCTGCAGGACAAATTTCAGGTTCGGTCGAACCTCAGCTTTAGCGCTGGTCTCCGCTTCGACTATCACGGGGGCCTTAAAGAAAAGAACGGCCGCATTTTCAATTTCGATCCCTCGACCTACAACTACGACGTACCCGACGACATAATCAAATCGAACGGCTTCATTGTCGCGGGGAACAATCCGGACTTTCCCAGCAAGGGGGTCAGCGATTCCACTCTCACTGGGCGGCAATGGGGACTCGCACCGCGCGTGGGTCTGGCCTGGAGCCCTCGCATGTTCAACGACAAAGTTGTGGTGCGCGCGGGCTGGGGTTTGTACTACGATCGCGGAGAACTCTTCACGTACCTCTCGCCCGGCTTCGCGTCGG
This sequence comes from Candidatus Sulfotelmatobacter sp., assembly GCA_036514015.1. Classification (GTDB taxonomy): domain Bacteria; phylum Acidobacteriota; class Terriglobia; order Terriglobales; family Acidobacteriaceae; genus Sulfotelmatobacter. The sequence continues at coordinate 106,549 of DATBYA010000016.1, forward strand.
GAGTTATCGCTGGCGGTCCATTTGGAGTCAATCAGACTCCGCCGTGGGTGAATCAGACGTCTTGCGACACTTTCGGGTATACGTATTGTAGCGACTTCGAAAACCCGTGGGGCACCACTCTCGGGCCCCCGCCCAGCGGCAATCCGGCTGATCTGCAACTGCCCAACGCTTCGGCAATCTCATCCGGCGCCCCTTTGTTCTCGTTTGCCGATTACAATCGCGCCAATAAACTGCCTTACACCATGAACCAGACTCTGGACGTACAATGGCAGCCGCGGCACGATCTTACCGTCGAGATCGGCTACGTGGGCAATCTCGGCCGTCATGAGGTCGTTCCCCTGCCCTTCAACCAGGCGCAGATTGCCTCGCCGACTCATCCCCTGCTAGTCGGTAGTCCGGTGGGTGAGCAGGATTACACCTACGGCTATTCGATTGTCACCGCGCCGGGCAGCTTTAATACGATCCCTCTGCCCAATAATGGCCAAACCTATCAGGAAACTTTCGAAGGAGGCAACGTCGACCTGCGCGTTCCCTACATCGGATATTCCGCCGAGTCCGAGTCTTACACCGCAGCCGGCATCTCGGCCTACAATGCGCTGCAAACCCACGTGGAGAAGAGAATGAATCACGGCCTCCAGGTCGGATTCTCTTACACCTATTCGCACGCGACCGATGAGCAGAGCGCCCTCGGCCTTTTCTACAATGGCAACAATCCGCTTGATTTGCGCTCCGGTTACGGTCTGTCGGACTTCGATCGCAAGCATGTGCTGAATTTCACTTACACCTACGAACTGCCGAAATTTTTCTCATTATCTTCGCTGAAGGGCAGGATTGTCGACGGCTGGGCGATCTCCGGTTTGACAGTCATCCAAAGTGGACAGCCCTATAGCGTCGTCGATTACTCGGGCGCAGTCGGGAGCATCTTCTATGGCGTAAACGACGGCATCACGAATCCAGTCGTCCCGCTCTCTGGCTGTTCTCCGAAACAGGCGCTCACCGGGGCATCGGGCGCGACTCCTGGCCTTCCCGCGCTCAAGGCCAGCTGTTTCGGCTTGCCATTGCTGAATCCAGGCGACTTGAACGGCGCAATTCCCAGCAACGATCCCTACGAGACGACCTTCATCGACCATGGCGAGCGCAATATTTTCCGCCAGACCTGGCAGAGGCGCGCGGACATTTCCCTGTCAAAAACCACCCAGATCACCGAGCGTTCCTCCCTGCGATTCACCTTTGATGTGTTCAACCTGACGAACACCGCGAGCTTCGATATCCCGATTGATGATGTCAGCCAGAACATCAACTTTCAGGGCTTTCCCTACGTCGGTCAGCCGGCTACAATTCCTCCTTGCGACACAACTTACACAGCCCTCTTCGTCTGCCCGACACTGAGCGGACTCGGTATCACCAACAAGACCATCGGCAGTCCTCGTCAGATCCAGATGTCACTGCATCTTACTTTTTGACCCATTTAAATGCTCAGGAGCGGTTAGACGAGATCAGGTAAGCGAGATTGGTCGCGCGCGATTGGTCAGGCGAGTCCAAAGCTGACTCCCGCGGTATCTACGATCGCCTTGCCAATCGTGAGGGAAGCTGTGGCCGCCGGAGACGGAACGTTCAGAACGTGCAGCACTTTGCCGGAAGACACGAATAGAAAATCGTCCACTAACGCGCCATCGGGCTTAAGAGCCTGTGCGCGCACGCCGGAGCCGCCGGGCACCAGATCATTTTCATTCACTTCCGGAAGCAACCGCTGCAACGCGCGAACGAAGATTGGCTTGGAGAGCGACCGCCGGAATTCGTCAAACCCACTTCGCCAATGCTGCCGAGCCATGCGCCAGAAGCCGGGAAAGGTCAACGAGGAAGCCAGGTCGCGCACGCTGATGTCGCGGTGACGATACCCCTCCCGGGCTAAGGCGAAAACCGCGTTTGGGCCGGCGTCCACTTTGCCCGAGATACGCCGTGTGAAGTGCACCCCGAGAAAGGGAAAACGCGGATCGGGCACCGGATAGACTAGAGCGCGCACCAGCGAGGCGCGCTCTGGCACCAGATCGTAATACTCGCCGCGGAAAGGAACGATCATGACTCCGGGATCGTCGCCCGCCATCCGGCTGATGCGATCGCTGAAGAGCCCAGCGCAGTTGATGAGCGCGGTGGTCGAAAACGCCCCGCGCGAAGTTTCTACTACAATTTCGCTCGCCAGCCGGCGGATGCCAGTAGCGGCAGCGGAAGTCAGCACCGTGGCGCCGCGTACCGAAATCAACTCCGCATATTTCTCGCATACTTTAGCGTAGTCCGTAATTCCCGTCGAAGGCACAACCAGAGCCTGAATTCCGGCGGCGTGGGGCTCGATTTCACGCAACTCCGCCGGACCAATCATTCGCAACCCGGCAAGGCCGTTGGCTTCGCCGCGCCTTCGCAATTCTTCCAGACGCGGAAATTCGTCAGCGTGCGTTGCAACGATAACCTTCCCGCATACCTCGTGAGCAATTCCATGCTTACGGCAGAACTCGACCATGGCCGCCGCTCCGGTGACGCAAAGACGAGCCTTCATGGAGCCGGGCTTGTAGTAGACGCCGGAGTGAATCACACCGCTGTTGTGACCGCTCTGATGACGCGCGACGCGGTCTTCTTTTTCGACTAGAAGGAGACGCAGATGCGGAAAACGCCGGGTGAATTCGAGCGCGACTCCCAGCCCGACCACACCGCCGCCAATGATGACTAAGTTGTAGCGAGAATCGGTCATGGAGACGAGGACCATTAGACCATAAGGATGGGGCACCGTCTGCGAGCAGTCTATCGCAGCGCGCAACTTCTTAGTTTACGACGAGGGTCACTACCGCGCTCTGGCAGGCATCGGCGCTCATTCCCGGAGACGCCGGTGACCGTAATCTGATCGATGGGGGGTTGGCCCCTTGTCGTGGGAACCGGACCACTTGGGAAAGATCGATGCTCCAGCTACAATCTGCTTTTCACAATCGCTCCTACTAACTAAGGGTTGAACAAGAAATGAATCGTCCGTTCCGTGGCATAAAGGCGTTCCTGTGGACATGGTTTGCGGTGTACATCTGTCTGAGCGCAACCTCGGGGGGGGCCCAGCAAAGCCAGCAAAAGCAGATTGGCTCTGAATTGTCGGTGGCTGCGGCAGCCGATTTGAGCACCGTGCTGAAAGAAATTGGCGATGCCTATGAGAAAAGGACCGGCGTGACGATAAAGCTCTCGTTCGCAGCGTCTGGGGCTCTCACGCAGCAGATTCAGAATGGCGCACCGTTCGATCTTTTTTTCTCGGCGGATATGGACTATCCGCGCCAGCTTACCGCCGCCGGCCAAGCCGATGGCGCCAGCTTGTTTCAGTACGCGGTCGGACGGTTGGTGCTGTGGGTTCCGGCTGATTCGCCCCTCGACGTTGAACACCAGGGCATGAATGTTCTGCTCGACCCCTCGGTAAAAAAGATTGCCATTGCCAATCCGCAGCATGCTCCGTATGGCCGGGCTGCGGTTGCGGCTCTGAAGCATGATGGTATGTATGATCGCGTCGCGGACCGCCTCGTACTGGGCGAGAACATCTCGCAGGCGGCCCAGTTTGTCGAGTCCGGCAATGCGCAGGCGGGATTTGTGGCGCTGGCGCACGCCGTCGCGCCGAGCATGCGCGGCAAAGGAAAGTATTGGGAGGTTCCCGCGGACGCCTACCCTCCGCTGGCGCAGGGAGTAGTGCTGCTCTCGCTCTCTCAGCACAAGAAGGAAGCCACAGAGTTTCTGGAATATATCAAGACGAAGGATTCCGCGGAGTTGTTCCGGAAGTACGGGTTTACACTACCGCAATAGCATATAGGCGAGCGCCGCAGGGGTAGGGGTGGCAGCTAGCCGGCGGTCCCGAGGGCATCTCTAGCTCGGTGTGACGAGCACAACGCAGATCACTATGGCAATCGACTGGCAAGCATTCTGGCTAACCCTGCAGCTGGCGATCACAGTATCGGCCATATTGCTGGTGATTGGTCTGCCGCTTGCCTGCTGGATTGCATTCTCCCAATGGCGCGGCAAGTTCCTGGTCGAGGCAGTGGTGGCGCTGCCGATTGTGCTTCCGCCGACCGTGCTGGGATTTTATGTGCTCGTGGCACTTGGACCCCGCAGTCCGGTGGGACGCTGGTGGATCTCACTGACCGGCCACACTCTGGCTTTCACCTTCAGCGGACTGGTGATTGGCTCGATCCTTTATAGTCTGCCCTTCGCGGTGCAGCCTTTTGCCGCATCGTTGGCCGGCGTAGATCGCAAGTTGATCGCGGCATCGGCGACCCTGGGGGCTTCCCCGATGCGCACTTTTTTTCGCGTAATCGCGCCGCTCTCCGTTCCCGGATTGATTACCGGCACAGCCTTGAGCTTTGCTCATACCATGGGTGAGTTCGGCGTGGTGCTCATGGTAGGCGGAAATATCCCCGGCGTCACACGGACCGTCTCCATCGACATCTTTGACCGGGTGCAGGCTTCCGACTACGCTGCCGCGAATGCAACTGCTCTGCTGTTGCTGGCGTTCAGCTTTGCCATGTTGGCCCTCGTTTACGGTGTGAACCGGAAGGTGTGGATCGTCGGACCCGCAAAATAATTCTGCCGATATGAGCGACCTCCGCACCGACGAGCCCGCTACAATTGCTGTCGCTTCGTCGGCCCCTGCTCAAAATGAAAATGACGACAACACCCCAGGCCCGCCGCTTGCGGCGGGATTCCGCAAGCGATTCGCCGCACCCGGACAGGAATTTGTCCTGGAGGCCGAGTTTCGGGCTGCGCCGGGATTCACCATCCTGTTCGGTCCGTCTGGAGCCGGGAAAACGACTGTGCTCGATTGCGTCGCAGGATTAACCAGGCCCGACTCGGGGCGAATTACCATCGGGGACCACATCCTGTTCGATGCCGCGCAACACTTCAGTCTTCCGGTGGCCAAGCGGCGCGTCGGATACGTGTTTCAGAGCCTCGCCCTGTTCCCCCATCTCACGGTGGAGCAGAACCTCCAATTCGGCCTCATGCATTTGCCGCAGGCCAAACGCCGGGAGCATGCGTCCGCGATTCTTCACGCGTTCCGTATTGCGGATCTCGCGCGCCGATATCCCCGTGAAATTTCTGGCGGAGAAAGCCAGCGTGTGGCCCTGGCGCGATCCCTGGTCATCAATCCCGCCGTTCTGCTCTTGGACGAACCTCTGGCCGCCTTGGACGCCGCAACGAAGTCGAAGATCATCGACGATCTGCGCCAGTGGAACCAAGCCCACCGCATTCCCATACTCTATGTCACGCACAGCCGGGAAGAGGTCTTTGCCCTGGGCGAGCGCGTCATTGTCCTTAACGCCGGACGCATCGCAGCCCAAGGCACCCCGCATGAAGTGATTGAAGCCCCGCGGCAGGAGACAGTCGCGCAATTGGTCGGCTTCGAAAACATTTTCGACGCCGTGGTGGAGGCCGTCCACCCGGAGCGCGGGACCATGATCTGCCGTGTCGTGACGTCGCCCCGGGCAGCATACGGGACTGCGGGCCCCGTATTGCTCGAAACTCCGCTGGTGCGAGCGGGAATGGGCTCGACGTTGCGCGTAGGAATTCGTGCGGGAGATATTTTGCTGGCCACTTCCCTGCCCGCTGGCTTGAGCGCGCGCAACGTGATTCCGGGACGCGTCGCTTCGCTGCAACAGCGCGATGTAATCGTCATCGCACGGGTGAACTGTGGCGTGGAGATGGAAACTCACCTGACGTTGGCTGCGCGGGATTCGCTGCACCTGGCCCCAGGCCGCGAAGTGTGGCTGGTAATTAAGACCCACTCGTGCCATCTAATGCAGAAGTAGCCGGAAACTATCAGAGCGTCCTGGTGAGCTACTTATTCATTCTGATCTCTGCATTCTGCACTTCGCTCTGCTCCATCTCGATCACTGCAATCCACTGCCCCCTGCGCTCCTCTGTAAACACAAGCCGTCCGCCGAGAATCTGCGCCACCGCCGCCGGCGGCAAGTCGCGGTGGAAGCCAAAGAATCGGCGCTTCACATCCTCCCACGGCTTCCAACGATCCAGCAGCGGATGCGCGGGCTCATATTTCGTGGAGAACGCCAGCGCGACCTCGAAGTGCGAACGATAGTCGGCTGCCGATAGCACTTCCTCCAGGGAGAAATCTTCGATGCGCACGACCTGCACCGGGCGCGTAACGTAGCCCAGCCAGGGACGCGTCAGTTCCTCCGAAGCTGGCCATGCAGTGAGCGCGTGCGCCATGGGATAGCGGGCTTCAAGAAAGCGCTCTCCCTCCTGGTGCAGAATGATGTAATCGCGATAGGCGAGATTGTCTTCCGGCGAAAAGCCGTAGGGTGGATTCCAGAACCACGCAACAACGAAGGCAAGGGCAACAATCGCAATAGCCACGGGCCAGTAAGAGAGCCGCCGCCGAAGCGTGGAGACTCCGACGATAATCACCAGCGGCACGGCCGGCAGCATGTAGCGCGCCAGCACTGCGCCCCCAATCAACGCCATGGCAACCACGTAGGCGCCAACAACGACGAGAAATATCATCTGCACCGGGATCGTAATCCGTGCGCGCTCGGTCCCACCATCTTTTACGGGACGCAAAAGCATTGCCAGCAGCATGCCCAGTGTCAGCAGCCACAAGTGCAGGTAACCGAAAACTTGCCATAGCCGCAACCCCAGAGCCAGCAGGAATCGCCAAGGACTGAGAGTGGCTGCGACGTTGTAGCGGAAGAATTCCGGATTGCCGAAGACATATCCGGTGCGGGCATAATGATAGGCGTACCACAGCAGGAGCGGAAGCAGAGGAACAAGAAGCGGCAGAATGCGCCGCGAGGACCGCGTTTCGCGTTCTCTATCCCCACCGTTCGCGCCCTCTGCGTCTCTCCAAAGCCTTCGCAGCGCAGGCCGAGCTGGCGTGGCAAAGCGCAGAACTTCCCAGCCTGCCAGAGCCACCGGCGCCAGAATCGCCGTCTCCTTGGCGAGAGCAGCCAGCGCGAACCAGGTCGCGACCGTCGCCGGACGATCCTCGAGATAAGCCCCCAGGCCCCAGAACGTGAGACCCGCCGCGGCCAGATCCACCTGAGCCAGGGAACTTTGTGCGAAAAAAACTGGATACACCGCCGTGCACAACGTGGAAGCAATTGCCACCTCGGTATTCGCCGCGCGCTCGGCAAGGCGAAACAATCCGAGCAACGAGAATGCCGCCACCATCAACATGGCCGATCGTGTCACCAGCGGCGCGTAGCCCGCGCCTTTCCACCAGAGCGCAATCCAGGCCAACACCAGCGGCGGATGGGCATTCGACACCGTGGTGTGCGGAATCAGACTTCCGCTAAGTAACAGGTCACGTGCGGCGGGAACATAGTATCCCGCTTCGTCCCAGAAGTAAGGAAGCTGCAGCAGGGGAACGTGCAATAGAAAAATAGGAACAAAAATGACTGCAAATACCAAAGCTGGATGCGGGCTGGAAGAGCGCATGGAAAAAGCCATTCTATCGGCAGAGACATTGCTTGCGACGTCTGGCTCTCACCATCGTCCAAACTGGCTCAAGCAGAGAACCCCGCGAGCTAGGTCTGTTCGGGGCGAGCCCTAATGCACCGGGCCTTGCGAGCCCATGCGCGGATCGAGCTTGATCTCTCCGAAGGCACCCTCGTAACCGGCCACGTTCTGCTGCAGAAGTCCCAGTAACGCCTTAGCCTGCTGCGGACTGAGGTAAATGCCCTGAAAGTTCCTGATTTCAACGTGACTCTCGGTCTGTTGCTGAAGGGTGCCGAAGACCAGAAAGAAATCCCAGATGTTGACCCGCATCTGCACGCTGTTGGCATAATTTTCGCGGTAGCCGGCATCGTTGGTTAATTTCACGTTGGGTTGCGTCGGATTGTTCATAGCCTGGAAGTGTAAACGAGTTAACGCCCGGGAAGGAAACCCCGGAGTTTGAGAGCCCCACCCTCGGGGCAACTGACGAAAACTGTCACGGACTGATACTTTGTGGCGGGTCACCAGGTGGCTGTAGAACGCCATCGGCCGCTCTCTCTGCTGAAAACAAGAGACTTGGAGGTTTCGGACTAGTTACTTTGGGAAGTACCGTGTGGCGGACAAAGTGCGATAGAGTCTAGGTTGGTCGACGAGAACGGAGACGGTGCAGCTATGACCCAAAACAAGGATCTTGGGATGACGGAAGAAATCGTACTTCCGGAGCATCTCCTCCCCTTGGGATCTGTGCTGGGCGAGGGCGTGTCGGCGGTGGACCTGTGTCTGGTCATGGCCAAGATTTTTCGTGTGCAGTCTACCGAAGTCGCGCTGTTGCGACTGGAGGCGGGGCTGCTTCACTTTGTATTTCCCGAATACTTACGCACCTCAGGCGCGATTCCGCTGTCCAGCAAAGCAGTGGCGGCGCACACGGCTCTGAGTAAGAAGGCCGAAATCTTCAATAATTTTGCTCGCGTGAAGCACGCTAGCATCTTTGAAACCATCAAACCCAGCACCAACGATGCGGACGAACCGCCGGCGCCCGCGCCTATTCAGAAGCTGATGTCAGTGCCGATCATGGACCGGGATTCGGTTGTGGTGGGCGTAATCCAGATCTCGCGCAAGGGGCTTGATTCGAAGTTCGCGCAAGATTTCAGCCGCGAGGATCTGCACGACCTGGAGTTAGCGGCAGGACTTCTGGCGACTGCACCGGCCTTGCTGACAAATTAGGCCCTATTCGCCGGGGGGGTAGACCCAACTTCACCCCACAAGTCTCAGAGACGTAACTTGTTGCTGCCGCCGGCAAGTGGTTGCCGGCAACGTCTCTACCGCAGACTCCGAGGAACTTGCTCGTCTGTCAGCAAAACCCGTAAATCCGTTCCGGTCATTTCTCTCGGTTCGTCAACCCCAAGCATTCCCAGGATGGTGGGCGAAATATCACGCAGCGAACCGTTGAGCTTCAGCGTGAACTCTTTAGAATTTTCCGAGACCACAATAAAGGGCACCGGATTCGTGGTGTGCGCGGTGTGCGGGCCGCCGGTCGCGGGATCGATCATCATCTCCGCGTTGCCATGGTCGGCGCTGATCAGCATCGCTCCGCCTTTTGCCCGAACCGCATTCTCAATGCGACCCAGGCAAGCGTCGACAACTTCTACGGCCTTGACGGTAGGTTCAATCTTGCCGGAATGGCCAACCATGTCGGCATTGGCAAAGTTCACGATCATCACGTCGAACGTCCCTTGCTCCGTAGCCTTCACCACCGCATCGGCAATGCCCGCGGCGCTCATCTCCGGCTTCAGATCATAAGTCGCGACTTTGGGCGATTGCACCATCACCCGTTCCTCCCCAGGAAACGGCTGTTCCACCCCGCCATTGAAAAAATACGTGACGTGGGCATACTTCTCGGTCTCGGCCACACGCAGGTTCCGCATGTTCATCCCGCCCATCACGTTGGCCAGAATATTTGCCATAGACTCGGGAGGAATCACGACGGGAAGACAGAAATTCTTGTCATAGCGCGTCATGCAAACATACCGCAGATCTTTTGGCACACGGTCGCGGGGGATGGTCGCATCGAGATCGTCCGCGCCCGGAAGCTCGCGGCCGCCGTTGTCGCTCAGTCCGCTGTTGCGAGCCAGGGCGCGAGTGATCTGGCGAACCCGGTCGGCACGGAAGTTGAAGCAGATGCACGAGTCTTCATCGCGAATTGTGGCGAGTGCGTGGCCGCGGCTGTCGGTGCAAACGAACGGAATCACGAATTCGTCGGTCGTTCCCCGGTTATAGGAATCTTTCATTCCCTGCACCGGGTCGGCGCTCTTGCCGCCTTCCGCGTCGGCGAACACCATGGCGTTGTAGGCTTTTGCAATACGCTCCCAGCGCCGGTCGCGATCCATGGCGTAATAGCGGCCGTTCACGGTGGCGATTTCGCCGCAGTTATACTCGCGCATTTTCTGCTGCAGCTGTTCAAGGTATGCGGCGCCGTTGGTGGGCAAAGTGTCGCGTCCATCCATGAAAGCATGCACGAAGACACGCTCCAGACCATTCTGCTTGGCCATCTTCAGCAGCATGTAAAGATGAGCCTGCTGCGAGTGCACGCCGCCGTCCGAGACCAGCCCGAACAGATGCAGTCGACGTTCACCCGTGCGCACATGATTCATCGCATCGAGCAGCACCGGATGGGAGAAAAACTCCCCATTCCGGATCATCAGATCGATGCGCGTAATGTCCATATGCACGATGCGGCCGGCCCCCATGTTCAAGTGCCCGACCTCACTGTTGCCCATCTGCCCCTCCGGCAGCCCCACGAACGGCCCACTGGTATGAATCAGTGTATTGGGATAGTCGCGCAACAGCCGGTCATAGGTGGGCTTGCGGGCGAGCGCAATCGCGTTGGCTTTGGTTTCAGCTCGATAGCCCCAGCCGTCGAGAATGATCAGTACGAGTGGTTTAGGACGAGGCATCATCAGCTTCTGGCTCCTGGTTTTTAGCTTCCACTCTTCGCTTCCAACTCAACGCTTGCGCGGCTACCAGATCAGGTTCACCGGGTAGCGTTCGAATATTGGATCAGCAGATCAGCGGAAGTTTTTCATCAATGCTGTGAGCAATCGAGATGCGATCGACGGGATCATGATGATGCACCGCCAGGTTTTCAATTCTTTAGGACATGCATCAACTTGATGGGCAGGACCTCGATTCTGTTCTCGCCGAGTTTCCTGATGAGATATGGACCTTGCCAGCTTCCGCCTTGATCAAAATCTCCCAGATGCTTGCTAGGCTCAACCAAAGGTCGTTGGGCCCGGTAATGGTCTGCTGTGCTCGGCGGGAAAGCCTTCCATCATGCGAAATCGCCCACGGGAAAGTGCGGGAATCGAGGAGCACCTTCATTCCCAGTAGAGATCCTCGATCTGTGTAGGTAAAGGATCGTTGAAATCATCCGGCACGGTAGATTCGCCCTTGGCGGAACCCAGGACCCGCCTCTGGGCTGACCTTCCAGGGGCACCAGCTTCGCCACCGGCTTGCCGGCTTTGGCGATGGTGACTTCTTCAACCAATGCGACCCCGAGCAGGCAAAAGCGATGAGTCTTGGCCTCGTGGACGTTCATTTCCATGATCTCATTCTAGTTTAGTCCTGGACTAAGTCAGAGAAACGACCCAATCGAGAAAATCCGGTTATACTCGAGATTCCTGGAGGGAATCATGCCGATTAGCGAATTGCTGCTGCCGGAACTGGATCGAGAGATGAAAGTCACGCGCACCACTCTGGAGCGGGTTCCGGTCGATAAGCCTGGTTTTGCGCCCCATGGCAAGTCGATGCCGTTGGGCAAATTGGCGCCTCATGTCGCGCAGCTCGCCGGTTTCGGCCTGACCGTGCTGACCACGCCCGAACTGGACTTTTCCAAAGGCAGCTACAAGCCCTTGCCTTTTGAGTCTGTCCCTCAACTGCTCGAGGCTTTCGATGACGGCGCCGCCAAAGTTCGCGCGGCTCTCGAAGCCACGCCGGACAAAGCGTGGACGGAACCCTGGAAACTCAGCTTTCAGGGGAAAGCCATTTTCGAGGGGCCACGATTCCTGGCTTACCGTCAGATGTTTCTGAATCACCTGGTGCATCACCGCGCTCAGCTTGGCGTGTACCTGCGATTGAACAACCAGCCCGTGCCCGCGACGTACGGTCCGTCTGCAGATGACACGCTTGGGTTTTGAATTGCGTTCGATGATGCCGGGCGAATTCGCGGCCTTCAGCCACGAGCGCGCGCCAGTCCCACGACAGCAGCTCTGAGCTTCCGACGCTACGGTGCATGACGCCGGTTCCTCTCACTTTTGCGGTGAATCGCTCTTCTGCTCCGCTCGCTTGAGCGCGGCCTCGACTTCCGCCTGGATTCGCGGATAAATTGCTCGCATGGTCTCCGCGGTCACCGCAGGCATCTCGTGGAGAAACTTCTGCCCTGCCGGAGACGAATAAAAGACAGTGAGGGCGTCGATCTCAGACTTTGTAAAGTGACGCTGGTACACAGGAATCATGTCGCTGAGCATCTCGTCCAGCGGAAAGTTCTTCACCAGATCCTGCGACCCGCCGTCCATCCTGGACAGATCGGCGTCGGTAAGCTCAGGATGCTTTTTCTTCAGTTGCTCGCGGTTCAGACTCTGCATCTGTGCGAACAATTGCTGCATCATCTGGCTCATCTGCTCGCGACTAGCCATCACGTCAAAGAGTTTTTTGACATCTTCCTTGGAGGCCGCGTCCGCAGAAATCGGCACGGTAGTCTGCGCACCGGCGGGCACGCACAAGCCGAGAAGACAGGCACACAAAACTGACGTCAATCTCATGGAGCACTCCGCGATCCAAGAATAACTGCTCTTTCAGCCCTTGTAGTTCAGTGCCTTGATGCCCAAAAATCGTGCCGTAGCCCCCAACTCTTCCTCAATCCGCAGCAACTGGTTGTACTTGGCGACGCGGTCGGTGCGCGAGGCCGACCCAGTCTTAATCTGTCCCGCGCCGGTTGCGACCGCCAGGTCCGCGATGAACGTGTCTTCGGTCTCGCCCGAGCGATGCGAGATCACCGAGGTGTATCCGTTCCTCCGCGCCAGATCAATTGCATCCAGCGTCTCGCTCACGGTCCCGATCTGATTGACCTTCACCAGGATCGAGTTGGCAACGCCCTTGTCGATTCCCTCCTTGAGGAACTGAACATTGGTCACGAACAGATCATCCCCTACCAGTTGAATCTTCCCGCCAAGCTCTTTCGTCAGGTTCGCCCACCCGTCCCAGTCATTCTCCGCCAATCCGTCTTCGAGCGAGACAATCGGATAATCCTTCACCCACTTCGCCCAGAACTTCACCATCTCCTCGGAACTCTTGGCCGATTTGTCCGACTTCTTGAGCACGTATTTTCCGTCCTGATAGAACTCGCTGGCCGCCGGATCGAGCGCAATCGCAATTTCCTCTCCCGGTTTGTACCCGGCCTTCGAAATCGCTTCCAGCACAACTTCAATCGCCTCTACGTTCGACTTCACCGAGGGGGCAAATCCTCCTTCATCGCCCACGGCGGTGTTGTAGCCGCGCTTTTTCAGCACGCCCTTGAGGGTATGAAAAACCTCCACTCCCCAGCGCAACGCCTCGGAAAAAGAAGGCGCGCCCACCGGCATCACCATGAATTCTTGAAAGTCGACGTTATTATCGGCGTGCGCCCCGCCGTTCAGGATATTCATCATCGGTGTCGGCAGCGTGTTCGCCCCAGCTCCGCCGAGATACCGATACAACGGCATATCCATGCTCTGCGCTGACACCCTCGCCGCCGCCATCGATACCGCAAGGATGGCATTCGCACCCAGCCGGCCCTTGTTCTCGGTACCATCCAGTTCGATCATCTTCCGATCGAGTCCCCGCTGGTCGAACGCATCCCAGTTGGCCAGTGCTTCGGCGATTTCGCCGTTGACATTCTCCACCGCCTTGAGCACGCCTTTACCCAGGAACCGGTTGGTATCGTCGTCGCGCAGTTCAACCGCCTCGTGCTCGCCAGTCGATGCGCCGCTGGGCACGATCGCCCGGCCCATCGAGCCGTCCGCCACAAACACTTCCGCTTCAATCGTAGGATTGCCGCGCGAGTCCAAAACTTCTCGTGCATGTATCGCTGCAATATTGCTCATGTAATTGTCCTCCGGATTTCGATCAAACCGCTCCGTTTTGATTTCGGAATGAATGACGAGACGGCGTCGGTGAGGTAGCCGACACCTTCATAGTCTTGATCCATGCTGTTTTGCGAAACCAACGATTATATCGAACGGCTAGGAAATGCACTGTGACCTCGGACACAGTTTTCCGTGGCGATTTCCGCCTCCCGGAACCGTCCATTCGGGCCACCCAGGCTGCGCCCTTATCTCCGCTGGTTCCCTGGCCTGTCCAAGCATTGTCGCAGCCTTGTACCTGGACTAGAGTCAAGAGATATACAATAATGCTCGGGAATTTGAGGAGGCACCGTGAGGAACATGAGGAAATGGATCGCTCTACCTTCCATTCTGCTGTTGGCGGCTACGCTCGCAGCCCAGACTGACTCGTCCGTACCTGCAAGCGCCGCAACAGATTCGTCCGTTCCCGCAGTCCCTGTGCAGACGGAGTCGCCCGCGCCCGCAGTACCTGTGCAGACGGAGTCGCCCGTGCCCGCAGTATCTGCTCGGCCCGGGTTGCCCGTGCCCGCCGGCACTGCCCTGATGGTGCGGCTCGATACCACTCTTGCAACCTTCAGCAACCGTGTCGGCGATCCCTTCCAGGGAAAAGTCAGCCAGCCGGTCATCGTGAACGGTGCTACGTTGATTCCCGCGGGATCGACCGTCGAAGGCCGCGTCACCAAGGTGAGTGAGCCGCGGCGCATCTCAGGCAGGCCGACCATCGGAATTCTTCCCGAAGCCGTAATTCTGCCGACCGGCGAGCGGTACTTCCTCGACGCCACCCTGACCGACACCAACATTCGCGGCACTGACGTCAATGAGGAAGGCCAGTTCAAAGGCCAGAGCCATGACCGCCGCGACACACTCGAGGCCGGCGGCGGTGCTGCCGGCGGCATGCTCATTGGCGGACTGATCGGCGGCGGCCCGGGAATCCTTATCGGCGGCGCAATCGGAGCGGGCTCAGCCACGGCCCACTGGTTGGCCACCCACCGTTCTGCAACTCT
>DATBYA010000017.1:0-20778 GCA_036514015.1 Candidatus Sulfotelmatobacter sp.
GACATCAACAAGTTTCAGGAACCGAAGTGAAGCGGATCGTTTGGACCGATCCCGCCAAAGCCGATGTTCGCAGCCTGAGCAAGCCCACTGCCATGCACATTCTCTCCGCGTTGCATCGCTTTGCGGAATCGGGCGCGGGCAACGTGAGAGCTCTCCAAGGAAAAGAAGAGCTTCGGCTGCGGATCGGCGACTACCGGCTCTTCTTTGTCTGCCCCGATCCCGACACCATCGAAGTTCGTCGCGTCCATCACCGCAGCGAAGCCTATCGCTGAACGTCCTCACCAACACCGGATGTGCGCCGGACAGGACACCGGACAAAAGCCGGACGCACACTGGATGCCGCGCCTTTCTCGCCGTTGGTTTTTGTTACGCCGCGGGCAGGCGCAATGGACGGTGCCTTCGCGAATCCTGCCTCTCCTGCCCGCGCTCCGTACACTCTCCAGCGAAAAAATGGGAGATTCCCGCCGCTTCTTTGTTTTCAAGATGTTAATTAACGTGCACTCGCCGCGCGGTTGCCGGACAATCACTCGGAGTCGAGAATTTTTCTTCTTAGCCGCTTGTTTTCTACAGGTTTACGCACGTAAACGCGGAAACCGCCCATTTTTCGCGCTTCTCCCGCCTAGCTCGCTGATCCCTTGCACGTTAACGTACGTTAACCGGAAGTTGCTCTGCAGTTCCCGTTGGGGGGTGACGTGTCACCCCTACTCCCGACGCCGTAGGCGGCGCAAAGAACCTAACCCCCTAAACCACCTTCCTGGAGGGCAAGAACCTCACCCCTAGTGGCAGATTCGCCACACCGCCAGCTCAGGATCGGCACCGGATTCCACCCCGGAATCGGGAAGACATCCGGCTGCTGCTAAACGGACCCGGATCAGGGCGCGGCTACTGTCGAGTTCGGTGGAAAAATCCGTCGGCCCTTTTGCCAGTCAATTGCGAAGAGTAGTACTTCGTTGTAGAAGGGATTCGGGGGCAACAATCACAAAAAGTTCGAGCCCAGTAGTGTCCAGCCGTTGTCGAGACTTAGCATGGCGAGCGGTTCGTCGATCCTTTGGGTTTGAGCATACCTGGCTAGGACGTTGCCGCTGCCGTCCAGCCCCTTGAGGACACTATCCCCGTCATAGAGGCAGGTTGTAGTCTTATTGCCTTAGTCGGTCGTCGAGGCCCAGAATTCGCGCGGGGGCCGACTCTTCAGTACGGCCTTGATCGTCCGACAAACCTCGCTGTAACCTTTCTCAGACGCCATTTGATAAGCGGTCCGGCCGCGAAGCTTAATTTCCTCGTCTGCCCCTACAGTCAAGAGGACCGCCACGGAGTTGGAATATCCAAGCAGTGAAGCAGCCATCAAGGGAGTTACTCCGCGGACGTCACGGACGTTCGGATCTGCCTTGAACGTAACGAGCGTCGAGATTACTTCAGGAAAGTCTCCACGGCACGCCGCCCAAGATACTGCGCTCATCTTTTCCTTATCGACAGCAAGCACATCCGCACCCGCCCGTATCAGGTGCTCCACGATCTCCTTACGGCCGTCCTGCGCGGCCAGCATTAAGGCGGTTTGCCCCCGCCTGTTTCGACGATTAACGTCAGCCCCCTGCTCGATAAAGTAGGTCGCTATTTTCAGGTTTCCGCCGGTAATCGCCAGCATTAGAGGGGTAAAACCATCCCGATCACTAGCGTCTAGTTTTGCACCTGCTTGGATTATTTTTTTCACTTTCGGCAGGGTTCCGCACAAGGCTGTCTTGGCCAAATCGGAACCCGACGTTGTAGCTTTCGAAGAACGCTTTACGCGACTTTTTTTAGCAGCCTTCATGGGCATACCCCGGTCACTGTGCGAACGCGGGTAGCAGTCCCCCCGCGCCCTCTCCCGCCGCTGCGCCCGCCCCTCCGAATCCTCCTGCCGCTCCTCCCGTGCCCACGATACCCAATGCAAAATCTCCAATCAGGAGGTCTCGCCAGAATTCCGCCATGTATCTTTGGGAGTCTGCCTGCATTTCGTACTCTGCCGCTGACATTGGAATCACTGGTAACTGTAAGGTCTTGAACTTCTTGACGGCGTCCCAGACACATTGCCCTATGGAGGGCGTTCCTGAGTCGCCGCAGTCTTTGTAATATTGGGCGGCGCGAGTTGCTATGCCAGCAGCATAGCCGCCCATTTCCATATAGTGCCCGCCGGGTTTTGTGAGGCGTCCTCCAGCCATCGGCCAACCTCCCATGCCATCGGCGACAGGATTGTACTTGGCAATTTCGTTTGCCAGGGCCGTACCCATCGCTTGAATCTGCTTAAACATTCGCCAGCACTCCGCCTTGGATTTACCATTGCCCCACGGATCAATCCAGTCGACCGGATCATTGTGGACGTAGCTGTAGAAGTTAATGCCTCCGCCGAAACCGATTGGGTCCGCGCTGAGGAATCGTCCAGCGCTCGGATCAAAATAACGAGACCGGTTGTAGGAAAGGCCGGTCTCAGAGTCGTAGTCTCTGCCGCTATAACGGAACAGGTCCACGATTGTTCCAGAAGTTGCGGTTTGCCTTCCAAACGAATCATAGGTGTACGTATTGGCAACCGCGCCAGAGGAAGCCGTCAGCGAAGTAATGGAAAGATTGCCGTCCAACTCGTAGAAGCTCGTTGTTCCTGCGCGACTCTGAGACAACGGTTCGTCGAGCCACCCTCCTTGCGCGTAGCGCGCGAGCACATTTCCGCCATTGTCCGTCTCTTGGATAACGTTGGCTCCGTCATAGAGGTAGTTCGTCGTCCCGAGTGGCCCGGCCTTCTGGATTCTTCTGCCGAAGGGATCGTACTTGAAAGTCGTCGTCCCGCCGCTGGTTCCCGGCACGACGGCCTGAGTCAGCCGGTTCTCGAAGTCCCAGGTGTAGGTTTTGCCGGAGGGGTCGGAGAGGGTGTTGCCATTTGCGTCTAATGCTGACCCTGACACGTTTTCCCAACTAGACTTCTCGCATCCCCAACGTGTGTTTTCACTTAGCTGCCACGTTGCCCTGAAACAGGGCAGCATTTTTTCTCCGAAACCCCAGACGCGAGTTTTGGACAACGTTTCTGCTTTTCCCTCGACGTGAGTTCCGAGCAAACCAGCAGCGGCGGCCAAAGAAAAAATCTCCTCATCACTTCCAAGCGGAGCGAACGTTTTTTCTTTAGCTGCGGGGAGCATCACTGCTGATTGTAGTCAGCCGAACAGGCGCAAAGAAATGACTTTGGGGACTCTTGAGCGGGTACTAAAACTGCACGACCGAAAGGCCGGGGATCATCTGGAAGTGGCGCGCGTTGGCGGTCAGCAGAGAGTAGCCCACTTCCAACGCAGTAGCACCGATTAGCAGATCGGCAAACGGAATGGTGAGGCCTTTGCTCTGCTGTTCTCCGTCGATCTTGGCGGCCAGCAGCGCGGTGTCTTTCGTGTAGGGATAGACCTCCACGTCGTCCAGCAGCTCGCGGATAAAGGCCTCGCGGCGATTACGCACCTCCGGGGTTTGTGCGCGGTAGATGCCATGCGCCAGTTCCGTCACCCCCACGGCGGACAACACTGCTCGCTGGTCGCCCGTGGCAGCGGCGATTTGCTTAAGCAAGGCGGTTACTGTGTCGCCACGCCGCTCGGCGGCGATGACCACGCTGGAATCGAGGATCAGTCCCATGCGGGCGGGTTCAGTGGCTCGCGATGGCTGTTGATGGCGGCTTCCAGATCGCGCCCGAAGTCGCCGTCGAGCGTCACGGTGGAGCCGTGCGCTTCGGCCAGCGCGATAGATTCGGAAAGCAGGCGGCCAGGTTCCGATTTGGAGGGACGCACCAACACCACGACGGGTTCGTGCCCATCGATGACGATCTCGGCACCGGCGCGCACCCGCGCCAGCACGTCAGCAAAGTTGCTGGCGGCTTCCGCTTCCGAGATGTGGATGACGTTCTTCGCCATAGGCAGCATTATATCGCTACTAATCTTCCTCTCCTTCCGCTTCTAACGTGGCCAGCAGTGCGGCCTTTTGCGCCTCGGTAGCCGGCAAACCAAGCTTCTTAGCTGTTGGCTTGAGTTGCCGCCGCAGCAGATTACGCCGGTGTATAGGCCCGCCGCGTCGATTCGTTAAAACCAAGTCTTCCGGTTTACGAAACTTCGACCTCTGCCAAGCCGGATCGAGAACCGCCCGCAGAATTCCGAAAGAATCCAGTGGGATGGGACTTCAGGAGTTTCCGAACCATGCACTCAAGCCTCATGAGCAGTGCAGGCGCTCGGCCTGAGGTGACGCGGGACAACATGGGACACGCCAACATTGACGTGACTCAGAATGTCTACAACAAGACGTGGTGGGAAGAGCGAGTTGAAGCAGTGAGCATGGCTGCCGCCAGCGTTTGGCGGGAGTTTATGCCCACACCGCAAGTGCCTGCGGGAATGTAACCCCTTTTGTAAACCCTCTATTCCTCGTCAAATCTGTAAGTGCTTGATTTGAAATGGTCGGGGAGAGAGGATTTGAACCTCCGACCCCCTGGTCCCGAACCAGGTGCTCTACCAGGCTGAGCCACTCCCCGACTGATGCACAGGCGAGAGCGAACTGCTGCGTGCCCGCGCAGGAATTGCTGGATTACTCGCAGATTATAACACTCTGGGCTGGTCTTCAGTGCCGACACCGCGCGGGGTTCAAGGGATCAATTACTCCGGTGGGCTCGCAGTGAGATCCAGCGAATCGGCGTCGAAAGCTGCTGTTGTCTGAAATCGGACATACGTCTACGATAGGTTTCTCGCCCCGACGACCATTCATGAAGACCGCATTCACCGCAACGCGACTTTATACCCCGCTTGAGGAAATTAAGAACCCGCTGCTCGCAGTGGAAGACGGGCTGATCTCCGAAGTGACCTCACGATCCGCCACAGAAGTTCCCGCAAACGCGACGCTGATCGATTTCGGCGACGCAGTGCTGGCGCCGGGCTTTGTTGACATTCATATCCACGGCGGAGCAGGAGTGGATGCGATGCGGGCCTCGCAATCCGAACTGCCGCGCCTGGGACAGTTCCTAACGACGCACGGGGTTACAGGATATCTTCCGACCACCGTTGCGGCACCGCTCGATGCGACCTGTGCGGCGCTGGAACGATTGGCGGACGCGATCGAAGCAGCCAGCACCGCGACGGACGATAATCCGGCGCAAGCTCGTCCGTTGGGGATTCACCTCGAAGGACCGTTTCTCAGCCACAAGCGCCGGGGGGTGCATCCGCCGGAAAACCTGATCGCGCCGACGCTCGAAATTTTCGAGCGTCTTTGGCAGGCGGCGCGCGGGCATGTGCGGATGCTGACTATCGCTCCGGAAATTCCCGGCGCGATAGAAGTGATCGCGGAGGCGGCGCGGCGAAATGTTTGCGTCAGCATGGGGCACTCTGACGCGGAGATGCCGATCGCGCAAGAGGCCGTCAAGGCCGGAGCGCGGCACGCGACCCACACTTTCAACGCTATGCGCCCGCTCGACCACCGCGAACCCGGAATCATCGGCGAGGTACTCAGCAATGACCGGTTGAGCGCCGACATCATTGTCGACGGAATTCACGTGGCGCCGTCGGTCGTTAAGCTTTTCCTCCGAGCCAAGGGACGCGAACTCGCGGTGCTTATCACCGACGCGATTTCTGCGACCGGCATGCCGGACGGGCGCTATCAGCTTGGTCCGATCGAGGTCGATGTGAGGGATGGCAAGTGCATGTCGAATGGCAGCCTGGCTGGAAGCGTGCTCACCATGGATCGCGCCGTGCGCAATGTGACGAAGTTTTCCGACTGGAGTCTACGGGAAGCGCTGCGGGCGGCCACGCTGAATCCTGCCCGGACCCTAGGGTTAGCGGGTCATCACGGAATTCTGTCTCGGGGGGCTGAGGCGAATTTCAACGTGCTAAGCCAGGCTGGTGAAGTGCTCAAAACCATTGTTCACGGGCGGGGATTCTAGTCGAGGACCGATGCGGCATAGCCAGGAAGACTTAGCAAGCCACGTTTCTAAGGGTCTTGAAATCTTTAGTTTGGCTTGCGCCGTCTTGACTCGGCCAGGTGATGGAGTAGGGTGACCTCGTCGGCGCGCGAGAGCTGATCGAGAAAAGATCTTCCTGACCGGGGGGTCTCATCGCTTGCGGTTTTTGCTGCGCTGGCCTGCCGCAATTTGTCTCCCAGTTCCGGTTCGTTGTTCATCACCTCAGTATAAAACCAAAGGAAATGGCGCATCTGGTCGAGAGCCGAGCGCAGGACCTCGATGGGCTCGGTCTGCGAAAGAGAGTTAAGCGCCTCCATCAGTTCCGGGTCGCTCGGAGCCTGCATGGCAGCGCAGTTGAGTTCCTGCTGGATGGTCCGCAGATCTTCGGTGACGCGTGCGATTCGCAGATGAAGTTCGTCCATGTCTTGGTTGGCCATTCTGTTTGCCATCCCAACATCTCATCGCCAACGCTCAGCGAATAGATGTCCCACGGGCATGCACCTTTCGTAATTCTGTTCGTTACTTTGGTCCGGAAAAGGTCACTCCGGCCAAATACCTTGACTGGTGCGGCTTTCCATATATCCGCGATGCGTATTTCGCAAACGAAATTTTCCCAGGCACCAATAGTGCTCCGCTCATCGGTCGAAGGTCACCGTCGACCATATGGCAACTGCCGCCCTTCGGCAGGCTCACGGCAGTCCAAAAGGCAACGCCAATCGCGCCGCCCGTGCGCCACCGCCGCCGGAGCGTCCCGGTTTGTGATAAAACCACGCGATGCCGGAAACACCCCCAATCCCTGGTAACCAGCAACTGGTGCGCGCCATCGGGCGCTGGAGCCTGACTGCACTGATGGTGAATTCCATTATCGGCAGCGGCGTGTTCGGACTACCATCCCATGTGGTTGGCCTGATTGGGAAATTCAGCCCGCTGGCGGTACTGCTGGCTGGAGTTGGAATGGGCATAATCTTCGGCTGCTTTGCAGAAGTCGCTTCGCGATTTCAGCAAGCAGGCGGTCCTTACCTTTACGCCCGTGCGGCCTTCGGGCGGGGAATGGGGATTCAGATGGCGTGGTTGCTGTTTCTTGGCCAGGTGGCAGCTCCGGCCGCCAATGCCAATCTATTTGTGATTTATCTGGGCGAGTTCTGGCCGCATGCGAGGGATCCGCTGCCGCGCGCGCTCATTCTGACCCTCCTGATCGGCCTGCTCGCCTTCATCAATGTGCGCGGCGTGCGCGCGGGTACGCAGGTCAGCAACTTCTTTACTGCGGCGAAACTGCTGCCGCTGTTGGCCGTCATCGGGATGGGCTTATTCGCGTTGCGCGCGCATCCCGGCGGAATCCCACCAAGTACGTCGCCGGCGCTCACCATCGGCGCGTGGTTGCAGGCCGTGTTGTTGCTCGTCTTCGCCTACGGAGGATTCGAAACCGCACTCGCTCCCATGAGCGAGGCCAAAGATCCTCGCCGCGATGCTCCCTTCGCCCTGTTCACGGCGCTGCTGGTCTGCACCGCCATTTATGCGCTCATTCAGTGGGTGGTGGTGGGACTTCTCCCCGATGCGGCGCACAGCGAGCGTCCGCTGGCTGAGGTGGCGCGGATTGCGGTTGGTTCTCTGGGCGCGGCACTGATTGCCGTGGGCGCGCTGATCTCTTTCTACGGATATCTCAGCGCGAAAATTCTTGCCATGCCGCGCGTCACATTCGCCTTAGCCGAGCAAGGCGATTTCCCCAAAGCATTCGCCGCGGTTCATCCCCGATTTCACACCCCCTATGTTTCGATTCTGGTATTTGCGGTTCTCGTCTGGGCATTTGCCTTAACCGGTGAATTCAAGTGGAACGTCACGCTTTCCGCGGTTGCGCGCCTCCTCTATTACGCTGTGTGCTGCGCCGCGCTTCCCGTACTCCGGCGAAAGCAGCCGGGAGATGCGCGCTTCCGCTTGCCTGCCGGGAATCTCTTCGCCGGCTGTGCAGTGCTGATGTGCGCCGCGTTGGTCACGCAGGTGGACTTCGGCCAATCTTTGATTTTGTTGGTTACGATTGTGATCGGCTTGAT
This sequence comes from Candidatus Sulfotelmatobacter sp., assembly GCA_036514015.1. Lineage (GTDB taxonomy): Bacteria > Acidobacteriota > Terriglobia > Terriglobales > Acidobacteriaceae > Sulfotelmatobacter. Next base: position 7,987 of record DATBYA010000017.1, read on the forward strand.
GAATTGGCTGGTGGTTCGAAATCGCAATGCCCCCGATCGTACTTAGTTGGTGTAGATGCGCACGTAGTCAACCAGCATCTGCGATGGGAAGGGAGTCGATGCGTCGGGCGGTCCCGGATAATCGCCGCCGATCGCCAGATTTAAAAGGATGAAATTGCTCTGACCCGCGTCGAATGGCCAGACCGCGCCACTGAGGCCGCTAAGGCTGGCGTTGGTATAGGTTACGTAGGGCTGGGTAGGATCATCAACGTAATACGCCACGCTGCCCTTGGACCAGATCATGCCATAACTGTGCCACTGCGCCGCCGTCTGCCCGCTGGGAAAGTCGTAGAGGGTGCCGAGTCCAGTCCCGCCGGTGAAACCCGTCCCGTGAATGGAGCCCGAATTCCAATCCGGCGTCGCGGCCGCGTTCACCCGCTCCAGCACGTCCTGTTCGCCGCAAGCCGGCCAATTCACGGTGGCGATGTTATTGCCCATCAGCCAGGCTGCGGGCCAAAAACCCTGCGCCTCCGGTACCTGCGCACGCACCTCAAACCGGCCATACTGAAAACTGAACAAGCCTTGCGTCTTCAAGCGTGCCGATGTGTAGACCCCGGCTGACGGCTGTTGTGCTTCGATGTGCAGATAACCGTCCGTGCCCACATACTCGCTGGGATTCGCCGTACTACACGGGGAAGTGGACGAGCCCCAGGCACAGTAGTTTTCCAGTTCGCCGTTGCCAAAGCCGCTGTTGCCGGTGTCGTAAGTCCAGACTTCGGGATTGGGTTGCGCTATGGCGCCGGTGGAGTTGGTAAATTCGTCGCTCCAGACCAGCGTTCCCGAAGGAATGTTGAGCGTGAACGTCTGGCTCGTAACGGTGCTGACCGTAAGCACGCTGGACGAGCCAGCGATGGCAATTGCATTGATGGTGAGATTCGACGCTACGAGAAAAGGCGCTTGGTACTGCGGAGAAGAGGGAGTGGGGGTGCTCGCATCGAGGGTGTAAAAGATAACGGCGCTGGAGGTCGCCGAGGCCAGGCTTACGATGACCGCACCGTTCTCGGCGGCGGTGGCCGAGATCGTCGGCGCCGCAGGCGGATTTCCCCCGCCGCCCCGGACGCTGTTTCCTGCGCTCCCTCCGCCGCATGCGCACATCATGGCGGTCGACAAAACAATCACCGCCGGAGTCGTCACCCCCGTCCGCATGTGTAAGTCGCCTTTACGCGAGAGTCGATCCCGCCGTCCCTATTTAACGGCTCGCAAATGCCGGCGTCAAACACGATTGCGGCATCCTTCAATGGGCATGACGTAGAGACGCTGCTGGCAACGTCGCTGCCGGCAGCGCTGGGACGGAGGCCGAGGGAGACGCAAGCGAACGCGTCTACGACAGATTTATCTCCGATCAGTTTTCCCTCGACGACTGCTGTTCCATTTCCAGCAAAGCCCTCTTGCGCCCGACGCCCCAGCGATAGCCGCCCATGCTGCCGTCCTCGCGAACCACGCGGTGGCAGGGGACCGCAATCGCGACCGGATTGCTGGCGCAAGCGCGGGCCACGGCGCGGCACGCGCTTGGCCGGCCAATGGCCTTGGCCACCTGGCTGTAGGATTTTGTCCCGCCGAATGGAATCGACTGCAAATAGGTCCAGACCCGACGCTGGAACGCCGTTGCACGAATGTCAAGAGGCAGCGAAGAATCGAGATTCTCGCCGCGCATGTGCTTCAACAAAGCGTTCGCCCACGACTGCAATCCGCCGTCATCCGATTTACGAATGGCGAATGGAAATTCGCGCTTGAGGCCTTCCATCAGCTCCCCGTCCGAGCGGGCAAACTGGATCGAACAAATCCCGCGGTCGGTTGCGGCGATCAGCATCCGCCCGAGCGGCGAATCGGCACAGGTATAACGAATCGCGGCGGCAATGGCGCCGCGACGATACTTGTCAGGCGTCATGCCGAGCTGCGAGGCGGTGCGTTCGTAGAGTCGGCTGCTGGAGCCGTAGCCAGCGTCATACATCGCCCGCGTAACCGAGGCTCCGGATTGCAGATTTCGCTTCAGCAGGCGCAAGCGGCAAGAGTCGGCGTACGCGCGCGGCGTAATGCCGAGCACCGCCTTGAACCGGCGTTGCAGGTGAGAAGGACTCTGCCGAAATTCCCTGCCCAGGCGATCCAGGGTCAGCGGTTCGTCGAGATGCTGCTCGATGAAGCGGCAAATCGCCTTCACGCCGTTCGATTCTGTGTTGCCTCTGAACGACTTGGGCCGGCAACGCAGACAGGCGCGGTATCCCGCTTCCTCGGCTTGTTCTGAAGTGAGGAAGAACCGCACGTTCTCCCGCCGTGGACGGCGTGCCGGGCACGACGACCGGCAATACACGCCTGTACTCGATACCGCGAATACGAACTCACCATCCCGGGCAGGATCGCGCGCCAGAACAGCATTCCAGCGCCGTTCGTCGGCTGCCTGCGATCGGATTGCCGGATTAGGTTGAGCGACGGGCATTGACTCTAAACTTTCTGCTGTGAGTATGGCACGGGTCGTCATAATCATAATAAGGAAAGCGTACGGCGATGCGTGTGGACCTGCCTATCCGAATCTTGCGGGCAAAGCGAAATATGCGTTCGTACCGGCAGGGACCGGATATTCGTGGGCGTCATTCCGAAGGCCGTCAGAGAGCAACCGGAGAGCCTGCCCCGGGGCGAACTGCGCTCAGGACGACGCCCATAACGGCGGAATTATGAAAACATGGATGCGCCGGGTTTGCACCCGACTCGCCGAACGATTAGAGTTCTGGGGAACACGTTTCACTCCCACTACAGGATTGACTCCTATGAAGAATAGTCGTCTGGCGATTCTGGGAAGCGTCACTCTTATTATGCTGGCATCGGGAGTCGCGCAGCAGGCAGCAAAACACGTACTCAACGGCGACGAGCTGAAAAAAGCGGTCCCCACGGAATATTTCTTCCGTGGCCAGAAAGCGCCCGTGCAGGTGCGCAACGCCGTGGGCTTTCAGTTGGCGGACGGCAAAATGATGTTAGCCGCGCTCGTGGACGCCTCGGGTTATTCGACGGCCATCCAGCAGAAGTATCAGGGCCTGCTCATCACCGAAACCAAGCTCAACATCGGAGGATCCGAGTTGCTCCCGGGTGAATATGGCTTCGGCTTCTCCGCCGACAAGTTTGTCGTGATGGACGTGGCCAACAACGACGCGCTGAGTTCCTCCTCGCAGACCGACTCGAGGCTGCAACGCGCCGTCCCGCTGAAACTGATTGAGGATGATGCCGGGTACAAACTTTACGCCGGAAAGAAGTGGATCGGAATCAAGGTAGAGTAAGGAAGAGGGTCTCGGGGTCGTAGGTCTATGGGGTTTGGGTTTTCGGGGGTTTGGGTTTTCGGCTTCGGGCTCTTACAGATCCTGATTCGAGATTGGCTGGATGCCTGAGACTTAGGACCCGCGACCCGTGACCGCAACCCTAGTGTGATAACGGCTGAAACGGCCCTAGCACGGTGGCCATCCCCGCGCGTTTGCGCAATTCGCTCAGCAAAGCGTTGGCGGCATTCTGATACGTCTTGCCCGGATCGGAAGCATCGGCCCATACCGCGTCGTAAACGATCCGCGCGGCTTCTTTCAGATCCAGGTGCAGGGCAGCTTCGAAGATATCCACCCGCTCCTGCAGACGCTCATAGCAGGCCTGGCAGATTTCAGCGGGAGCCGGGTCCCCGGAATGGTGCTCCGCAAACTTGCAGACAGATTCCGCATCATTGGCGACCTTTGCATGCGCCTCCAAGAGTTGCGACTTGAATTGACGAAGAAACTCCTCACGCTCCTGTTCGACAATGGAAGTATCAGGGATCGGGTCGCCGACAGCCTGTGCAACTCTGGACGGCACCTTGGCGACGACTGGCGGAATGCGCTCTTTATGCTTGCAGGTGGGGCAGACATCCAGATCCGCGGAATAGTACAGATGGCATTTCGCGCACGGTAGCCCGTATCCCGAGATCTTGCGGGGTGACTCCAAACCAGGGGCGGACGACGAATCCATGCGGGTTGCCGGTTCCTTCGTCACGGCCGCGCGTACTCCAGTGTTGCCGCTTGCTTGCTGGGATTGGGTTCCATTCGTCGCCATCGTAAGCCTCCACATTTCTGGTGCGAGAATTGACCGTCGTCAACGTTCGCGCATCAAGCTACACTTCAGTCCGCCGGCGGGACAGCCGAGAGCCTGCCCTGAGCCGAGCTGGTCGAAGGACGGCTGTCGCTACGCGAGTCACTAGCGCGAGCTCGTTTCCTTCATCAGTTTCAGCAGCTCCTCGCGGCGAGCGCGGTACAGCGTACGCTCGGGATCAAGGCGCGAAGCCATCTCCAGTTCGGAAAGCGCTTCCCCGTTGCGATCCATGCTCATCAGACAGGCTGCCAGCGAAAAGTGATTGTCCGCCGAGTTCTTCAGGCGAACGGCCTCGCGGAATTCCTTCTCGGCCGCCTGCATCTGTTGCTGCTGAAACAACACCGTGCCCAGCAGGTGATGCGAAAACGCAGAGTCGGGATCGAACGTGACGGCCAGCCGCAGTTCGCGCAAGGCCTCGTCCAGTTTGTTGTCCAGCATCAAGGCCTGACCCAGGATGCGGTGCTCTGCCGGGCCCGTCGGATTTTGGCGCAGAGCCAGCCGCAGTTCTTCGACCGCGGCGTCGTAGTCCTTCTTTGCCATGTAGGCGCTGGCCAGACAGGCATGTCCCTGCTGCCACTCTGGATGCTGGCCGTAGAGCGCTTGCAGTTCTTCGATGGCCGAGTCGTAATTCCCCTGATCGCAATAGGTATTGCCCAGATTGTTGCGAATGGACGCCTCGCCGGGGGCGAGCCGCTTGGCCTCGCGATATTCGGCCACCGCTTGGTTCAGGTTCCCCTCTTCGTGCAGGATCAGCCCCAGGTTGGAATGAGCCTCCCAGAAAGCTGGCCTCAGATGAATGGCCTGCGCATAGGCTGTGATGGCACCGGTCAGATTTCCGTCCGCGTGCCATGCAATCCCCATGTCATAGTAGGTATCAGCGTTGTCGGGATCGCGGGCCAGCGACTCGGCGTAGGCATGAACCGCCGCCTTATACTGACCGTTCGAATAAAGGCCAAGGCCCAGATATTGATAAGCTTCGGAGTTCTTAGGATCGATGCTGAGGGCGGTGCGGGCCTCGGCAATCGCATTCGGGCCATCGTCCAGGCGATAGAAAAGATAGGCCAGGGCGCCGTGGTTTTCGGCCAGATCAGGCATGAGCCGCGTGGCCTGCTCGAGCTCGTCGAAAGCTTCGTCCCATTTTTCTTGCTGCCGGTAAATCACACTCAGAACGAAGTGCAAGGCGGAATTCTGGTCGTCGGAGCTGGCCGCTACGCGAAGGTCTGCCTCCGCTTCGGGGAAGCGCTGCTGCCGGGCTTCGGCGGCCGCTCTCAGCAGAGATGCCGGAATGGGAGTGCCTACCTTCGCTGAGCGCGCGTTTCCCGAACTGAGCACGCACATTAAGTCCTTACCGGCTCCCGCCGACTCCAGTTGCTTCAGCTCATGATTCGTCGGCCGAGTGGCAAGCCCGCGTTCCGCGACCAGGCGAGCCAGCCGACTGCTGGAAACTCCCCCCATCAGCCAAGCCACGAGTTGCGTGGTGTCTAACGCCTTACCGTCGAAGGTTGAGGTGAGGCCAGGTTGACTGTCGGCAGGCAGGGCGGCAACGGCAACCGTCAGGCTGAACCACAGCACAACAAGCAAAGGCTTAACTCTCACCGGACTCCCCGACGCGTGGATTGGCTTGCCGATGGTTCTTGAGCGCATGCCACCGCAAACGCCCCCAAAACCACTAAGGAAAACATAGCCCGCGGTCGAGTCCTCGGGTAAGATCACCGAGGTAACCGAGCGTCCGCAACGGGACGCCGGCCTACGCTCCTGGGGATGATTTAGGACCTCGCGGGGGCCAGGTCTGAGACGCCCGGACCGGGGCTGGGCAAGCAAACAAGTGAACAAGAGAGTGGACAGGCCGCGAAAAGGCAATAAAATGCCACTCTCCAGGTCGGTTGACCTTTCCCCGAGGGCACCCGATAGCGTATGATTGGAAGTTGTAGTTCGCCCTTTGGAGGCTCCGATGTTGGAAGGTCTATTTCAACCGATGCACCTGCTGATAATCTTTTTCATCGCTTTGCTGGTGTTCGGTCCCAAGAAATTGCCTGAACTCGGCAAAGGTTTGGGCGAGGGGATTCGTGCCCTGAAAGAGGGCATGAAGGATAATCCCCCGACGCAGGCTTCGACGGATTCGAGCAAGAAGACCGATACCAAGGCCTGATCTGGCCGTGCGCGGCAGCAGTCCCTCTTCCCTAACCACCGCCGTATCCCTATGTATGTTTAAAGCAACCCCCGTTGGTTTTTCCTTCTCAAATGTCTGCCACTGCGGAGCTTAAAAAACGTGTTTAGATTTGTAATGCTCGTGTTAGTTGCATCTCTTGGCCAGTCGTCGGCCCTGTTTGGGGACCAAGTCACTTTGAAAAACGGGGATCGCCTGACCGGCACCGTCGTGAAATCGGATGGCAAGACGCTCGTGCTGCATACGGAAGCTGCAGGAGAGGTCACGATCAAGTTCGAGGCGGTTCAGGAAATTAAAAGCGACGAGGAATTGCACGTCAGCTTGAAAAACGGGAAGACGGCGGTCGGCCTGGTTACCACTATCGACGGAAAGATTGAGATCGCCGACAAGACTGCCGGCACGGTGGAAGCGCCCCAAGGAGACGTAACCTTGATTCGCAACGACTCCGAACAGAAGGCCTACGACGACTCTCTGCATCCTGGGCTGATGCACGGCTGGAATGGCGGACTCAACGTGGGCTTCTCGGTGGCACGGGGAAACAGCGAGACCGAAAACCTGGCTCTGGCATTCAACGCGATCCATCCCACACTCAACGACAAGATCACGCTCTACGCCAGTTCCATCAATACCACGAACAATCTGGCCACTCCCAGCGACGTGGCCAACCTGGAGCAGGGTGGAATCCGCTACGACCGCAACCTCAAGCCGCGCCTGTTCGCCTTCGCGGGCGCAGATTTCATGAGCAATGCCCTGCAATTCCTCGACTTGCGCGCAGTCTACACCGCCGGCTTCGGCTTCCATGTCATCAAGTCGGACACGACAATTTTGAATGTCCTCGGTGGCGTCAACTACACCCACGAAACTTATTCCAATGGTCCGGCGGTGGTGGGAAGTGTCCCTCTGATCTATACGTCCTACGGCGTGACTAACAAATTTGTGGCGCTCACGCTGGGCGAGGAATGGACTCGCAAAATCGGCAAGGGCACAGTCATTACAGAGAACATGTATTTCTATCCCGATCTGCAGGACACCGGCCAGTACCGCTGGACGTTCAATTTCGGGACCGTAACCAAGATCAGCAAGTGGTTCGGCTGGCAGAACCAATTGGGCGACATCTACGTGACCAACCCGCCGAGCAGCGCAAAAAAGAACGACGTGGTTTTCACGACCGGCCTCAATATTGCACTTACCCACAGCACCGCACCGTAGGCCAGGGGGGCAGCATCTCGCGGCATGCAACGTGGACGCGCCATATCCTCTCCGCGGGCGAGTTTGCTATTTCTTAGGGAGGGGCAACACTCGCGCTGTGATCGCCTGATTCTTCAGCATGCCCCCGAGAATCAGTGGCCCAATCGGAGTGAAGACGATTCCTCGACTGTCGGTGCGCACGTCAAATGTGTCCCGCGTAATCGTGTCCCATCGATTCCCATGCAGTTCGAACGAGAACGTTACCGGCGAGATTTCGGCCGGCTTACCGTCGTAATCCAGACCCTTGAAGTTGTGCGGATTGGTGGTCCCACCCGAGAAGATAATCCGGTGATCTTTTTCGCCTCCGCCGGCCACGATGCCGAAACGTGCGGGCCCGGGATGCGGAGGCAGCTTGCTCCATTCGACCTTGTTCGGATCTTTGCGATCGATCTTACCCATCCAACACTCGTCCGACGCAATGTAAGGAATTCCGGCCGCCGTGTTTTTCCTGGCGCCATCGACGGAGACGATGACATCGTCGGCCAACCCGCCGGCATGACCGAAAACCGGAGTTCCGGGAAACGGCGTGGCCTGGCTCCAGGTATTTTTTTCCGCGTCGTACACTTGCACGTTGTTGACCGGTCCATTCTTCGATCTTCCGCCGACCAGATAAATATAGCGGTCATGATTCACGCCGATCACCGCGCTGTCTACAGGCACCGGGAGGTCAGCGCCGCGGTACCAGCGGTGGGCGTCGGCCGCGTAGGAGTTCACGTCGCCGACCGTGATTTCATTTCCCTGCCCGTCCACCACATATCCCCCGAAAACAAAAACCTGCCCCCTGACGCCCAGGGCGGACGCACCCAGGCGCCCGGCAACTCCGGGCACCGCGTGGCCTTCGATCCACTTCTTCGACGAGAGCCGCAGGATATACATCTTGTTGGTGATGTCGTCCCAGGTTTTCCTGGGACCGACTCCCATCACCGAATAGACTTCAATCCCATTCCTAAGCGACGCGACCGCGTTGCTGGACACCGCGCCGGGCATGGGTGGAACCTTCGGTTGTTCGTCCGCCGACAGGAAAACGGCGGCCAGCACCGGAAGAACAATAACAAGAAGGAGAAAGAAGGCGGGCAGCTTTTTCATTGCTGAAATATTACGTCCTCGCGGGGGACCAGGGCAAAAGCTTAACCACAGAGTTCGCTCCGCACAGTAAAGCTCGCAGCGAACCTCGATTCCGTCCTCGCACTGCTCTGCGGCATCCCTTGGCGTCCTTCGCAGTCAAAGGCTCTGGGAATACTGGAATGGGAAACCCGACGTTTCCGGGTGCTTTACTCTATCAGCCCCTGGCGCACACCGTGAATGAAGTCAGTATAGGCAGGCGTCCGCCCGGTGGCGCGCATATGAGTGGCAATCTGTCCGCGATGATACGCAGAATGCATCACGACATGTGTCAAAACATCTACAATCGTGTTCGTCCACTCCTCCCCCTTGCTGTTGCGGTAAGAGATTGACTGCGAGACGTCCCCCGCCGTGATGAGATCGAGAAACTCGAGCCACTGCCCGCCCAGTTTAGCTGCCTGCGCTTCACATTGCGCCAGATCGGGCTGAGGCCACACGGGCACACTCTGCGGTTGCCCTTTCAGCCGCTCCAGCCAAACCAGTTCGGCGGCAAGAATATGGGACATCAGTTGCAGCGATCGTGGGTTGGCGTCACCGGCGGCTCGTATTGCATTGAGCACTTCGCGGTTCGCCCATTCATCGTAAGCGAACTGGCGGCGCAGATAGTCAGCAAGATTCACGAAACTACCCTCCAGGTGCATGTTCCTGCGGCTTCAATGTAATTGGTGGTACTCCCCGAAGCAAGTTGTAACCATCCTTTCACATTTCAGAGCTAGACTGCTTGCTGGAGTGACGCTCAAGCTACGGCGTCGTCACAGCACGTCTTTCTGGTTTTCCCATGTCCAGGAAAGCGCCAACGTCGCGAAATGTCGAAGCCGATGAGACGGAGTTGAGCTCCCGTCCAGCCAAGTCCCCGGCGGAGCCGAGACTGCGCGGACCGGACGACCTGACTCGCCTCTCCCTGAAAGCCTGCCTGATCGCTCGCGATGCCGCATTCAACGTGCGCGACCTGCTCACTCATTCTTCCCGCATGGCTTTTCTTGCCATCAAGGATTGCGAAAAAGAGCTCGACCAGATCGAACGCCAGATTGACGAACGCCTGCCCGCGGCCATCACACGCGTCAATGAAGCGCGGGCCCGCCAGCTGCTTTCCAGCCTCAAGTCCACCACCGATTTGGAGCGCATTGGCGATCTGGTGATGAGCGTGGCCTTGCGCGCGCAGGCCAGACCGACGAAGATGGCCGCATCCGATGTGCGTCAGCTAGTGGAAATGTCCTCGGTGCTGCGCGACATGCTCGACCTGATTCACACAGGTTTCTCCACGCTTGATCTGGAGTGCGCCCGCAAAGTGTTGCAGATGGATAAAGAAATCGATCGCACCTGTCACGCGCTGTTTCAGAAGCATCTCGCAGAAACCGTGGTGCAGGGCGACACGACCGGTTTCGATGTGCTGCTCATGGCTCAGGCACTGGAGCGCGCCGGAGACCACACCACAAACCTCGCGGAAGATCTCTACAACCTGATCGAAGGCCGAAGTCTGCGGCATGTTCCCAAAAAGAAAGCGGCGAACTAGGAGCCGGTTCTCATTTCCGTTCTCGAGCTCTCAGTTCTCCGAAAAGGCAAGAGCCAGTCGTGCACCAATGTCAAGCAGGAGGCAACTTCCAAGACCCTCAATGCGGGGAATGGTTGCGAAAACCGTCTGCATTCACTGAGAACTGAGAACTTCTTCTCGAAATTCATCATCCTTTAACACTCTCTAAACATTCGCGCAATATTTCCGCCCTACAGTTTGGTGAGGGTCTGTATGCCGGAAGTTACGAGGGCTTCCCGCGTGGTCCCCTTGAAAAATGCACCTCCCCTTGGACTCTTACGAGCGGACCCTTGCCGCCGGTGTCTCCGGCGCGCCTCGCTCGCTCATTTTCGTGGTTGAGGATGACGCTGATATCGCCCGCCTCATCACACACAATCTTCGGGCGAGCGGGTTCTCTGTGCAAAGCTTCAGCAGCGGAGCGGCTGTCCTCTCCGACGCACTCCGCGAAATGCCGGCCTTGTTTCTCCTCGATGTAATGTTGCCGGGAACCGATGGCTTCGAACTCTGCCGCCACATTCGCCAGACCCCAGCCCTCGCAGCGACTCCCGTCATCTTTCTGACCGCCAAGACTGCGGAGGCCGACCGCGTCAAGGGACTGGAACTCGGGGGCGACGATTACATTACCAAGCCGTTCAGTCCGCGGGAACTGGTGGCCCGCATTCGCAGCGTTCTGCGCGGATTGGGCCAGGACTCTGCGCCCAGCGAAGTGCTGAGGCTCGGCGATCTCGAAATTGATGTCTCTTCCATGACGGTGCAAGTGCAAGGTCGCAACGTCCTCACCACGGTGCGCGAATTCCGCCTGCTGGAATATTTGGCTACGCATCGCGGCCGCGTCCTGACGCGCGATCAACTACTCGATGCGGTGTGGAAAGAGACTCCCTTCGTCACCCCGCGATCCATCGACGTCTATATCCGCCGTCTTCGCGAAAAGATTGAACACGATCCCCGCCATCCCCAATATCTGAAGACCCTGCGCGGCATCGGCTACCGCTTCGAGGTGCCGAAAGATAAGTAGCCATTCGACTCATCGAGCGCCACAAAACGATTCGGCGTGATTCACTCTTTTCATCCCACGCTCCTGCCGCGTCGTTTATTCTGTCTAGCGTCCTCCTTCGATGGCTTTGAACAAGCCCAAGCCCAAACCGCTGTGGAAAGCCGATGATCAGCAGGCGCGCCTGGCCGAACTCGCCGCGCGGTCCGACGAATCGGGAAAAGATAATCCGCTCCGGCGCGACGTGCGCTCGCTCGGCGCAATCCTCGGACAAGTGCTGGTGGAGCAGTCCGGTCAAGATTTGCTCGAAGCGGTGGAAGAGTTGCGGCGATTGCTGATTGAGCATCGCAAAACTGTGCGTCGCAGTCCGGAACAAGCCTCTGCGCCTGCGCTCATGCTCAAAGCCCAGGCGATTGTTTCCGGGATGGACTTGTCCCGCGCTCACCACGTCACCAAGGCCTTCGCGACTTACTTCGAACTCACCAATCTCGCCGAGACCAACCACCGCAAGCGTCGTCGCCGCGCCGGCAAATTGGACCGGGAACATCCTCCGCTCTCCGGCTCCTTTCGCGGGACGTTGCTGCGCATGAAGGAAGTTGGGCTCTCGGCGGAGACTGCTGCCGCAGCGCTCAGCCGGATCACGATCACTCCCGTCTTCACGGCGCATCCCACCGAGGTCGCGCGGCAGACCGTTCTGCTGAAGCGGCGCCGTATCGCGCAACAACTGGAACGCCTCGACCGTCTTCCGCTCACGGACGAAGAAGCCGTAGATTGCGAAAACAACATCCGAGCGGAAGTCACCTCGCTCTGGCAGACCGACGAAGTGCGCCTGGCGAAACCCACCGTGGACGATGAAATCCGCATGGGTCTGCGTTACTTCCGCCTTTCGTTATTCGAGGCGCTTTCCAAGATTTATGCCGAGGTCGTGGGATCTTTTCGTGACGTCTACGGGCTCGAGCTCGACGAAAACATGTTGCCCAACCTCGTGCAATTCGGCTCCTGGATTGGCGGAGACCGCGACGGCAACCCGCTGGTCAAACCAGGTTATATTCGTGGCGCTCTCGAAATGGCGCGCACCTTAATTCTCCGCGAATATCTCAATCAGGTTGAGGCGCTCAGCGACCAGCTCAGCTCCTCCCGCCGGCAAATCAGTGTTTCGAAAGAATTGCTTTCGCGCTTGCAACAGTACGAACGCACCATCGCCGGTGTGCACCTGGCCTGGGGGCCACACAACACCACAGAAAGTTATCGCCGCTTCCTCTCCTACATGTTTCACAAACTTCAGCAAAGCCGCCAGACGGTCGGCGCTCCCGCGGCCTACCACAACGCCCAGGAGTTTGAGGATGATCTGCTTCTGGTGCAAGACAGTCTCCACTCCAACCGCGGAGAACGGCTGGCACGAACCTACCTTGATTCCCTGTTGCGGAAGGTCCGTACATTCGGCTTTCACCTACACACACTCGATATCCGCCAGCATGCCCGGGTGCACGCTCACGCCCTCAAAGAACTGGGAACCAAGCTCAAGGGCGACGCCCGGTCGCCGGAAACCCGGGAATTGCTCGACACTTTCCGCGCCATCGCACAACTGAAACGTTCCTA
>DATBYA010000018.1:0-22606 GCA_036514015.1 Candidatus Sulfotelmatobacter sp.
GCTGCGATTCATCCAAAAATAAACATGCCACCAAGCATTTTCATTCCACCAAACACCCCATCATGAAATCAATCGAGCCAAACGAGACCTGGGGCTGGTGCTACATAGACGAAGTAGAGTTGGACTTCGCGTAACGCCACAGCAGGTAGGAGTTCCAAAAACGACGAAGCGCGAAAAAACATCATGAAGAAAAGAATTGCAAAATCGGATAGGCGTGACGAACTGCGTCGAGAGTAGGAGCGCTCCTTCAAATCTCCGGTTAGCCGACGGCCGCAAGTCAACGAAGCGGCCGAAATTCGATGGTGAACTCCTCCTGCATTTCTATAGGTTGCTGGTCGAGCAGCGTCGGCCCGTATCGCCACTGGCGAATGGCGTCAATCGCCGCGGGAATCAGAATCGCAGGCCCGTCAATTGTTCTTACGCTCTCAACCGTCCCGTCCTTACCAATGATCGCGCGCAGGTGCACGTTGCCCCTCATCCCTTGCGCGGCTTGAGCAGGATAAGCGGGAGCGACTTTGGAAATTCGCTCGCCAATTTGGACCTTCTTTGGCTTGTGGCTCGATTCTGGACCTGGCTCCGCCGGCACGAAAACAAATTGACTCGAGTGGATCACAACGCTAGCTGTATCGATTACGGTTTCGGACGGCAATTCCAGTAACCGCGGCGAATTGCCGGCGCCTGGCGGAACGACGAGGAAAAAGGACGGCGGCGGATTCGCCGGACGCAGCGCGAGTTCGGGAGCGTGAACAGGAGGTGTCACGGATGTCGAGGGGACGCTGCTTTTCGCCGACGGAGGGTCGCTTCGACCAAATGGTTCTGTCAATGAGCCCTTCGCCGGCACCGCACTTTGGTCTAGCGACGCATCCGGTAATCCAGTTGGCGCGTCCGCTTTGGCTGGTGCAGTTGCGTTCGCGGCGGAATTTTCAGCGGGACTCACCTCTGCATTGGTGCCAGTGATTGAAGGTGACGTTTCGGCGTGGATCTCCGGCGCTGTGTCGCGGGCCCCAGAAGTTATAGGTCTTGAATCGCGCGTCGTAGCTTTAGGCATGCGAGTGCTACGAGCTGCCTCGGGAGACGCGGCTGGTGCGTCGGGTCCGGAGTTCAGCCTGTCCTCAGGAACAGCGGGCTCTAGCGCGGAGCGGGCTGCTAGGTCGGGGGTTCCAGTCCCTGGGGAGCCTTTGCTGATCCTCCCTGCAAGTTGTGACGCCGGGTTGTCGCCGCGGTCGTTTTCAGACGGTGTACTGTATTCCAGCGTGTTCTCGCTAGCCGTTGATGCGGGGGAGTCCGGAACAGCACTTTGGCTGCTCGCCGAGGCGCTCAGGCTCGGAGCTGCTGCTTTCGCGACGGTTTGATCGCTCAGGCGGCCATTCTTTGTCGAGCTCTCATATCTGCTCAACTTCTCGAGAATCATCTGGCGCGCGTCTTGCGCTTTCGACCAGTTAGGCCAAAATTTAGGGGCGGCCGCGAATCCCAGCACGAAGCAGGTTATGATCAGCAGACTAGCCAGCGGCGCGACCGGCCACATTCTCGCCACGCGAGTTGCACTCTCAAGAACCCCTGATTCCGTTCGGAACCTCGCCTGAGCGCTATAATCGACGCTCGCGCGAAGCATCGGCGGGGCAGTCCGTAGCGCTTGCGCGGGGGTTCGCGAATCCGATTGCCCAAACGTGTCGCCGATGTTCCGATCCGGCCCTGCTCCCGGCGCTAATTCGCTTTCCGTTGCGAGCGCGGGAACGAACTCCGGCTCAAGCCCGGCGGTTGATAAAACTGCTGCGACTACCTCAACGGGTTCGTGCAGCGAAGTTGTGTTCGATGCCGAGATTTCAAGAGAGTCGTTCGCGCCGGTTTCCGATGGAAACATCAGCTGCCAAGATGGGGGAACGGATTCGCCGGAAGCTGGTTGAGCGCGCGTCGCCGCAGCAGCAGTCGATGCCGCTGATAAGTGATCCTCGACGTTGCGGAGTTCTTTCCTCTCTTGGGATTTGCAATCTCCCCACGCGCGAGAAACCCACATTCTGATCTGTTCTCCAACCTCTTCCGGCAGATCCACAAACCGTACACCCACTTCCCTTGTCGATTCGGTTATCCACACAATCTCAGCGCGTGTCTCGACGGCGCCATACAACTGCGGGAGGCGGATGCAGAGGTAAGGCAAGCAGTTCTCGAATAGTGGCTCGGCGAAAATCAGTCCCATTCCTGTTTCAGAAATGTTGGCGAGGATTCCGACGCCATGTTCGGCGACAGTCACACAGGTGAGTGCCGAGGAACTGCGGCGAACGTGCAGTCGTCGTTCCCCGGAAAGCGTTTCGGGGACCTTGGTCAATTGCTGTTGAGCAGATCGCATTCCCATTTCCCCTCCTGGGCTTCACACTGAATCTTCGGTCTCGGCGGGCTAGTCGCCGAGGTCCCCCGAAAGCCGCGGTCACTAGGTTGCGGCGTCGAAGGCAGAAGTCCAGTACTGAGTCCCGTCATTCGGACACCGGTCGCTGCAGGCACCGGGGCCGCTTTCTTCGTCATGAATTCCTGTTCTGGCGTGGCTATCTTCCGAGCCGGGCATTCGGCTGATCTTCTAAAGGCTGGGTATGTTGAACAAAACCCGGGCAGCGCGAAAAAGTTCTGCTCGAGGACAAACCTAAAGGACTTTACAGACTGGAGAGACCACCCGGGAGGCGCCTTTCCAAGGATTGGGGAACTTCGCTAAGTCATAGTAGAGGCGCTGCTTGTTGCATTCCAGTCGATCGCGCAACGCTTTGGAAAAGCGGAAGATGCCTATACGGCGCCACTTACAAATGTCAGCCAAGAAAAACTTACTGAATCGAGTGAAAATCCCCCTGATCCTCTCGTGCCCGAATCGAAAGGCAGGAATATTCAGCTCGATACTAAGTGCGCTGCGATTCTTGAGTCCCTCCAGGTCCAAGCGCAGACGAAAGCCCGAATTCGTCCAGCATGGGTGGGTGCAGACGATAGGAAGTCGTTTGTTGCTCGCAATACGCTATGAAATATACGCTCTGCTTTCAGAGAGGGTCGAGAACAGCTACAGCGGCGTAGTGAGGCGCGGAATCTCTTGCCTCACCCTCGCTTTCACTGAATCTGTTGTTATTCGGTTTCCCGCTCCCAGAACCGACCGATGCGGCTTGCCGAAATAAAATCCTTCACCCCCGTTTTTCCCGTGATATAGATCACGCCAGGTTCTTCCTCGACTCCCGATTCCTTCGCCAGCGAAGGAATGCCCGAAAGCCCCACGGCTTTACAGTGTCGTTTTGCATCCGTCAAGAAGCTAACCGCATTCGGATCGCCAGCGAGTTTCTTGTCGCCTTCCGGCCCGGACAATGCAACGACGGCATCAAATAAAACGGACGGTGACGCACGCAGAGCCATGTCCGCACGGTGCAACCGCTTATCGGAATCGAACTCGCCTTGAATTTTGCTTGCGAGGACGGCCACTTTGGCGCCTTCGTCCTTAATGGCGGATACCAATTCCTTCTTAAATTTGTCATCAAACCCGGCCCCGAGCAGTAGTCCCACTTTCCGGCCTTTCAGGGTCGGCTTGAACTTTCCATATAGGCGCAGAGCGGGACTGGGCTCAAGGTCCACGGGGTTTTTGGCTGCCGTGACTTGATCGCCCTGTCCGTCGGCGCCCAGCGCAGCACTCACTTTGTCTGCTAGGCCTCTGTCAATCAGCGAGAGATGACCGAGCATCCGCAGGCGAATGGCCACGGTTTCCAATTTGCCCAGTTCAAACGTCAGTGCATTCGCGAGATGTTTTTGCTCTGGAGGTGTAATGGATCTGTAAAAGAGCCGAGCCTGAGAATAGTGGTCGGAAAAAGACTCCGACCGGACACGAACGGCATTACCTTCGACAGATCTCGTGGATGTAGTAAATCCACGCTCCATTGACTCCCGAGGAGCGTCGGCTGACAGAGAATTTGGCTCGTAGGCGACACGTCCGGCCTGAGCACTCACTTGATGAATTCCGTCGCGTTGCAGATTGTGGAATGGACATTTCGGTGCGTTCACGGGGATCTGATGAAAGTTGGGGCCGCCCAGTCTGCTCAATTGCGTGTCGAGGTACGAAAACAGCCGGCCCTGTAGCAACGGATCTTCCGAGAAATCGAGCCCTGGGACAAGATGGCTCGGGCAGAACGCGACTTGCTCTGTCTCTGCGAAGAAGTTGTCCGGGTTGCGATCCAAGATCATCTTACCGACCATTTGCAGCGGCACAAATTCTTCAGGAATCAGCTTTGTGGCGTCGAGAACGTCAAAAGGGAAGCGCGCGGCTGTTTCTTCGTCAAAGATTTGCAGACCAAGCTCGAACTCTGGAAAATCACCCGAGGCGATCGCTTCCCACAAATCGCGACGGTGGAAGTCCGGATCCGCTCCGCTGATCTTTACAGCTTCATCCCACAATACCGAACTCGTCCCCAATACGGGTCGCCAGTGGAACTTAACGAAATGAGTTTTTCCAGCCTCGTTTACCAACCGGAATGTGTGAACGCCAAATCCTTCCATCATTCGGAACGATCGCGGTATAGCTCGGTCGGACATGACCCACATGATCATGTGCATGGACTCGGGCATCAGAGAAATGAAATCCCAAAACGTGTCGTGCGCGGAAGCAGCCTGAGGAAATCCGCGGTCGGGTTCGATCTTCACGGAATGAATCAAGTCCGGGAACTTCATGGCATCTTGGATAAAAAACACGGGAATATTGTTACCCACCAGGTCGAAGTTACCCTCCGATGTATAGAACTTAACCGCGAACCCTCTTACGTCGCGTGCCAAGTCGGTCGATCCGCGCTCGCCTGCAACGGTGGAAAACCTGACGAAAACAGGAGTTTTAACCGACGGATCGGCAAGGAATGCCGCCTTGGTGAACTTTTTCATTGAGTGGTACGGCTGAAAATATCCGTGAGCGCCAGCCCCGCGAGCATGAACGATGCGTTCCGGTGTGCGCTCGTGATCGAAGTGTGTGATCTTCTCGCGGAGAATGAAGTCTTCAAGAAGTGTTGGACCTCGCTCGCCCGCACGCAGTGAGTTCTGATTGTCAGAAATAGGGAGTCCCTGATTGGTTGTCAGTGGGGTTTGAGAGAGCGGCGCTTGCTGGTGGGTTTCGCCGCCGTCTGCCTTAACCTGCTTGGGCTCGGTCTGCCGTACTTGTGCCTTAATCGGTTTTTCACGCTTCATGGTTCAATTATCCTTGTCTGAGAATTCTTTCAGAAACCTAAACTGCTCTAGTCGAAAATACGACCGAGTGGCGGAACCGAGAGCTGACCCGTGTCTCAGCACCATGCGTCCGCACGATTCTGAATATGAGGGCTACCCCTTAATGATCTGATTTTGGATGGCGCATCGAACCACCCGACTCACCGAGTGGAGCTCCGGCCTGCGCTTCTCCGCAAATTTTCCATTCAGCTCGTGATAGCAGGAAAATAACTCTGCCGCAGTGGTCGCGAAATAACCCGCCTCTGCGGCAGAGTTGTCATGCCTTCGCGGCTCTGCCCTTGGACGATCGCGTCTTCGGGTTTTCTGCCTCTTGGTCACTGCTGTCTTCAATTGTCATCTTGTCCGCTAGATCGGACAGCTTTACATCGGTGTCTTTCTCTTCCTGCAGAGTCTGGCTCAGAAGCTTCGCCGCCGCGTCTTCGCCGAGTTTCTCTGCCATGGCCCGCACCGTGCCATACGCCGCGATTTCATAGTGCTCCACTCGCTGCGCTGCGCCGATCAAAGCCGCGTCCTTCGCGTCACCTTCATAGTCTTCTTCCGCTGCTTCGCCGCCTTCCTTATTCAGCCCTTCCATGCCGTTGCAATGCTTCCCGGTGGGCTTTTCGTCCAGAGCTTGGAAAATCTTTTCGAGACGCGTCGCATGTCCTCTGGTTTGTTCCAAATGCCGTTCAAAACCATTGCGTAATTCTGCGGAAACGGCAGCCTTAGCCATTTTCGGCAACGCCTTCACTAGCTGCGTTTCCGCACTGTAGATGTCCTTCAGTTCGTCAACGTAAAGCTCTTTCAATTCTGATTGCTGCATGGTAGACCTCCGGAGAGTTTTTGGATCGTTTAACTATGCCGATGCCGCACAACCCAACCCATAGGGCTGAAGCTGTATAGATGGATCACGAACGGTGTACGGCTGCAGTCACGAATTCCGGGACGGCCCTTGCCGGTTGAAGTAAACAACGAGCAATGAACAGGCAGGCGAGAAGAGGTCTGCTGCAAACGTAGTGCGTCGCAAGAGTTGGGACGGCTGCCTTGTGATCAAGAGCCCGTCGCCTTAACTCCTGGTCGACCGAGTACGTGCCGCGGGCGGAAGAGAGTTTTTCCGGAGGTTCCCCGGAGAATCAGCAGAAGTCGTCTGCGAAATCCGCACGTTCGGCTCGGCCATCGATGTACAGTCGTTACGGCGCGAAATATACAGCGTCCCGGGGATGGGCCCGGAATTTCTCTTTGTCTAGACTCAACCCGATCGTGATTGGCTTAACGCCAATAAGCTAGGTGATTTTCTCAAAGGAGCGACTCCATGAAGCAAAGCACCAGGGACCAGGCAAAAGGCAAACTTCACCAAGTGAAAGGTAAGGTCAAAGAAAAGCTCGGACGAGCGACGAAGAATCCGAATTTAGAGGCCGAAGGTCAAGACGAGCAGGTCGTCGGGACGGTTCAAAAGAAAGTCGGTCAAATAGAAAAGGTGTTCGAGGAATAGCAGCGCTGACTGCGGTCAGTAGTAGAAGCCGGCTTCCGGAATCCGACTTCGAGGGGAAAAGATCGCCCGCACCCATCGGGAATGTCCGTAGTAGCCGCAAATCACAGAACCAGCAGAACAATAAAGGAGAGCTTTGGTTAAACTATAACTGCGAGTTCTTCGCTTCGCGGTAGGCCTGTTCCCCAGTCTCTTTCGCCTGTCGAACTCGGCCCTTCGCTTCAGCAATACCTGCCTTCGCACGCCGGGTCACTTTCTGGCCAGCAGCGACTGCCCGGTCCAGACCGTCATTCGCACTAGCCAGAATGTAGTCGCGTGTATCATCGCCGGGCGCAGGAGCGAACAGCAGCCCCAGAGCGGCGCCGATACCGAGCCCCACTGCAAATACAGAAACCGACCCGGCCCATTTCATTCTGCCGCTCATAAAACCCTCCCTTTCGCTTTCAGTAAGTCGCTTTTCGGTCTTTTCTCGAAGGAAAGTGAAGAGGAAGCTCAAAATCGAACTTCCTCCTCGGGAACTACCGGCTGCCGCCCGAAGTTGTGCGGCGGACCTGCCGGTCGTCGGCCTTAACGTCTGCAGAAGACTCACCGGTCGATGAGATGTCTTCCGCATTCGTGTTCTTTAGGATTTGCTTGGCTCGCTTGATTTCGTCCGATGTGTCACAGTGAACCGAGAGGAGAATTCCGCCCTTCTGCAGGCGCCCCTCGTAACGCTTCGCTTCATACTCGGGAATGCCCAGGCCGATGAGCGCACCGGTGACTCCGCCAACCGCTCCTCCAACTCCGAGCCCGGCGAGTCCCGCCATGATTGGGCCAGCCGCTATGAAAGGACCAAGCCCAGGGATCGCGAGCATGCCGACGCCCGCGAGCAAACCAAGTGCCCCGCCAAGAACCGCACCGGTGCTAGCGCCCGCTGTCGCACCCTCGGGAGCCTTGGTGGCTTTTTCGGTCGCGATTGGTTTCGGGCCGAGGTTCTCGGGAAGAAGAGCGGAAATATCAGAAGCGGAAAAACCGGACTTCACCAGGCTGTCGGTGGCTAAATCCGCGCCAGCCACTGTCGTGAAAATCCCGAACACTGCTGTTTTCTTATTTTCCATTTTGAATCTCCTGTTCGTTGCAATTTTGATGTCAGAGCAAGGCTGCTATGGAGTCGGCGGCGCGATCGTCAAGTGGTTTGTGACATTCCCTGCACCCGCAACCTGCGTTGCTTTGTCACCGATCGCCGACTTTTCATCTTCAGTGCGGACGGGTCCTTTTAGC
Source organism: Candidatus Sulfotelmatobacter sp. (assembly GCA_036514015.1). Classification (GTDB taxonomy): domain Bacteria; phylum Acidobacteriota; class Terriglobia; order Terriglobales; family Acidobacteriaceae; genus Sulfotelmatobacter. The sequence goes on from DATBYA010000018.1 coordinate 7,952, forward strand.
GTTACATGCCCATCCCTTGTGATGATCTTGATGTTATGCGCGTACGTGGACAGCGTTTTGTCTTCCATGAGCGCGGCTCGGATCTGCTTCGTTGTTGCACGATCGGCCGGATTCATCTTCTGCTGGTCGGCGGTCGTGGCACCTTTGTTGGCATCGCCTTGATTCGCCTTGGTATTGTCCGGAGCCGGCTGCTGATCCTGTTGGATGGGACCAGCTAGAACTGAAGCGGCAAAAAGCGCCGTCGCGGCCGCGAACCACAAGTACTTTTTGAATCGCATCTGAGTCTCCTTTTCGATTCGGAAACAACTACAGATCAAATCGGACTACGATGGGGAGAACACTCGCAGTTCCTATAATCGACGAATGGGGGTGGCACACCATACAGCGAAGCGGGTAGGCGGGAGTAATTAACCTGGTAGCGTTGCCAGGCGGGGTGGCAAAGGAACATGGGGTGCCGATCGGATTCGGTCGTTGGCGTCGGAAACCGTATCACTCGTGGGCCCGACAACCTTTGCATCGTCAACGCCCGATTGCTCGTGCCAGCTCAAACCGGTCGATGCAACGGCATCCAGTCGATTGCTTCCGCCTACGCCGCAATCGAGCCGTCATGGGCATTGCCACCGCGAGCGTACGTCAAGGGTGATATCAGTTCGGGAGATTTATGCGACTCAACAGATTCTGGAATCGCGGGTCGGAGCGGACAGGGGCGAATCGCGGATCCATCTTTAAGTATCCAAGAAGCGTGGAACGCTCGCGATAGGCATCTTCGAGGGCGGCGATCGCCCGCTCGTTTTGGCCGAGTCCCAGATAAATCACTGCGAATTGGTAAGAAGAGACGTATTCTGTTTTTGCTCGCTCCTTCAGCTCGACCAGAATTTTCTGCACTTCCGTGTCCTGACCCGCCAGGCCGTATGCATGGGCGAGTGACGCGATACCGTTCGCGCCCCGTCCGGAAAGCTCGATACCCTTTTGGAACTGGACGAGAGCTTCTGGATATTTCTTCAGTTGTTCGTAACACATCCCGATTCCCCAATAAGGCACGGGGAATTTCGGATCCAGCTCAAGTACCGTCTGGAGCTGCTGCAGAGCGTTGTCATATTGCCCGGCGAAATAGGAAATCATCCCCACGTTGGATTAGATGAGCAGCGATAGAGGATCGAGTTCCTGCGCGCGAGAAAGCTCCGCTCGCGCCTCGTCCACTCGTCCCATTGATGCGAGGAATCGGCCGTAAGCGTGATGCGTGGCTGCGTCGTTGGGATCGAGTTCAAGAGCATGCTTGAATTCCCGTTCGGCGCCCGATCGATCCCAATCATAGTAATTCATGACATACGCCATCGAAGCATGCGCCTCGGCTAGTGTGGGGTCGAGTCGGAGGGCTTTCGCCGCTGCCTCCTTCGCCTGGGGAAACGCCTCACTGGGACGCGTGTCCGTGTAAAACGGAAGGAGTGCATAGGCGTCCGCCAGCCCCGCGTAAAGAGGAGCATATTGAGGAGCTTTTTCGACTCGTTGGCGGAAGTACACAAAGGCGAGTTTCAAATCGTCCGCACTGCCTTGATCAAGTGAATAGCGGCCTTTGAGGTAGGAATCATATGCCTCCGTATTGATGCTCGCGGGCGTTCCTGGCGAGGGCGCGATTTTCAGCCGGATCTTTACTGCGACTGCATGCGCCACTTCATCTTCCAAAGCTAGAACGTCGTTCACGTTGCGTTCAAAGGTTTCCGACCATAACTCACGTTCGGAAGCGCCGCCATAGAGTCCCACTGCGATCCGAACACGATTTTTGGATCGCGTGATGGAACCTTCCAGCAGCGCGTCCACCTTCAACTCGCGCGCTATCTGCGGCAGCGGCGTGTGTGTTCCTTTGTAGTTCATTACAGATGTTCGGGAAACCACACGAAGCCGCGTGATCTCGCTGATCTCGCGGATGAGTTCCGCAGTCATGCCATCGGAAAAGAAATCTTGCGACGCATCCCCCGATAAATTTGCAAGTGGAAGCACCGCAAGGGAACGGACCTCGGAAGCCGCGCCTGGGTGTAGGAGACGCTCGCGCACGTCGCCGATATCCAGCGCGAATAAAACGGCTAACAGCGCGGCCACACCCACGGCGACCAACGTGAGCCGCGCCCCGCGCGAACCGGCGATCTGCGGAGCCTCAGCGACCGCCGGACTCGAAACTCGAGTGGAATCGAGCGTTTCCAATGCAGACCGCACTTCCGAGGCATTCTGATAACGGGCTGCAGGATCTTTCATCAGGCACTTCCGGATTACACCTGCAAGTCCGGCTGGAACGTGCTCGGGCAGCGATGGTGGAGGATCGCGAAGGATGGCAGACGTCAGTTCAAACCCCGAATGGCCGGAAAACGGCCGACGCCCGCAAGCCATCTCATACAATAGAATGCCGAGCGACCAGATGTCAGAACGCGCGTCCGCGGCCTTGCCGAGCAGTTGTTCCGGCACGATGTAAGGTAGCGTCCCCGCAATTGGCTCCGATTTATCCAAGTTCACCTGCGAGCGCGTTACTTCCTCGATCTCTTCTGTGCGGAGCCTGGTTGCTAAACCGAAGTCCAGCACCTTTGCGTTACCGTCCGGAGTCACGGTGACGTTGGCTGGTTTCAGGTCGCGATGAACGATGTGCCGCTGGTGAGCGTGGGCCAGAGCATCGGAGATCTGCGTGCCGTAGCAAATGACCTGCTCAGTCGGAAGACCTTGTGGAGGAATGATCGCGTTCAGCGAGCGTCCCGCAACGTACTCCATGGCTATGAAGGTGACGCCGTTTTCTTCGTTGATTTCGTAAATCGTGCAAATGTGCGCGTGGTTCAGTTGCGAAGCGGCTCGCGCTTCGTCGAACAGGCGACTACGAGCCGGAATGTCATTTCGATTACTGACAGGCAGAATTTTTATGGCAACGTCACGGTCGAGGCGTTCGTCGCGGGCGCGGTAGACCTCGCCCATGCCGCCAGCGCCGATCTGTTGCAGCAAGCGATAATGGCCCAGACGCTCGATCGACATCCGGGAGGAACCTCGTTGCGCGACATCTTAGGACGCCGGCATAGCTCAGTCAACGCCGGCCCAGCTTGGCAGATGAGCAAACGATTAACGTAATTGCAAAAAGCGTTGCCACATGCGCCCGACCGGAGGAGTTTCGGCTCTGTATGCACGACACGATTGGCCCGTTTCTAAATCTTCTGAAGACGTGGGCTGCTAGACATCCCGACATCATTGCGGTCGCGATCGTCGGATCCCACGCGAGGGGTACGGCGCGATCAGACTCCGATATCGATGTCATCCTCATTGTCGATGACCCCGCGCGGTACCTGGAAACGTCCGAATGGCTTGCATGTTTTGGTCACTTGCGCTCGATCTCGAGTGAGGACTGGGGATTGCTGCAATCGAGACGCGTTCACTACACCGATGGAACGGAAGTGGAGTTCGGGATCACGGTTCGCAGTTGGGCCAGCACTGACCCGGTCGATCCCGGAACGAAACAGGTTGTCTCAGACGGAATGAGTATTTTGCATGACCGGGAAATGCTCTTGCACTCTCTGATCGTAAAATTACAATAAACTGATACTTCTTCTTGATCAGTGCCGAAAATTCGAGTTGCTCCCGCGGGATGGTCTTATCACGATCACCGGACCTTCGTCAGCCTTCTGCATGAACTAAACCACGGTTATCTGTTTGCGCAGCCCGGCCGCGAAGAGGCTCTTGGGGATCATGGCGTGGACGCCGCGCACGATGTCAACCACCTGGGTTACCCGGAAGCTTACGGCGATACTGCACAAAGCATAGGCGTCGAGCTTGGTTAGACTGGCGCGCGAGGCCAGGAACTCGATGGCGTTCTGCGCCGCCAGGGTCATTGCCACATTCAGGTCTTTGTCCAAGCCTAAGATGATCCAGTGCGTTGCAGTTTCAGCGATGGGCCACGCGAATTTCTTCTGTTTGTGGAGAACGACCTGGATCCTCAGTTCCTGCATGCGCGTCTCGAGAGCGGTGATCGTTATTTCGCCGTCGCCCTGCACTGCGTGTGAATCGCCGGTGAAGATCAGCGCCCCAGGCTTCCACACCGGAATGAACATCGTCGAGCCCTCGGCCATCTCGCTCAAGTCCGTATTGCCCGCGTGCGGCCCCGGGGGAACCGAGCTGGTCACTCCTGGACTCAACGCAGGGAAGTAGCCGTCGGGCGGAGCCACCCCGAGCGTCCCCTGGAACGGCTTGAGCGGAACGTGAATGTCGCGAGCAAACTCCGCTGTCATTTTCGGAAGGTCGAGGTCCAAATATTTTATCTGTGCTTCGGAAAAATCCTGGGGCAGCAAGCCGGTTCCGAGCGAGCCGGGGTTATTGAACACCGCTCCCCAATTGAAAGGAAGAATGCGTCGGTAACGGACCTCCAGGACGTCGCCGGGTTCCGCATCTTTCACATAGACGGGCCCGATGATCGAGTGCGGCCCTTTTCCGGGATTGCTCACGCGGATCTTCACCAGGGTTCCGATGGGGACTCCCGGCTGCATCTGGTTCAAATAGTGTGACCACGTGTTGGGAAAGCTGAGTGTGTCGCCAGAATCGATCTTGAGGATTGGGGGGAGCGTCGTGTCATAGACTCCTAGGCGCACGGTCTGATCGCTAGACTCGACCACGTGGACGCGCCCTTCGTCCTCTTTGTTCTGCTCCGCCGCATTTCTGTCTGGAGCGGCGGCGTTCGTTTCCGGCGTTTCCCTAGCACGCACAAGTTTCGTGAACCACGGCCCGACAGCCGCCAGTGCACCCATGAAACTGCTCGCGCGCAACAGTCTGCGTCGCGAACGGCCGCGGGCGTTGAGATAATCGTCGAATTGCGCTTGGTTGATCTCGTCCAGGTGCAGAAGATGGTCAGCGGCTCGATTTGTGAAGGCAGAATCTTTGATGTCTTCTCGGAGCACGCCCGTGCCCTTTTCGTCTCCGCATCCGAACAGGTTGCCGCATGAATGTTGATGCGGTTGAGCTTGGGTTTCCGGGTCTTGATCGGGCGCCGCCATCTTCTCCTCAATGGATCCTAAGAAACCAAAAGCCTTTCGAGCCGCCGCACGCGGCCGAGATCGAATTGCGCAAATTGTCCGGGATTTCCATTTTGGCAGCTCGGATGCCCCGTCTTATACACCCCGCACTTTGCCGAGTGAAGTAAATTGTTTCTAGGGTCTCTTCTTCCAGTTCGGGTATGAGGGAGTCCCGGGCGCGAGGGCGATAGCGCTCGGGATTATCAGTGATTTGGCGTGCGCCGTCAGCCGACTACGAAATCGACAAGACACCGGCACTTTGGGTCTTAATTTTGTGATTCCGGATGGCACAAATTACCGCGAGATCGAGGGCGTGACGGAGCGAGTGCTGCTGGCTCGCGCAGCGGTAGGGCAAGAATGTTCTACGGAGTACGCCCATGGTGCATGGGGGCTTTTTTGCTACGGTGCGCAAGACGCAGCAGAACGGGAAAACTCCGCGGCCCGATGATGTAAGCATTGCGGGCCGCGGCTCAAATCCATCTAGAGATCCGCGCGCGATGATGCGCAGGTCGGAAAATCGCGAGGTCGCAGACCCGAGATTCCGACGGCCAACAAGCCGAGCATTAACAGTGGCAGCACTCCGGGTTCTGACACAGCAACCGAAGGGTCGCTCTGATTTTTGTTTTTACCTTCGCCGCCACGACCGCGATCGGGATCGCGTCCAAAAACGCCAAGCTGGAATCCTTCGGCGCCGAGGGTGGAGGAAGCGGGCGCGCCGGCATCAAGTTCGGCGGGACTTCCGAAACGAATGCTCGGTTCCGACGCGGTGGGAACGAGAGGGTCAAGAATGAAGAACATCTCTGAGCCGCTCGCGGCGAAAACGCCGCCGGACTGAATGTCGTTAGTCGAAAGCATCGCCAGAGTGGGATGCGCTGGACGCGCATCACTTTGCAGTTGGGTGATCTCGAAAGCGAGGTTTCGCGCCTCGTTGCCATAGCTTTCTCTCCCCGCGGTCACCGGGAGCAGTAATTTCGTATGGGAGACATTGATTGTTGGCGCGGAGTTTTCAGGGAACGAAGACTCCTTTATGGAGGCAGTGTAAAACACGGTATCGGCGCAAACCGGAATTGCCGCCATCAAAACTACTCCGCCAAGCAGTACAGCTGTTCTGAACTTCATATGTTTTCTCCCAACGGCGAATGGCGGGGACTCCATTCATGCGAGATATTAATCGGCGCGAGAAACAAATTCTGTGCAATTGAGCACACATGTATGATTCGCTACGTATTCGCTGTGTCAATTGTGTCGCGACGACAGACGCACTGTGATTGGTTGGAACGGTGGTTACTGTGAAGAGTGACAGCGCAAACTTGCATGACTGTTCAATACGGAACAGTTTCAGTTGGGCAGGGTGAGTAGGATTGCGTGCGAATGGCGAGAGAACCTTGCAACCAGGTCTGAGTGTCGGGTGCTCGTTCTCGCCATCCCAAAATCCGGACGTGGGTATAGCCGAGTTGCCGTAGCCGCCCCAGTTGGGCAAGTGCTATTCCGCATTGAGTTCCGCTGTTCGACGTAAGTAGTTTTCGGTCACGAGTCAGGATGGATCTAAGAGGAGAACGCGCGTGTCGGTGCTGTGTCCGCATTGCAAGAGCAAATACATTCATCGCTCGAAGCGTAGAGGCATATTCGAATTGTCAGTTTTGATGCTGTTACCGCTACGACCATTCCGGTGCGAGGACTGCGACCGGCGTTTCTACGCCTTGGCCCCTGCGACAGACTCAATCCCATCGAACACCGCGGCTTCGCGTTAGCTCTGTCTGTTCACGCGAGGCATTCCCAGATACAGCGATCGAAGTGGACGAAGGCAACGTCCAGGCAGCCGGGCTCGGTTCGCCATGGCAGCCGAGTTCACCGCCGCGGTGACGGCGGATGAGAAACGAGCGTGCGATCTCGCGCAGCAACCTACAAGAAGAAACTGTCTGCTAAGTTAACAAGCGGATGCAAACTGTTCCGTATTGAACATTCACCTCTGGCTTCTTTCGATATAGTCCTGGTCGATGACGCTGAGCTAGGTCTAGGGGCGGTTCGCGAAGCGCCAGCTCCGCCAAAACTAGGGTGCTTTCAATGCCTTCGACTGCAAGAGATCGCGCCACAAAACCCGAGCTGCCACTGGTCCCGAACGGATCCGGAAGCAGGCAGCTGCAGTTGCGTGTCCTTTTCGTTCACGGGGATGTAGCGAATGTAGAGCAATGTGTGCAAGAGCTCAGGAAAGCGCATTTTAAGGTCACTGCAGACCTGGTGCTAACACCGGAGCAGTTTGCCGCGCGCCTGAAGGCAAAATTCTACGACGTGGTGCTGGCCGAATACCCCTCCCCCAACTGGCCAGGACCGCACGAACTGGAAATGCTGCGCATGCGGGAAAGGCTGATTCCCTGCATTTTCCTCATCTCTACCATTCAGGCCGAGACCGTGGCGGAACTTATCAGTAGTGGCGCCGCCGATTGCGTGGGCATGGATCACCTGGGGCACCTTCCCGTAGCCGTTCGTCGAGCCCTTAGCGAGAACCATCTTCGTGAAGAGCGCGATCGAACCGAAAAAAAGCTGCGCCATTCCGAAGCACGCTACCGGGCTCTGGTGGGAAACCTGGCTTATGGAATTTGCCGCTGCAACGTCAAAGGTAAGTTCCTGGACGTCAATCCGGCGCTGACGACTATGCTGGGTTATGCCTCCCGCGATGAACTGTTGGCAGTAAACTTGGCAGCTGACGTCCTCTGTGATCCCGCAAAACGAGCACAGCTGCTGGACCATTCTGCGTCGCACCCTGACGCCGATCCCCTGGAGACGGATTGGAAGCGGAAGGACGGCGCTACCCTGAAAGTTCGTCTGAGCGGGCGCGAGGTCAAGAATGCAGGCGAGACGGAGAGCTACGAGATCATTGTTGAGAACGTCACGCAACAGCGCAAGCTCGAGGATCATCTGCGCCAACAAGCGGCCAAAGATCCCCTCACCGGCCTCGCGAACTACCGCCATCTGGTCGAAACCGTGGACAGTGAGATCAAGCGCTCCGAACGCACCGCGCGTGAGTTCGCTCTTCTATTTCTCGATCTCGACGGCCTGAAACAGATCAACGATCGCTACGGACACTTGGTTGGCAGTCAAGCTCTGTGCCGGCTGGCCGATGTCTTGTGCATCTGCAGCCGCAAGGTAGATACCCCGGCGCGTTTCGGCGGCGATGAATTTGCGCTGGTGCTGCCTGAAACCGGACACGCTCCAGCCCACTTGGTGGCCCGGCGCATTTGCGACAGTCTTGCGAACGACGGTCGGGAGCCAAAGTTGTCCGTCAGCATCGGCGCGGCGATCTATCCTAAAGACGGCAGGAACGTGGATTCGCTTCTGGGCGCGGCGGACGCGGCGTTGTACGAGATGAAAACCAGAACGCGCGGCCCGGATGCGCGCACGCAAACGAATACCGCGCAACTTCGCTACAAAGCGATGCCAGGCGGCAAGACGGACTAGGTGAACCCATGAAACCCCAATGCAAAGTAATAAGTATCCACCGCGCTTCGGCTCTCCGGCTGGACCCTACTTTGACCGGCGAAGAAGCTATCGTACTGCGGGCCCTTGCCGCTGGAATGACCGACCGCCAAGTGTGCAACCAGCTCCGTATGCACCCGGATACCTACCTGCGCAGGATGCGCGACATGCGCGAAAAAATCGGCAAATCGGACAACGTTTCGCTCATCGAGTGGGCTAAGGAGCGCATCAAAGGCGTCGATCAAAGAATCGACCAATTGAATGGACAGACGCGCCTCGCCTGAAGGACCGGCTACCGGCCAGCAAAGTGCTACAGGCAGGTCTACAAAGTCTCAAAATATCAGATTTCCAACTGCAAGTACGAAAAGCCCCAGCAAGATTCCGGCGACCACAGCGATGAGAAACCAAGGCCGAAAACGTGGACCCGAAGTCGGCAGTGCCAGCATGTGTTGGGACAGGTCCGGTGGAAAAGAGTGCGATAGGGGGCGGTTAGCTGCATGTGGCATGGATGAAATATTACGACGATCTCAGATAGTTGGGTGGCTATGTACCGTGAAGGTAAACATTGCGCGATTGCGATACTTGAAATCTTGACGGCGGGGTCACCGGGGGCTTCTTCGCCGTGAAGATCATAACTTTCACCCCAAAACGCAGGCGAAGCCGAGTGAAGCTCGACGCCAAGCTCCTATGACTGCGAGGAATCTCGAGTTCCCGACCAAACGACTCGACCCCGCACTTCCAGCGCCGTGCCAGGATTGCTAATCGCAAGGTCGGCTCCCGCTGGCCAGTTCACGGCAGACAGCATCAAGGTGCCGTTGCGGCTGATGACTGGCGTCGATGCCGGCAGCAAGTCGCCGTTTGAATCAATCTCAAGCGACACGGTTGCGATAATTCGGCGGCTTCGTCGTTGTTCTTTCATCCCTTCTGTTGCAGCAGTTATTGCAGAGCGGAAATCGTTTCAACCAGCAACAACAAAAAACGCCGCGTGGTAGTGGAAACGCTTCCCTAATTCTGCCTTGCGAATGTGGTCCGCAGCGGCCTCGACGCTGGCCGGGCCATCATCACTCGTGTTGTGCTTTGCGTTTGGGTTTGTCCAGGCAATCGGCGATTGGATTGTAGTTGCTGGGTGGCCGGCCGCCTTTCACTTCAGGACGGCTGAGTCCGGTCACAGCCGCATTCCATATCTCTGCTTCGGTAAGGCCGGTTGTTTCTGCCGCAACAAAGGCAGCCCGCACGGCATCCAGTGCCTTGATTTGTTCGTTGGTCATCATGACCCCCTTGCCGGTAGTCTGGCACTTTCGTTCCTGAGACGCAATTCGGCGATTGGACCGCGCGGCACAGTCAGCTCGTCATGCACGATTTGGCTTCGCGCGCTGTCTTGACCAGTTCGTTCCGGGGCGGAACCCGATGTCAGGAGCAGCTACCAACTAATGGCGAACTCTAACCTCAAAAAGGGAGGTGACTTGAGCCAGTTGGGGGCGCTGGTAAAGAGCTTCAACGACTTCTGCCTGACAAGAGTCAAGTTGCCGAAGAAGGAACCAAGCGTAGGACCACGCTGAACCGAGACAACTCGTGATTAATCTACGTAGAAACACGTTACATCATCTCCCAATTAATTCGGATTGACCGTTCGCGTCGGCCGTAATGGGACAATCGGATATCAACGATTCACTAACTACTTAGCCTTTACTTTCGCCCGCTCGTCGTTGAATGTCTTTGCAACGGAGAAACAGGTAATGCGGCACGGGCTGCACGGCGGCATAGGCCGAGCCTTAATCCATCGCTGCCCGTAGGAGCCTTGATTCCGTGTCGCAAGACTGACGACAAAACCCAATATGCCAATGAAAGCGCGTTGGGGTTTTATCTGAGCCTGCGCCTGGCCCGTACGACGGGAATACCGATGGAGGGAACTACGAGCCAGGTGGTCTTAGACGAGGCCGCAGGAGCTTTCCTTCGTGTAGCAACCGATGGGGACGTTTTGCGATGGAATATCGCGCGCCGTCAAGCCATAAACGCAGCGAAAGGCAGCAGCCAGAGGGCTCCCTCTTTGCTCCTGTACCCCCTGACGGACCTAAATTGTAGGTCTGTGGGGTGTTTGCTCCGATTACAAGCTTCTCGCGCTGAGTTTGGTCGAAGACGATCAGTGCCTAATTCATGTGTTCTGTCGTTTGGGCCATTACTGTCGATGACATCTCCCGGTCCCGGATTCTATTTTCGAATTCGCGCAACCGCCTTCCCAGGTAATGGCGCCGGTGATGGTGAACAGGTCGAGGCCCTCCCGTAGCTCCGCGTCGGGTGAACGGCTGGTCGTAGAAATATGTTCCGGCACAAATTCCGCTGGGCGAGAATCCCGTCACATAGAGACTTCCCAGTGGCAGTTCGACCGCATTGGCGTCTTGATCGGTCATCACCAGCAAAACCAGGTTGCCATTCCCGTCCGCCAGGCTAAGAAGGACTGCATCTCCAACGCTCACGCTGGAAATACCGTTCTCAGGGTCAACACCATTATTTATGGCCTGCGGGCTTGTGGAAGAGAACGCAAGCGCGGAGGTTTGCGCCGGACATATCTCACCGGCACTGACTACGAGCGTTGCCGTTACCGAAGAGTCTGCGTTCACACTCAGCGAAAGCGTGTCTGCGCCGTTGTTCGAAACATTGTGATGATTTTTTCCGCTACTCCCGGTGTCATTGAAAGTTCCGGTGTAGGTTCCGCTGGGATTGGGAAAGACGTAGATCGTGTAGAGGCCTACTTCGCCGGTTGAGAGAGTATAAGAGCCCGCAGTAGGGCTTGCCGGAGAACTCAAGCACGGATTGGCGATGCCGGTCCCGGAGAACAGGTAATGCGAGCCGTCTTCGTTGGACACCGTTATCTCTGAGTTCGTGCTGCTACACAAATTAGATACGGTTAATGCGAGCAATTCGTCAGGGTCGTCTATTGAGTTCGTCGCCCAGAGCACGTTGGGATTACCCAAGGACGCGGGCTGTTGATTTACGGTGTTGAAAATAAGACTGAGCTGTTGCGCGCACGGAAAACTCAGGGTGCATAGCAAAGTCGCGTTGGGATCTGAATTTATGGCAAAGCCCGCGCTCGGCTCTGTCGAATCCGATTCCAGTAAGAACTGACGATTTTGCGCCACGGCCATGGCGTTAGTGTCGAGAGTCACTGCACCAAGCAGAGCAATAACTCGACCCTCGACGTTGGTTCCGGTTTCAACGGTGATGCTGACGGCGGCCAGCACGGTGCCGGCGACCACGCTATCGACTCCGAGGGTAGCGGAGCTGCCAACCTGCCAAAAGACATTGGCCGCTGTGGCGCCGTTCGTTAGAGCGACGGCGGAATTTGTTGCGGTGATCAGCGTGCTACCAATCTGAAAGATGTAAGGCCCGGCTCCGCTGAGGGTGAGGGTCCCGGTTAGCTGGGCCGAAGACGCAAAGCAATAAACCCCTGGCGCCAGAGTTGTAGCCCCAACGCTCGTGCCCAAGGTCAGACCGCTGAGATTGGTGCCGCAGGATTCGGCGAGGAGGTCGCCGTATGCGGTATGCGCATCCGCTTGAGCGCTTGTCGCAGCCGGATCGTCTGGATGGATCGCGCCTCCCGAGATTGTCCCCGGAGGAAAACCGGTCACCGCCGTTCCTGGGCTTACTCCCAGATTCCCGACGATGACAGTCGGCCCGGTACTTGTCACGGTGGAAGCACCAAGAACTACGAAGGTCTGAGCCGAACCCAGTGGGGGCGCGGACTGAGCAACTGCGGGTATGCCAAAACCGAGCATGCACACAATAAGGATAATTTGTCTCACCGATCACCTCCAAGATGGCTCAAGCGGTTCTAGGACGTGATATCGGCCAAACGTCGACCGACTTGAATTTCCCGAGCGGTCGCCATCTGGAGGCGCTTCTTAAAGCAAGCAACAAGGATTCGGAAGCGCAAAACTTGCTCGTGACGTGTTGTAGCTCCCATTCAGTCGAGTGGCCTCAATGGGTCTACGGAACGCTTGCTGAAAGGCTACAGTGGCCTTAAAAGCTAAAATGGTTCGCTAGTGCTGATTCAAACAGAACCCTACCCCGTGACTAAAGCCTGACCAATCGATTCTCGGGCGGAAGTACGGTCGTATCCATGGACTAAAAGGTCTGCACCGAGCGGTGGGGCCGACGTTTCTTATCGGATGGGAGATCGGAGTGAGGCCAGGGTGTCCGCTACGGGCGAGATATCCCTGCCATTGATTTTTGCGAGGTCACGCGGGCAGACTCTCAACAACAGGTTCAGGTGCATTCAAGAATCCCAGAACCGCTTGTTTCAATTGGGAATCAACTTCATCGGCGATGGTCATGACGTCCAGCAGCACGTTATCAAAATCGACGTATCCTAGATTATTTTGCAGTGTGTTAAACAGACACACTTGTAAGATGCGCGACTCTTCGACGACCATGGCGAGCGTATAGCCTTGCTCGCGCCGCAGAACTCCGTGATCTCTCGCAGAACGAGAAACTAAAGCTTTGGGGTGGGGGCCTGCGCAAAGACGAAGAACCAGATCGCCTAGAATGAGCGGTAGGTGACCGGTGCGAGCTTTGGGACTCAGTGCGATTACATTTAATTCCGGATCGCGTTCGACTTTTGATAACCAGTCCAGAATCGTTGCCTCCCGGTCGCGTTCCAGAATGACTGCAACGCGCTGTTTGACCGACTGGAACCGAACGGACGGATTTAAGAGTTTTTTCTCGATAATTTCAACGACCTCATCCAGGCCAATCGGCTTCAATAGGACTTCATTCGCCTGGCGAAGAATCGAATTCGTCGCTTCCTGGAGGGCGGGATAGCCGGTAAGGACCAAGGTTACGGAGTTGGGATTCGCGTGACGCATTGCGCTGACGACGGTAAGTCCATCTCCTGCATCCGGGAGGTGCAAGCCGCACAACAAGACTTCAAATTTCGCGACGGAAATGAGCCTGAGCGCTTCGTTTACGGAACGGGCCAGCGTCACATCAAATCCTCGCTTTACCAGTCCCTGTTGGAAAATCTCGCAGAAATCCTCGTCGTCATCAACGAAAAGTAGACGTTTCTTCGTCACCACGCAGCCTCCGACACCTGAATTTCCAGCGCAGCGCCCAGGCGGTTCCATATCGATGACCATGCTGCAATCGCGGGGCCGTTCGCACTTCCGTTAGAATCTAGAATACAGAAGGTCTTGATCCCCCGATGGGAATACAATTGTCGAGATTAAAACGCTAAGCGCTGAAAGGTGACAGAAAAATAGCTTGTTCGTGAATTCCAGTCCTGAGCAGGGCGGCGAAATCTTCCGCAGGTACTGGGCGACTGAAATAGTAGCCCTGCGCTTCATCACAGTGCTGAGCCCTAAGAAATGCAAATTCTTGTTGGCTTTCCACTCCCTCCGCGATCACTCTGAGCTTCAAGCTGCGGGCCATGTTGATCACGGCTGCCACGATACTTGTGTCTCCTGGTCCAAGAGAAATTTGACGGACGAACGATTGGTCAATCTTGAGCCCATCGAGCGGAAACTTTGTCAGATAGCTCAGACTGGAGTAACCCGTTCCGAAATCGTCCACGGCTAGCCGTATCCCCCTCGCTCGCAGCGATTGCAGCACGGACGCAGTAAAATCAGCACGCTTCATGAGCGCGCTTTCGGTCAGTTCCAGCTCCAAAAAACTCGGGTCCAAACCGGTCTCAGCGAGAATGGCAAACACGCTGTCCAAGAAACTATCGTCACGGAACTCTATCGCAGAGATATTTACAGCTATATTTCCCAGCGGCAGGCCCGCTACAATCCAAGCCTGGGCCTGCTTGCACGCTTCACGCAGAACCCATTTGCCGATGGGCAAAATCAGGCCGCAGTCTTCCGCGACGGGAATAAAATTTGCAGGAGAAACTGCTCCGCGAATGGGGTGCGTCCATCGTATCAGCGCTTCTGCACCGGTAATTACCCCTGTCATCAAATCGATCTTCGGCTGGTAGTGCAGCGCGAACTCCTGCCGATCGAGGGCCCGTCGCAAGCCCTCCTCGATCGATTGCCGTTCCACCGCCCGGACATTCATAGCGGGCTTGAAAAACTGATAGCTGTGGCATCCGTTTTCTTTGGCTTGATACATGGCAGTGTCCGCATTCTTGATGAGCGTCTGTGCATCGAGGCCATCG
>DATBYA010000019.1:0-4707 GCA_036514015.1 Candidatus Sulfotelmatobacter sp.
CACTCCTCCTGATCGCATCCGTGATCCTGTGGCGCACCGGCCGCCCCACTAAACAGACCGCATATTTTTCTGCACCGCTCGCGTTCTCGGCTCGAGACGTGGCAGTCTCGCCCAATGGACACACTGTCGCCGTTGTTGGCCGGGATTCCGAGCGAAAAAACCTTTTATGGATCTACGAGCCCGGCGCTCCGCAGGCGAAGTCAATTCCCAACACTGAGGGAGCCAATTTTCCGTTCTGGTCTCCCGATGGCAAGTCACTTGGATTCTTTGCGGACGGAAAATTAAAGAGGCTGGATCTATCAGGTGGGCCGGCGCAAACCCTCTGCGACGCCCCGACCGGCCGCGGTGGCGCGTGGAACAAAGACGGAGTCATCGTGTTTACTCCGAGCGGACAGTTGGGATTTGGCTTGTATCGAATCGCCGCTTCCGGAGGTACGGCAACACAGATCACGTTTCCAGATAGGGAACACGCAGAAGACAGCCACCGCTGGCCTGCTTTTCTGCCTGACGGAAATCACTTTCTATATTTGGCTATGGACCTTTCTGGCCGGAAGACTCTCTCTTCCATTTATGTGGGCGCTCTGAATTCGAGCGAGAAGCGCCTGATTACAGAAGCGAGAGCCAACGCCGCTTATGCCACACCTGGTTATTTGCTCTTTTACCGCGATCAAACTCTTTTTGCGCAACGCTTCGACGCGAAGAAGCTTGAACTGAGCGGAGAACCCACTCCTGTTCTCACAGAAATTGAATACTTGCCGCGAATTCAGAGGGCCGTATTCGCGAGTTCCGCGAGCGACGTGCTGGTCACTCAGAGATCATCCGGCGACACGGGAGCGTCGCAACTGCTTTGGTTTGACCGCAAGGGGCAGCAAGTGGGAGTCGTAACGAAGCCGGGCGTTTATGGAAACATCTCCCTGTCGCCGAACGGGAAGTTCGTTGCCGCAGATACGATGGATTCTGCCACCACGAATACCGATCTCTGGACCTACGATCTCGAAAACGAGAGCGCCAAGCGACTGACGTTCGATCCCGCCATCGATTCCACGCCTCTTTGGAGTCCTGACGCGACCAAGCTGGTGTTTACGTCGGACCGCGCCCAGAAATTCAACTTGTACGTGAAAAATGCGGACGGCTCACAAGAGGAGCAGCTAATTCCGCAGGATGGCCCCGATCGCTATCCAACCGATTGGTCGCGGGACGGGAAATACCTGATCTATCAGCGCGGCACCGACTTGTGGTACGTGACCTTTCCAGGACTCACGGCCACTCTTTTTCTGAAAGCGACCTCTGCCCCTAATGTGGCCCGCTTTTCACCGGACAGCAGATGGGTCTCCTATGCTTCGAATGAAAGCGGAAGATGGGAGATTTATGTAACTTCCTTTCCCGCAGCGCATGGAAAGTGGCAAGTATCGAATGCGGGAGGGGAACAGCCCAAATGGCGAAGCGACGGGAGAGAGTTGTTCTATCTTGCGCCGGATGGCAAGATCATGGCCGTGCCCGTTACGACCGGCGCCAATTTCGATGCGGGATCCCCGGTGGCGCTCTTCCAGGCGAATCCCCGCGAAATGGTCGCTACCTCCGAACGGTTCGCCTATGATGTAAGCAAAGACGGTCAGCGGTTTTTGATCAACACGCAGCTGAAATCGGCATTGACGCCAATGTCCGTAGTGATGGATTGGACTGCCAGCCTGAACAAATAGACACCGCTCTCGAACCGGACAACGCAAGCTGGCAGACCGGAAGTTATGTTCTCAGCTTTCAGGCGGCCTCCGACGACGTTGTCCAGAAGTCCTAGTGTTGTATCAGAAGCGACCGCAGAAAGAGAAGTTGGTAGCCTCGTCAGAATCTGCGGCGGTCGCTTTTGATACAACGACTTGAGTGCGATCTGTAAGCTGTTGAAATGATTGTCTGACAAGGAGGTGTGTGATCAGACCGTGCGTCTCATCGCATGTAGCCTACGAGGTAAGGCGGGGAGGCAACAATCCGTCTGAAGCCCTCGGACAATGTATCCCACAACCGAAAGGTTGGCAGCGGGACCGTGAGGCGACGGTGCATCTGCCAGCATGAGGTGGAGAGGGGCTAGGCTTGATAGTAAGGTCAGAATACACGAATGCTCGTAAGCGTCGTTACTGTAGGAGAGCCTAACATGCTGCGTGGCTCTTTTTGCTGCGGGTACGGGGGCTTCAAGTTTCCCCGTCATGGGCAAAACAACGCGGCCGGCGTATAGAGCGGACCTAACCTATCGCGTTACTTCAACGGAACAGAATAAATCCGTATCGCTCCCCGCAAGGGAAAGTTCATCGCAAGGTGGACCGACAGCGGTGCGGACATGACATCAGGGAGGAAGCGAAGGCTTCTTTGTAACGAAGGAGATACTGGTTGCGTTGGTACAACAACATCACTGGACGCGAAAGCGGGCAGACTTCCCTGTGGTGCTTCACGCGAGAAAGCTGGGCCAATCGGCTTATGAGACAACGCAGATGACGACAGCGCAAGCCGTTGGTGCGGTCTCAAGCGAAGCGGCGGAATGGTACGCCATCAATTGGCATGCCATCAACCGCAATGTTCGCCGACTCCAAGTGCGTATCGCGCAGGCGACGAAGAAAGGTAGGTGGGGCAAAGTGCAAGCCTTGCAACGCCTGCTGACCCACTCGTATAGCGGCAAAGTTCTCGCCGTTCGACGGGTGACGGAAAACAATGGCAAGAAAACCCCAGGTGTGGACCAAGAAATCTGGGACACACCGGAGAAGAAAATACAGGCAGCTCATGAATTCCAGCGCAGGGGCTATCAACCTCGGCCCCTTCGACGTGTCTATATCCCGAAATCGGACGGCAAAACTATGCGCCCGCTCGGAATCCCCACAATGAAGGATAGAGCGATGCAAGCAATCCACTTGCTCGCAATTGATCCCATGCTGGAAACCACTGCCGACAGGAACTCCTACGGGTTTCGTCAGCGGCGGTCCTGCGCGGACGCGATCGAACAATGCTTCAAGGCACTGAAGACCGCAACCACGCAGTGGATTCTAGAAGGTGATATCAAGAGCTGTTTCGATAAAATTTCCCACGACTGGCTCATGGCTCACGTAGTTATGGATCGAGCCATCCTCCAAAAGTGGCTGAAAGCCGGGTATATGGATAAACACGTTCTCCACGAAACAACGGAAGGAACGCCCCAGGGGGGAATCATTTCCCCAGCGCTCGCTAACCGTGCGTTGGACGGCTTGGAGCGAGTATTGAAGGAAAAATACCCTTCCGTAGAGCCTTCGCTTGGTACTGGACGCGGAAGTCACGACGGCGTCCGGGAAGACCAACCTTGCCGGCAGAAATTCGCGGCTTGATTCGGAACCGTACCCCTTTATATTGCTAAACGACTTAACTACGCCCTTTACACGTTCCACTTTCTTCCCTTTCCAGACTTCAAAAGGTACAACCTAACTTTACTCTTCTAGCTGAGGAATTCTAGGGTCGTCTGAAAAGTGTCTGCTCTGTCGCATCACAGTCACTGGTGATCGGGCTATCCGCGACTCCACGATTAGAAATCGAAATCACTGCCGTCCAGTTCCGCTTCCACCCGAAGGACTACATTGCGCAAATCAGGATGGCGTCGAGGCAACAAGTAGGTATCACCGTCGTTGTCGATTATTATAGCCAGCAAAAGCCGTACGCCGAATCATCCTCAACACTTCGACGCGGCAAAGCCGACCGCGGTAATAGGCCAAAGTTGCTGACGTTTAGGGTCGGAGGCAAAAAGAGTTTATTCCGGGCTATCGCGACGGTGATGTTGGCTTGAAGAAGATCGGTTATTTGCTGTGCTCGACGAAGCACTAGGGGAACACGACATGGAAACGCGAATCGGTCTCATCAAGATGATGTCATCGGACACGCACCGAAGGGAACCGCTATCCCTTTTCCGACCTACCTACGCTTTTCGATCAATTGGTAATTCGACTTGAGGGCCGCTCTGGAAGTCCTGTCTAGCGAATAGCAGCTTGCTTGGCGTAACCAAGGCTCACTGGGAATTGCCCATACCTTCCGGCCAACGGCGTTCAGCCCGTGTGCCCTACGCGGAGGTTTCTCCGAAGCCACCAACGCAGGATCAAAAAGGTTTCGGAGCAGAGAACTACAGTGCAGAACGCGACGGCATACGGAAGGTTCTCCCGGATCGCAGTAATCAGAGCGGAGATGCCGAACGCTATGGCCATAAAAAAACCGAAGGCAGCGCCCATGCGGGCGCGCAGACCTATATCCTGATGGCCACTCAGCATGAGCACACCCGATGCCAGCAATTGGCCCCCACCGACTTCCATCCCGTTCCGACTAAGGCTATGACAAACGAGTTCACTGAGATAACCATGCCGTTACTTTCTCGCGCGTGGCCGGACTGAAGGTTCTTGCCGTTGCGGAGATGGCTCGACAGCGTCGCGCCATCAGGATTGTAGCTCTTAGTTGACGAAGACAGGCGTTTGACTCAGTTCTGGCGAGCTGAGTGTTTGAATTTGGGCACCTTCTGTTCCTGACGCACTATGCACAAACTATGCGGGTTCTGGGTCCAATTCAGACCGAAACCAGCGACAGTTTCACTGATTCCCTTCTAGCATTTTCAGTATCTTACAGGCCGGCTTGGTATGGCTTAGGGAACGGATTTCGACTCATAACCCAAAGGTCGGTGGTTCAAATCCACCCCCCGCAACCAATGGAATCATA
>DATBYA010000020.1:0-9028 GCA_036514015.1 Candidatus Sulfotelmatobacter sp.
CTCGACATATTTCCGGGTGTCGTATTCCGATTGGGATCGCGGCATGGGAGGCACGTTCATGTGGTCGCTCGATGCTGACTACGACGGCCACTCGCAGGACTTACTGGACGCCATGTATCAGGCCTCGCTGAGCCCAGGAAAGTAAGCCGAGGTCAGTCGAAAAGGACCAGGAGACCGATTTCATGAGGGAAGGCGCCTCGACCGAGAGTGGCCCACGAAGTGGGTGGTTCGTTTTTCATCTTCGTTTTCCATCTTCGTTTTCCATCTAGGAGATTTCAACTCGACGGGGGAGCCGAAACGAAACTGATTTTCGATCACACCGGCTTCCCCGAAGACCGAGCCGTACACCTCGCGCCGGGATGATGGTCGCATTACTGGGAGCCGCTCGAGAAGTATCCAGGATGCAGCGGCCAAGGCCTTGGGCCATCGGATAGATCCGCGAACAATTCGATTCTTTGGCTCCTCGGGAAGCGCGACATCGTATCCCCCTTTGGTGGGTTTGACCCTGCCAAACCAACGTGTTATAAACGGCTGTTTTGTGCAGGGAGGGCAGGATCAGGGTCTTACATCTCCTGTCCGCTTTTTCAGATCGATCCCGGCGCGAAATCCGACGCGGCCAAGCTCAACAGTCCTTCAGGTCTTGCGGTGGAAGCGTGTTCGGAGTTCCGGAAACCTTAGTTGAGGCTCCATGGGGCGTGCGTACTGCTGCACAAACGGACGCGAGCTTCGATGCTGCTTTCGGAAGACAGAGCCTAAACACGTTTTGTAATCCTTAAAAACCGTTTCATTTTCGGAGGACTTATTTATGCGCACCTGGTTCGCCACTGCTGCGTTTTCCACACGCCGCGTGGGCACGAAACTGTCCGCCTTAGCCGCATTGCTTATCCTCGGCGCTGCTGGGGCTTTGGCTCAGCCGGCTGGCGAAACCGTCGGCGGCGAAGCTTCCCTGAAGCTGCCCGATCTCTCGCAGGTCAGCTTCTTGAATGGCGCCATTGACGGCCATAAACTGCTGCTGATCGGAATCCTGTTCTGCGTGTTCGGACTGGGCTTTGGCATGGCGATCTTTATGCGGCTAAAGAACCTGCCGGTGCATCGCAGCATGCGCGAAATTTCGGAGCTGATCTACGAGACCTGCAAAACGTATTTGATCACGCAAGGCAAGTTTATCCTGCTGCTCTGGGCTTTCATCGCAGTGATCATTGCGGCTTATTTCGGATGGCTGTCGCCGGTGCCGGGAAAACCGGTGGGGCTGACGCTTCCCATCATTCTTGGGTTCAGTCTGGTGGGGATCGCGGGTAGCTACGGGGTAGCCTGGTTTGGCATTCGGGTAAACACCTTCGCCAACTCGCGAACGGCGTTCGCTTCCCTTCCCGGCAAGCCCTATCCGGTGTATCAGATTCCGCTGGAGGCTGGAATGAGCATTGGGATGATGCTGATCAGCGTGGAACTGCTGATCATGCTGTTCATTCTGCTGTTTATCCCGGGTGATTATGCCGGACCGTGCTTCATCGGCTTCGCCATTGGCGAGTCGCTGGGCGCGGCGGCGCTGCGCATTGCGGGCGGCATCTTTACCAAGATTGCCGACATCGGCTCCGACCTGATGAAGATCGTCTTCAAAATCAAAGAAGACGACGCGCGCAATCCCGGCGTGATTGCCGACTGCACCGGCGACAATGCCGGTGATTCGGTGGGGCCGTCGGCCGACGGCTTCGAAACTTACGGAGTCACGGGCGTTGCGCTGATCACTTTCATTTTGCTCGGCGTGAAAGACCCGAACGTGCAAGTACAGTTGTTGGTTTGGATCTTCGTGATGCGCGTGATGATGCTGGTTTCGAGCGCCGGCTCTTACTTTCTGAATGCAGTCATTGCCAAAGCCAAATATGGCTCGGCCAACGAGATGAACTTCGAGGCGCCGCTCACCTCGCTGGTGTGGATCACATCCTTGGTCTCCATCGGCTTAACCTATCTGATTTCCTACTTCATCATTCCTACGCTGGGAAACGATGACACGCAGTGGTGGAAACTGGCAACAATTATTTCCTGCGGCACGCTGGCGGGCGCGGTGATTCCGGAACTGGTGAAGGTATTCACCTCAACGGAGTCGCGACATGTGAAGGAGGTTGTGATTTCGGCGCAGGAAGGCGGAGCCTCACTCGGCATCCTGTCGGGATTCGTGGCCGGCAATTTCTCCGGCTACTACCTGGGCTTGGCCATGATGGTGCTCATGGCAGTTGGCTATTACATGAGCACAATGGGCCTGGCACTGGCGGCGGGAATGCTCGCTCCGGCGGTATTTGCATTTGGCCTGGTGGCATTCGGATTCCTGGGGATGGGTCCGGTGACGATTGCCGTGGATTCTTATGGTCCGGTAACGGACAACGCGCAATCGGTGTATGAGCTTTCCTTGATCGAGACGGTCGCCAACGTGGAGGCTGAAATCAAGAAAGACTTCAACATGAACGTGGATTTCGAGCGCGCCAAACACCTGCTCGAAGCCAATGACGGCGCGGGAAATACCTTCAAGGCGACAGCAAAGCCAGTGCTGATCGGTACGGCGGTAGTGGGCGCGACCACCATGATTTTCTCCATCATCATGGCGTTGACCAACGGATTGACCGACACCGAAAACGTGGCCAAACTGTCGCTGCTGTACGCACCGTTTTTCCTGGGCCTGATCACCGGCGGAGCCATGATTTATTGGTTCACGGGCGCCTCCACGCAGGCCGTAACCACGGGAGCTTATCGAGCCGTCGAGTTCATCAAAGCTAATATCAAACTCGAAGGCGTGGAGAAGGCTTCGGTTGCCGACAGCAAGAAGGTGGTAGCCATTTGCACCAAGTATGCGCAGAAGGGCATGTTGAACATCTTCATTGCCGTGTTCTTCGGGACACTTGCATTTGCCTTCGTCGATCCCTTCTACTTCGTGGGCTACCTGATTTCGATCGCGATCTTCGGGCTCTACCAGGCGATTTTCATGGCCAACGCGGGCGCGGCGTGGGACAACGCCAAAAAGATTGTTGAAGTGGAGATGAAACAGAAAGGCACGCCGCTGCACGATGCAACCGTGATTGGCGATACGGTTGGCGATCCGTTTAAGGACACGTCTTCGGTGGCGCTTAATCCGGTCATTAAATTCACCACATTGTTCGGACTGCTGGCGGTTGAGCTGGCGGTGAAGCTGGCCAGCGACCAGGGTACGACGTTGACTCGAGTACTGGCGCTGGCATTCTTTGTGGTGTCGTTCTTCTTTGTGTACCGTTCCTTTTACGGCATGCGAATTAAGTCGGGCGCGTAGCAGGGCGGCCCAGGGAACGGCAACGCCATCCGTAGCGATTCGGATGGCGTTCTTATTCGAACCAAGTACCAGGGTTCAAAACTGGTTGTGATTGCGGCTAGCGCCAGCCTAGCTCGCGGCGATCGCGATTCACGTCGCGATATTCGCGGCGCAGGTCCCGGCGCTCATGGCGAGCGGCAGCGTAGTTGCCGTGGTTCAGGTCGCGGCGCAACTCGTAGCGATCGTGTGCGATCCTGACCTCATCGTGCCGAATATCGCGATGCAGACCGCGGTCGCCATCCCAGGCAAGAGCTGGGGCCACACTCATTCCAACCAACAAGAGAATTCCAGCAATCGCTCGTTTCATATATTTTGTCCTCCTACCGCAATCGGCGGCTACTGGTTGAAACACGCTTGGTGGCGAGGAGTTTCGGTGCCGCTTCGACGCAGCATCCGTTCAACCCAAAGCCAGCGATTGCTCGGTAACTTGCTGCCGATCCCACTCGTGTCGCTTGCCGAGCGTGAGTAACTCGCTCCTCTCCCGCGTGCCGGAACGCTTCCCATGCCGTTCTTGCAAGCTCTTCCGGAGCCGGTCGAAGCGCTTCCGGCAGTTTGGTTGCGCCGAGCACGTTTGTGGTGCGCTTGCTGTTGTATGCCATCGTCGCCAGGACGATCCAAAGTCATAAGGTAATGACCTAGGAGGCGTCGGCTCCGCCCGGGCCTTTACCTGGACGGTTGGCCTTCGGCCCGGTAAAGCTGCTGTAGTTCGTCGGTCTTCGTCTGTAGGAGACGGGCTGCCGCTTTGACCAGAGACGGATCATCGAGACGGATACCCATTCGCGCAAGAATCGATTGCGGTTCTCGATCGAATCCGCGACGGAGCAGAGCCTCGTACTTTGAGCCGAAGTCCGGGTCGGTGTGCGCTCGATCGTACAGCGCGACCGCGACCACCGCCGCGTACAAATAGTTAACGAGGTAAAGCGGATCGTCGAAGAGGAGCCTTTTGCGCATCCATTCGCGTGATACCCCCACCTCTTCGACCGGCCAATACTCGTAGGGACGTATGGAGGCAGCAAACAGGACGTCGATCCGAGCGCGATCGAGCAGAGCGTCTCCACCGGGCTCGGTGTAAAGACTTCGTTCAAATGCTGTCTCCTCCGCAGAGGTGAAGAGTTCAAGAGAAATCTTCGCCAGCAGGCGTTCCAAGGCAGACTCGCGTTCAGCCCGAGTGCTGGCCAACTGGCCTGCGCGATCCAGCACCAGCAGTTCGTTAAAGATCGCAAAACCCTCGCTGAGGTAGTGGGGGCCATTTCGTTCATAGATAGGGATGCCGCTCGCATTCATCAGTTCACGATGGATGGCGTGGCCGCCCTCATGAGCGAGCGTGCTGGTACTCCTCAGCGATCCGTCGTAACCACCAAAGTAGAGTGCGACCGGGGCGTCGTAGACGGAGATGGAGGTGCCGGAACGAGACCGATGGGTTCCGCCTGACAGGTCGAGTCTGCCGTTGCCGGTATCGAGCAATGCAGCGAAGCGGCTGACGTAGTCCTTGCCCAGCGGCTGAAAGGCATCGAGGATTAGAGTGCCGCTCTGCGCGAGAGACATCGGAGGGGAAGGGGTGTAGCCCAGATCCAACTCCGCCGGGAGAACGGTAGAAAGTCCGAGCTTTTGCGCGGTGTGTTCTGCCAGCACCTGCTGATAGTGGCGGTAGGTCGGAGCTTCCGCCTCGACGGCCGACAGCGTCTGATCGATGAGCTTGGTGCTGAGGCCAAGAGACTGGTATTTGCGGTCAACAGCGTTCTCGTACCCTTGAGCGATGGCGTCTCGGTTTTCTATCTCCAGAAGGCTGCCCAGCAGAGCCGCCGTCCGGGGTGCGGCTTGATTGTAGATATCGTTCTGGTGGTTGATCGCGGCGCGGCGTACGGCTGGGTCAGTTGACGAAGCTTCATTGCTTCTGCCCAACGTCTCGGTCAAACGATCATAAGTGTTCTGGATATCCTGTTCGAACGACGCAGTGACAACCCCTCGATAGCGCTCAGTGTCGGGTGAGAAAGCATGAGCTACTTCCTCTGTGGCCTCCTGTGCCAGCAAAGTATATGGGCCGAGCGCGGCGACCTGATCCTTAGGCACCAACCGGAGACGGCTTTTGATCGCGGCTTGCAGAACGGACTGATCGGTTTCCACGGCTTCGCCTGCGTCTTTCGCCGCTTGGTCTTGCGTGTCCTCAAGAGAGCGCACTTTCAGGTAGGCCGAATGGCGCTGAAGGCTGATCAGTACCTGGTCGGACACTTTAAGGGTTCCTGGTAAGGCGGCGGGGTCAGCGAGAGCCAGGTTCCTGACGAGGTCTGTGACACGTACGTGCAGGGCGTTGCGGCTCG
Source organism: Candidatus Sulfotelmatobacter sp. (assembly GCA_036514015.1). Lineage (GTDB taxonomy): Bacteria > Acidobacteriota > Terriglobia > Terriglobales > Acidobacteriaceae > Sulfotelmatobacter. The sequence continues at coordinate 5,653 of DATBYA010000020.1, forward strand.
CAATCTCCTCAGAAGGCGAAGAGAAATAGAGAGTGGGGGAGATGTGGGCAGCGGAAAGGGCCGGCGTCTGCGTGGTCTCCTGAGCAGACGCCGTCTCGGCAGAGCATGTGACGAGGGCGAGAGCAGCAAGGAACAGAAGAACGTTGAACGGGTTGGTTGTTCGCCCGGCTGCAAGACCTTCCAGATGATGCTTTGAATCTCCGAAGCTTGTCCGCCTTCTCCGTGGATATCGCATACTTAGTATGGTGACAGAACAGGACAGAAAGAGTCCTTAGCTCAATGAGCTCGGTTGCACCCCGATTAGCGTCGACTCGTCACTTCGGAGAAGCATCATGACTGCGCTTCGGCTTTCCTCGCATGCGGCAAATAGTCATATGAGCCCCCATCTGCACCGGGACTGCTCATTTACCGTTGTGCGTCCGCGGAGGCTACCAGGAGACCATTCGGAGGGAAGGTACGGAACATTTGCCCAGAGAGCGTGTTGTTCTACCCGGCTCATCCGGTTCAAGCAAGCTCATCTTCGTTCCAACCGCACCCTCTCTGGAGGTTCATTCCGGGTCGAGGAGTGATGTTCTCCCAAGCACCGTATGTGCGGAGCCCTGCAATGGCTCAACAGCGTACGACCGATAACGACCGACACCACGCCACTCTCTCGGTGTCGCCGAGTTGTCAGGGTCACAAAACGTCAACAAAGAATCCAGTTGCAGAGTGCCCTCACTGCTGGCGTTTAGATGGGGGTCTCATCGCAGCTTCCAGAACGTCCGCTAATGGAGTGTTCCCCATGTCGCGAGCTGCCTCAGCTGCCGTGTGTCCTTCACGGTCGCGTGCGTTCAAGTCTGCCCCCGCCGCAATCATCGCCTTGGCAAAATCAGGGGTGACACAGTGCATCAGAGGTGTTTTACCGAACTTATCCTTCACGTTCAAATCCGCGCCGGCCTGGGCAAGCAACACAACCGCCCGGTCGTCCCAGCAGGCACTGAAGATTGGCGTCCGTCCTTGATCGTTCTTCAGATTGACATTGGCTCCCGCCGCCATTAGGAGTTCGAAAATGCCTTCCAAGTCCGCCGAGGCAGGCGCGCAGGAAGTTAAGAAACGCGACAACGCGGAGTTCCCATTGAAATCCTGTGCATTGATAAGAGAGTGATAACGCAGAGTTTCTTCGACGGCCTCTTTCTTACAATGGGAAGCAGCGCCGATGAGCACTGTATCTCGATCATTCGGATTATCGGAAATCCCGTTGACATCAGCGCCTTTACTGATCAGGTATTCCATCAGATCCACATTGCCGCTGTGGGCAGCAGCACGTAAGGAACGGAACAGGAGTTGAGACGGCAGTTGAGCTTGGGTGTTCACCATGCGCCGAACCAGATCCAGATCACCTTTTTCCGCCGCGTTCACCAGTGGGCTGGCTCCGTCTTTGTTCATCGCCAGCGCGGGCGAGCCGGCTGCAATGAATTGCTGGATCAATTCACCAGACCCGCGCTCGGCAACGCTCGCGAAAAGCGTACGATTCTCGTCGGTGTCAGCGTGAAAATTCCAGTGTTCGGCTACCAGGGCGGTCCAGGTCTTAGAGTTCTCGTTCAGCCACTTTTCGGTTCCCGCCAGTTCGTCGATCTTGTCTTCCAACTCGGTGACGATGTCGGGCATTCCACCCCCGGCGCCGACATGGTCCCCCACAGATTTCTTACGCCCGTCAAATTCGATTGCAGTCGCGTAGGTGGGAACATCGGTCACAAATTGTGAGTACCCGTCCTTGAGGGAGAAGTAGTCGGCGTTGCGGAACGCCTCCAGCAGCTTGATCACTTCCTGGCGGGAAATCCTGTCGTGGTGTTCACCTGTGATCAATACACTTCGTTCGCCGTGGTAGATAACCTCTCCGTTCCCTCGGACCTCGACTGAGTAGGCTGGGCATGTTCCGTAGCATGAGGTTCGCGTTAAAGACATCCGAAGAGTGTTCAGGTCCTTCATTTCAGGGAACGCAACTCTTGTTTTTGACCACTCCTCGGGCGGGACAATCTGAACCCAATCTTTGATGACCGCGCGAACAGATATCCCATCCTGCTCGAAGGACTTAAACTGACGATCCCGCTCGATCGCTTCTGCCTCAGAAAAAAACTTCTTCGGGCCGTCGATGGCATGTGCCGACTCGACATTGCCGCCTACTGAGACAATGACTTCCAGGATCACGGCGGCGCCAAACCGGCGAGCTTCAGGGTCTTGCGAATGGATCATTCTCAGAGGACGGATGTAGTGGCCCCACAGGTCGGCATACTCAATCTCTACAGGTACCTCCTGGGCTGCAGAGTTTGAGGTTGCCAGGAACAGAGGCATCGTAACGAAAGCCGTCAACAATGACGCGACCTTGCACTTCGCCCACATTGGCTACCTCCGTGTATCGTGAGATCGTTTGGCTCTGCCTAGTGGTTGCCTGGTAGTTCAAGCTCAAATCGCACCTCGCCCTCTAGGACATCATCGACCGGCAGTGTTTACCAGAGTTCGATCTGGAACAGTACGCGACCAACCTAGTTTTCAGCGTCTTGCCCACGGCTCCGGCGGCCTCTCGGAGGACCCACAACAATTTCCACTCGGCCGTCGTCTCTGTGGCAAATGCTTCAGTCCACGAAAAAACAAGCGGCGGCTTAGTTCGGACCTTTCATCTTATCTTTCACGCCGCGGGCCAACTTCTCGATCTCTTCGGCCTTTTTAATCACGTCAAGCGAGAGCACGTTTTCGTCGGACTTGTCGACCGACTGTTTCAGCTCGACCGACAACTTCAGCAACCGGTCGGTATCCTGCTTGAGGGCGACAAGGCGCTCTTTGGCAGCCTTCTTGGCCATGTCGCTGGCGATGCGGGCGCGGGCTTCATCTCCATCCGCGATGGGCTCGGTGGTGTCTGGCCGGGTTGCCGGGGGTGGCGCCGGAGTCATCTTCTGAGCAAAGCTTGGAAGGGCGCATAGGTAAAGGAGTACGACCCATGAAAATCTGAAGCGCACGGGAACCTCGCCGAGAGTCGAACGCGACTGCTCAGAAAAATTATACGTCGGAGAAATTCGAAACGTTAGCGGTTAACCTAAAGAGGGCCAGGAGAACCGAAGAACCCAGAGCGGGAGCTCTGGCTTTTCCGTGCTTCTGGTTTCGGTTCTCGAGCAAACATCACAGGGCGCTCATGTTGGCCAGAAATTCACTGTTTCCTCGGGTCTTGCTGAGTTTGTCGATCAGCAATTCCATGGCTTCTACCGGGGAGAGCGGATTGAGAACCTTACGCAGAACCCAGATCCGCGACAGATCTTCTTTTGGGATCAGCAACTCTTCTTTACGAGTACCGGAGCGCTGAATATCGATGGCCGGAAAGACGCGCTTGTCGACCAGCTTGCGT
>DATBYA010000021.1:0-5149 GCA_036514015.1 Candidatus Sulfotelmatobacter sp.
TGCACTCCCCGCTTTGCGATTCAGAACGCCATTGGATCGCTACTGAATGGTTGCCTCGATCAGTTTCTCCGCCAGAGAGTGTCGGCATGCAGACGAGATTTTCGCGTTTCCAGCTCGGACGGAGTTTTCGGTAACCACAGGCCGTATGAAGCATTTCCTCACTGTGGCCTCAATTCTGGCGAACCTGTTTACCTACTGTCAGACCCAAGGTCACCCGGCCGGGATCAACCGTGGACGCTTCTGCTTGCGTTGGTAGATGGAGAGCTGCTGACGCAATGCAAGATTTTCCAGGACAACGTCACGATGACCTTTTCCGAACAGCCAAACCAGGCGAAACAGACTCAGCAGCAAGGCGAGCATGTCGCTCGATTCTTTCTTCTAGCTCATTGAAAAGTCAATGTGATCTGGACGATCCATCCGTTCTTCTTATGAACCAAAGCAATCTCGTCGCGAGCTGACACCGGATTGTGCTTTGCACTCCCCGCTTTGCGATTCACAACGCCGTTTGATCGCTACTGAATGGTCCCTCGATCAGTTTCTCCGGCAGAGAGTGTCGGCATGCAGACAAGATTTTCGCGTTTCCAGCTCGGACTGAGTTTTCGGTAACCACAAGGTGTTGAGAACAGTTAGCACTTTATCGCAGGTCCCGCCGAGCAGGAATCGGGCGCAGACTGGAGGGCAGTGGAGTCACACCCGCTGAAGTCCAGCCCTTTCACGGAGCACTGTTTCGCCAACTATCCGCTTTCAGCAACCGCCAACCCAGTCGCTTTCATTGACTTGCGTGTTTCGCCCACGTAAGATTCGCGCCAGTGATCGGCCAAACCATCTCGCACTACCGCATCATCGAGAAACTCGGCGGCGGCGGTATGGGTGTGGTCTACAAGGCCGAGGACGTAAAGCTGGGTCGGTTTGTTGCCCTCAAGTTCTTGCCCGACGACGTAGCCAAAGATGCACAATCCCTCAGCCGTTTTCAACGCGAAGCCAAGGCTGCGTCGGCACTGAACCACCCAAACATCTGCACGATCTACGAAATTGACGACCACCACGGCGAAGCCTTCATCGCCATGGAGTTTCTGGACGGACTGACGCTGAGGCACCGCATTGCCGGTCGCCCGGTGGAAACCGAACTGATTCTATTGCTGGCCATCGAAGTCGCCGATGCGCTGGACGCCGCCCACGCCAAAGGGATCGTTCATCGCGACATCAAGCCTGCCAATATTTTTGTCACCGAGCGGGGGCACGCGAAGATTCTCGACTTCGGCCTGGCGAAGGTGACTCTGAAGCCGGAAGGCGCTGCCGTAAGCGCCCCGACCATCGATTCAGAGGAACATCTGACGAGTCCCGGCAGTGCGCTGGGGACCGTCGCCTACATGTCGCCGGAGCAGGCACGAGCGAAAGAGCTGGACGGCCGGACTGATCTGTTCTCGTTTGGAGTCGTTCTCTATGAGATGGCCACGGGGCAGTTGCCCTTTCGCGGAGCGAGTTCCGCAGTCATCTTTAAAGGCATTCTGGACGCAGCTCCCACATCTGTGGTGCGGCTGAATCCGGATGTGCCCGCAGAGCTGGAACGAATCATTAGCAAGGCGTTGGAGAAAGACCGCAATCTGCGCTATCAGGGTGCTGCGGAGATGCGAGCCGACCTGCAACGGTTAAAGCGTGATACCGACTCCAGCCGCCAAGTGTCGACGGTGAGCGCGGAATCCTCAGCGTCCGCGCCGGCAATTGCACAACCGGCGCACACCAGCAGCAGTTCGGCTGTGGTAGCCGCCGCGCGCCAGCACAAGTTGGGCATCGGCATCACCGGCGTGATCGCGATTTTGCTGGTGGCGGCGGCCGGCTATGGCGTCTACGCTTTCCTTTCCCACCCCCGCTCCGTTCCGTTTCAAAATTTCTCCGTCAACAAAATTACGGATACTGGCAAGTCCAGCCTGGTCGCCATCTCTCCCGATGGCAAATACATCCTGAGTGTCGTGGCTGACAAAGGCCAGCGGAGCTTATGGCTACGGAACGTTCCGACCAATAGCAACACTCAGGTCATGCCCCCCGAGCCGTTGCAATATCTCGGCGTTCGATTTTCCCCCGACGGAAACTACCTTTACTTTGTCCGCGCTGAGATAGGCCAGACTCTGTACTACCTGTATCGGGTTCCAGTCTTGGGCGGCGCTCCGCAAAAGCTCGTCACCGACGTGGACACTAACATCACTTTTTCTCCCGACGGTCGCAGTCTTGCCTATTCCGTGCAAAACAACCCAGAACACGGCAAGTTCCGCCTGGTAACGTACTCTCTTGAGACCGGCGAGGGGAAAACGCTGCTCACCGGTACAACAGATCAATTCTTGGACGACCCCGCCTGGTCGCCCGACGGTAAGACGATCGCCTGTGTCATCCATGGCCAACCCGGACACTCCCCCCTGGTGGCAGTCGATGCAATCACCGGCCAACAATCCCCTATCTTTGACTCCAATGACCTGTATCTGAATAAACTCGCGTGGCTACCCGATGGCGACGATTTGCTGGCGCTGAATAGCGGGAGGGGCGGTCGCCGTCAAATTGTAGAAGTCTCTTTTCGAGACCGTCGATCTCGCGCTGTTACCCACGACGTCGACAATTACTCCGACCTGAGCCTGTCCGCCGATGGGCACATGCTGGCGACTGTGCTGAGCCAGGGGCGCTACGACCTCTTCGTGGCGCCTGCATCTGACCTGGGCAGCGGCCAAGCTGAGCAGCTGACCTCCGGGGCTGACGTGCGAAGCTTTACCTGGACATCAGACGGCCAAGTGATCCTCGAACAGCAGGACGGCACGCTCAACCTCTTCAACCCTAAAACCGGTAGCAAGTCGCCGCTCACCTCGACAGAACAGGATGGCTTTGCATACGAGCCTTCTTCCTGCGCGAATGGCCGCTATGTTGTGTTCTCAATAGGCGGCCACCGTGGAGCGAAAGCAGCAACTATTTGGCGCATGGACGCTGGCGGCGGAAACCTCAGACAGCTCAGCGACGGCCAGGCTGATCAATCTGCGAGGTGCTCCCCCGATGGGAGATGGGTTTTTTACTGGGATTACTTCGACGGCGGAAAGCTGACCAAGGTGCCTTTGGACGGAGGTAAGGCGGAGAGGATCTCCGAGCTTCCAGCATATGGATTCGATATTTCCCCGGACGGCAAGCTGGCAGCTTTTGCAACCATGGCATCTCCCGGCGGCCCCAAGAAACAGCTGGCATTGGTCCCAGTCGATTCTCCCCAGAGTACGAAATTTCTAGACTTACAACGCCAGGGCCCCAATGTAGCTATCCGCTTCACCCGTGATGGCAAAGCCGTCGCTTATAGTTTCCGCGTCCAGGATGCTGATAACCTCTGGCTGCAGCCCCTCGACGGTTCACCGGGAAAGCAGATCACGAACTTCAAAGCCGAACACATCGCCGACTTTCACTGGTCTTTCGACGGCAGCAAGCTGGGCATAGTCGACGGCCATACCGATTCCGATGTTGTGCTCCTGCAAGAATCCAAACCATAAGACGGCATCCCAGAAAGATGCACCCTTCTGCGGAAGGTCACCCGGCACCAGAGAACTCTCTTTTTTCACAACACAACCTGATAAGTAAGCGTCCGCCGGAGACCGTCTGGACGAGAATATAGATAGAAGTCATGCTTCGGATGTGGACACAAGCAGTAGTGTCCACTAGGAGCGATGATGGACACTTACACTCAATCGGTCTCAGGGGCAGTAGTTGGCCCAGCCAAGAGTCCTAAACGCCAACTCCGGACGATCGCTGAGAAGCGGCAGATCGTCGAAGAGACGATGGTCGAAGGAGCATCCGTGGCGCGAATCGCTCGGGCTCACGGTGTCAATGCCAATCAGGTTTTCTACTGGCGAATGCTCTATCGAAAAGGACGACTGGGCGCGGCGACCCTGCTGCCGGTCAGAGTGACATCTGAGAGTCTGTCCCTACACGCCTCTTCGCTTCCGGAGCGTACTTGCGCTAAATCCGTCTCGAGTTCTGCTGGGACGATTCACATTGAACTGCGGCATGCTCAGGTGCGAATCGAGGGAAGCGCCGATCCGGCGGTGTTGCGGGTGCTGCTGGAGTGTTTGCAGCGGTGATCGCACCGCCCGCCAACACGCGTATTTGGATTGCTGCCGGCGTAACCGACCTGCGACGCGGCTTCATGGGCCCGAGCGCGCTCGTGCAAACCAAGCTGGAGCAAAGTCCGATGTCCGGGCACGTGTTTGTGTTTCGCGGCCGTCGAGGTGATCTGATTAAACTTCTATGGTTCGATGGCGACGGGCTACCATAGGGACGCCAAGGCCGGAAGGGTCAGAGCAACCGTAAGCAGTACAAGCCGTTCACGGTTTTTCGCATATCGGCGCTGCATGACCCAAGACTCGATCACGAGAGCCATGCAGAGGGCGGATGCCACGGCGCGTCCCGGCTCTGACGGTAACATTCCCGATACGACGAACCCGAAGATCGCAAAGACAACGATCAGGCTCCAACTTCTCGCTAATACGGGGGTGTTATACCAGAGTCTTTCCATCATGGTTGGCGGACAACTACAAATGTGGTGGGCAAGGGGTTCACGGCAACAATTTACCATCTGTTCCCCCCTGCTGTCGGTGACTGTTCACGACAGTTGATTTCCCGTTTTGACCGCCGCCGAAGTCCAGCCCCTTTCGCTGCGCAGTGCTTCGCAAACTACCCAATTGGGGAGTCCGAACCGGAGCCGCACCCGGCCTACGGGATTGAACAATGTTTTTCAGCCACCTTCGTACTCTTGCACGGAAGCCTTGGGGAACCTGACCATTCAACGTGGAGTCTAAGTCCGATATGGCGACACCACCCAGAAGATGGGTCGGATACGCGCTCTTGATCGCTGGTTTATCTCTCCTGTTCGATACGTACACCTTTCTGCGGACAAACTGGTCACCCTTGCACGTCCCGATGTTTGTCCCAAATGAGCTTGCGCTCGGATATTCATTCGCTGTGGTGGGAGTGATCGTGCTCTTTGCGCCCACGCTGGTTCGCATGGTTGACAGCTATGCGCCAGATGCTTCGATGAAAATGGGAGAGGGGCTGGCACACGATCGGTCGAGTTTCGCCGTCAGCGACGACTACCCCTCGGCAGGAAATTCGCAACACTCCCCAATCGTGG
>DATBYA010000022.1:0-97835 GCA_036514015.1 Candidatus Sulfotelmatobacter sp.
TCGGCGCATGCTTGCCCTGAACGATGACCTGCTGCAAACCATGCAGGGCGCGACGCTAGCCGGCACCGTTCGCATTGGTGCTCCGCAGGATTTCGCGGCGCTGCTGCCTGATGCTTTGCGGCAGTTCGCAGCTCTTTATCCACGAACTCAAATAGAGCTGCGTATTGAGGGTAACGGCGCTCTCATCGAAGCCCTTGACAAGAGTCAGCTTGATCTCGCGCTGACAATTGGATTCGCGGATCGGAAGGACGCTCTGCTGCTGGGCGAACTGCCTGTGCTCTGGATCGCGAGCCGAGAGTTCCGCACACAAGATGGTTCTCTCCCACTTGCTGTACTTGGCCCTCAATGCGCCTTCCGCAAGGCCGCGGTACAACAGCTCGAAACCGCCGGCATCCCACATCGTATCGCGGCCACCAGCCCAAGCCTGGAGGGCCTATGGGCCGCGCTTCAAGGAGGGCTTGGCATTACCGCACGCACCGCTATGCAACTGCCATCTCATCTAGTGGCGAATAGGTCGCTGCATCGCCTGCCTACCCTTCCAACTCTTCCCGTGGCACTGCACCGTGGCCCGAACACCGCTAACTCTGCTCTTGATGCTTTCCATTCTTTGCTTGGCGCGGCCACACGAGGCGCTCTGGCCGAACTCACGCACCCGCAACGCTCCCACGTATTGCGGAAAGCATAAGCGCCACTTAATCCTTCGGTAAGAACAATCAAATTGTGCACCGTTCATGCGGATGGTACGGTGCACTCATGATCGCTCGCGTCCTTTCGCTCATTGCTACCGTGATATTCGCTATCTCCTCCGTGCATGCCCAGACGCCTGCCGCGAACTCGTTTGTCGGCACATGGAAGCTCATCGCTGCGGACAAACTCCTCCCGGACGGCACCCGAGTCGCCGACTATGGAACTCAGCCGCACGGCTTGGCCATCTTTACTGCCGACGGCCACTTCATGGTTGAAGTCTTCCGGGATGTGCGCGTGAAGTTCGCCAGCAATGACCGGGCCAAGGGCACACCCGAGGAGTACAAAGATGCGTCTCTGAGCGTCAGCTGCTCGTTCGGCACCTATAGCGTCGACCCGGCATCCAGCAAAGTCACCATGAAGATTGATCGCTCAACCTTTCCGAACTATGACGACACCACTCAAGTGCGCGCCTATGAACTTAAGGGCGACATTCTCAGCTGGAAAGTCCCCGCCCGCCCCGACGGTTCTATCCCGATCACCGTCTTCCGCCGTATCGCTGTTCAGTAGAAGACGTAGAAAGGCGCCACGTAAAGTTGATGTGGCTGCTTGGCTAAACGTCTCCAGGTTTGTCTAATTGGTGATGACAAGTCGGCCAGTATCCGCCGATCCGCCCAGATATGGTCGTCAGTCGACGCTAACAGACAAGGCGCTCATCGAGCTTGTATATGGGCATCCGATCGCCAGGCTGCGGACGCGGTTCGTGCTCGCATCGACTGGAAGTACGCCCTCGGTCTGGAGCTGACCGACGCAGGCTTCAACCATACAGTGTTAAGTGAGTTTCGTACCCGTCTGGTTGAGGGCAAGCTGGAATTGGTTCTTCTCGATGTCGTCTTGGAACGTGTGCAGGCGCTGGGATTGCTGAACCGGCGTGGTAAGCAGCCTACCGACTCGACCCATATTCTGGCAGCAATCGCACCATGAACAGGCGTTACCGGCGCCAATCACTATCCCTGCTCGAGTCCAATCCAACTCTGCGCCTGCCAGGGCTGCGGAAGGCACGCCCGTCAGGTCAAAGGTCGCATCGAATTTTAGTTCAGCCTCGTGGACCGGCACCATGAATAGAGAACGATGCCGTTCTTGGGTGTGAACTCTGACCATAGCATCGCCATGGGTTGGAAACACCACGTACACACCCGGCGCAGGCGAGACGTCTTTAGAAAGTGGCAGAACTTTGTAAGGAATTGACAGCGTGGGACCAAGACAGATCTGCGGACCGCCTGAACGGCCGCTGATCAATATAGGACCAAGTACTTTGTAGTGACAAGTGTTAACCGCGCTTAACTTCGGAGAGGAATATGGCAGAGCACAGCTGGGTCCAGCCGGGAATCATCGACCGGTGGGTCGAAGCCGAACTGGTCGAGGCGAATGTTGGGTTCGGATGAGGATTTTGTTTGGAGCGCCGGCGGTGTGATCGCCCAGGTTTGGAGCAGGCGCTCCCGATACCCACGCTGCGCAAACTCGCCACGGGAAAGGCGGCCACTCGGCGGGGGATACCGCCGAGATCAAAGCCAGGGAGCGCGCACCGAACGGTCTTGACCTACGCCGCGTGCTTCGCCAGTTGCGCCAGGCGCTCGCGGTGACGCTCGGGCGAAGTGATGACTTTCATCCCTTGCCAGTCGTAGGGAAATTCTCTGCCGCAATCGAGACAAGCCACGTAGGTGCCAGTCAGAGTGGCGGCTTCGGGACGTCGCGCCTTGGCGCCCCGAATGGTTACTGGAAAGCTAAAGCGAGCGTGCCTGCAGCCGAAGAGCACATCCACCAATTTAGCGAACATGATCACCTTCCACATCGAGCTGGGAAGCTCGAGCCCTGAAAGAACTATACGCCCCCACCCCAACCCCAGCAGGTGCGGGCGCTCATGAAATACTTAGATTCCAGAATTGATAAAACGGTTATGTTTTATGCACAAAGGGGCTTAAGCCCCGACATATGCCGTAAGTCTCGGTGTGTCAAACAGTTACGGGGAGTCTTATACGCTCTGCGGACCGCGCTTTTTGTGTTGCTGGCATTTGGTCATGATGGCCGATCGCAGTCGACCTCGCAGATCGTCCGGCAGTTCGTAGAGTTGGGAGTCGCGGTAAATCTCGATTGTCTTCTTGGTCGTGTCGCAAACTACGTAGCAGTTGTGGCACCACGAAAGATGGTTTTCTAACTCGACTTTCGTCTTCTCGTCAAGGACGCCGTCCAAGTAATTGGTCAGCTCGTGCAGGAATTCAGCGCATTTCACTGGTTGCCATCTCCGCTCGTAACCTCACCCGTTTTAACCTCGACACTGTCGACATTCTTATCCGGGTCGCTGCTCTTGCCCATATCCCGTCTCTGAAAGTACCGGCCCAGCCGCTCGCGAAGCTGCAACCGTGCCCGCAACAACCGGGATTTCACCGCCGGGACGCTCAACTCCAGCGCGGCCGCCGTTTCCTCGGTTGAAAGTCCCTCCACGTCCCTTAGCACAAACACCGTCCGGAATCCCGGAGGCAGGCCTTGGATGGTCTTGCTTAAAATCTCGCGCAACTCAGCTTGCGTGTACTGCTGCTCCGGATTCGGACTCCAGTCCGCGATTTCGCGGGGAAGGGAATCGTCTTCCGTCTTGATATCTTCGTCCAGCGATACGGTGCGCTCCGGCTTGCGCCGGCGCAACTTCATCAGCGCTTCGTTCACCGCAATCCGGACCAGCCAGGTATAAAATTTTGACTGCTCCTGGAACTGCGCCAGATTGCCGTAAGCCTTCAGGAACGCTTCCTGCACCACGTCTTCCGCGTCCTCGCGGTTTTGCGTGATGTGTTGCGCGATCCGAAAAACGTTGCGGTCGTAGCGCCGAACCAATTCTTCGAACGCTGAGTCGTCGCCTCGCTTGGCCGCCTGTACGAGCGTCAGCTCTTCGCTTACAGGTCCGGCTACTTTGTTTTGGATGGCTCCCATGGGCGTGGCGATGCAGTATTTTCGGTTCGCAAAAAACGGTCGTTACCGGCCATGTGCCGTAACGCGCAGAATCGAACTGTTATTCTACTTGGTAACCTGCCTGTTTGCCCAATGGCTTTGCCGTAGGCGGCAGGAAAACTTTGCGATAGAGTTCAAGGAGCCGGGCGTGACCCAGAAGAGCAGGTACCGAAGTACTCTGATGTCAGCATACAAGTACCGTATAATCAGCGTTTAGGGCAGTGTCCTTTGGTGTGAATCGGGCGCTTGGTGGAAAGACTCTGGCAGTGAAAATGGTTTTCTGAGTATGGCGGACAGTAAAGAACTTCAACAAATCGTCGAGCATGCCGTAGCCCAGGTGTTCGACCGCCAACTTCCAAAGTTGCAGGCGGAGTTGGTGGCTCGCGTCCTGGCGGAATTGCCCGTGCCTGCGGCGGCGCCGGGCGGAGGCGCGCAAACTGGCGCGGGAAGCGCAACGCAGGCGAATCTTGTTCAGGCTCTCGCCAGCATCCGCGCCGGAACCACGCAAAAAGAAATCCTGCGAGCCTTGCTCGATGCCGGCACCTTATACGGAGCGCGCCTCGCTCTCTTCGTAGTGCGAGCAGGTGCCGCCACCGGTTGGCAAGGCCGCGGCTTGGGCGAGGAGAATGCCGTCAAAGATTTTCCTCTGGATATGACGGCGGGACCGGCGGCTCACGCCTATCAGAATCGCGCCGCGACTCCGGCGAACATTGCCGAGATGGATCGGCGCTTCGTGGAACAGTTTGGCGGACCCCAGAACGAGCAGATTCTGGTGCTGCCGCTGGTGCTCAAGGATAAAGTCGCAGCTTTGCTCTATGCCGACGGCGGCGCGGACGGCGTGCTCGACGGGCCGTCCCTCGAAGTGCTGGTGCTGGACACGAGCGTATGGCTGGAAGTGGTTTCACTTCGCAAGCAGACGCAGAGAGATTCTGTCGATGCCCCTACCCCTGCCAGCGTCGAACGGGCTGCAGTCGCGGCGCCGGTACAAGCCGTCAGCACATTTTCCGATCCCTTCGCGGCTCACACTCCCAAACATATTGCGCCCGAACCCACCCCGGAGACGGAACCGGCTGCGGAGGTGGTTGAAGTCGCGGTGCATTCTGCTTCCGCGAATGCCGCTGCGTCCGCTCCGGCTGCGGCCGCGGACCCGTTCGCCGGCATGTCCCCTGAAGACGCCGACACCCACCGCAAAGCGCAGCGCTTTGCGCGCTTGCTGGTGGATGAAATCAAGCTGTATAACCAGGCAAAAGTCGCGGAAGGCCGCCGTAACCGGGACCTCTACGATCGCCTCAAGGAAGATATCGAAAAGAGCCGCTCCACATTCCAGAAGCGCTACGGCAACACGGTGGCAGCCAGCGGCGACTATTTTCAGAAGGAAGTCGTACGCAGCCTGGCGGAAGATGACTATTCGGTCATGGGCGCGAACTTCCGCAAGTAAGAATTGGTTTTGGGAAGGGCACAGCTTCACTCGTGCCGTTTCGACCTGTGACCTTGCGGTCACTTTTGGTCCCTGAGGGTCGCTCTCAATTGCCGAGTTCCTTTCAACGCAGTTCTCGCATCTCAACATACCGGGTCCGCTGTTCGCGTCCCCCCGTAACCAAGATTAAGGTGGGTCGATTGGGTCACAAGTGGGGGTGGGTGGTTGCGCTGGGAGTGCTGGGCGGGCTCCTGAGTAGTACGCATTCGGTGGCGCTCCCGCAGCAGAATTCGGCTCCCGCGGCTTCCGATAGTTCTACTCTCGACAAAAACTCAGCAGCACCTCAGAAACCCTCTACGAATTCCGCGACTCGCAAATCTGCGCCGACGAAATCTTCATCGCCAGAGTCGAAGACCGGCAAGTCCGCGGCCAGCAAGGCTCCCACCAAAAAAGCAGGCACCGCAGCAACTCGGGCAGCAGCCGCAAGACGAAGGAGGCGGCCGATGTCCCCGCGGGTGCGCCGCATCCGCCAGGCATTCGTCGCATCCACTACCCTCCGCCCCATGGCCCAGCAGTTGATTCAGGATCGTTCTCCTGCCGGGTATGCCGGAGTGGAAGCTTACGCACGTGCCCATGCCAAGGAAGATGCCGGGGCTCTGGCCTGGCTGGTCGTGGGATACGCGCACGTCCTCGATCACGATTGTGCGAAAGCCATCGATCCCCTGAATCGCGCCAAGCCGCTGGCCGGCGACTTGGGAGACTACGTTGCCTACTATCTGGGGACCTGCTACCTGCAAACCGGCCGTCAGGCCGAAGGTCTGGCCGCGCTGGCCAACTTCGGCACCGCCTATTCGGATTCGTTGTTGATTCGCGATGCCCACTTCACCTACGCCAGTGCGCTGCTTTCTGAGGGCCGGGCAGCCGACGCCGCCGAACTGCTGGAGAAAGATCGGTTGCCGGCGAGATCCGACATCGAGTTCGCTTTGGGCCGCGCCTACGCAACTTTGGGTCAGACCTCAAAAGCCACTGAAGCTCTGGCGAATGTCTATTACAAAATGCCGACTGCGGCTGAAGCGGACGCGGCCTTTATCGAGTTGAAAGGAATTCCGTCGGCGCCGCCAGCGACGCCGGCGGAGCGCAAGACCCGGGCGGACTTGCTCATGAAGGCGAAGCGCTACAACGAAGCGGCCGATGAATATCGCGACCTAGCACTCCATGCCCCGCCGGAAGCTCGTCCAGCGGCAGAACTGGCGCTGGCCGACGCGCTCGAACGCAGCGGCCAAAACCGTGAGGCAAAGGCAGAATTGACGACACTGCCGGGCGTGACCGCCGAGCAGAACGCACAGCGGCTCTACATTCTTGGCGAAGTCGCCTGGGCCTCGGACGAAAACGACACTTTCTACCGCACCGTCGATGAACTGCGGCAAACGGCGCCCACCAGCCCATGGCTGGAAGCGGCTCTGCTGTCGGTCGCGAATCTGCACCTGGTGCACCGCGAGTACGATCAGGCTCTGGACGCATTTCGCGAATTGCAGCAGCGATTCCCCAAGGGCGCGCGCGCCTCTTATGCGCACTGGAAAGCGGCGTGGCTCACGCTCCGCTTTGGACGCAACGAAGAAGCCAAAAAGGAATTTGACGAACAGATCGGCATGTATCCCGCCGGCAACGAGACCTCCGCCGCGCTCTACTGGCGGGCGCGCCTGGCCGAAGAAGACAACCAGCCCGCCATGGCT
The DNA here is from genome assembly GCA_036514015.1 of Candidatus Sulfotelmatobacter sp. GTDB lineage: Bacteria > Acidobacteriota > Terriglobia > Terriglobales > Acidobacteriaceae > Sulfotelmatobacter. The sequence continues at coordinate 6,835 of DATBYA010000022.1, forward strand.
CGCGCCTATTACCAGAAATTATCGGACCGCTACCGAAATTATTATTACGCGGAGCTGGGACGCGTACGCTTGCAGAAACTTCCGGAGACCACCGACCCGCCGGGGCAGTATCCTTTGCTCGATCACATTCCGCCGGTCGAGCATGGCGAGAAAGTCACGTTGTCGGAACCGCCCGCCGACGATCTCCATCTGCAGAAGGCAGAATTGCTGGGCAATGGCGGTCTGGTGGATTTTGCAGTGCGTGAGTTGCAGGCTGCGGCCAGCGCCGACGGCGGAAACTGGGGCCCGGCCGAGACGGCACAGCTCTACATCGATACCAGCCACTTCGATCGCGCCATCGAAGTGATGAAGCGTTCCGTTCCCAGTTATTTTGCGGTCGACATTCCCACCTTGCCGCGAGTCTACTGGGAGGCTTTATTTCCGCGGCCTTACTGGGCCGACCTGAAAAGATTTTCCTTGTCCAATGGACTCGATCCGTACCTGGTGGCATCGCTCATCCGGCAGGAATCGGAATTCAATCCGCTCGCCGTTTCCCGCAAGAATGCCGTAGGCCTCATGCAGTTGCTTCCAAAAACCGGCAAAGTCGTTGCCCATCAAGTGTCGCTGAAGCATTTTAGCCCGGCTCAACTGTTTACTCCCGAGGTCAACTTGCAATTGGGCACGCGCTATTTCCGCGGCATGGTCGACCAGTTCGGCGGATCGTTCGAGCACGCTCTCGCCGCTTACAACGCCGGCTCGGACCGCGTCCAGGACTGGATGGGACAAGGTCCCTATCGCGACTCCCCAGAATTTGTCGAGTCCATCCCCTTCACCGAAACCCGCGAATACGTGCAGGCCATCCTTCGCAACGCCGCCGTCTACAAACAACTTTACGGCACGCCGTAGAAAACACTGGCTGGCCACAGATGGGCACGGATCGATAGGGATAACGCAAATACTTGCATTTGTCTAAAAGGACTTCACGAAGGGCAGGGCTGGAGATGCGGCCGAAAAAGTCCGTCTGGGCGTCGGTCGGGAAAGGGCGCGGCTTCTCTAGTCGCGCCCCTGAAGTCGTGCACCATGCATGCATGACGGCTTTCGCCGCTGCGGCTATCCGATGTGGCTAAACCGCAGGCCGCTCATCCCTCGGGGCGGTATGAAACAAAATCTCAATCACCAGCAATCCCGCGCCTACCACAATGGCGCTATCCGCCAAATTAAATACCGGCCACTGATACTGCTTCACATAGAAAAGCAGAAAGTCGACCACTCGTCCGCTGGCCACACGGTCCCAAAGATTTCCCACGGCGCCTCCCAGGATGAGCGAGAGCGCGATCCCGGTAATCGTCAGCGCGCGGCTCTGTCTCCACAACAGAACCGACACGATCAGCATCGCGATAAACGAAAACCCGATCAGCAGCAGAGTCTTCCAATGCGATGGAGAGTCGGCAAACAGGCTGAACGCCGCGCCCGTATTTTCTGTATGGGTGAGCCGGAAGAATCCGGGAATGATCTGGATGTGGGTATACATCGCGATGCGAACCGCTACCAGCCGCTTCGTCCATCGATCGAGCAGGACGACGAGCAGCGCCAGCAGAAAGTGTACGGTACGCGCGGAAATTGGCTTCATCAATATCGACATCAAGGCGCGGCTTGGGCTGCCAGTTCTTTCAGCACCGCGCTGCAGCGCTCACAGACTGTGGGATACATTTTGTCTTCGCCCACATGCGTGGAGTAATTCCAGCAGCGGTTGCACTTGACCCCATCAGCCTTCTTCACCTCGACGTGCACGGCGCCAGTCCCGTTGCCCGAGCCGTGCGCCAGCGTGACCGCTGAAACGATGAACAGGTAACGAAGCTGCTCGGCGTATCGCTGCAACAGAGAATACATGGGATCGGACGCGGTGATCGCAACTTGCGCCTCCAGTCCGGTCCCGATCAGCTTGTTGTTGCGCGCCTCCTCCAGCACCTTCAGCACTTCGTCGCGAATCGAACGCAGGCCTGCCCATTCCTCGTCAGATTTCGAACCAGTCGCGGGAATGGCTGCATCCCCCAAGATCTCCCCTGTATTCGGGAATTGCGCCACATGCACGCTGAGCTCACGGTCCGCAACTTTCGGCAAGTACGGCCAGATCTCTTCGCAGGTGAAGGTCATGATCGGCGCCAGCACGCGCACCAGTGCTTCTCCAATCCGCCAGATCGCAGTCTGCGCGCTCCGTCGCCCCTGCGATTTCGTAGCCGAGATGTACAGCCGATCCTTCAGCACGTCGAAGTAGAAGGCGCTCAGATCCACAATGCAGAAATGATTTACGCGATGGTAAATCCTGTGAAACGCAAACTCTTCGTACGCCTTGCGGACATCGGAGGCGAACCCGCAGGTCAGGCGCAGCATGTACGAATCCAATCCGTCCATCTCCTCGAATCGCACCGCATCCTTCTGGGGATCGAAATCGTACAGATTCCCCAGAATGTAGCGGAACGTATTGCGAATCTTTCGATAGTTCTCCGCCACCCGCAGCATCAGCGCTTCCGAGCCCACCACATCCTCGCGGAAATCAACCGAAGCTACCCACAACCGCACAACTTCTCCCCCCAGCCTACTCGCGATGTCGACCGGGTCCACGTCATTCCCGCGCGACTTCGACATGGCCTGGCCCTTCTCATCGAGCGTCCACCCCGGGGTGACCACGCCTTTATAGGGCGGCGTCCCCCGCGTCCCCATGGCGCAGAGCAGGGAAGACTGAAACCATCCGCGATACTGATCTCCACCCTCCAGATAAAGATCGGACGGCCAGGGATAATCGGGCTCATCTGCCACCAGCGCCAAATAACTCGCGCCCGATTCCAGCCACACGTCGAAGATGTCGGTTTCCTGCGCAAATTTCGCCCCGCCGCAATGTAGACACTTCGTTCCCTGCGGAAGAATCGTGGCGGACTCCGGAGTAAACCACGCATCGGCCCCAGCCCGCGCGAACAGCTCAACCACCTTGCGATTCACCCCGTGGTCGTTCAACGGCTTGCCGCAGTTCTCGCACAGAAAAACGGCAATCGGCACTCCCCACACCCGCTGCCGCGATATGCACCAGTCGGGACGGGTCTGAATCATGTTCGCCAGCCGCTCTTCACCCCATGCCGGGTCCCACTTCACCGTCTTGATTTCTTCCAGCGTGCGGGTGCGCAGCGTGTCGTTTTTAGAAACTCCGCTCGATTTTCCGCCGGGCATCGGCGATTCCATGGAAATGAACCACTGCTCGGTCGCGCGGAAGATCACAGGATTGTGGCAGCGCCAGCAATGCGGATACGAATGTTCGGTCTTCTCCGTGTGAAGCAGCGCCCCGCGGCTTTTCACCAGATCAATGATGGGCTGGTTCGCCTCCCACACCCGTTTCCCGGTATATTCCGGCAGTCCGTTGCGTAAAATTCCCTTCTCATCGACATTGCTGGTCGCATCGAGGCCGTATTTCGTGCCGGTGATGAAGTCCTCGGCGCCATGCGACGGCGCCGTATGCACCACGCCGGTTCCGGTGTCCATGGTGACGTAGTCGGCTAGCACCCCGAGAATCTTGCGCTCCAGAAACGGATGCTGAAAGTTCAAACGCTCCAGCTTCCGTCCGGGAAAGTGCGCCAACGCGCGCGCATCTGCCAGGCCGCATTTCGCCGCCACATCAGCCGCCAGCTTCGAGGCGACAATGTAAACCTGGCCGCCCGATTCCAGCGCGACATATTCTTCCTCCGGATGAAACGCCACCGCCATCGATGCCGGCAATGTCCACGGAGTCGTAGTCCAGATAATCGTCGAAACTTGTTTCCCGGCGAGCGCCGCATCTATCTTTGCCGCATCGTCCAGCAATCGATACTTTACCCACACCGTGCTGCTGGTGTGGTTTTCATACTCGACCTCGGCCTCCGCCAGCGCGGTCTCATCGTGCATGCACCAATAGACGGCACGCAACCCCTTGTAGACGAACCCATTTTCGTAAAAAGAAAAAAACGTCGACAGCACCACCGACTCGTAGTGCGGGTTCATCGTTGCATAGGGCCGGTCAAAGCGCCCGAAAACGCCGATGCGCTTGAACTGCGTCCGCTGCAGGTCAAGAAATTTCTGCGCATATTTCCGGCACTCGGCGCGCACATCCGTCGGCCGCATCTGCAATTTCTTCCCGCCCAGTTCCTTGTCGACTTTGATCTCAATCGGCAACCCGTGGCAATCCCACCCGGGCACGTAAGGAGCATCAAACCCGGCCATGGTCTTTGACTTTACGATGAAATCCTTCAGGCACTTATTCAGAGCCGTACCCATGTGAATCGGCCCGCTGGTGTACGGCGGCCCATCGTGCAGAATGTAGCGCGGCGCGCCCTTCCGGGCTTCACGGATACGCTCGTAGATCCCCACCTGCTCCCAGCGCTCGAGCATTTTGGGCTCGTTCTGAGGCAGGTTGGCCTTCATGGGGAAGGCAGTCTGAGGCAGATTGATGGTCTTTTTGAGCTCGAAGGCCACTCGGTTCGCGTCTCCTAAAGGATTGAATCTTCTCATTATAGGGAGCCCCACCGGGAACGTCCATGCAGGTGGGCGTGATCGCCGGCGGGCATGATCGCCGTAGGAGTTTCGCATCGGCCATCGCTCTCGGGGCCTCAAGCGGAACGCGCCCGCTCTTCAGGCGGAGGGGAGGATCTCGAGTACGGAACCGGGCTTTCCACGGGATCGCTGCGCGAAAAACAAGTCTCTCCCACAATCGCCGGGTCCACCGAAATGCACTGTCGGAATGAGCCGAGTAGAGGTACAATTTCAGAAAGTCGAGAGCGACTGGCCCGACCTGCCATGAGCGGTCGTTGGTTACTTCATTTATTAAAATTGGGCTAGAATCGAAGCAACTTGCCGGTTATGTCGATCATCTGTGTAAAGCAGGCGTAATCCGGATTTCGCCTGGGAAATTACCGTAGGACATTGCGCTGCGTAGTAAGGGACGTCCACCAGAAATATGGGACCCGAACAAATCAACCCGAGCCTCCCCGGCAACGAGCCGGAACTGCATCTGCTTTTGGCCAGAGATACTTTTCAGGAGCCCCTCTGGAAGTCGCTTTCCCGCGAGCTGGATGACTTTTTCTTTCCCAAGAAGCTTCCGCCCCTCAAGCTGGAATCGAAGCCGGAGCCGGTCAAAGATATCTGGGGTTTCTACAACAACAAAAAGAATGGTGCCTTAGGCTCTACCGGGGTGCATGTTCTGATCGTGGCCATCATCATTGCCGGCACTCTGATTGGCCGCCGCATGGTCGATGCGGCCCCGCTGCAAAAACCGACTGTCACCTTGGTCGATCCCGGTCCTCTTCCTGACCTGAAACCTTCCCGGACGCAAGCGGGCGGTGGCGGCGGCGGTGGTGATCGGGATGTGCTCCAGGCGACCCGCGGCAAGCTTCCGAAGTTTTCCATGACTCAGATCACCCCTCCCGTGGTGGTGGTCCGCAATGAGCATCCCAAGCTGGCGGTCGAGCCCACCATCGTGATCCCGCCGCAAGTGCAGCTGGCCAACAATAACATGCCAAACTTGGGCGATCCTATGTCGCACGCCGTGCTTCCTTCCAACGGCACAGGCTCAGGCAGCGGCATCGGTACTGGCAGTGGCGGCGGTGTCGGATCCGGCAAGGGACCAGGTTTCGGCCCCGGTGAGGGCGGTGGTACTGGCGGAGGCATCTTCCACGTGGGTGGCGGCGTTTCCCCGCCGCGCCAGATCTACGCCCCAGAGCCGGAATTTTCAGAAGAAGCTCGCAAAGCGAAATACCAGGGCGTTTGCACTCTCGGCCTGATCGTCGGAACCGATGGCCGCCCTAGCAACATCCGCGTGTTGAGCAGCCTGGGCATGGGCCTCGACGAAAAGGCCATCGAAGCGGTGAAGAACTGGAAGTTCGAGCCCGCCATGAAAGATGGACACCCGGTCCGCGTCGAGATCGCGGTCGAAGTCGACTTCCACCTGTACTGAGTTTCGAGCCTGAGGCGGACTCCCCGGTCCGTCGCCTTTGATCTTGATCTTGACCTCGAATTTGACCGAGAACTGAACCTTGCGTGCCTCCCTGCTTTTTCCCCCTTTGATCTCGCATTTCTGCCGCGATAGCTCCTAACTCCGGCGCAGCACCGCCAGGTGAGGCGTGCTTCTCGTGCGAAATCCCAACCGCTCATACAGCACCACCGCCCGCGTGTTGTCGCGCCGGACATGAAGGAACGGAATCTCGCCGCGATCGCGAATGCCCTGCGCAATTTTTTCGATCAGCATCCCGCCATAACCCTTGCCCGTGTGTTCGGGGTGCGTGCAGACCGCGCTGACTTCCGTGTAACCCGGCACTTTGAGGCGTTCGCCCGCCATGGCCACTAACTTTCCCTGCCAACGAATGCCCATGAACGTGCCCAGTTCGTGGGTTCGACGACCAAAGGGACCGGGCTTGGTCAAGTCGGCCAATGCCACCATCTCTGGCGAATCCTGCACTCCGAGCCGGACAATCTCGGCAGAAGCAGACTCAACCGAATCAGATCGAACCGATCGTCCGCCGCGGTTTTCACAAACCATCTGCAGTAGCGGAGCCGCCGCCACCAGATCCCATCCCGGGCGCGGCTCGTACTCGCTGTCGAGAAACAGCGCACCGGTACCGCCAACGCCTACCAATCCGGCGAGCGCCGCGTAACCTTGCGGGCTTGGTTCTTCGAATGCGCACAGCGAGGTCACCTCCCGCACAAACCGTCTGGCCTTTTCGAAGCTCTCCGCAAACGGCGAGTCCCGTGTGGTCAGAGCCTGCCAAATCACATTGTCGAGAGAATGCATAGCATGCGTCTCAAGTCCCGTATCCTCAATTCGATTAGGCGCAGGGTGGTCAGGACCGATTCATTTCAACCACAGATTAATTCTGGACAGTCGCGCCGGGCTATCCGAAGCTTGCGCCCAAACCAGTTATTTCGGATCGATCTGCAAGAACGTGTCCCATGGACTTCAGGAAGGCCGACGGCAGAAGTTTGATCGACTCCAGCCCCAAAGGGGCGGCATCTGAAAGCCCGGCACGGCAGTGCCGGGGGAGCTTACAGCTTGCTCAAGTAATCGGTAATCTCCGGCTCCGTCCAATCCACCGCCCCAATGAACTTGCGCCGTATCACGCCATTGCGGTCAATGATGAAAGTTTCCGGCCAGCCGTGAGTCCCGTAAAGCGCCGGCGTTTTTTGTGCCGGATCGCGCACCGTCAACAGATCCACGCCATGCTCTTTCAGAAATGCCCGGTACGCATTCTCATCCACATCAATGCTCACCGCCAGCACCGTTATGCCTTTGGTCTTCATGTGCCGTTGCATCTCCACCAGCGACGGCATTTCTTCCACGCAAGGGGGACACCAGGTCGCCCAGAAATTCAGGACTACGATTTGGCCGTGAAACCGGTTGAGGTCGACGGTATGATCGGAATCTTGCACAGTGAATTCCGGAGCGTTGGAACCAATGCGCGGAGGCCGCGAGCCGCTGTAGCAAGCGGAAAAGGCAAGCAGCAGGAGACAGACAAAAACAGCGGCCGGAAAGTGGGCGGTGCGGAGCACATAGCTATAATAATAGATGCGAGCGCGATTGATTAACTATGACCGCGATGGAGACCGCTGGGGCGCCAATAGTTTCGGTGATTATTCCCGCGCGCAACGAAGAGGCGTGCCTCGGCGATTGCCTGCAGTCGCTGGTTACGCAATCGGGAGTCGCTTTCGAAATTATTGTCGTCGATGATCACTCGACCGACCGCACCCGCGAAATCGCACAATCATTTTCCCATGATCATGATACGGTTCGCGTGATCGACGCGGGAACACTGCCGGAAGGCTGGACTGGCAAAAACAATGCCGTCACCACCGGCGTGCGACAGGCTCGCGGCCAGTGGTTCCTCTTTACCGACGCCGACACCGGGCATCTTCCCGGATCACTGGCCCGCGCCTTGGCCGAAGTTCGGGACAACAATGCCCAATTGCTGTCTTATTCGCCGGGACAGATTGCGGTAACTTTCTGGGAGATGGCTGTTTTGCCCGTAGTCTTTGCGGAACTGGCGCGGCAATATTCTCCATCGCGGGTGAGTGATCCGGCTTCGCCGGTTGCCGCTGCCAACGGCCAGTTCATTCTCGTCCGCCGCGATACCTATGAGGCCGTCGGTGGGCATGCCGCGATCGCCGGGGACATTCTGGAAGACGTGGCTCTAGCCCGCGCCGTGAAACGTTCGGGCCGAAAGATTGGTTTTCGCTACGCGCCTGATGCCGTTCGAACCCGCATGTATCGGAACTACCGCCAACTTCGCGACGGATGGACGAAAAATCTTGCACTGCTGTTTCCCAGGCCCGGCTGGCTCGCCGTGAAGATGCTGGGGCTCTGGGGACTCTTGTTGCTGACCTTACCCCTAGCGGAGGCGACGCATCACTGGGGGTGGAGCGTGCTGTGCGCAGCGATGTTCGCGTATGTCGTGACCCGACTCAGACGCTCCAACTTCACCTGGTACGGAGTAATTCTCGGTGCCTTGTCCGGCATGCCCATGTTCGCCTACCTGTTGTTGCGGTCGAAGCGCGCACACGCCAACGGCACCGTTCCCTGGAAAGGCCGCACGTATTCTGACAAACCCGCTGTTACTGGCAACTGGCCACTGACTGCTGGCAACTGAGCCCTATGGTCTATTTAACCCGCAAAGCTGAATTCTCCGCCTCGCACTACTACCACAATCCCGACATTTCTCCGGAAGAGAACCGGCGCGTCTTCGGAAAGTGCAACAACCCGAACGGCCACGGCCACAACTACACTCTGGAAGTCACGGTGAAGGGTGAGGTCGATCCCCGCTCCGGCTTCGTCGTCGATCTCAAGCAACTCAAGGAAGTGATGCACCGTGAAGTGCTCGACGCTATGGACCACCGCTTCCTCAACAAGGAAGTCCCGGAATTTTCTACCCGCATTCCGACGACGGAAAATCTGGCGATCGCCGTCTGGCAGCGCCTGGAAACGAAGCTCCAGAATGCCCGTCTGCACCGTGTCCGCGTCTACGAAACCCCAGACCTGTTCGCGGACTTCTATGGAGAACAATAAGAGCTAGCAGCTAGAAGCTGATCATGAAAGCCCATCTCACTCGCCGCTATCGCTTCTCCGCCTCCCACCGCCTGCACAGTGAGCAGATGTCCGCGCAGGAAAATCGCGCGACCTACGGCAAATGCAATAATCCCTTCGGGCACGGCCACAACTACGTCCTCGAAGTCACCGTTAGCGGACAGGTCGATCCTTCCACCGGCATGGTGTGCAATCTCGTCGATCTCGATGGCGTGGTCGAAAGGGAAGTGCTCTCGCGCTACGATCTGTCGAATTTGAATGTCCTTCAAGAATTCACCCAGCTTGTGCCCACCACGGAAAACCTTTCGATCGAGATCTTCGAAATATTGCAGCGCGGCTTTGCCCAGGCGCATCTGGATAGAGTGAGATTGGAAGAAACCATGATGAACTCCTTCGAATATGCGGGAGAGAATGAACCGGGGCACTGACTTCAGCGATTCAGAGTTTGCAGGGAAGGAACCCGCAGCTTTATGAAACCAACGTCGCTCGAACGGTCGAAAGAAGCACCCACCCTTACCAGTGCCACGTTTGAAAATCTGGTTCACGAAATGCTCGTCCGCCTGGGCGAGGATCCCGAGCGCGAAGGCCTTTCTGACACGCCGGAACGGGTTCACAAGGCGATGAAGTTTCTCACCAAGGGCTACCAGGAAGATCCCGAGGTGCTTTTGAAGGGCGCCCTATTTACCGTGAATTATGACGAGATGGTCATCGTCAAAGACATTGAAGTGTTCAGCCTGTGCGAGCACCATCTGCTCCCGTTTTTCGGCAAAGTGCATGTGGCCTACATCCCCAATGGCCGGGTTCTTGGCCTCAGCAAAATTCCGCGGCTGATTGAATTGTTCTCCCGCCGGTTGCAGATTCAGGAGCGGCTGACCACGCAGATCGCCGAAACCATTCAGAAAGTGATCGAACCCCAGGGCGTCGGCGTGGTCATCGAGGCTCGCCATTTGTGCATGATGATGCGCGGTGTCGAGAAGCAGCACTCGGCTGCGGTCACCTCGTCAATGCTCGGCTGCTTCCGCAACGAGGAAGAAACTCGCTCGGAATTCCTCTCTCTGATTCGCCAGCGTCCCAACGGCGTGTAACCATATCCCCTAGGGGCGCCCCACCCTGCTCGCGTTCTGTGCCAGAGGAGCCTGCCTTGCGCGCAGTCGAGGGCTTGGGTTTTTAGATTTCGCCTTCGCGCCAGAATTCAAACCTCGTGATATAAGATCATTCCTCGATTACGCGACGGGTTATGGTGACGAAACAACCTTCAAGTAACACATTAAGGTCGAGAATGCCCCTGCGCGGCCAAGTCGCGCTCGTCACCGGCGCGACACGCGGCATTGGACTGGCAATCGCACGCGCTTTGGCAGGCGAAGGCTGCAACTTGATTGTGACCGCTCGCAGCGAATCGGCGTTGGCCCGCGTCAGCAGGGAACTGGCGTCTGCCCAACTTCAAGTCGTGGCCCATTCCTGCGACGTCGGTGACCCTCGCTCAGTCGATGCTCTCTTCCGGGCCGCCCGCCAGCGATTCAAGCGCCTTGACATTCTCATTAATAACGCCGGCATCACGCATGCAAATCTTCCCGTGGAAAAGCTTCCATTTCTCGTGTGGAAAGACGTGCTCCAGACGAACCTCAATGGCATGTTTCTGGTTACGCAGGCGGCGCTGGCCCTGATGAAGCGCGGCGGCACCATCGTAAACAATCTGTCGATCGCGGCTACTCGAGTATTCCCCGGCTCTGCCGCCTACAACGCCTCTAAGCACGGGGCGCTCGGTCTGAGTAACACTCTGCGCGAGGAACTCCGTCCCCGCGGAATCCGCGTGATCGCGCTGCTGCCCGGTGCGACGGACACCGACATTTGGACTACGTTGTGGCCACAGGCTCCTCGCCGCAAAATGATGTCGCCCTCAACCGTTGCGGCGTCGGTCGTGCAAGCTATTCTGCTCCCCGCCGGTGCCACCGTAGAGACTCTGGAAATCCTTCCCACTGTGGGCACGCTGTAATTCCTGGGTCCGACTCAAATCGACTACGGGCCCCCCCTCGCCTTCCGCCTCTGAGATACAATGCTGACCGCTACTCAATCTTGGAGCCAATCACAATGTTGAAAACCGCATTCCTAGCCGCCGCCATTCTCGCCGCCGCCATCCTCACCCTTCCGGTGCCCGCGCAAGACGCCGTGAAGAAAGATGCTGCCGTCAAACCGCCCGACCGTCCTGCCAAAGTTGTCCTCGATTCGTGGAACGATATTGGGCGCAAGCTCGTCGCCATGGCCGAAGATTTTCCTGAAGATAAGTTTGATTTCAAGCCCACGTCTGCTCAGCGTTCGTTTCGTGAGCAACTGCTGCACGCCGCCGGAGCCAACTATTACTTCACCAACCCTGCTACCGGGAAAAAGGATCCGGTCGACGAGAATCCCAAAGCCGATCAGTACAAGACCCGGGCGCAGCTGGTTGCCTTCGTCAAGAAATCATTCGCCGACGGCGCGGCCGCTATTCAGGCTAAGGGCGACAAAGGAATGAATGATCTGCTTGTGGATCCGTTCAGTCATCAGCAGGTTCGTGTCTACGACTTTGCTTACGGCTTCATTGAGCATTGCGGGGAGCACTACGGGCAACTGGTGGTCTACTACCGCCTGGCTGGTTTGGTGCCACCGGAATCGCGTCCCAAGAAATAGGCCAGTCTGATTCCGAGGATTTCATCCCGATGCATGAAGTTAAAATCCCCGCCCGGTTTCTCCAAACAACGAAGAGACAAGGGCGGGGAAACCCTCGTCGTTAACGGTAGGCGTAGGGTGTTCTGCGGGCGCGTTCGGGAAAGAGTTTGATCATCACCAGGCCCGCTACGAATCCGCCAACGTGGGCCCAGACGGCGACGCCGCCCACATCTCCGGCGCGCGCCATCGAGAGGGTCGTGGCTCCGGAAAAGAAGTTCAGCACGAAAAATTCTCCCAGCACAATCCACGCGGGAAGATACAGCACGAACACAAAAAACCAGGTCAACACGCGCGCCCGCGGATACACAATAAAATATGCCCCCAGGATGCCGGCAATCGCGCCACTGGCTCCGACCGTAGGCAGATTCGAGTGCGGATATACGGCCACTTGCGTCGCCATGGCGAACAGTCCGCAGAGCACATAAAACACAAGATAGGTGAAGTGCCCCAGGTAATCTTCGATGTTGTCGCCGAAAATGTAGAGATACCACATGTTGCCGAGCACGTGCATCCAACCCGCGTGCAGGAACATCGAGGTAAAGTAAGGAATGAGGATCGTCGCCAGAGGATACTTCGGGGAGCCCGCCAAAAACGCGGACAGATGGCTTGGGACCACTCCAAACTCGCGGGCAAACAACTCGTAGCTGCGAGGATCCAGAGACGACTGAAACAAGTAAACGAGAATATTGAGCGTAATTAAGAATCCGCTTACGAAGGGCGTGCTGTATCGTGGTTGATCATCCTTGATCGGAAACATAAGAGATTTGCTACGTTAGTAGACGAGACTGTTGGAACTCGAGTCCAGTTGCGTATTTACCAAATTACCAAATCCTTGGCATGAACGGCGTCCTCATCATCGACAAACCAGCCGGGTTGACCTCGCATGACGTGGTCAACCGCGCCCGCCGCATTCTACAGGAACGATCCATCGGGCACCTGGGCACCCTCGATCCCATGGCGACAGGCGTTCTGCCGCTGGTGACGGGCACGCTTACCCGCTTGGCGCAGTTTTACACGGGATCGGAGAAAGCCTACGAAGGTACGGTGAGATTTGGCTTCGCCACCGATACCTACGACGCTGAAGGCGAACCGACGACCACTCCGCAAACCGTAAACTTGCGCGCGGAAGAGGTGGAAGCCGTTGCAGGCCGTTTTCGCGGAGTCCTCGAACAGACCCCGCCGCCGTTTTCTGCGAAAAAGATTCACGGCGTTCCGGCCTACAAACTGGCGCGCCAGCAGAAGAACGTTGTGCTCCAGCCGGTGCAAGTGGAGATTAAAGAGTTTGTCATCCTGGGGGTGGAAGTCGATCGCGCTCGCTTTCGCGCCCGCGTCGCCTCCGGAACCTACATGCGTTCGGTTGCGCATGAAATGGGCAGGGAACTGGCCTGCGGCGCGCATCTGGAGTCGCTGCGGCGAACCTCGGTGGCGGAGTTCAATCTCGAAGACGCGCACACGTTGGACGAAGTCGCTGGCGCAGCCGCGGCCAGCGGTTCATCCAGTCTCGACGATCTTTTCATCCATCCGCGCAAGTTGCTGCCACAGTTTCCTTCCGTCACCGCCGACGAACCGACGGCCGCCCGCATCCGCAGCGGACGGGCGGTCAATCTTTCTGAGCTCTCCCGCGCTCGCCAGGTCAAAGTCTTCAGCGGACAAAGGGAATTGATCGCCATTGCCACGCGCGTAGCCGGCACGCTATTCCATCCAAAAATCGTGCTGCGTGGAGCGGAAGCTTCGGTGCGGCTCCTGATTTAGCCTACTTCACCCTTTTCAATGTTCAATGACACGACCGCCGTCCCGATCGTGTTGGGTGATAGCTAAATCGCCATTCGCCACTCCTGACCTCGAACCTCAAGTGGTCTGCTTCGACCTTGCCATTCGCCCCTGAGCCCCAGGACGAAGATGAACGAGGCTGCCCTCAGGGCAGCCGACAGATGTATGCTAGGAATTATTCGGCGCACGTTGTACCACTTGCAGTGCGCGATCTTCCCGCGGCTTGACGGCTCCCACTCAGCCCTTTAGTGTGTCGATACGCGACCCCATGAAACTCTCCGTAGTCATGCCCGTTTATAACGAGCAGGCGACCCTGCGGGAAGTGATCGCGCGGGTCCTGGCCGTCCCGCTCGAGATTGAACTGATCTGCGTCGACGACGGCTCGACCGACGGCTCCCGAGAAATTCTGATCGAATTCCAGACCAGCCATCCCCAGATTCGAATGCTGTTCCAGCCCAAGAACATGGGCAAGGGTGCCGCGCTTCGTCGCGGCATCCAGGAAGCAACGGGAGACTTCGTCATTATTCAGGATGCCGACCTCGAATACGATCCGTCCGACTATCCTGCTTTGCTCGTGCCTCTTATCGAGGGGAAAGCCGACGTCGTCTACGGATCGCGTTTTCTGGGATCGGGTCCGCATCGTGTCCTTTATTTCTGGCACTCCGTCGGCAACTCCGTGCTGACGCTGATTTCCAACGCCCTGACCAACATGAACATGACCGACATGGAGACCTGCTACAAAGCTTTCCTCCGCGAAGTGCTGCAGTCGATTCGGATCGAGGAGAACCGGTTCGGCTTCGAACCGGAGATCACGGTGAAAATCGCCAAGCGCCGCCTGCGCGTCTACGAAGTCGGTATCAGTTACTGGGGCCGCACCTATGAGGAAGGGAAAAAGATAGGCTGGAAAGACGGCTTTCGCGCCCTGTGGTGCCTGCTGAAATACACCCTGACTTCGGGTTGAGGCCCGGGGCGAAGCTGGATGCTACATTCAATGTCCGATAACAGGTATTATGTAAACTCGCGCGGCTCGTTGTTCCCATCGTCCCTAGAGGCCGGCTGGACGCTTGGCTTGGCGACGCGTTCCTGACCTTACATCTTGTACTTCCCCAAATCGTCATCGTTCAGGCCCTCAAGGTATTTGCGCAATTCCTCGCTGGTCACCCGGTCCGTCATATTCGCCGCCAGCTTCGAAGTTTTCAGAACCGCCTCCTCGACGAAAATAGGACAATCCACCCGCAGCGCCAGTGCCAGAGCATCCGATGGCCGCGAATCAATGCTGATGACCTCGCCCCCGCGCTCCAGCCAAATGACCGCATAAAACGTATCCTCGCGTAGCTCGGTGACCACAACCTTGTGTACCTGCGTTTCCAGCCCGGTCAACACGTTCTTGATCAAATCATGCGTCATCGGCCGCGGCGTGCTCACTTTCTCCATCTCCAGCGCGATCGCCTGCGCCTCGCAATTCCCCACCCAGATCGGCAGAACCGTGTCCCCACCCACATCCTTCAGCACCACAATGGGCATATTCGAAACCGGATCCATTAACAGGCCGCGGATTGTCATTTCAACTTCCATCTGGATCTCCTGCTATTTGCCACTCTTATATCACCAACTCGCCCAGGAGGCTGTTGGGAAAAGCACCGGTAATGCGTACCGAGCCATACGTTCCCAGCTTAGGAGCGGCTGTCGCTATGAAGTTTAGAGTCTTGTTATGCGTGGTGCGGCCGATCCACTGGCCGCGGGCTTCATTTCTGCCTTCAACCATTACCTCGCAGGTTGTTCCTATGTACTTCCTGTAGCGTGTAGTTTGGATCTCGCGCTGTCTGGCCATGAGTACTTCCAGGCGGCGTGCCTTTTCCTCGTCGGGAATCGCATCTTCCATGGCAAGCGACGGAGTGTTTGGCCGGGGCGAATATTTGAAGGCAAATACCGCGTCATAACCTACTTCCTCGAGCAGGTCGAGCGTCGCGGCGAAGTCGGCTTCGGTTTCGCCTGGGAAACCTACGATCACGTCGGTGGTGATACTAATTTCGCGTTTTGCGGCCTTCATCCAGACAATACGCTCCAGGTATTGTTCGCGGGTGTAGAGACGCTGCATGGCGTCCAGGACGCGCGTCGAGCCGCTCTGCACTGGCAGGTGCACGTGGTCGCAGAGCGTGGGGACGGCATCGATGGCCTCGACAATGTCGCGTCCGAAGTCGCGGGGATGCGAGGTGGTGAAGCGCACCCGGCGGATGCCGGGAATTTCTCCGACCGCGGCCAGCAACTCGGCGAAAGTTTTCTTGGCGCCTTTGTTTGGACCCGGCTTCCCTTCCGCATCTTTGTAAGAATTTACGTTCTGCCCGAGCAGTTGAATTTCCGTGTAGCCGAGATCGGCCATCTGGCGAGCCTCGGCCAGCACCGATGCCGAAGTGCGGCTGCGCTCCTTGCCGCGCGTGTAGGGAACAACGCAATAGGAGCAGAACTTGTCGCAACCTTCGATGATCGTGATGTATCCGCGATGCGGATTGGTGCGGGCCGTGAATTCGGTTTCGAAGCACTCGTCGGTCTCGCGATCGTCGAGTCCGGTCACGCGCTGCTTCCCTGCCTCGATTTGCACCAGCATGTTCGGCAGGTTGCGGTATGACGCCGATCCGCACACCAGCGAAACGTAGGGCGCGCGCTCGAAAATCTTTTCGCCCTCCTGCTGTGCGACGCAGCCGAGCACGCCAAACGTCTTGCCTTGCTTTTTATATTTCTTATAATCGGCGAGCCGGTTGAAAACTTTCTGCTCCGCTTTGTCGCGGATGGAGCAGGTATTGTAGAGCACCAGGTCCGCCTGCTCGACCGTCTCCACCTGCCGATAGCCTTCCTGCACCAGCGTGCCGACAACCTTCTCGGAGTCGTGCACATTCATCTGGCACCCGAAGGTTTCCAGGTAGAACGTCTTCTGCGCGTCTTTCGGCGGAACGTCAGACATATAGGGAAAGTATAAACGCTAAGTGAGAAACGGGTGACCCGTGCGGTGGTCGCTTAGTGGAGAGTTTCGACGGTGCAACAGTAGCACGATTGAACTCGTGCCCTTCCCTATTCGTTTCCGCGGGACGACTCGAGAGTCCTGCCCTTCCACATTTATCCTCAAGGACGGAATCCGTCAGTCTTCGCTCAGCGTTTGGGTTGCTCGGGCTTGGGGTGTTTAGGCTGGTAGATGCCCAGTTTGCTGCCGCCGGGAAGGGATACGGTGGCTAGGCTCCCCCACCGCTGTTCGTTCACATCGGAGACTCGAACTTTCTTTGATTTTAGGTCGCTCAGCGTTGCGGCGATGTCGTCGCACATCAGGTAAAGTTCGTGGCGGGCATTTTCGTTGGCCTCAGGCTGCTCGCCATCATGCTCCTCTCGATCATGGAAAGCGGCTTCGGCGGGAGGTAGCGCGAAGATCAGCCAGCCGTGGCCTGCGTCTACGGATGGGAACTTAAGCACGTCGCGGAAGAAGGCTCGGTCGGCTTCTGCATTCCTGGTAAAGAGAACGACGTGGGCGCCGTTAATCATCAATCACGCGGAGTTCCAGCTGCGGGATCATCGTCTCACCATGCGGGGGAGTTGGCAAGCGGATCGCGTAGAAGAAAGTAGAAGAACGTAGACGACGTAGACGAACTGAGAAACTTGTCAAGAAGCCCGGCAAAGACGGCAAGGACTTCTGCCGAATTGGAGCACGTGATTCCAGAGTTGTGCGCCGCACTGGAGGAACACACGCGCCTGGCCAAGGAATCCCTGCGAGGACAACGCAACGGCATTGCCGCACGCGAACGCCGCGTCTGAAACAAACATAAAAGCAAGAAAAGATCCGCCCCGGGCAGTGAAGTGGACGGCGGGGCGCCGGCGGGTCGGTCTTTAGGACTTCTCCCGGGCCGAGACCAGGTCGAGAAAGACTTGGTGGACGCGCGTGTCGTCGGAGAGCTCGGGATGGAAGGTGGCGGCCATGGCAGTTCCCTGCCGGACCGCGACCGGCTGGGAACCTTCCATGGCGATAACTTCAACGCCGGGCCCGAGCTGCTCAATTTTCGGGGCACGGATGAAGACCATTTCCAGCGGCAAGTCTCCGAGCCTCTCCCGGACTAGACGTCCCTGGCGGATGGAGCTGTCGACCTGGCGTCCGTAAGCGTTGCGGCGGATACGCATGTTAAGCGCGCCCAGGCTGGCTTGTTTGGGATTCTCGACTTCCGTGGCCAACAGGATTGCGCCGGCGCAGGTGCCGAAGGTGGGCTTCAGACGGACGAACTGCTTCAGCTTTTCGAATCCTTCTTCTCCGAGAAGCTTCAGGAAGGTGCCGGATTCTCCGCCGGGGATAATCAAGCCGTCGATTTCGTCGAGCTGCTCGGACCGTTTGACGAGCACGACTTCGGCGCCCAGTTCTTCCAGTCGGCGGCGGTGGGCATCGAAATCGCCCTGCAGTGCTAGAACACCGATTTTCATGCGGTTGTCAACTTCGGTCGCTCTTCGTGGTCTGAGGTGTGCTTGGGGCGCTTTTCGTACTACTGATAGTACCGGATATTTCGGGAAGCTCGCGGCCTGTTAGATCGATTAGCGGAAGAGCGGAGGCGCAAGTACATGCCCAGTGCGAAGCAACGAACGGCTGCGAGAAGGAACATCCAGAAGGCGGCGGTGAGGGGATCACTTCTTCCCTGACCGTTGCGGTGTTTCTAACTCTGTGTATTTTGTTGACCTCGCAGAATGCGGGCAACATCCGGGCGAAGAGGGAAAGCGTCGGAGCGAATGACGCGAAGTTGAGGAGTAGCCCGCAGA
Organism: Candidatus Sulfotelmatobacter sp.; assembly: GCA_036514015.1. Classification (GTDB taxonomy): domain Bacteria; phylum Acidobacteriota; class Terriglobia; order Terriglobales; family Acidobacteriaceae; genus Sulfotelmatobacter. The sequence goes on from DATBYA010000022.1 coordinate 25,160, forward strand.
GCGCGATTCGATCAGACCAGCTTCAGCTTCCGGGCTTGCGTAGGGCTGCTCCCAGTACTTTGCCTGGCCCCGACTCCTGCACCAGAGCAACGACTCGAATGTTCTTTGGGTCGGTGCCGGGCTTGAGTTTCAGTTGAACGTCCTGGGCAAAGCTCTTCCCTTTCGGGAGCTTTCCTACCTTGGTGAGCTCCTGCACAACCGCAACGTGCACCAAGTGCTTGCCCCCATTTTCTCCGCGTACGACCTGCGACTCGACATGATCGAGAGCGATGGCTACGAAAATGTCGGCGTTGTGTTTTTCAGAATTCGCGTCCGTTTCAATGTGCGCTCGCAGCGTGGTTGGATTCGCGCCATCCACGGTTACGTCGCCGATACGCACGGGGATCATGGGGATGGCAGCAGCTTTCTCAAGGAGCTCCTTGGTCTGTTCCGCATTACCGAGGCGCATTTCCTGGGTTCCGTCCACGATCACTTGAGGAGTGAAAGCAGTCTTCTCGCCCAGGACACCTTCGTAGGAATTCTGCCGGTCGGTCAGCGAAGCCGACGAGTTGGGATCTTTCCAGCCACCCTGGTCCCAATAAGTCACGTGCTCGCTGAGGACGATCAACTGGGCACCCGGAATGGGTTGAAACGTGTCTAACTTTTGCAGAAGGACATCGGCAGGAGGACAGCTGGAGCAGCCTTCGGAAGTGAACAGCTCGATGAGCACGGGATGCGCGGGCGAGCTATTAGCGGCAACCGTCTTGTCGTCGGCTTGAGCCCCTCCGGCGGAAGCGGACAGCGTCGCGTACAGGCCGAACAGGAGGCCACAGAGCAAAATCGCGCACCTCAGCAGTAGGGCTGAACCGTCTCGTGACATGACAGTCATTTTACCAGCTCTATTCCGGGAATGCATTCATCGCAATCGGGTGAATCTGATGGCGGACAGATTAGCTTCGGTCAAGGAGGCACATTTTGCCGGTGGTAGTATTTTGTCGGCGGAGCTTCCACGTTGTGGCGAACGCGACCGGAGGTGCATGTGGCCAGCGCATCGATTCCGAGAAATAGAAACGAAGACACGCGGGCGGCGCGTATCGCAATTGTTGAGCAACACATTCGACTGGAAAACGAGCATGACCTTGAAGGTGTTCTCCGAACCTTTGGCGATACCGCTCGGTACGATGATGAGGCGTGGGGAGAGCACTATAAAGGCGGGAACGGGGTCCGCCGGTTTTACGAGCAGCTCATCGGGGCGCTGCCCGACTTGGAAATTCAGGTACAACGCCGGCATGTCACCGACGACGCTATTCTCGTCGAAGTCATGATTCGGGGTACGCATCTGGGGGAGTGGCGCGGTCTTCCCCCGACCGGACGGCGGGTCGAGGTCCCACTTTGCGGGGTGTACACGTTCGACGCCGATGACCGTCTGGCGGGCGAAAGAATCTACTATGACCGGGGGACGGTGTTGCGGCAGCTTGGCGTTTTCCACGAGCCGCAAAGCATATTGGGGAAACTCTGCATTTTGGCGACGCATCCGATCACGATGACACGTGCCGTCATGAGGAAACTTTTGCGCAACTGACAGCCACCTAGTCCTCGAGTTCGTTCCATTCGGCTAGAGCGGAAGAGCGCTGGGAAAACGCGTCTGGAAATCCAGCAGGCCGACCCAGTCTGGTGTGATCGTGATGCGAACCATGGAGGGGATCATCTGTCCCATTTGCGCGACCCAGGCCTTGCCCTGGTCGGGCCCGAAATAGCGCTCCGCGGCCATGGCATATTCGGGCACCACTCCGTTCATGGGTTCCAGATGTGCCGTGCCGCGGACCAGCAGCACCTTGTGGGGAAAAGTGTTCTCGTCAATAGTGAGCGAAACTTTGGGATTCTTTGCAAGAGCTTTCAGCTTCGGAGCCTTGGGTGGCGTACCCATGACAAACTCAGTTCCATTCCAATGAAACCAGATGGGAATCACCCGCGGCGTGCCGTCGATTGCGATATACGCTAAGCGGGCCGGAATCTTTGATTGAAGAAGCTCCCGCGATGCGGAGTGCTGCAGGAGACCCAGATCGCCCTGTTTGACAGGCATAATTTGCTCCTATTGAAACCATTACTCAGTTTGGCCGCAGCAGTATACCTCCGATTGTGTCTGCATTCGACGACGACATTGCGCTCTAACAATTGGCCGGAACCGCAGGATCGGCGGCGAAGCTCCCCCCACCCTAGAGGGGTGTGCCCCGGATCTCGCCGCTTTTGCGAGACCTGGGGCTTGGCGCGAGACTTGGCACCCGCGGCCAGCGCTGTGTCTAGGCGACAGCGACGCGGTCCGGGCCCAATGTCCGCGGGCGGCTGATATCAACGATCTCGAGCCCCTTTTCTGTGCAGAAATCCACGTACTTGTGAGTCATGGACCGCCAGTCCTCGTGGGACAGAGTACGCCCCTGGCTATCCAGATACTCCAGCGCCCCCTCCACGACAAAAAAGACCTCGCTCTCCTCTTGCAGTACGAGAGTGTGAACGGAGCCGGGCGTTTCGTGAATTATGTCTCCGGTGCGGGCCACCCAGTCATGTTCCAGGTATCGCCACGCTCCTCGAAGGGTCAAGGCTAGGACGGAGCCGTAATGCCGGTGAATCCCGAGATTGCCACCAGCCGGCCCGCGCAACTTCACGATCCAGCGGCCGGTCATCGGATCGGCTTGGATGAGTTGTACGTCGCATCCACTCTGCTCATAGGGAAACCACGGCGTGTCGTCCGCCGGAATATACAGCGCGTCGTAGGCATTGATCTCTGTGGCCATGCGTCCCTCCCCGACTGATGGAGGATGTTACTACAGATTTCGAGGGCCCAGCCCGCCTTTGCGAGCGTTCCGAAATTGTGAAGACAACGATACTGGCGGCAGCGCACCCTTCGAAAACCGTAAAGGGCGCGGCAGCGTCGGTTTTGCGGTTACCTGACCGGGCCTAAAGTGAAGGTCGAGTCCCCGCATTCACGCTGGCGTAATAGCCTTTGCGGACGAACACGCGGAGTTTGTGACCGTCCTTTTCGGCGCTGATATCAATGGCCCGATAGTGGCCGTCGCGCTTGAAGAGAGCCGGCTTGTAGGAGACGAGATAGCGGCTGCGAATCACCTGCTGCAGGTCGGCGAGACTGCCGTTGAGACCGCGAACGGAGCCCGGCTTAAAGGCCGTTCCACCAGTGAGCTCGGCTAGCGCAGTCAAGGCGTGTTCGCCGACCAACGAGTCCTCCGTCAGGCGGGATATGGCTGCACCCGCCAAGTTGTCCCGCGTGCTCACGGTGTAGATGGCAACTTCTCCGTGTTGCGCTCGACTGACTGCCTGTTTGAGAGTGGCGCTGCTGGAGTTGTCTTCGCCATCGCTGATGACCACGAGAATTCTAGCCACGGGCCCTGTTTCGGGCCGGTGGGCCAGCTTGTCGACGGCGAAGGCGACGGCATCCCAAAGGGCAGTGCCTCCGGAGGGAACGAGTTCGCCCACCGCGTGCGAAATGAGTTGTTGGTCTCCAGTGAAATCCTGGACGAGAAGAACGGAGTTGGCGAAGCCGATTACGAAGGCAAGATCATCCGGGCCGGTCACGACCTTCTGCAGGAAGCGAGTGGCGGAATCCTGCTCGAACTTGAAACGGTTCTCAATAGACGCGCTGGTATCGATGACGAGACCGAGGCGAAGCGGCAACTGGGATTCATTGCGAAGTCCGATTAGGGCTGCGGGGAGCCTGTGATCGTCGCGGACATCGATATCTCTGACGGCAAGGTTGGTAACGGGCTTGCCGCGGTCTGTGGCCGTGAAGAAAACCGCGACCTCGTCCGCCGAAGAGTGCAACGTCAAACCGGCATACTGAGATCTCGAAACCTTCGAGGCGGAATCGGCCGCGATATCGGCCGCAGAGCCGGGAGGGGCTGGGCCTGGACCTTCGTCTGGGGCACAGGCCGGACAATCGGATTCAGCTTCGGCTTCGGCGATCTGCGAGTTCTCCTTTGCGTCCTGCAGGAGTTTGCGGATGCGTTCGGGCAACTGCGCCGGCCCGGAAACAGTTTCATGGGGAACCGTTGTAAAGGAAATTTTCAACTCAGGGGCGGAAGCCGGAGAGTGGTTCTGATCCTGCTTGAGATCTTCGATGATCTGGACGGCCTGCAATGCGGCGGGCGACTTGGGATCCTCGCGCAATAAGGTGAACAACTCCTGTTGCATCTGCGGGAGTTTGCCCTGGGCGTCCCAGGCCGCAGCGGCGAAGAAATGGACCACGGCAGCGCCGTCGTGTTTGCGCTCATGTACCTGGTGGACGGTCGCGACTACCCCCGCATAATCGTGGTTCATCAACTGTCCGTAGGCTAGCGCGGTGAGCAACTGAAGATCGAGGGGAGCGATGCTGGAAGCTTTTTGAATGGCCTGTTGCGCGGCGGGAAAGTGACTCAGAGCGAGTTCGGCGCAGCCCAGATTCAAATAGGAATTGGGCAGGTGACCATCGAGCGCGATTGCTTGGGCGAACTCGGAGCGCGCCTGATCATTTTGGCCTTGACCGAGATAGGCTGAGCCGAGCGCATTGTGCGCTGCGACGAAGCTGGGATAGATCGTAGTGGCTACCGTCAGGTGCTGCACCGCTCCCTGGTGGTCTCTGCGCAAAAGGAGCTGATAGCCCTTCTCGAATTCTCTACGGGCTTTGCCGGGAGCTTCGAGGTCGAGCTTAGAGACAGAACCGCGAAGGCTCTCGAATGGGCTGTGGAGGCTGGATATAGCCCACAAATCATTCGTGAATTGTTCCGTCGAGGTCAGGCCGAGCGACCCGGGCAAACCTCTAAGATCGCCAGTATTGGAAGACGGGATGCTCATGACCTGAGCAGACGCAGCAGATGAAAGGAATAGAAGGAGAAATACCCGAAGTGATGCGCAATCGATCATGGCCTCCCTGCCCCTGAGGGAAGACTTCAAGAACTAACTGCCCAATTTCGCCAGCGAGAGAAGTTTAGTCCGACCCTACTGGTTGGGCAAGAACTGACAGTAATTCGCCCATCACAAACCCGGTCTCTGGACCCGCGAAACTCGCTTTCAGAGCCTTGCTAGGGATTCGTTGAGTTTGTGTGTGAGCGTTGGGCAAGCCAGTCGCTGATACCCAAGAAAGAACCTACGCCCAGCCCACAAGCTGGCAACGAGGGTCACCATCCTCTGGTTTGCAGCATCTGCGCTTCATCCATCCCGGCAATCGCCAGGCCTTTCATCGCTCCTGGCAAATCTTCGCTGACTTCAAGTAATACTTTAGGGTCGTTGAAGTGCGTGGCGGCTTTGACGATTGCCCGCGCGCGCTTTTCCGCTTCTGCCGGGTCGGCGAAGGTGGTGCTGTCTTTCATGAAGATGCCGCTGCCGACGAAGACGGCTTCGGCACCTAGTTGCATTACCAGGCTGGCGTCGGCCGGGGTGGCGATGCCGCCGGCGGAGAAATTTGGGACGGGAAGTTTGCCCGCTTTGGCGACCATCTTGATCAGCTCGTAGGGCGCTCCGTGCTCTTTGGCCTTGGCGTAGAGTTCTTCTTCGCCGAGGACGGTAAGGATTCTCATCTCCTGAACGATCTGGCGGATGTGCTTCACGGCGTGGACTACGTCGCCGGTGCCGGCTTCGCCTTTGGTGCGGATCATGGCGGCGCCTTCGGCGATGCGGCGCAGGGCTTCGCCTAGATTGCGCGCGCCGCAGACGAAGGGGACCTTGAAGGCGTGCTTGTCGACGTGGTGAGCTTCGTCGGCCGGGGTGAGGACTTCGGATTCGTCAATGTAATCCACGCCCAACTCTTGAAGTATTTGGGCTTCGGCAAAATGTCCGATGCGGCATTTGGCCATGACGGGAATAGAGACGACGGCCATGATTTCGCGAATCTTTTTGGGCGAAGCCATGCGGGCTACGCCGCCCTCGGCGCGGATTTGCGCGGGGACGCGTTCGAGCGCCATGACGGCGACGGCGCCGGCGTTTTCGGCGATGGTGGCCTGCTCGGCGTTGGTGACGTCCATGATGACTCCGCCTTTGAGCATTTCAGCTAGGCCGGTTTTGAGGCGGAGGCTGGTGGGGTTACCGTTATGTTGAGACATGGGTGAACTCTTTTCTGGGAAACAGCTGTCAGCGATCGAATGTTCAGCTATCCGCGAAGCTTTAGTTATTTTACAGTGCGTTGGCGATTCGCGGTATCCCCGGAGGGCGGGTTTCAGGTGTCAGGAAGAGAATGCCGGGCTGGGCCGGAGGGCGGCCGAGGCGGCGGTCCCCACATCTATCTCTTTTATCTCTTTGTTCGGGCTGAAAGCTGATAGCTGACAGCTATTTTCCAACGAACTTGGCGAACATTTTTTCGGGGTCGATGGCGATGAAGGTGCCGTGGCTGCGGGCCAGCACTTCGTTTTTTTCATTCAATATTTTAGCGGTGTTGATGTGGATGCGTCCTTGGACGCTGACTTCGCTGCCCTCGACGTGCAGTGGTTTGTGCAGCGGGACGGGCTTGAGGTATTCGACGGTCATCTCCTTGGTGAGGGCGATGACGTGGCGCAGCTTGTTTACTTTGCCCATGGCATCGTCGAGGATGGTGGCGATGATGCCGCCGTGGCAGTGGCCGGGCGGCCCGGTATAGCGTTTGCTCAGGCGAAATTTGCAGACGAAGGTTTGCCGCGCTTCGTCCAGAGTGAATCTCAGGCGCATGCCGTCGGGATTGTTTTGGCCGCAGGCGAAGCAGTCGTTCTTCTGCATCTTCACATAGCGGGTGTCGTGGCCTTGGGTTTGGCGCTTTCGGGGCATGGGAGATTTTACCCTGTCGCTTACTTCGCGGCTGACCGGTTAAGTTGCGCCTGATCCTGCGATCGAAAACAGCTTGCGCGATGGTCACGGTTTAGCCGGAAGTAGGCATCCTCTGACTGCGGTTGTCCTTCGCCCTCGCGACCCACAGGCTTCGCTCCGAAAATGACAGGGCGCTTCTCACTTGAGGAAAAATCTTGTATACATCGGTTTCGTAAATCTTTCCTGGCCGGGGACGCGGGAGCGGTTCGCTCTGACGCGGTCGCCCCGCCTGGATCAGGAGTATCCCTTGAAATCACGTCTTAGCGTTTTTCTGATTGCGGTTTCGTTGTTCCACCTTTCGCTCGTAGCACAGACCGCAGGGCCGGCTTCGGTTGCGACGGATAAGGATGCCGACAAGAAAAATCCGGTGGTGGCGAAAACGCGGAAGAAGGATGAAAAGAAGGACGAGAAAAAGGAGGAGCCGAAAAAAGAAGAGAAGAAAGGCGGGATGACGGCCGACACTTTCGCCGGGCTGAAGTTTCGCCTGCTTGGGCCGGCGGTGGCTTCCGGACGCGTGATGTCGATTGCCGTGAATCCGAAGAATAAGAACGAGTACTACGTGGGCGTGGCTTCGGGCGGAGTTTGGAAGACCGTCAATGACGGCACGACCTGGACTCCGGTGTTTGATGGCGAGGGCTCGTATTCGATTGGGTGGGTCGCGCTTGATCCGAACGATTCTTCCGTGGTGTGGGTGGGTACCGGCGAAAGCAACTCACAGCGCAGCGTCAGTTATGGCGATGGTATTTACCGGTCGGAAGATGGAGGCAAGAGCTGGCAGAATCTAGGATTGAAGAAGTCGGAGCATATCGGACGGGTGGTGATCGATCCGCGAGACTCGAAAGTCGTCTACGTCGCCGCCGAGGGGCCCCTGTGGGGGCCGGGCGGGGATCGCGGACTCTACAAAAGCAGCGATGGCGGCAAGAGTTGGAAGGCCGTGCTCGCGATCAGCGAAAACACCGGGGTGGTCGATGTGCAACTGGATCCTGCGAATCCTGACATCGTGTATGCGGCGGCCTATCAGCGGCGGCGGCATGTGTTCACGCTGATTGACGGCGGGCCGGAGAGCGCAATCTACAAATCCACCGACGCGGGCGCTACCTGGAAGAAGTTGAATTCTGGATTGCCTACCTTGGACATGGGACGGATTGGATTGGCAGTTTCACCGGCTGATCCGAATGTGGTTTACGCCGCGATTGAGGCCGGGGATGCAAAGGGCGGGATTTTTCGATCGAATGACAAGGGTGCGACTTGGGAGCGACGCAACGAATTTGATCAGGGGGCCATGTATTACGCGCGGGTCGTGGCCGACCCGAAAAACGTGGATCGCATTTTTGTGATGAGCGTTCAGCTGCGCGAGTCGCTGGATGGTGGCAAGACATTACAAAAGGTGAACGAGGTGAATCATCATGGGGATAATCACGCGATGTGGATCGATCCGCACGATACGAAACACTGGCTATTTGGATCGGATGGCGGCATGTATGAGACCTACGACGACGCCAAGACTTGGGAGTTCAAAGCGAATCTGCCGACGGTGCAGGTTTACGACGTAGCGGTGGATAATGCGGCGCCGTTCTACAACGTCTGCGGCGGAACGCAGGATAATTTTTCCTGGTGTGGGCCGGCGCGGACGCGAAATATGAATGGCATCGTGAACTCGGACTGGTTTGTGACCACCGGGGGCGATGGGTTCCGGTCCCAAGTGGACCCGGTTGATCCGAACACCATTTATGCCGAGTCGCAGTACGGGGTGCTGGTTCGGCATGACAAGCCGACCGGACAGGAACTGGTATTGCAACCGCTGGAAGGCAGGGGCGAGCCGCCGCTGCGGTGGAATTGGGATTCGCCGATTGTTGTAAGCCCGCATTCGCACACGCGGCTTTATTTTGCGGCCAATAAATTGTTTCGCAGCGACGATCGCGGGGATACTTGGAAGGCAATCAGCGGCGACCTGACCCGGCAGATCGATCGCAATAAGCTGCCGGTGATGGGAAAAGTATGGGGGCCGGACGCGGTGGCGAAGAATCAGTCGACTTCATTTTACGGGAACATCGTGGCGCTGGCGGAGTCGCCAAAGAGAGAAGGGCTGATTTATGTTGGCACCGACGACGGGCTCATTCAGGTGACTAGCGACGGCGGCGCGAATTGGACGAAGGATGAAACCTTTGCGGGCGTTCCGGAAATGACTTATGTGAGCCGACTGGTGGCGTCGCATCATGATGGGAATACGGTTTACGCTGCGTTTGACAATCACAAGAACGAAGATTTCAAACCTTACCTTCTCAAATCGGGCGACGCGGGCAAGACCTGGACTTCCATTGCCGGTGATCTGCCGGAGAATGGGCCGGTGCTGGCATTCGCCGAAGATACGGTGAATCCGGATTTGCTGTTTGCGGGGACCGAATTTGGAGCTTTCTTTTCGATCGACGGCGGCCAGCACTGGGTGCGCTTGAAGGGCGGGCTGCCGACGATTGCGGTGCGCGATATGGTGATTCAAGCGCGGGAGGGCGACCTGGTGATCGCCACCTTTGGGCGCGGATTTTACGTTCTGGATGACATCACGCCGCTGCGGCAGATGAGGGCCGAATCGACCGAACGCAGCGCGGCGGTGTTTCCGGTGAAGGACGCGCTGCTTTATGTGGAGCGGCATCCGCTGGGTGGAGCGAAAAAAGGATTTCAGGGAGACGCATTTTACACGGCGGACAATCCACCGTACGGAGCTGTGTTTACGGCGTACCTGAAGGAGAAGATCAAGACGAAGAAAGAAAAACGGCAGGAGGCGGAGACCGATGCGGCTAAGAAAAATCAGATCCTTCCCTACCCGACGAATGACGATTTACGGGCCGAGGCGGAGGAGGCGAAGCCGGAAGTCTATTTTGTGGTTTATGACGAGAGCGGGGCTGCGATTCGGCGGGTGGAGGGAAGGACGGACGCCGGGTTCCAGAGAGTGGCGTGGGACTTGCGATATTCCGCGCCGCAGATCAAGAGGCATTCGGATGACGAGGAAGAAGAAGATTTTCCGCGAGCGGCCGATCAGGGCCCGCTGGTGCTTTCGGGGAGCTACTCGGTTCGGCTTTTTGACAAAGTCGGCGGCGTGGTGACGGAACTGGCGGGGCCGCAGTCCTTCAAAGTTGTGACCGACGGAGAAGGGGGGATGAGTGCAGCGGAGCGGACGGCGCAGGGGGAATTTCTGCGCAAGGTGACGCGTCTGTATCGGGCAGTTTCCGGGGCTCTGCATAGTTGCGACGAAGTTGCGTCGAGACTGAAGGCGATTCGCGAGGCGCTGCGGGACACGCCGGCGGTCGAGAAACAACTCGGGGCCGTCGCCGATGGAATCGAGCAGCGGGACCGGGAGATTCTGCGGGCCCTGCGCGGTGATGTGGAGACCGCCAAAAGAAGCGAGAATGTGCCCTCCTCCATCAACGAACGAGTTAGCTCAATCATGGAGGGTGAACGGTTCTCGCTGGCGAAGCCGACCGAATCGCACATGGACTCCTACAACATCGCTGCGGCGGAACTGGCGGAGCAACTAGGCCGGTTGCATACGCTGGTGGAAGTTGATCTGACGAAACTGGAGAAAGACATGGAGGCGGCGGGAGCGCCCTGGACTCCGGGGCGCGTGCCGGAATGGCAAGAGAAGTAAGCAAAACATTGGCCCGGGATCTACCCGGATGAAAACCGGCGAATCCGACGAATAAGGTTCGGGGCTGGTTTCGATTTTGCAATCGGTGGGAATCCCGTGTTGATGCGTGGCAATTTTTTTCTGCGGCCGCTCTGCTATTTTGGCGCGCGGCTGTGGTACACTCGCCGCCGACTGGTGCTTGCGCTGTGGGTGCGGCAACGGCCGTGGGGAAATTCTTGCGTGTATCGTCCTTAGGGTGCAGGAGGGCTGGGGGATGGGCCTCGCGTTATTGTTGTTGATCTGGCTGATTACACTGGCCAGTACATATTTTTTTGTCGCCAAGACATGGTGGCTGCCGGCGGGTGCATCGGCGGCCGCGGGTTGGATCGATCATCAGTTCGCTCTCACCTTTGTGATCATGGGAATTGTGTTCCTGGCGGCGCAACTCTCGCTGGGATACATTGTGTGGCGATACCGCGACAGCCCCTCGGCTTCTCCGGTTGAATACGCCCACGGAAACACGACGCTGGAAATCGTTTGGACCGTGCTCACCGCAATTCTGTTTATTGGGTTGAATCTGATGGGGAGTAACGTGTGGGCGAGCCAGCGTTTTGATGCAGCCGAGCCTGGAGCGGTGCAGGTGGAAGTTACGGGGATGCAATTTGCCTGGTACTTCCGCTATCCCGGGCCCGATGGGAAGTACGGCGCGACCAGTCCGAAGCTGATGGATCCATCGGCGGGTGGCGAGGCCGCGGTGGGATTGAATACTTCCGACCCCGCCGCCAAGGACGATGTGGTCACCGGAACGATGTATCTGCCGGTGAACCGCGAAGTCGACGTGAGCCTGCGCGCGGTGGATGTGATTCACAGTTTCTTTGTGCCTTCGCTGCGCTTCAAGCAAGATGCGGTCCCGGGACTGAACATTCACATGCACTTCAAACCTACGGTGATCGGGGAGTACGAAATTGCCTGCGCCGAGCTTTGCGGTCTCGGGCATTACAAAATGCATGGCATGGTCCACGTCGTCAGCCAGGAGGATTTCGACAAGTGGCTGACGGCACGGGAGGCGGAGAAACAATAAAATGGCGACCCCGGCTTCGGTTCACGCGCACGCTCCTCAGGGTTTCATCCGGAAATACATTTTCAGTCTCGATCACAAAGTCATCGGCATTCAATATTTCTTTCTGGCGCTCACAGCAGTGTTTGTCGGAATGTTTTTGTCGCTGTTGATGCGCATTCACTTGATCTGGCCGTCGGCCGTGTTGCCGCTGTTGGGCACGATCCAGCCGGAGACGTATCTGAGCCTGCTGACCATGCACGGCACCATCATGGTGTTTTTCGTGCTGACGACGGCCCCGCAGGGCGGTTTCGGAAATTATTTCCTGCCCCTTCAAATCGGCGCGCCCGATATGGCGTTTCCTGTCCTGAACATGCTTTCGTTCTGGACGACCTTTGTCGGATTCGTTGTGATCATCGCCGCCTTCTTCGTGACTGGCGGCGCCCCGCTCCACGGCTGGACGGGATACGCTCCGCTGAGCGCATTGCCGTCGGCCGGACCGGGTGAACAGCTGGGCGCCGATCTTTGGATCACGAGCATTGCGATCTTTTGTGTGGCGTCGCTGATGGGCGCGTTGAATTTCCTGACGACGACGCTGGATATGCGAGCCAAGGGCATGACCATGATGCGGATGCCGCTGACCGTGTGGTCCTGGTTCATCACCGCCATTCTTGGGCTGCTGGCGTTCGGGGTTCTGCTCTCAGCCGGAATACTGCTGCTCATGGACCGCAATCTGGGCACCAGCTTTTACGTGCCGCTGGTGGTCGTGAACGGCGTAGTGATGGGCCACAAGGGCGGATCGCCGCTGCTCTGGCAACACCTGTTCTGGTTCTTCGGACATCCCGAGGTCTACATCGCCATCCTGCCGGGGATGGGCGTGGCCTCGCAGGTTCTTTCGACCTTTTCGCGCAAGCCGATTTTTGGGTATCGGGCGATGGTTTACGCCATGTTGTCGATCGGTTTTTTAGGATTCATGGTGTGGGGCCATCACATGTTTATGAGCGGGATGAGCCCTTACTCGGCCTTTGCCTTTTCGATTTTGACGATGTGCATCGGCGTGCCCTCGGCCATCAAGACATTTAACTGGCTGGGTACGATGTACAAGGGGCGCATTCGATTCCATACCCCCATGCTGTATGCCATCGGATTCGTCTCGCTGTTTGTTTCGGGCGGGCTTAGCGGGCCGTTTCTGGCCCAGCCGGTGCTCGACATCCAGTTGCACGATACCTATTTCGTGGTTGGGCACTTTCACCTGATCATGGGGGTGGCTGCGATCTTCGGCATCTTCGCTGCCACCTACTATTGGTTTCCAAAGATGTTCGGGCGGATGATGAACGAGCCCATGGGCAAGCTGCACTTCTTCATCACGCTGGCCGGAACCTACGCCATCTTTATGCCGATGCATTACCTGGGAATGGCGGGGCAAACCCGGCGCTACTCGCAGTTCACGGAAGTGGCGTATCAACAAAAATTGCTGCCGCTACAGACATTTATGACCTATGCGGCGATCATCACGATTGCAGCGCAGTTCATTTTTGTGATCAATCTGTTCTGGAGCATGTTCAAGGGACCGAAGGCCAGCGACAATCCCTGGGAAGCGACCACGCTGGAGTGGACGACAGCGACTCCACCGCCCCACGACAATTTTGGCGGCGTGACTCCGGTGGTCAACCATGGCCCGTATGAGTACGGCGTGCCGGGCGCGGCGCGCGATTATGTGATGCAGACAGACCCGGTCACCAGCGCGACCCACTGACGCATTAAGTGGCGCATTAAGTGACACGTTAAGAAAGCCGCACTCATAAGACACACGCAGTAGTTATGGCAACCTACACTCCAAGCACTCCGATCGATCACGTTGGCCACGGGCATAAGCCGCCGCTACCGCCTGCCGGAGGCGGCGAGGAAGGACAGGGCGGCGGCGACCTCCCGAATTATGGTGCGCGGTTGCGGCGGGCGCGGCTGGGATTGATCTGCGCGATCGCCACCGTCTGCATGGTGTTCATCTCGCTGACCAGCGCTTACATCGTGCGGCAGGGTCTGCCGACTTTTGACGGTGCCTCCAACAGCTATGTGCGCGACTGGGGCCGCGTGGATCTGCCCTGGCTGCTGCTTGCGATGAATACTGCGGTCCTTCTGGGGAGCAGTGTGACCATGGAATTTGCGCGCCGAAAGGCGGCGCGGGAGGCGGCGCTGGCTCCGGTGAAGTCGATTCCGGGAGTTTCGCTGGGGAACGAGATATCTTTCCCGTGGCTGGGAATTACGGTTCTTCTCGGGATTGGATTTCTGGCGGGACAGTGGCTGGCCTGGGGAGAACTGCACGCTCGCGGGTTTTTTGTCGATACCAATCCCAACAGTTCGTTTGTGTTTTTGCTTACCATCGCCCACGCGGTTCACCTGGCCGGGGGAATGATCGCGCTGCTTTGGGCGGCCTGCGCTTCCCTGCTGCACAAGCCGGTGGAGTCGCGCCGGATTGTGGTGGACATCACGGCCTGGTACTGGCATTTTATGGCGGTGCTGTGGATTTACGTATTCGCGTTGTTAGGATTTGCGCGATAGCTGTGCTTGCTAACTCGGGGCTGCAGGCGCAGTGCAAGCGTCCTTCGGCGGGCAAAGAGCGCAGCCGGGCACGACAGGCAGAAATCGACCCGAAGGTGAAAGGGGAATTTGAAGAATGGCTAACGCCGCGCTGGAGCATGGTGCCGTTCAACACGGGCTACCCGGAGCTTATGAGGCGCCGCTGTTTGGAGCGTATTCGAAGAAGGTGGGGATGTGGCTGTTTCTGGCCTCGGACTCGCTAACCTTCGGAGCGCTGCTCTTCGCTTTTAGCTATAACCGCATCTATACTCCGTGGCCGACGCCGTTCCATGCTCAGAGCATCGCAAACGCCACGATCATGACGGCGTGCCTGCTGTCCAGCTCGCTGACCATGGTGATGGCGGTATTTGCCGCGCAGCGCGGCGATCGCGCCTGGACCCGCAACTGGCTTCTGGCCACCATGGCGTTTGGCACCGCTTTCATCGTGTTGCACGGCATGGAGTGGAGCAAGCTGATCGGCGAGGGACTGACCATTCCAGGGTTTCCCCATCCGGCAGGAGCCACGGCGGGAGAATTGGCGGACGTCTCGAAAAATGTGCCGCAGTTTCCCGCGACGTTCTTTGGCCTTACTGCGATGCACATGCTGCACGTTACGATTGGCGTAATCTATTTGGGCGTGGTGGCGTTCCGAAAATGGTTTCTGCCGGTTCTCGGGGTACTCTGGATTGCGGGATATTTTCTGATTCCGTCCGACAACGTCTTTCACTACGGAATCCACGCGCTCGGTCTCGGTCTGCTGGTTTCGGCGGTGATTCTGTTTCTGAAACCGAAGGATTATGACGCCCACGACGTGGAGGTCTCAGGACTGTACTGGCATTTTGTCGACCTGGTGTGGATGTTCATTTTCCCTTTGGTTTACTTGATGTCGACTAGGATCAACTAAGGTGAAGATCATCTTGAATTTGAGCGAGGACCTTGACCATGCAGGATGCCGCGACGCACGACGATAGCAAAGGGCAATACTTCTGGGTGTGGGGAGCGCTGCTGGTACTGACCGCAATCGAGGTTGTGCTCGGATACCGGCAGGTGTTCGAGCCGGTCCGTATGCTCGAGGTCCTGCTGATTCTGTCGATCATCAAGTCGGCGCTCATCATCGGTTACTTCATGCACTTGAAGTTCGAGAAGTCATTAATGCGATGGATGCTGGTGCTGTCGGTCACCGCTTGCTTCGTGATCATGTATTTCTTTTTCTTTCCCGACGCGGGGCGGGTGATGCCGCCGCCGAATGGTGTCGGCTTGCAGTAAAATGACGCGTGGATCGCAAGACCGAGAAATTCGCATTTCCATTTCTATGATCCCCTTCTCTAAGTTGCGCTGGGCACTGCTGGCATCGATTCTGGCACTTGGAATTACTCCCGCCTTCGCCCAGGGCTGCGCCATGTGCAATGCGACTGCGAAGGCTACCCCTAAGGAAGCTCAGCGCGCGCTCAATCGTGCAATTTTTGTCATGCTGGTGCCGCCCCTGGGCATCATGGTAGTGGGATTCGGGTTCGCGGTTCGGTATGGGAAGCGGCGCGACCGGGAGAATGAGGTCGACTCTCGGTGAATGTCCTGTCGCCGGGACGTTGCTGGCAACTTCTCGCATAACTATCGTCTCCCTTAACTAGCGTTCGCGTTGCCGCCCGTTGCCGCCGGCACGACGCGTTGCCTACACCTTCCCTGCTTTATAATGAAAGATTCGATAGCCCTCGCGGATGGGTCTGAGTGCATGCGCTCGGGGCCAGCCTGGGTTGTCGGGGCCCTTTACCCGATGTCTTCTGACTCCACGCATCCTGACTCAACGCACACTGTATCGACCTCTGCAGACAGTATTGTGGTTCGCGGGGCCCGCGTCCATAACCTCAAAAATATCGATTTCGAGGTCCCGCACAATGCGTTAACAGTCGTGACGGGAGTCTCCGGTTCAGGCAAGTCGTCGCTGGCCTTTGACACGATTTATGCCGAGGGACAGCGGCGGTACGTGGAGTCCCTGTCGGCCTATGCGCGGCAATTTCTGGAGCGAATTGAGAAGCCGGACGCAGACACCATTGACGGGATCGCGCCGGCGGTTGCGATCCGGCAGAAGAATACCACGCGGAATCCGCGATCGACGGTGGCGACGGCGACTGAGATCTACGACTACTTGCGGCTGCTGTTTGCCCGAGTGGGGCGGACGTATTGCGCGAATTGCGGCCGGGAAGTGAAGAAGGATACGGTGGATGAAGTCGCCGACGCGATTCTCGCTCTTGATCCGGAGACTCGGCTGCAGGTGTTGTTTCCACTGCAGAGACCAGCATCGTTGACTCAGGAAACCGCGGAGAAGGCTTCGCGTTCCTCCCGGGCTAAGAAGTCTGCCGCGACTGGGCAGTTGAGCGAGGCCTTGAAGACGCGCTTGTTTGATCTGCGCAAGGCTGGGTTCAATCGACTGTATCAGGGGGAAGAGGTTTTTGAATTTTCGACACCGGAATCACTTCTCGATATCAACTTTGCAGAACCAGTGTTTGTGCTGGTCGACCGGCTGATTGTGTCTACTCAAGCGCGGACCCGCCTGGTGGATGCGATCGAGACGGCTTATCGCGAATCTGGGGAGGTTATTTTTGAGATTCCGGGCGACGCCCAGCCAGAAGCGGCGGACCGGAGTGTCCGTCCCCCGCTCCGCTTCGCGCAACGGTTTGAGTGCAAGGACTGTCGCTTGCGTTATGAGGAGCCGGAGCCACGACTTTTTTCTTTTAATAATCCCTACGGAGCTTGCCCGCGGTGTCAGGGGTTTGGGAATACGATTGATTTCGATCTCGACCTCGTCATTCCGGACAAGATCAAGAGCTTGGCGGAAGGTGCGATTGAGCCGTGGACGAAGCCGAAGTATCGTCCGCTGTTCACCGATTTGAAGCGTTATGCCAAGCAGGCGGGCATTCCCCTCGATATCCCATGGGCGGATCTGAACGATGAACACAGAAATCTCGTGCTGAGCGGCGAGGGGAAGTTTCTGGGGGTGCGCGGATTCTTTGCCCACCTGGAGCGCAAGAAATACAAGCTGCATGTGCGAGTGTTTCTCAGCCGTTATCGCGGGTATTCGCTGTGTCCCGAGTGCAACGGGTCTCGGCTGCGGCTGGAAGCGCGGCAGGTCAAGGTCAACGGGCGCAATCTCTGCGAGCTTTGTGGGCTCACGGTCGAAGAGGCGCTGCGATTCTTTGAACAGGTCGAACTGAGCCTGCAGGAAGCCGAGATTGCGGACAAATTGCTGCAGGAGATTCGCGAGCGGTTGCGCTTTCTGAACGACGTGGGGCTGGAATATCTAACCCTGGACCGGCTTTCTTCGACGCTCTCGGGCGGAGAGGCGCAACGGATTCAGTTGGCGACTTCGCTGGGAGCGCGGCTGGTGGGCACGCTGTATGTACTGGATGAGCCCTCGATTGGGTTGCATCCCCGGGATACGCACCGGTTGATCAAGATTCTTCACGGGCTGCGCGATCTGGGGAACACGATCCTGGTTGTGGAGCATGATCCCGACATCATGCGCGCGGCGGACCGGATTCTCGACCTCGGACCGGGCGCGGGGGAAAATGGCGGCAAGCTGGTGGCCGAGGGAACCTACGACGAGATTCTGCACAATCCTGTGTCTTTGACCGGGCGCTATCTTGCGGAAGATTTGCGGATTCAGGCGCCCGCGCTACGGCGCAAGCCGGGAGCGCAGCAGATCAGGATTCGCGGCGTGCGCGCCAACAATTTGAAGGGCGTGGACATCAGCATTCCGCTGGGCATGCTGGTGGCGATTACTGGGGTTTCGGGGTCGGGCAAGTCAACCTTGCTGCATCCGGTGCTGTATCGCGCTCTCGCTCAGGCGAAGCAGCAATCGGGAAACGGAGCGACGGGGCCGGTCGCCAGTTGGGAGAGTCTGGAGGGCGATCAGTTTATCGAGGAGGTGGTGCTGGTCGATCAGTCGCCGATCGGGCGCACTCCGCGGTCGAATCCCGTGACCTATATCAAGGCGTTCGACGCGATTCGCGAGCTTTTCGCTTCTTTGCCGGAGGCCAAGAAGCGTGGTTTCGGCGCAGGACATTTTTCGTTCAACATCCCCGGAGGACGCTGTGAGGTTTGCCAGGGCGACGGCACGGTCACCGTCGAGATGCAGTTTCTCGCCGACGTCGAATTGATCTGCGAGGAGTGCAAGGGTACGCGCTACAAGCCGACGGTGCTCGAGGTACGCTACCGCGGGAAGAACATTCACGAGGTGTTAAATCTGACGGTGAAGGAAGCGCTGAAATTCTTTGCCGAAGCGCCCAAGATCACCGAGAAGCTGCGGTCGCTGGAAGAAGTCGGGTTGGGATATCTGCGACTGGGACAGTCGGCGACGACGCTTTCGGGTGGCGAAGCGCAGCGTATGAAGCTCGCGGCCCATTTGCAGCCCGCCGCGCGCGAGGTCAACCGAGGCTCGTCCGGGAGCGAAGGACGGCTGAGGCGGCGCCTGCTCTACATTTTCGATGAGCCCACGACCGGACTGCATTTTGACGACGTCAGCAAACTGCTGGCCGCCTTTCGCCGTCTGATTGAAGCAGGGGGATCGATCGTGGTCATCGAGCACAATCTTGAAGTGATCAAGACTGCGGACTGGGTCATCGATCTGGGGCCGGAAGGCGGGAATCGGGGCGGTAAGATAGTCGGCGCCGGTCCACCCGAGGCAATCGCCAAGCTGGCGGGGTCTTACACGGGAAAGTATCTGGCACGTATTCTGAACGGCAATGGCGCATCGCGATCCAATGGCCGGGGCTAAGCTGGCGGTTATCCTTCTGGCGTTATTGGTTGGAAGGGGAATTGCCAGCCCTCGAGTTGCGACTCCAGATTCATGTTCGAGGCAGGCGGATTCGCAATCCCAAGCGGACGGTGTGTCTTCCAGCGGTCATCCGAAGACGCGAACAAATTCCGGCCGTCACATCACGGTGGCGGAAGAAGTGGCGCCCCCGGCTGAACTCGCGAAGGCTGAGGGGTTGATCGAAAAACGGGACTATGCCGCTGCCGAGCCCTTGCTGCGCAAGGTAGTGGATGAAGATGCAGCGAACTATGTGGCGTGGTTCGATCTCGGCTTTGCGGAAAACGGCCTCGGCAAGATGGATGAGTCGATTGCCGCCTATCGGAAATCAATCGCGGCGAAACCGGATGTTTTTGAGTCGAACCTGAATCTGGGATTGCAACTGGCCAAGGCGGGCCGAGCGGAGGCGGAGCAATTTCTGCGGGCGGCCACGCAACTCAAGCCTACTGACCACGTTGCCGAGGGACAGGCGCGAGCCTGGCTCTCGCTGGCACATGTGCTGGAAGCGACGAAGCCGGAGGAAGCCATTGCGGCGTACCGGCAAGCTGCCCTGTTGCAAGCGAAGGATCCAGAACCTCATTTGGCGGCTGGACTTCTGCTGGAAAAACAGGGGAACTTTTCCGATGCGGAGCAGGAATACCGGCAGGCCCTGGCGCTCGATCCCGCCTCCTCCGATGCAGCCACAGGGCTGGCCAATATTTACATGCGGGGGCATCGCTTTCCCCAGGCCGAGACGGAGCTGCGTAAACTGGTAGCGGCGCATCCCGACGAGGTTGCGGCGCGCATTCAGCTGGGGCGAGTGCTGGCGGCAGAGGGCAAGAACGACGATGCGATCGCCGAACTGCAAGCTGCGGAGAAACTGTCTCCGGCGGATGTTTCGCTGCAGCACGATCTCGCCGACTTGTTCGTCCTGGCTAAAAAGAACGATCAGGCCGAGGCAGCGTATCGGGCACTTCTGGCCGCTCATCCGAACGACGCCGCGCTTCATGAGAATCTGGGCAAGGCGCTGCTCGAACAAAGAAAATCCGTTGACGCGGAGAAGGAATTTCTGGCGGCGGTGAAACTCAAACCTGATCTGGGTGCGGCTTACGGCGATTTGGCCTTCGCCGCCAGCGAGAATAAAGACTATCCCTTAACAATCAAGGCTTTGGACGCGCGTGCGAAATTCCTTCCCGAAGAGCCTATCACGTACTTCCTGCGGGCTTCGGCCTACGACCATCTCAAGGACTACAAGCGCGCGGCGGTGAATTTTCACCTCTTCCTCAATACGGCCAACGGGAAGTATCCTGAACAGGAGTGGCAGGCGAAGCACCGGCTCATTGCCATCGAGCCGAAAAAATGATTCGCCGCGGGACTGGGATCATGCTTGGGCTGCGGTACCTATTCCGGTTGTCGGGAACAGTCACACTGTTTGCGCTGGTTGCGGCGGTGGCGACGGATGCGGCATCCAGCAACAAACCTACGGTTGAAGAGCTGAAGGCCCGGCTTTTGTCGACGAGCGTCGGGGACCGGCCCCACCTTTGTGTGCAGATTGCGGAAAAGCAACTGTCCCAGGCCGACACTCTTTACGCAGCGGCAGAAATCGAGAAGGGCCAGGCCGCGTTGACCGACGTTGTGGCTTTCTCGGAGCTGGCCAGGGACTATGCGATTCAATCGCACAAATATCAGAAACAAACCGAGATCGCAGCTCGCAGCATGACTCGCAAGCTCACCGACCTGCTGCACACTCTCGCTCATGACGATCAGGCGCCGGTGCGGGATGCCATCAACCGTCTGCAGCGAGTGCGCGACGATCTGCTCCGAACCATGTTTCCGAAAGGAGCGAAATGACCGCTTCTCCGCGAGGATGGGTTTTCAGCATATTGCTCTTGTTGGCGGGCGGCTGCCTGGTGCAGGCGCAACGGCATCGCGAACCGCTCACGCAACCGGAGATCGACCAGATTCGCGACGCGAGTTGGGAGCCGAAACAGCGCTTGACTCTGTATGTCCAGTTCGCGCGCGTGCGGCTGGTGAAACTGGAGCAGATGCGGAGCGATCCCAAAATCAAGGACCGGCCGCGGCAGACGCACGACCTGCTTGACGATTTCCAGTTGCTCTATGACGAACTCAACGACAATATCGACACTTACGTCGCTCGCAAGGACGACATTCGCAAGCCGCTCAAGGTCATCCTCGAGGCGGACACGGAGTTCCAGGCGAAGTTGCGCGCGCTGAAGGATGCCGCCGATATTCCGGCGGAGGAATTCCACCAATACGAGTTCGTGCTGACCAATGCCCTGGAGACGCTGGACACTTCGACCGAAGACCATCGCACGCTTCTGGCCGATCAGGAAGACGCGGCCAAACACAAGCGACTGAATTCCAATTCAAACGCGAAATATGGGGGAAAGCCGGAGTGAGGCACGATGTTGGGTTGTCGGCATTGTTGGATGTTACATCACCAGCTCCCGGCTGCAGCTTCGCGCTCCGCTCCAGACCTAAAACCTAAGATTCATCCGTGCTAACCTAGTCTCACTGTGCGCGAAAGGCTGCTCGAAGTCTTCCAGGAAACTTATCAGGAATTACGGCCGGATTCTTCCATGCCCGAGCTGAAAATAGAATTTTTTGCCTTCGCCAATATCAACAATACAATCCGGCTGCGGGGTGGAAAGTTGCTGGTTCGGCTTTCCGACTTGCTGGAAGGAGCTCCGGAGTCAGTTCTACGCGCGATCGCCCATATTCTGCTGGCGAAGATGTATCGCCGGCCCATTGATCGCGGGCAAGCGGGCCGCTATCGGAAATATGTCGCCAGCCACGACATTGTGCGGAAAGCTCACCTGGTTCGGCAGATGCGCGGACGCAAGCGCCTGCGCTCCGCGCGTGGGCATTTTTATGACCTGGACGTAATCTTCGACGCTCTGAATACGCGGTTCTTTCACGGATTGCTGGGCCGCCCGCGAATGAGCTGGAGCCAGACTAAGACTCGGCGTATTCTCGGCCACTACGACCCGGCCCACAATGCCATCGTCATCAGCCGCATTTTCGATCACTTTGCCGTGCCGGCGTACGTGCTGGAATACATCGTCTACCACGAGATGCTTCATCTGAAGCACCCCGTCCGGCTGCGGGGAAGCCGCCGCTGCGTGCACTCGGTCGAGTTTCAGGCGGAGGAGAAGCTGTTTCCGCACCGGGCAGAGGCCAACGCTTTTCTGAAGCGATTGTGAGCGTGCTGGCCCGCCTGGTCTCGGCAAGGTCCGGACACCCGCCCCGGGGGCGCAGGCAAGATGAGAGTCATTGGGCTGGGGAATTGCGCTCTGATGCAGGGGATGATTAAAATCATGGTCGCTCCTATGCCCCCCGTTTGAGGAGGCCTCATGCGACTCTCGGTTTGGCCTTTTGCATGCTTCGCCGGTTTCTTGTTTTGCATTCCGGGAATCTTCGCTCAGACAAATCCCCCGCCCCCCGACCCGCATGAGATGGTGACGCGCGAGCCGCGCACTGTTTCCAAACCGGCCGATCGTTCCGCCGCCCTTGATCTTCTCGATCGCGCTCGAAAAAACTTCGACCTGCACCATATCTCCACTCCTTACGCCCTTAAAGTTTCTTTCGAAACCAACGGCGCCGCCCAGATCGAGGGCGGAGGCACGATGGAGGAGTTCTACGACGGACAGTCACGCTGGCGCTGGACCGGGCAGCTGCAGGATTCAAACCTCATTCGCATCGGCGCTGAGGACCGCATCTACGGCTCCAATCCTTCCCAAGCGGTTCCCCTGCGCGTTCAGTTGGTTCATTCCGTCCTGCTGCGTCCGATCGTGCACGACACCGCCGCGTTCCTGATTCGCGCCGCCAACGTTGAGCGTGACGGCAAAACCTTATCGTGTTTACTGCTCAGCCATTCGCTCCCGCCGAACCCTGCGCCTCGCTCCTGGGTGGAGAGAGAAGACTGCATCGATCCCGCCACCGGCCTCCTGGTGATGTGGTCCGAAGCGCCGGGAATTTACGCCGTTTACGATTACACGGGTGCCGCTGACTTTCACGGCCACATTCTTCCCCGCCAGATTTCCATATTCGAAGAAGGTCGCCTCGCGATTCAAGTGCGGGTGGAAAGCCTCGAAGACGCGCCGAACATAGATCCAAATCTCTTCCAGCCAACGCCGGAAATGGTGGAGGCGGGCGAATCGTTTGGGCTGGCATCCCCGCAGCGTTTGCCCCTGCGGGTCGATCCATCCGATGCCCCCACTTCTCGTTTTTTCCAGCCAGTGATCGTTCACGCGACTCTGGATGCGCAAGACGGCCGCGTACTGGATGCCGAGGCGCTGCAGAACGCCGACCGGGACTTGACTCGCGCCGCACTCGATATCGTGAGGAGCACTTCAGTGGATCCGACGGGATTTCAACAAGAGGTTTTCTTCAATGTACAGTTTCACTTCCCTGCCCTGCGCGGGGGCGGCCCGCCGATCTTCCACCCTGCTGTCCGCTGGGTGCTTTTGGATCATCGACGCCCAGGTCCTCCAGTGAGAAAGCCGCCGCATCCGGGAAACTAGGCCACCGTCACCTCAGCCGCTTGACGATCTGCTCATTCACCGTTCCCGGGCGTGAGGCTGCCCAGGGGCATTCCCTGCGTTCCTTCGCATTTCAAGGGCGTATTCCGACCGTGTGATCCTGATCGCATGCGGTTGTGCGGCGGCGGATTGACGGCCCCACCGCGCCCGGCATATGCTTTAAGTTGAAATTGAAAATCATTTTCAAAATCAAAGGCATCCGCATAAATGCTTCAGGCTTTCATTGTGACGCTGCGCGAGGGAGTTGAAGCTGCGCTGATCGTGGGGATCACCCTAGCGTACCTGACCAAGATCGGGCGAGCGGAGCTGCGCAAGACCGTGTATGCGGCCTTGGTCGCGGCCTTCCTGGGCAGCATCGGCGTGGCTGTAGTCATCTCCCGCACTCACCTGAACGAAGACATCTTTGAAGGTTGGATCATGCTGGTGGCCGCCTTCTTCGTCATCACCATGGTTATTTTCATGATGAAGACGGGACGCAAGCTAAAGGGGGAGATCGAGGGCAAGGTCGGGCTACTGGCTGGCAACGACGCCTGGTTCGGACTGTTCGTCTTCATCTTTTTAATGGTGCTGAGGGAAGGGGCGGAGACGGTGCTAATCCTCTCCGCCGTGTCGCTGAATTCCACCGAGCTGATGAGTTTTCTGGGGACACTGCTCGGCGTGCTGGCCGCCATCGCCTTTGGCGTGATGTTCGTCAAGGGTAGTGTTCGCATCAATTTGCAGAAGTTTTTCCGCATCACCACTGCCATCCTGTTTCTGGTAGCGGCGCAGTTGGTGATCTCCGGGCTGCACGAGCTTTCCGAAAGCGGAGTCATTGCCTCCTCCAAGCGGGAGATGGCGATCATTGGCCCGATTGTCAGTAACGACTGGTTTTTCTTTGTGACCATATTTGCGTTGGCGGCGTTGATGATTTTGTTTGAGGCCAAGCGGCGCGAACCTGTGTCCGCCGCCGCCTCGCCCGCGCAGCGCCGCAAGGCCGCATGGAGCGCCCGCCGCGAACGTATGTGGATGATTGCAGTGCTCACGTTCTCGTTCGTCTTCATCGCGCTGATCACGGCGGAGTTCGTTTATGCCAAGAGCGTCAGCAATCCTTCCCCGGCGACCGAGGTGACTTTTACGAATGGCCGGTTGAGTATCCCGCTGGCGCAGATTTCGGATGGCGACCTGCACCGTTTTCAGGCGGAGGAAAATGGCACTGCGATCCTCTTCTGGCTGTATCAAAAGCCGGACGGCAAGATAGCCACTGTTTTTGACGCCTGCCAAATCTGCGGGTCGGTCGGCTTTTACAAGACGGCCAACGGAGTGGCCTGCAAGAATTGCGGAGCGCCCATCAATCCAGCGTCGGTGGGAACGACCGGAGGCTGCAATCCGGTGCCACTCAAGGCCACCCAGACGGCAGACGCGGTCATCCTTCAGGAGACGGACGTTGCGGCCGGCGGTCGCATGTTCGCACAACAGTAAGCGATGTTCGTTCGGCTGGTTTACGAATCCTTCCGGCGGCAGAAGCGGCGCAAGTTGCTGGCAGGTGCGGCCATTACGCTGGGCGTAACCGTCGCGACGGCGATGATTGGTGTGGCCACCGACATCGGCGACAAGATCAATCGCGAACTTCGCACCCTGGGCGCCAACCTTGTGATTACCCCCCAGGAAGACTCGCTCGACGTTGAAATTGGAGGCGTCAACCTCAAGCCTCCGACCGACGGCGCCTTTCTGAACGAAGCTGATCTGCCCAAAATCAAAGGAATCTTCTGGCACAACAACATTACGGGCTTCGCGCCGATGCTTCCGCTCAACGTTGCGCTTGAAGGGGAGCGTAAGAGTCAGGAGGTTACGCTGCTGGGGACTTATTTTGCCAAGCCGCTCTCCTTTGGCACAGACAAGTTCAGCACCGGGGTGCGCAGTACGCATCCGTGGTGGAGAGTTTCAGGCGCCTGGCCCGAAGATTCGTCGCGGGATGTTTTGCTCGGAGAAAGATTGGCGGCCCGTTTGCGCAAGAGTTCGGGAGACGACATCACCCTCGCTGGACGCCGGGTGCGGGTGAGCGGAATTCTCTCCACGGGTGGGGCGGAAGACGATGAAGTCGTAGCGCCTCTCGCTTTGGCACAAGAGATCCTGGGTAGACCCGGGGCGGTGCGGCGGGTGTATGTCAGCGCGCTGACCAAACCGGAAGACGCGTTCGCCCGGCGTGACCCCAAGAGCTTGTCGGGGCCGATCTACGATCGTTGGTATTGTTCCCCTTATCCGCAATCGATTGCGTTCCAGTTGGCGGAAGCGATTCCGCATTCGCATGCCGAGCAAATTCGGCAGGTCTCGCAGAATGAAGGAGTGGTGCTCACCCGGATTGAAGGGCTGATTTTTCTGATCACCCTGGCGGCGCTTTTGGCGTCGGCGCTCGCGGTGTCGGCGGCTCTGGCTACTGCGATGTTTGAACGCCGGGCTGAGGTTGGACTCATGAAGGCTCTGGGCGCGGGAAAGCTCGCCGTCGCCTCGATTTTTTTCGCCGAGGCTACGCTGCTGGCTTTGATCGGCGGCTTGGTTGGATTTGTGGTGGGCGCTGTGCTCGCGCATCAGATTGGCCATTCCATCTTCCATTCGGATATTTCGATTCCACCGGTGCTGCTGCCGGTCATTCTGGCGATCGCCGTAATCGTGACGTTCGCCGGGAGCGCAGCCGCCATCCGGCGAGCGGTTGGTTTGGATCCGGTGTTTGCGTTGCGAGGAGAGCTGTGAGAGCGCCCCTGTCTGACTTGGGGCGGGAACGAGCGGCCCGACGCGCGCACGCTCCGCACACTTCGATGTTCCTGCGCATGCTGGTGCGGGCAGCAGTGCTGCGACGAGGACGCGCTGTTTCGGCATTGTTCGCAATGGCGGTGGCGGCGGCAGTCGCCACCGCCATGTTGAATCTCTATGTGGATGTGCAGGCGAAGCTGCGGCGGGAATTCCGTAACTATGGCGCCAACATTATTGTCGTCGGAACAGACGGCGCTTCCCTGCCCCCGGATGCACTCGCTCGCGTGGAGTCCGTTCTCGCGGGACGGGGCATTGCGGCGCCCTTTGGGCTGGTGGTGGCTCGCACCGTTGATGGGCAGCCAATTGTGGTGGCGGGCACGGATTTCGATCGGACCCGTCAACTCGATAAGTGGTGGTCCGTCAGCCACTGGCCTTCGGCTCCGGGGCAGGCCCTGATTGGCGTGCGCGCGTTACCGGCGGTGGCCTTGAAAAATCAGAACTTCGATCTGAGTTTCCGGGGACGGACTCTCCCCATGAGTTCTGCGGGCACGGTACAAACCGGAGCCGCGGAGGACAGTCGCATCTATATTTCGCTGGCCGATTTTGAGGCGTGGACTGGAATTCCGCCCTCCACGATTGAAATTGCGGCCAGCGGCTCTCCCCAAGAAGTGGCCAGCATCCTGCACCAGGTAGCGCAGGCGCTTCCGGCCGGGGAGGTTCGCCCGGTGCGCCAGATTATGGAGGGCGAGGCCCGCGTGCTGGGCAAGACTCGCGCTACGGTGCTGGCGGCAGCAGTGCTGATCATTCTGACCTCGGGGTTGTGCGTGCTCTCCACCTTGATGGGCTGGGTGTTCGACCGGCGGCGCGACTTCGCCATCATGAAAGCTCTGGGCGCATCGGGACGGTTGCTCAACGGATTCTTCGCCGCGGAAGCTGCAGTTCTGGGAGCCACGGGGGCTTTGCTCGGATTCGTTGTCGGCATCGGTCTTGCGGCCTGGATCGGCCGAGTTAACTTTCACGCTTCGGTGACGCCGCGTTTCAGCGTGCTGCCGGTGGTTCTGACTGGTAGCATGGCGGTAACGCTGGTGTCGGCGATCCTCCCAATCTCGTTGCTGCGCCGGTTGCAGCCCGCGGCGATTCTGAGGGGAGAGTGAAATGATCCAGATCAAAGATGTCACTAAACTCTACCCCGCCAAGGAATCCGGGGACGCGCCGGCCAAGGACGTGGCCAGTTCTATTCACGCTCTCGATCACATTTCTCTCGACGTTACCCCCGGAGAATGGCTTTCCATCATGGGGCCGTCGGGATCGGGAAAATCAACCCTGGTGAATTTGATTGGCTGCCTCGATCAGCCTTCATCAGGCGAGATCTGGCTCGACGGGGAGAATGTGGCGGGGATTTCTGCGACCGGGCTGAACCGCGTGCGCGCGGAAAAAATCGGATTTATCTTTCAGCAGTTCCACCTGATTCCTTTTCTTACTGCCGTGGAGAACGTCATGCTCGCGCAATACTTTCACAGCATGACCGACGAAAAGGAAGCGGTCGAGGCCCTGACTCGTGTGGGGCTGGGCGACCGAGCTCATCATCTGCCGTCGCAGTTGTCCGGGGGAGAGCAGCAACGAGTTTGTATCGCGCGCGCTCTGATTAATGATCCGCGAATTATTTTGGCCGACGAGCCAACGGGGAACCTGGATGCGGTGAACGAGGAGATCGTGCTGCGGCTGCTGCGGGAGTTTCACCAGCAAGGACGCACCCTGGTGATGGTCACGCACGATCCGGTCGTGGCGCGGCTGGCTGACCGGCGCATCGAGTTGCATCACGGCAAGATTGCGTCGCAGGAAGTCTTTTCCATGGCCGACGAGGAACAGCTCGATGAGGTGCTGGAAGAACTGTGGGTGCTGGCCGAGCACGGAGAGATCCCCGAAATCGAGCGCATTGCAGTGCACGGCGCCCTGCCGGTCAGCCTGGCGATGGAAAAACTGATTGAGATGGGACTGGTCATTTCAGCTCCGCATCGGCCGCAGCCGCATGATCACAAGCCGTTCGTGAATCCGTGTCACGACGCGCTGAAGCCAGTGGCGGCTTCTTCAGGAGACGGAACGCTGATTGTCGAACTCACCCCCCGCGGGTGGGAACGCGCGGGCAGCATTATCCGCCGCCATCGGCTGGCCGAGCGGCTCTTTACCGACAGCCTGGCGATGGACAGCGAATCGGAAATCGAGCAGCAGGCCTGCAAGTTTGAGCACATCCTGTCGCCGGAGGCGACCGATAAGATCTGCACCTTCCTCGGACATCCGCGGACCTGCCCGCACGGGGCGCCGATTCCACCAGGACCATGCTGCGGGCGGACCGGGGACTACGCTAGGCTTATGAACAAGCTCGAAGGAGTTCAGTCCGGCGGCCCATCCACACGCGGATGAGATAAATTAAGAGAGAACGCATGGCTTTCCAATTTGCATCCACAAAGAGTCTGCCATCGATCGGCTGCCTCGCCGGAGATCAGAGGATGGGGACCGAAACCAATCTGTCAGCCGAATGACGCCCCGTCGTCCCACCATCGGCGTATTCGATTCCGGCTTTGGCGGGCTGACCGTTCTTAAACTGTTACTTGAGCTAATTCCGGGAGCGGATTATGTCTATTTTGGCGACACCGCGCGCCTGCCCTACGGATCGAAGTCGGTCGAAACCGTCGCCCGATATGCCCTGGAAGCGGCCGACGATCTCGAAGCCCATGGCGCGCAGATGCTCGTCATCGCCTGCAACACGGCGACCGCGCTGGCGCTGGACCGCATCGTAGCGGCAGCCCATGTCCCGGTGGTTGGAGTGATTGAACCGGGCGCCGAAGCCGCTCGCGCTGCCACCCGGAATCAGAAAATTGTAGTGATCGGGACCGAAGCCACGGTTCGCAGTCACGCTTACCGCAAGGCTCTTGAGGCTCGTGGCCTGAGCGCGCGGGAAAAGGCGTGTCCTTTGCTGGTGCCATTAGTCGAAGAGGGATGGGTTGAGCACGCGGTTACGGAGCAGGTCGCGCGAATTTATTTAGGGGATGCGTTTGCCGACGGATTTCGCGACGCTGATACGCTGGTTTTAGGCTGCACGCATTACCCATTGCTCAAGCCGCTGCTGCAGCGGGTGGCGCCAGAGGGTGTGAGCATCGTGGACTCGGCTGAATCTACCGCTCGCTCCGTGGCTCGGCACCTGCAGCAGTTAGTGCCGTCGGCGGGAGACGCCGAAGAACGACGCGTGCTTCCGCGGCTCCAGTTCTTTGCCACCGATTCGGTGGAGAAGTTTTGCCGGCTAGGGGAGCAGTTCTTGGGTCGTGCGATTGAGAACGTGCAGCACGTCGATTTGAAGGAATAAGTTGCCCCAAGGCGCGATCCCGTGACTGCCCAATCTTGTCCTTAACACTCGGATGAGATTTGCGAGATCAAAGAACGGACTCGCCGACCTTGGGGTCGATCGCTTGACCGGACCGCGCTTCCGGCTAACGTATTCCGCACTTGCCCCTGTACACTTTTGAGTCAGAAGGTACCAAGCGATGTCCACGATCAGCAGACGCTCCTTCCTGGAAATGGCAGCTGCCATGGGCGCTACGGCCGCCTGGGGCAACCCGTTTGCGACCACCTCCCGCATTGTATGGCGGGAACGTCGCGATCTTTTTCCCGAAGGAGTTGCCTCGGGAGATCCCGACTGCAATAGCGTTGTGTTATGGACGCGACGGCCATTTTCCGGCGAATGGTCCAGCGAAAAGACTGGTGAACAACCAGCTACGAAGTTAAACGTCGAGGTCGCCGAAGATGAGTTATTCAGTCGCGTCGTGGCGCATGCCGTGGCTCCGGTCTCCGCGGCATGCGACTGGACCTGCCGTGTCGTGGTCGGCGGGCTAAAACCCAGCCGCGTGTATTGGTACCGCTTCGCCGATCCCGAGGGTCTTGGCAGCCGTGTCGGCAGGACCATCACCGCGCCGCAGATGAATGACGCCAGACCCGTTCGCTTTGTTTTTGTGAGTTGCCAGAACGCGAACCAGGGAGCGCAGAACGCCTATCGAAGGATGATCTTCGAGGATCAGCGCGCTCCCGAAGCGGAGCGGATCGGCTTCGTGTTGCACCTCGGCGACTTCATCTATGAAATTGTCTGGTACCCGGAGGACCGTCCGCAGGGCATGTACGATCGTCGCCTGCGGGACATCGTCCGCTATCCTCACGGCGAGAAGATCCGCGATTTTCACATCCCCACAACGGTGGAGGATTATCGCGCCGTTTATCGGGGGTATTTGAGCGATCCCGATCTTCAGGACGCTCGCGCCCGCTGGCCGTTCGTCAACATGTGGGACAATCATGAGTTTAGCTGGCTGGGCTGGCAATCCTTGCAAAGATTTGGAGGAAAAAACCTGCCCGCGCAGACTCGCAAAGTGGCGGCCAACCAGGCGTTTTTCGAATACCAGCCGGCCCGGATCACCAAGCCCAGCGGGCCGTCCCTGGATCGCTTCGATCCTCCGCGCGTGGTTGATACTCCCGTCACTGGTTTTGACGAGCACGGCCTCGGTCAGGAACCGAACAATCTGGCCGCCATCGGCAGCCTCAAGGGTTACCGCGCCCTGCGCTGGGGACGAAACGTGGAGTTGATCGTCACCGACCAGCGCAGCTATCGCTCCGAGGAGCCCACCGATTGTCCCCAGGCAGCACCTCTTTCGAGCGAAGACTTTCCCGAATTCATTCCCCAAAATGCGATGGAAATTCTGGATGCAGGGAAGACCTACAATGGCGGCCGGCCGCCGGCGTCAATCCGATTCGGTAGCGTGGAGATTGCGAATTTCTACAGAGATCGGCCAGCGCAAACGATCCTTGGCGCCGAGCAGAAGGCGTGGTTTCTGGAACGCTTGCGCTCCTCGCAAGCGACCTGGAAGATATGGGGCAATACCACGGCCACGCTCGACATGCGAGCCGATCTGCAAAACCTGCCGCAAGGTCTGACGAAGCCATGGCCAGGAAGGGATTACGCTATTTCCCCGATGGGAGATCACGGCTCTGCATATATGGAGCGAGGGGAGATCTATGACTTTGTCCAGTCCAACGGAATCGACGGCTTTGTCACGGTGGCCGGAGATCGTCACAGTTTTTGGGCGGGACTGGCCGCGAAGACGCTTCCCCCAAAGCCTTTTGTCCCCGTAGGGATTGCTTTTGTTACGGGTTCGATTTCGGCCCCTGGATTGGTCGAGGCGCTGGAACATGCTTTGCCAAAAGACCATCCTCTGCGCTTACTCTACGTCGGACAGGGGCCCAACGACCACGCTCCGCAGCCAACCGTGAACCTGCTACTTCGGCACGGAGTGCGGTCCTGCCTCGAATACGCAAAGAGCGGAGACATAGAGAAAGCGCGAGCCCTGTCGAATCTCGAGCTGTCGCCGCACCTTTCATTTGTCGACATGGAGGGCCACGGCTACGCGGTGGTTCACGCCGCGAGCGAATTCATCGAAACTGAATTTGTCTGCATTCCTCGGCCCCTCGAACCCAGTGAACACGCGGATGGAGGTGCGCTACGCTACCGCGTTAAATTTCGAACCGCACGTTGGAAAAATACTGAAACACCAAAACTCCAGATGCAGATTCTTGAAGGCGATCCCAAGTTTTCGATTTGATCGGCTTGCAATCGAACCCCGGTTCGATCCACTTACCATGGAGCACGCAAAAAAAAACCAACGTCCAGGGCGACGGACAGAGCCTGCCTTGAGCTTGTCGCAGGCAGTGTCCGTCCCACGGTTCCCCTTCCATATTCCTTGGCCGACGTTCCTTCAAAGCTTCACATTGCGGAGACGCAGGGCATTAATGATCACCGAGACGGAACTGAAGCTCATGGCCGCGGCGGCGACGATGGGGCTGAGCAGCAGGCCAAAAAAGGGATAGAGCACGCCGGCGGCGATGGGCACTCCGATGGCGTTGTAGAGGAAGGCGAAGAAAAGATTCTGGCGGATGTTTCGCATGGTGGCCTGGCTCAGCTTGCGGGCGCGCAGAATTCCCGACAGGTCGCCTTTGACCAGCGTGATGCCGCCGCTGTTGATGGCGACGTCGGTGCCGGTGCCCATGGCGATGCCCACGTTGGCCTGCGCGAGCGCAGGCGCGTCGTTGATGCCATCGCCGGCCATGGCGACCACTTTTCCCTGCTCTTGCAACTTGCGGACTACGTCCAACTTCCCTTCCGGCAGAACTCCAGCTTCGAATTCGTCGATGCCCAACTGTTGCGCGATGAGGGTGGCTGCGAATCGATTGTCGCCCGTAATCATGACGATGCCCACGCCCTGCGTCCGGAGTTGCCGTACCACCTCTGCAGTCGAAGGCTTGATGGGATCGGCCAACGCTAAACTTCCGGCGTACTTACCGTCGATCGCAACCAGCAGGTTGGTCCCGCCCGGCATCTGGGCGTAAAGCACCGAAGCTTCGGGATGATCGAATGCGCCGACTTCTACCATCAAGGCGCCGCTGCCCACGGCGACTTGTTTTCCGTCGACCACGCCGCGAATTCCTTTGCCTACGAGGTAGGTGAACTCAGTTGGCTCTGACAGTCGCAGTCCGCGCTTTTTCGCGCCCTGGACGATAGCGGTGCCCAACGGATGCTCGCTGCCGCGCTCCAGACTAGCCGCTAGACGCAATGTCTCGGCGCTGCCTCCCCGCTCCTCCTCCTGGGGGTTTTCCTGCTGGGCGTTTTCCTGCCGTGGGGCCGAGATTCCCACTAACAAGGGTCTGCCTTCCGTCAGGGTGCCAGTTTTATCGACGACCAGCGTGTCAACTTTTTCCAGGGTTTCAAGCGCCTCAGCGTTCTTGATCAGAACTCCGGCATGGGCTCCACGGCCAGTGCCGACCATGATTGCCATCGGAGTGGCCAGACCCAGGGCGCACGGACACGCGATGATCAACACCGCGACCGCGTTCACCAGCGCATGCGCCAGGCGCGGCTGAGGTCCGAACCCGAACCAGGCGAGAAAGGTGATGACGGCAACCGCTACAACCGCGGGCACGAACCAGGCAGCCACCCGATCGGCGAGGCGTTGAATGGGAGCGCGGCTGCGCTGTGCCTGACCAACTAACTGCACAATCTGCGATAGTAAGGTTTCGGATCCGACGCGCTCAGCCTCCATTACAAAGGAGCCTGTAGTGTTGATGGTCGCGCCGATGACCGGGCTGTGGTCAGATTTCTCCACCGGAATCGATTCGCCGGTGATCATCGACTCATCGATGGCGCTGCGTCCCTCGATCAGCACGCCATCGACGGGAACTTTTTCTCCGGGACGGACCCGCAGGCGGTCGCCCGGCTTTACATCATCAAGCGGAATATCCTTTTCCGTGCCGTCTGCGGCGATAAGGCGGGCAGTTCTTGGACTGAGATCGAGCAGCGCTCGAATGGCCGCACTGGTGCGGCTGCGGGCGCGCAGTTCCATGACCTGCCCAAGCAAGACCAGCGTGGTGATGGCGGCAGCGGCTTCGAAGTAGACGTCGGGATATCCGCCCACGCCGCGCAATGATTCCGGAAATATTCGCGGCGCGACTGTCGCCACCACGCTGAAGCTATAAGCCACCCCTGTGCCCAAGCCGATCAGGGTAAACATGTTCGGGCTGTGGTTGATCAGCGACCTCCAGAAACGTTCGAAGAATGAGAGGCCGCACCACAGGACTACGGGAGTCGACAGCGCAAACTCAAGCCAGGGGAGGTTCAACGGCAGCCCGTTCAGGGCACGCGTCAAGGCATGTGGCCAGAACATGCTTGCCATGGCGATTGCGAACAGCGGTACGGTTAAGGCGACGCCGACCGAGAAGCGGCGCGTCATGTCCCCCAACTCCGGATTCTCTTCGCGGGCACCCACCGTGCGCGGCTCAAGCGCCATGCCGCAGATAGGACACGCACCCGGCTCTGCTCGAACGATTTCCGGATGCATCGGGCAGGTGTATTCCGACGTGAAGGCCCGTGGAACATCGGGCTCGAGCGCCATGCCGCAGGATGGGCAGGCTCCGGGCTTGGTCTCGCGCACCTCGGGACACATGGGGCAGACATAGACCGGCTTCGTGCCCGCCTTCGGTTTTTGTGCCAGATCGAGCGTTTGTTTTCCGATCGTCGTGATCGGTGGGCTCGCGGGCCGGGGCGAGAATGAAGGTTTTGCCGGAGCCGGCGTCCCCAGCGTCACCAGATCCGATGAGAACGGGACCGCCTTATTCTCGTTCAAGTACTCCTGAGGATGAGCTCTGAATTTTTCCAGGCACGAGGCACAGCAGAAATAGTATTTCTTGCCGCCATGCTCGTGAACATGCGTGGGGGAGGCGGAGTTCACGTTCATCCCGCAAACCGGGTCGCGCTCGAGGGCAGTTGTAGGGTTTGAAGCCGTCATATGCGATGTCTCAAAATGGCCAGGAAACTTGCTTTCTTTGATTGTCGCTGCTTTATCTTGGGAGCGGCGTAAAACTTCGCCCTTCAGGGCGGAGATATAAGCCGTGTTTTGCTACAATATTTTTGGGTCAAGGTTTCCTCTTGACGTACTAGATAGGCTCGGTGCGAGCCTTCAGGCGTTAACGTAGTGCGCTTTCAAGCACAAGCGTAGCCTGAGAATCTTCGCCCCTTCTGGGCGGAGAGGTTCAAATTGGATTCATCCTGCGTTTTTTTTTGACGTTGGCCGGCACCCACGAAATATCATAACAAAGGGTTTTAAGCCCATGACTTATCTGGATGTGGTCTTCCGCTATGGCGCAGTTCCCGGCGAAAACGAAATGCGCGCGCTCGATACGATGCGCGAAGTTTATGGCATTCGCCGTTTGCAGTTCGATGAGAAAGCCAGTACAGTGCGTGTGGAATTTGATGCGTCGCGCCTAAGCCAGGATGCGGTGGCGAAGCTGTTGCGCGATGCCGGAGTGGACGTGCGGGAACGGGGAGCCCTTGTCTGAGGTCAGAAGGCGGTGACGTTTCGTTTGCGCGTTTTCTCTTCTCCTGCGAGACCTTAGGAAATCCTGCCAAAAAGCTAACCCACGGCCGTTAGACCGTGGGTTCCTGTTTTGATGCAAAAGACGGGGGAAGGCTCGCACTGCGTCAGACAGCGTCTAGGAGACAAAAGCAAGGGGTGCTCACAGAAAACCTCTGGCCGAAGTTATTCTCTGAAGCACCCCGTTGCGCGCCACTTCGTCTGTGCTTTACTAAAGCAAGCGAGTTGCCGTCCCGCAAATCGCACAAACTAAACGATGAAGAGATTTTCAGCTCTGTAGGAATTGCCCAGCCCCGAGAAAGATTTACTTCGAGTCAACGGGCGCAACCGGAGCGCCAAAACGTGGCTGTTGAAAACGTTTTCTTCAGATGGCCAGGAGCTAGGACTGACGCTTTGAAAACGCAAGCTCGTTTTCAGGCAAACGATTCTTCGCTATAATCAAGCGACGGTTGTTCCTGCCAAGCAAATCCGCGCCCTTAGCTCAGTTGGATAGAGCGTCTGGCTACGAACCAGAAGGTCGGGAGTTCGAATCTCTCAGGGCGCACC
Organism: Candidatus Sulfotelmatobacter sp.; assembly: GCA_036514015.1. GTDB lineage: Bacteria > Acidobacteriota > Terriglobia > Terriglobales > Acidobacteriaceae > Sulfotelmatobacter. Next base: position 60,795 of record DATBYA010000022.1, read on the forward strand.
ATTCTTTTCTTGCACTTGCCGAGAAGTTCCCAACCTCACTCTTGGATGCACCGGGTGCAACTGGCAGTTTAGCTGCCACTGTAGGCACGTGGAAGCCAACTCCGGCCTGCTCCGCTGTTACCCTGCGAAAATCAGTGTCGTCCTTCACGTTAACCAGTTGATTCTCTTCGACATTTAGCCGGACAGTAGTGAAAGCGTCTTGTGGCATACTCAGTCGTCGTGGATTATGTCCCGCGTCTCAACTGTGCTTGCGTTAATTGCGTTAGCGCTAGAAGCGATTGCCGTTTCGGCGCAAAACGCACCTCAGCCTCCGAGGCTTCGCATATCCACTCGACTGGTTCAGGTAGACGTCATCGTCCGCGACAAGAACGGCCCGGTCACGGATTTGACGAAGGACGATTTCGTCGTGCTTGATCGAGGGAAACCGCAGAGAATCAGCGTTTTTTCCGTAGAATCCGGCGACTCTGTGCCTCAGCCTGCAGAGCCGCTACCACAAAACACCTTTTCGGATCTGCCCCAATATGGCGCGACCAAGCCAAGGAGCGTGACGATTGTTCTGTTCGACAATCTCAATACGTTATCTGGCTCGTCGCCGCTGCCTTATGAGACCACTCCGTATTGGCTTGAGGACCATGCGCTCGCTAGTGCTGAGCAACACTTGGTTGAGTTTCTGAAGCAGCTTGATCCGAACGATCACGTTGCCATCTATGGCCTTACCAATTCAGTGCATGTACTCTGCGACTTCACCTGCGATCGTGCTCAACTTTTGGCGGTCGTAAGCAAATATAATGCGACATCAAAGACCCAACGCGAGGCGGTTGAATCGGGTGACTATCATTTTCCCGATATGCCTAATCCCGTTTTCGACCAGCATGTCGGCGCAGACGCGCGCGCCTTGGCGGCGCTTAACAATCAGGCTCGGGCCCAAGTGACCATGGCCGCTCTGATGGCGATTGCAGCTCATGTTTCCGATATTCCGGGGCGAAAGAACTTGCTTTGGCTGACCGCCAATCTTCCGTTTTCCGGTGAGGCAATCGCACGCACACTGAGTCGCGCAAACATCGCGGCCTACCCGGTAGACGCGCGCGGTCTGCTTCCCCGCTCGCCTTCGACTTCGCCGGACGATCTCATGGCCGACAGCCGCACTCGTGACCAACTCGGGCTCGGGACCACTCCGTCCCAGTCCGACCAACCCATTGGCATTGAAGCGATGCAAACTATGGCCGATGATACTGGAGGCCGAGCATTCGTCAACACCAATGACCTCACCGGCGCAATCAGGAAGGTCGTCGAGGATTCAGCGGTCACTTATACTCTGGGGTTCTACCTCGACCCCGGTTCAATAGATGGAAAATTCCATGAATTAAAGGTTCAGCTAAGGCGATCCGGGCTGAACGTCCACTACCCCAAAGCCTATCTCGCCCTTGAGGACACCCCTGCAACGAAAGATCGGAACCGAAATAGTCTACTAACGGCAGCGCGGAGTCCGATTGAGTCATCCGAAATTCCTGTGCAGGTCAGGATAGAAAGGGTAGAGAAACCGTTGCCGCATTGTCTGAGCATTTTCGGCTCGATCGACATTCACAACGAAGTCCTCCAAAATGGCGGCGCGCGCAAAATCGCTCTCGACGTGGTCACAATTGAGCAAGATCAATCCGGCAAAGTTGTGGCGCAGTCGGAAAGCACAATCAGTCTTCAGTTCACAGATAAAAGATATACGGATTATGTGAAGTCGGGTCTCCCGTTTCATCAGTACGTGCAGCCCAAAGCCGACGCCACCACGTTGCGCATACTGGTTGAAGATCCCAGTACTGCAGCAGTGGGAAGCCTCCTCATTCCGTTGTCCCAGATAAAATAGGTGAAGCCGATTTACTTCTGTTAAATAGGGAAGCCATGTCAATTGTCGATAACAGGCATCTACCACTGCTTTCCATAAACTTCGGTGCCATCGTCGCCCTGCATGTTGTTGAGTTTAGGTTTACGCGTTTACGAGCGGTTTCGACCCCCACTTGCAGACCGTTGGGTGCAATGGGTGCAGCTCAGTTGCACCCAGGTCTTTTAAGCGATTCCAGACCAGTAAGTTGGCGTTGACTACTCTACCCTACGAAACGGCGCGTTTGCGCAATTGTGCCTGCTGGTTTGCCAGCAGTTCTCGGGCGGCGGCGAGTGTTTCCGGTGCCCGGGAGAGCGCTGATTCGAGCTTGCTGGTCGTGCGCTCCAGCGTCGCTTCATCCATCGCGGCCGTAGCGCTCACGCTGTCAGTTAAGCGGGTATCCAGCCTCGCCAGGCATCCGGCCTTCAACTCTAAGCATCTTCATTCCGGTCTTGACATCCTGGAGATTAACCAGGGCGACCGCACCCAGGTAGGCCATCAGTGCCTCTTTTTGCATGCCATTTGAGGGAAGAGTGAAGGGTTCGCTCTGAGCCTCTCCGCGAAAAACTTGAACCGTCCAATACTGCTTGTACTCGCTTTCTGACATTCCCAATAGCTTCAACAATGCGACTCGCTCGTGTGTCCCGGGAGCCCGAACGAAGAGCTTGACAGGAAGGCCGGCGGACCAGTAGCGCTCTTCTCCCGCAAAGATCTTGCGCAGCTCCGCCCTGCTCATCTTAGTCACTGGATTGTGGTCGTTTACCACAACCGCCACGTCTCCGTCCTGGGCTGCAGCAACCCGGATACTGACAAGGCTCGTGAGGCAGATCAGAAGCGGCAAGAGTAATGTTTTTGTTCGCATATTGTGACACCTAGCCTAAAAGGTGAAAGCCAATTGCAACTGAAGTCCGTTCAGGTCCGGTTCGTCACGGCGCGCGGTGTGATCCAGTTGGGCCTTAAAGGCAACATATTCGTTCAGATCGTAGCGAGCGCCGAAAGAGGGCCCGAAACGCAGGCCGACATCGTTGTAGATCGAGTCGTTTGAACTCGCGTTCACATACTGGTAACGGAAGAACGGACGAAAGTGGCCTACCTGTTTGGAAATCTGGGAGTATAAGGCCGGAGTGTTGTAGATCGCATTGCTGAAATGCAAAGCCGCGTCGCGAATGAGGAAGCCTTCGTTAAGAAACTCGATGCCATGCGCCACATACACAACGTAGCCGTTGACGATGCTTTGGCCATATCGCAACGACGGCCCCTGGACAAAATTGCTGATCTTGTCGTGGTAGTAGGAAGCCCCGATTTGTAATCCGGGAACACGGTCAGGGCGAAGAAAAAATCCGACGTTCACCTGGTTGCTATTGTTCTCATCGGTCACTTGGCCATCGCCATTGAGGTCAGGCCGCATAGTGTCAGACGAGCCGTATTCGGCAACATAATTCAGCCCCAGCTTCCCCGAGGGAATCGTGCCGGTAGCGGAGACGCCAATCGCTTGTGTGGGGAGCAGACCACCGTTGCTGGCGAACTCCATCACCAGCGGCCGATCTGCGGTGGTTTGCAGCCAGGCTGCGCTGCGAAACGCCCAGTTGTAATATCCGATGTTGGTCTGGTAACGGCCAAAGGACATCTTCAAGTGGTCGTTGTAGTCGTACTTCAGTAACAGCCGCCGCAGATCGACCCTGTAGCTCTGCGCGTCGCCCTCCTCGAAAACAATCTCAGAGAGTACGCTGGCTTTGTCCGTGAGTTTTGAAGTAAGGAATAGACCAAAGTCGCCGGTGTAGAAGTTTCCCTGCGAACCGGGCACGAACCCATAGGTTCCCAGTTCCGGCGCCCTCTGGCTCAACACTTTGTAATCGACCTCTCCGAACCCTCGCCATTGAATTCCATGGGCTTCGTGGAGTTCCTGCCCCACGGTGGGAGCTGGCGTCTGATCCGCAGGTTCTGCGGGCGGCATCGGCAAATTGGGCGAGTCCGGAGTAGAGGCATCCGTGTGGTTTTGCTGAGACTCTAGGAGCTTCACTCTTTCTTGCAGGTCCTTGACCTGCTGAACCAGTTGGCGAATCGTCTCTGGATCAGTCGAAGGCGCGTCTTGCGGATAGCACAGGCTGCTGAGCAGAAGCAGGACCGTGACTGTCCATGGGATATGTCGCATGAGCGGTCTTTCTCCATTCAAAAGTGCTGGACGAATTGCAGTGTGCGAGGTGGGAGATCGGGTGAACTATCGCCTGGCATATGCTGACTTGCACCCCGCATTCCCAAGATTCCGGGTGGAACGGGGACACAAGCAATTCGCTTGGAAGTCATTGCAATTCCTATAGTTATTGGCGTACGGCATCGTTCGAAAGGCCCTGCGGCAGCCTTTCCGAAATGGGAAACCGTCGTAGTTTGGGACACCATTCCGTCGATTGAACAGGATGGAAATTCAGCGGAAGCGCAGGGAATTTTTGACCAACCTAGCCAGACGCTGTTGGATCGGCCGAGGCTGGCAGCTTCCCATAAGGGCTGGCGGTTTCCCTGAAGAAAGATTAGCCCAAGCTGAACTGTGCTAGCCTGAAGTCGGTTGTGGGCTGGATTGTTCCCGCGGAATTTTTATTGATCGATGATCGATCCTGTCAATTTACGACTTGCTCTGTTGTCGGCTGCGGTGCTCGGGTTCCGCCACGGGCTGGACTACGACCACATTGCGGCCATTACCGACATCAGCAGCGTGCAGAGTAAAGCGAGCGACGCGATGCGCTACGGCCTGCTCTATGTCGCGGGTCATGCGGCGACGGTGGCCGTACTGGGCTCGGCAGCGGTGGTCTTCCGTCTTTCTTTGCCCGCGGCCAGCGATCGTTGGGCAGAACGTCTGGTAGGAGTTACTTTGCTGGTGTTGGGGGTTTATGTACTCGGTACATTCTTCCGGCCCTCGACGCACAGTCATGCCCGTCCCCGAACTCGCATCACGTTATTGATTAACGGCACTTTGTGGATCTACTGGCGGCTGAGCCGGATTTTTGGCGGGACGAGGGTGGAGGCTCGGCAGGTCTTTAAGGACGGATACGGCACGAGTTCGACATTCCTGGTGGGGGTGATCCACGGGTTGGGGGCCGAGACTCCGACCCAGATTCTGTTGTTTCTCATGGCGGCGAATCTGGGCGGTACGGCCGCGGGATTGTTGGGGTTGCTGATGTTTATCCTGGGACTGCTCTTGATGAATACTCTGATGTGCGCCTCCGCGGCCGGACTGTTCTCGGCGATACTGGCGAAACCGAACGCCTTGCGTGCCTTGACCCTGGTGACTTCCGCCTACAGTATTGTGGTGGGAACAATCTTCCTTCTAGGTTCGGCAGCCAAGCTGCCTTCGCTTACGGGATGAATTCCGTCCAGAGTACGGAAAGGCTCGGAGTCTGCGAGCCGCCGAGAAGTTTCGCGTCTTTTGGCCACCCAGATTACTTATTTTGCTCGAGGCCCATTACCCACGTAATAGGGCAACGGGGATTAGCGTTGACCCACCCCCCCTGTCCTCCTTAGATTGCCCATAGGGGGTGGTATGAAAGATATCCATGAAGTCCTCCGGCAGAAACAGGCGAAATACGCCCAACTTGGCAAACAGATTGAGATGCTCCAGCAAGCCGCAGAAAAACTGCGCGAAGTAGCGCCACTACTGGCCGAGAACGATGACGAAGACAACGTCGTGCTCGCGGAAGTGGACGAGGCTTCAAACCCTGGAGACGCAATGGCGGCCAAGGCGGGTGCAGGCAGCCCAACCTCGTCCAAACCGCGGCCTACTGCTCCTCGCTGGCCCTAATCCCACGGTTGTGGCAACCCGAACGGTTCTATGACTCTTCAGGCACTACTGGTTTCGACCGATGACCACGCCGCTGAGGTCCTGGGCAGAGTTCTGCCCCCTCTCGGCATTGGGATGGACCGCTGCAGCGATCCCGAAATCAGCAAGACTCGAATCCAACAGCAGAAATTTGCTGCCCTCATTGTCGACTTTGACGACCCTAAGGGGGCCGAAGAGATACTGCGGCAGGCGAAGGAGCTGTGCACGGAACCGCTAAGCATCGCCCTGGTGGCCGATGCTACGCGGGTGCGCGATATCCTTACGGGGGGGGCACACTTCGTTCTGTATAAGCCTCTCTCCGAGGAAGCCGCCAAAGCCGGCTTGCGGCCAGCTGCGGCTCTACTATGCCGGGAACGCCGCCGGGCATTCCGGGTTCCGGTACAGGCGCCGGTGGAGATGACGCTCGCGGACAATCATAAGGTAGATGGAATTCTGCTCGACCTTTCCGAAACCGGCATGGAGGTGCTCACGGCCGAACCGTTGGATTGCGGAGTAATGCTGGGGTTCCACTTTCAGTTGCCGGATCGCTCCTTGGAAATCGAAGCGCGCGGCGAGGTAGCCTGGGCCAATCCCAACGGGCAAACGGGAGTTCGTTTTCGGGATCTGGCGGAGGCCTCGGGGGCAGAACTGAAGACCTGGCTGAAAGCCGGTGCCAGCATCGCCCAAGCCGGACCCAACGAGACCGTGCCACACTGCAAGCTCACGGACCTAAGCCTGGGCGGTTGCTATGTCCAAACGGACGCACCCTTCCCGGAGCGCGCTCTGATCGATCTTTGCCTGAAAACCGAAGAGCTTGAAGTTCATACCGAAGGCATGGTGCGAGTGGCTCATCCCGGCCACGGCATGGGAGTCGAGTTCCCTTCCCGCACGGCGGAACAGCGCGCCCAGGTGGGCAATCTGATCAGCTTCTTGCGCCAATGCCCGGCAACCATGCTGGAACTGAATGTTTCTCCACGGGCCCTGGTCGCCGATCTGAACCAATTTGAATCCGCGGACCAGCCAGGCGGAGGGTCCGCCGAGGACTTGGAAGATCCGTTACTCGAACTTCTCCGGCGCGGCCCCTCGTTGCAGCAGGACGAATTCCTCTCCGAACTGAAGCAACAGCGCAATCCTGAAGACGTGGCTTCCGTCTAGATTTCTTCCTCACATCTTATCCGGGATCCTCCGGGTCTCGATCAACCCGAATCTGTTTTCGAGCAAAACAGCGAAAGCCTGCCGCTCGTGAGGTTTAGGTCCGAGACAATGGAACTCCGTTTCGCACTTCCGTCACGGCCCGCTCCAGCGCCCGGACCACCAGATCGGGTCGATAGAGATGAATCTCGTGGCCGCTGCCCGTTGCCGTGATATGCGCGCTGTTCGCACTGAGGAAGTCAAGGCGAGCAGCGGCGCCATTGCGAGACTGGCGCGCGGGTTCGGTTGCGATTGGGTCACTCGAAACTACGATTACAGGAAGCTCTCCGAGCGGCGGTCTCCTGCCCGCGTCTGTCTCTGCGAACTCCAGCAGGAACTCTTTCCGCCACGACAGAAGAGAGTCCGGACTTGCCTTCGCCGGATCCCAGTGCTCCCAGAGACGCATGTCAAGCCACAAGCGAATCGCCTGCAGGTCGGCGGGCAAGCGATCAAACGGATCACCTTCATGGTTGGCGCAGCTTCTTTCTTAACGGATGGCGGCAGCGGAAATGCCGACCGCACTTCATCCTCCGTCAGATCCCAAATGAGGCGGCCCTTCCCTTTGGCCTGCAGGCCCACACGGTTGCTGCTGTTGGTGAAGATGAGACCGACTACGTCCTCTGGATACACCCGCTGGTAGGCTTGTATGTAGATTCCGGCGATTGACGCTCCAACCAGCAGGTATGGCCCCTTTTCTCCAGCAGCACGCAAGAGCGCATGGAGGTCGCCGATCGTCTGCTCTACAGTCTCGTCGGCAGGTCCCGGATCGGCCCAGCCAAGCCCGGCCCGATCATAGGAGCAAACGCGGGTATTCTCGGCGACGTGGGGCTGGACGAGAGCCCAGTCGATTGAAAATGCGCCTCCGCCAGCCACCAGGATGACAGTCGGATTTCCCTTGCCCGAGCAGTATAGATGCAGCTTGCGGCCGCCGATGTCGATCAGCCGGCCGGGTGGCGGATATTCCGGCAACGACGCCTTCTGCGGCGTGCAGTTTACAACCAAGACAAGTCCCATCACCCCGCTGATTACAGCAAGAGGAAAACGCATGAGCGCCCGCTCCTCCGACCGACTATAAGATGACGCGATGCCAACGATCCAGCTAGATTGCTGTTGAAATTTGGCTTACATGAAATCTGGGGTCTGAACGCTCGGTTAAATGTAGACTAAGAGCGTTTTTCGGCTGTATTGAATGTTTCGCGGCGAGGGAGCCAGTCTGCGAACGACCAGCACGGGTGGGCATCTTTTTGAGGAACGGCGCAATCACGACCGGCGCGATTCGTCGCTGTTAGGGACGCCGCTGCTGGCGATTGCGGCGACAGCCTTCGCCGTTGAAATCCCTTTCTTCTTTTTTGGTACTCCTTCGGGACACGATGTGGAGTTCCATTTGTACTCGTGGCTCGAGGTTCTCGCGCAGTGGAAGCACGGCATTGGTTATCCGCGCTGGGCATCGTTGGCGCACTTCGCTTATGGCGAGCCAAGATTTGTGTTTTACCCGCCCGCTTCGTGGACTCTGGGCGCGATGCTGAGCGCGATCTTTCCCTGGACGATCACCGCCAGCATTTACATATGGATCGCGCTGGTAGCGGCGGGCGTGTCGATGTTCCTACTAGCACGGCACTGGCTCGACCGACGCGCCGCGATCTTCGCCGCCACGCTGTACGTTGCCAATCCTTATCACCTGGTGATCGTGTACTGGCGCAGCGCGTTCGCTGAGCTGCTGGCGAGTTGCCTGCTGCCCTTGCTGTTGCTATGTGTGCTGAAGGCGGTGGACGACGGCCGGCGGGCGATCGTGCCCCTGGCGCTGGTGCTGGCCGCGGCGTGGCTGACCAATGCCCCTGCAGCGGTGATGATTCATTACTCCTTGGCACTGTTGCTGGCGTTCTTCGCGTGGAAGCGGCGCTCGCCTCGAATCCTTTTCGTTGCAGCGGCCGCGGTCGGGCTGGGCGCATCGTTGTCGGCGTTCTATCTCCTGCCGGCGATTTACGAGCAACGCTGGATCAACATTGCGCAAGCTGTGTCGGCCGGATCGCGTCCGGCGGATAATTTCCTGTTCATCCATACCTCGGATACCGATCATGATAATTTCAACCACATCATCTCCTGGGTCGCGGTTTTTGAGATGGCCGTAATTTTCGTCGCGATTTGGACGAGTAGAAGGTGGCGCGACGCCCATCGCGACTTCTGGAATGCTCTGCTTGTTTGGGCGGTGGCTTGCAGCATGCTCATGTTTCCGCTGTCGGCCATGCTATGGAAAATCTTGCCCAAGATGCTGTTCATGCAGTTCCCGTGGCGCTGGCTGCTGTCGCTGAGCATGATCTTTTCTTTTTTTGTGGCGGCGGGAATGCGACGCTGGTGGTGGCGGAGCGCGGTCTGTGCCATGGCGATTCTGGTGATGGTGCTGGCGTGGCATCGCATCCAAGCGCCCTGGTGGGACAATGCCGGCGATCTCCGCGAGATGCAGGACAACATGGAGGACCTTATCGGCTACGAAGGGACCGATGAGTACACGCCCGCGGGAGCCGACGCCGGGGCCCTCGACAAACAAGCGCGCAACGTAATCGTGGCTGGTCCGGCGCGTGCCGCGATTCGTGTTTCGCGCTGGGATGCTGAATCAAAGATGTTTACGGCGGAGATGTCTGCGCCGGATCAGTTGGAGCTGCGCCTGTTTCGCTATCCCGCATGGCAGGCGGAAGTGAACGGGAGCGTGGTCCAGATAGCTGCGAAGCCGGACACAGGTCAGATGCTGGTTCCAGTCGAAGCGGGGATGAGTCGCGTGCAGATCACGTTTGTTCGTACCCGGGATCGGACCGTCGGGGGGTGGATTTCTCTGCTGACAGCGGCCGCGATAATTCTCTGGACTCAACTGGCAAGGCGTATCGCGTAGGTTCTAGAATTCCTCAGAGCTCTCCGGGCCCTCTAGGGTTAAGCGGTTGCTCGAATCTATGCGACAAATCCTCATTGCGACATCGAATCCCGGGAAGCTGCGGGACTTTGCCGGAGCCGCCGCGCCCCACGGAATTAAAATTGGCGGCATTCCAAACTCCGCTTCCCTGCCGGCCGTAGTGGAGGACGGCCTTACGTTCGAGGAGAACGCGCGCAAGAAGGCGGAAGAATATAGCCGGCGTGCGGCGGGAGAGATTATCGTCGCCGACGACTCTGGGCTTGAGGTGGATGCACTGCAAGGAGCGCCGGGCGTGCATTCGGCGCGCTATGCGGCAGATCAGCCTCACTTGGCCAGCGAAAATTCGGATGACCAAGCCAATAATGCGCGGCTTCTGCGAGAACTGAGGAAAGTTCCGCCGCAGAAGCGTACGGGACGATTCGTGTGCGTGTTAGCCGCCGCGCGCGATGGCCGGACTCTCGCAACCTTTCGCGGGACGGCCGAGGGAGTGATTCTGGATTCTCCCCGCGGCGAAAACGGTTTCGGATACGATCCTCTGTTTTATTTTCCGCAAATTCAAAAAACATTTGCCGAACTCAGCGCGGAAGAGAAAGCGGGCTACAGCCATCGTGGCGCGGCATTTCGGCAGTTTTTGGTGTGGTGCGACGGGCTCCCCTGAGAGCAACGAAGAATCGAAGTCAAAGGCGGCAGACAAAGTTGTCCGCCCTACCCGGGGGATTGGCTCAGTTTGATTTCAATGCGGCCCCCTTCGCAAGGCCGTCGGTTTTTGCCTCGCCGTTTCACGGCCAGTGCTTGACCCCGGGCGCATGCGATGGAGAGGCGGGGAAGTTCGGAAGCTGCATGTGCCAGAGCCAGCGAGGCGGCGCGACCAAGCCCCGAACCTGAAGTGGAAAGCAGACGCCCTCTTGCGGGAAGCCGACGCATGACTGGCTGAAGCAGAGGCATTCGAGGCGGCTGAGGCTGGAAAAAGAAAACCGACAGTTTCAGACTGACCCACTGCCCCTGCCAAATCCCTACCCGGGCAGTGTCCTAACGCTGGGGATAAGGACGCGGGCCAATTCTCAATGAGCGCCTTATTCCAACAGCACGCGCGCGCTCGGAGCTCTGCGAGGCTCCGTCTATTCGTTGCGCAATGCCTGCATTGGGTCTACCTGCGTTGCTCGGAGCGCCGGGAGACACATCGCCGAGAAGGAGACCACGAGCAGGATGAGCGCCGCGATGCTATACACAGAGGGGTCAAAAGTATCGATATGCATCCATGAATCCTTTGTGAGGCGCATCCAAGCCCATGCGGCCGGCATGGCCATTGCCAGTCCGAGGAGAAAGCCGAGGGCGATCTGGCGAAGACCTCTTTTCACGATTGAGCGGAAAATCGACTGGCGGGTCGCTCCCAGCGTCATCTGAATGCCGAACTCGCGCGTGCGCTGGCTGATGGCGAAAGTGAGCACACTATAGACGCCGGTGATGGCCAGAACTACGGCGATGCTGGCCATGAAGAGGATGATCTCCGCCAGGGAGCGCATGTCCGTTGCGTTGCTTTCAAGGAAATCCCAGATGGTAGACGGAGTGCCCTCTTGCGTCGCATCCAGGCTCTTGAGGATCTGTTCGATGGATGCAGCGACAGGCGGGGCGCTGCCGCTGAACTGCACAAAGAGCTGGCCATCGAGCGCCTGCTCGTTGCGCAACGTATAAAGCCTGGGCCCGTCGAGGATGCTGAAGCGTTCCGAGCGGGTGTCGCCGGCTACCCCAATCACGACCAGATGTCTGTCGTCCGGTGTGACGACGATTTTGCCGACAGGGTCGCTATCGGACCAGAATGCTTTCGCGAATGCCTGGGAGACGATGGCGACCTGGGTGCCGTTGTTGGCGGAGACGTCGGAGCGCAGGAAGGAGCGGCCATGCATCAAGGGGATGCCGAAGGTGGAAAAGAACTCCGGAGACACGTTGTCGATGGATGCGGGACGCCCCTGCCCCCGGCTCTGTGTTTCGAGACGAACTTCGCTGCTGGGCGCCACCATGAAGGGCGCGAGGCTCTCCCAGGCCAGGGACTGCACTCCGGGGACCTGGAGGATTCGCGACTCCAGCCTGCGCTCGAAGGCCAGCGCCGAAACTTCTGTGTAGGGGGGAATCTCGACTTCAAGTGGAACGGTCATGGTGTGACGGGTTTCAAAGCCCGGATCGGAGTTGACGATCGAAAAAGGCAGACGCGCGAAAAGAACGGCGGCAGCGAGAAGCACGAAGCTCATGGCAAGCTGCACAACGATCAGCGCGCTGGTGGTATGCGAGCGCAGGGTGGCCGAACCTTGGCGCCCCTTCAAGGCAGTGACCAGATCGAATCGAAATGACTCGCGCATCGGCGCGAGGGCGGAAGCCGCTGTGGCAATGAGTACAAGAGCAGCAAGATAGCCAAAGACCTTCCAGTCCGGCCGTATGGCGGATGCGGCCGCGGCCGCGGCCGGATCGATGGCTGAGAAGAGGAGAAAAGGAAAACGGGCGGCCAGATAAATGCTCGCCACGCCGGCGGCGGCAGCGGTAAAGAAACTCTCAAGCGCGAGCATGCGGATGAGCCGCGCGCGTCCGGCGCCGAGGGCAAGACGGATCGCGATTTCTCCGCGGCGCGTGATGGAGCGTGACAGGAAAAGCATGGTCACGTTGGTGCATGCCAGCAGCAGCACGAGCGCGAGCGGTCCCAAAATCAGGGCCATGAGAATCATCGCTACCGATTGCATTGCCGGATTGCGAATGAACGATCCATCAGTCAGCACCAGGGAGGTCTTCCGGTCCAGCGTAAACACTTTCTGCTCAAAGTAGGATCGGTCGCGCCGGCGGATGATGGTTTGCAACTCCGCGGTTGCATCGGTGCGCGAGTATCCGCGGCGCAGGCGCCCGGCAACCGTAAGCCAGGCCCAGTTGGGATTCTGGAAGGCGCTGTTGCCGTGATTGAAGGCGGGCTGCAGGCTGTAGGGTATCCAGACACCCCCGGACAGCATGTTGGCTGAGTGATCGGAGGCGATGCCGACCACAGTCAGCGGCTGGCGGTTGATATGGATGACTTTCCCAATGATGCGCGGGTCGGACGAGTAATAGTTTCTCCAGAAATGCTCGCTCAGCACAGCAATTTGCACCGCGGTTCCCGGCGCGCATTCATCGGGACTGAAAAAGCGGCCCATGAGCGGACGATCGATTCCGAAAACGCGGAAGTAGTTACAGGTAACGAGGATCGAGTCACCACCTGGCCGGCGTACGTCGTCGAGCGTGGTGCGGATCGTCTGCCATGCCGCTACATCGGCGAGCGAGCGCGCTTGGGCTTGAATCGCTTCGTAGTCTTCTGCGTTGAAGGAAGAGTCCCTGGCCGGTCCGATATACCAGCCTTGATAGCTGGGATAGATCTGGACAAAGCTGGCGGGGTCTTTCTTCGTTGGAGGGTTGAGGAATAAGAAATTGAGGATGGCGAAAACACCTGCATTCAATCCGATGCCGACGGACAAAGCCAGCACCATGACAAAGGTCAGGAGCGGCGTCCGGCGGGCGGAGCGGATGACGTACAGAACGTCTTGCCGGTCCATCAACATCTCCGCGCCTCCTCAAAACCTTCGAGAGACAAGCTTCGCAAAAGCATAGCCGGTTGGCAAGATTTAGCTCGGTTGACGTCGGTGGACGAGCACGGCAGGGATAGCCACTTCTGGTTGCCCACCGTACAGACCCGGACGGTCGCTGATTAGCGCATCCGGTTCTTGTCTCGGATGGGTGGCAGCCAAGCGAGCATCCGGAAAGGGATGGAACGCACGCGGTTGAGGAAGCCATCGAACGGCGCCGTCATGACGAACATGAACCCCCCACAGGAAGGAAGAAACACAGGGCCCCGTCGCTCCGCGTGCTCCGCGACAGGGCCAAACGGTCAAGCAGATAAAGAAGAACTGTCGGCAATGTGGCGGGGGCTGGATGCGGGAAAATTATTTCTGGCGTTCCTGCAGGGAGAGAAGCGGGGCGCTTTTTCATAGTGCATTGGTAATCGTGGACCCAAACCATGACCACGGTCATCATATCCTCGCAGGAGGTGACGAAAGATGTATCACGTGCGCCAAGAGAACCTGCCCTTTGTTGGTCGTTCGCATGAGTTTGTCGGAGCCGAGCAGGGCAACACTAGTGTTTCGGTGTTTCTGTTCCATGGGAAACCCGGATCGGGGCCGGGTCCGCACCGCCATCCTTATGACGAGATCCAGTTCATCCGCGAAGGCAGAGGAGTGTGGACCGTAAGCGGCCAGACCTTCGAGGGCAGTGCGGGAGACATCTTTGTCATCCAGGCTGGTGAGATCCACAGCTTCAAGGCGGTTGGTGATCTACCACTGGTTCAATTCGACGTTCACCTCAGTCCCCGCTTCATCCAAGAGAACCTTTAAAGCGGTGGCTTACAATGTGGCCGGCCCGCCCTCGGCAGCCGAAAGCACGCTTCGTCACTTGGCGATTGTCGCCTGGGCACTCATTGACGTTGAGGATCAACCGATACTCATCGTCAGACTCAAGCTGGGCACCAAGAGGTACGCTGGTGTCCTTCATGGTTGATGAATTTAGGATTTCCTCTCGCGTCTCTCGCTGGTCACTTCTTCTTCCAAAACCTTCCCACCCCTACTCTTACCTGCACCGTGTTCAAACCGGGGTTGAATGTCCCCAAACCCGCATTCGAAATATGCAGGTACCGCAGTTCGACACTCCAGTTATGCTTCTCGCCGAGGACATGCGTCCCCAACGCCGCGCTGGGACTGAAGTTCACGGTATTGGTATAAGTCGGGATATCGTGAAAGCTGAACAGCACTCCCCCGCTTAATTGCAAATACGGTGAGAACCTTCCGCGCCGCTCGAAATTCCACTTCAGCCCCAGCGGATCGAATCCCGCCGCATACGCCGTGTTCGCCGGCTGAAAAATCAGGTAAACCGGTACCGCATCCACGGTGTACTCGAATCTCCCCCGCAAAAACCAAGGCAAATGCGCCCCCGTAATCACCCACCCATAGCGCAGGCCAGAGTCGAAGGCTTCGGTATTCTGGGTCCCCCCTGGAACAGAGTGCCCGCCGCCCGCCCAAACCTGTACTTCATTCCCGCCTTCTTGCGGCCCCGCCCCGGCCTGCCCAAACACCGCCCCGGTCGCGAACATCAAGAAATAGCCAAGGAATCGTCGGTTCATTCGCCCCATGCCTTCGAGCGTGCCCGACTCGCGCTGATTTTGCAAGCAGGGGCGGTTGGACGTCCCGGATCATCGGGCCTGCAACTGTGCAATGAACCGGCCGAGCGGAACCGCAGGGATGCGCTAGCGCCTTGGTGATGTCCTAAATTGTTTTTCATCGGAGCACGAATTCATGCCAGCCTTGAACGCTGAGAAATTCAAATTAGGACCCCGCCCGCGCTTCCTTGACTTCACTTCTCTTGCCGCCCGATAATAAAAAGTTCTCTTGTCATTCTTCAAATTAGCTGAACTCATAAGGAGCGTTACGTGGCGTCAGCCAGTTCTTCTGCTCCCGGCGTAACCACAATTGTCGCCCACGGAGTTGCTCCGTTGCGCGCGGGGCACGGATCTTCGTTCGTTCTGCGGCGGCTGCATTCGCTGTCGGGGATCGTCCCGGTGGGCGCGTTTCTCTTCGAGCATATTCTGATTTCGAATTCGACAGCCATCAGTGGGCCCGACGCTTATGCGCGCCAAGTCAGCTTTCTAGCCAATCTTCCGCTGGTATTTTTTCTGGAACTATTCGGCATCTGGCTGCCGATTTTGTTTCACGGACTCTATGGCTTTTACCTCTGGTACCGCGGAGACGGAAACACCCTGGCGTACCCGTGGATGGGCAATTGGATGTACACCATGCAGCGTTGGACGGGCGGCATCGCCTTCGTTTATATCGTGTGGCATACGTACACGATGCGGTTTACCGGAGTCGACCTGCACGACAATCCTGCCGGGTCGTTCGCCAAGGTTGCGGCCGAGGTTCACAATCCGTGGCTGCTCGCCTTCTACGTGATCGGCCTGATCGCGGCGTCGTGGCACTTCGCTTACGGCATCTGGCTGTTCGTGGCCAAGTGGGGCATCGTTTCCGGCGGCAGGGCACAGCAGCGGCTACTGCGAATCTGTCTGGTATTTTTCATGTTGCTGAGCGTCGTCGGTCTGGTGAGCTTGTACAGCTTCCGCGCGCGCTTCCAGGAACCTGCGGCGCCTGGCGCAAATATTGTGGAGACGCGTCCCGCGACGGCCACCAACGGAAGGCCGGTGCAATAACATGGCTACTTCCAGAATTATTGTCGTAGGCGGCGGTCTTGCCGGACTGGCCGCGGTGATTAAGATCGCGGAGATGGGCGCCCATGTCGACCTGTTCTCCATCGTTCCGGTGAAGCGATCACACTCGGTGTGCGCCCAGGGCGGAATTAACGCTGCGAAGAATCTGAAAGGCGAAGGCGACTCGACCTGGCAGCACTTTGACGACACGATTTACGGCGGCGACTTCCTCGCCAATCAACCGCCGGTGAAAGACATGTGCGACGCCGCGCCCGGCATTATCGACCTCCTCGATCGCATGGGTGTTCCCTTCAACCGCACGCCCGAGGGTCTGCTCGACTTCCGGCGATTCGGCGGCACGTTGTATAACCGCACGGCCTTTGCCGGGGCGACCACGGGACAGCAACTGCTATACGCGCTCGACGAGCAGGTCCGCCGCTACGAATCCGAAGGCAAGGTGAACAAGTACGAGCACTGGGAATTTCTTTCGGCAGTGCTTGACGACAACAACGTGTGCCACGGCGTCTGCGCCATGGACCTGCGTTCGATGGCAGTGCGAACGTTTCCTGCCGACGCCATCATTATTGCCACCGGCGGCAACGGCGCGATCTTTGGCAAATCTACAAATTCCGTGGTGTGCACGGGATCGGCGCAGTCGGCGCTCTACCAGCAGGGGTGCTACTACGCCAACGGCGAGTTCATTCAGGTGCATCCCACCTGCATCCCAGGCGAAGATAAATTGCGGCTCATGTCGGAGTCGGCGCGCGGGGAAGGCGGGCGCGTGTGGGTGCCGAAGACGCCGGGCGACGCGCGCGATCCGAAGTCGATTCCGCAGAACGAGCGCTGGTATTTTCTCGAAGAGTGGTATCCGAAGTACGGCAACCTGGTTCCGCGCGACGTGGCGACGCGGGCGATTTTCAAAGTAGTCTACGAGTACAACCTCGGCATCGACGGCAAGCCGATGGTCTATCTCGACTTGACCCATATCGACCGGAAGATTCTGGACCGCAAGCTGGAAGGCATTCTCGAAATCTATGAGAAGTTTGTGGGCGACGACCCGCGCGACACGCCGATGAAGATTTTCCCGGGCATGCATTACACCATGGGCGGACTGTGGGTCGATTTCAAGCAGGCGACCAACGTTCCGGGCGTCTTCGCCGCGGGGGAGTGCGAATATCAGTACCACGGAGCCAACCGGCTGGGCGCGAATTCGCTGATGTCGTGCATCTACGGCGGTGGGATCGCAGGCCCGAACGCAGTGAAATATGCCCGGGGATTGCAGGCCGCATCCGACGGCAATGGATGCTTTGCGGCCGAACAGAAACGTCAGGAGGACATCAACTCCACGCTGATGAAGGCTGACGGCACGGAGAATCCGTTCAAGCTGTGGCGCGAACTGGGTGAGCTGATGACCAAGGACTGCACCGTCATCCGCTACAACAAGAATTTGCAGCAGACCGATGCCAAGCTGGTCGAGATGCTGGAGCGCTTTGGCAAAATCAACCTGAGCGATCGCACGCACTGGGCGAACACCACCGTCGTATTTGCCCGGCAGTTGTACAACATGCTGCAGCTGGCGCGGGTGATTGCACAGGGCGCCGGGATGCGCGATGAATCGCGGGGGGCACATTACAAGCCTGATTTCCCCGAGCGCGACGATAAGAACTGGCTGAAGACGACGAAGGCATATTTCGCGCCCGATGCGGACGAGCCGAAGTTTGAGTTCGAGCCAGTGGACACGTCTCTGATTCAGCCGCGGCCGCGAAAATATTGATTCAGTATCTTGAGTAGGTTCGACGAAGTGCCATCGCGAGGCATTACGGAACGGCGGAAAAAGCTAGACTGGGCGCTTTACCCAAGGTTAGGCATTGTTGGTGGCAGCATTGAACGGGTCCGCGACCGTGTTTTTGACCCGGATGTGGTTTTTTGCTTTGCGATCGTAATCGGCAGCCTCATCGCCGATTGGAGAAAACGGCACGATTGATCCCTGGAGTCCTCCGAGCAATTGAAGTCTGCGGCGGTTTCCGATCGGGATCGCAGCAGCGCGAGACGTAAGGTCGGAGCTAAGAGCTAGAAGCGAATGGCTAATAACACATCCGTCATCATCAAAATCAAGCGCCAACCCACTCCCACCTCCAAGCCCTACTGGGAGGAGTTCTCAGTTCCCTACCGGCCGAACATGAATGTCATTTCGGCGCTGATGGATATTGCCGCGGAACCGTCTACCCGCGACGGCAAGGCGACTACACCGATCACTTACGACTCGAACTGCCTTGAGGAAGTGTGCGGCTCGTGCGCCATGTTGATCAACGGGCGCGCACGCATGGCGTGCTCGGCATTGATTGACAATCTCGAACAGCCGATTCGTCTGGAGCCATTTTCCAAGTTTCCCGTTGTGCGCGATCTCGCGGTGGACCGCAGTGTGCTCTTTGAGAATTTGAAAACAGTCAAGGCCTGGGTTCCAATCGACGGCACGTACGATCTCGGGCCGGGGCCTCGTCTGTCGCCCGAGGAGCAGGAAGTCGCATATCCCATTTCACGCTGCATTTCCTGCTGTTGCTGCATGGAAGCCTGCCCACAGTTCAATGAGGACACGGGCTTCGTAGGCGCTGCCACCATCGCGCAGGTGCGACTCTTCAATACTCATCCCACGGGCAAGGCGCTGGAGCGGGAGCGGCTGGCGGCGCTGATGGGCGACGGCGGCATACAGGAATGCGGCTATGCCCAGAACTGCGTTGAGGTTTGTCCGAAGGACATTCCACTCACAAAGTCCATTTCCGAGGTCGGCGGGCAGGTCATGAAGCAGGCGTTGAGTGACCTTTTGCGGCACTGATTTTTGTCACTTTGCGTAAAAGGCCACAACCGCACCTCCGCTGCGCATCATCTTAATCACGCCAAGTCGCGGCTGGCCGGGGACATAGCTTCGACCCTTGCGTTCCCCGGGGAACGGCCCGCCGTTTGCCCATAGAAATGTGGAGCTCTTCGGTGGTAACCAGGCAGGCAGTTACCGCGCGTTAGGTAGGCGCGTAACGGCACGGCGGGTAGTATCCGGTTGGACCACTTGACAGCATGGCATAGAATAACCGCTACTCGCACCGGCTCGAACGTGTGAGAGCGCCTTGGCGGGCAAGGGTGCCCGCCCCCATTGGCCACTTCGTGAAACGCATCGTTAAGTTCCAATTCGTGGCTGCGGTCTTGCTGACCCTCGCAGGCGGGGGACTGTCGGGGACTGCTTTTGCGGTGCACCACGCTGTCCCCCAGCACTCCCACCGCAGGCATTTTCGTTGGCTTCTCTGGAACCCGATGTTCCGACCGTCGCACGAATCGCTCATCATCCAAAACGCTGAGATCGACCGCCTGGAGTTGCCGCGTATTGAGGATGAAACCGAACTCGAAGCTTTGAAGGCCGATGGTTCCTTGCTGGAGATCCGCGCCGGCGAAATGCTGCGCTTCGATCCCCGGCTCGATCCTTCGCGGCGCTTCTGCCGTCCGTGGACGCGCGATTTTGTCGAGGATCTCAGCCAGGCCTATTACAACCGCTTCCATCAACAGATTCAGGTGAACTCCGCAGTGCGCACGGTCAAGGTTCAGAAGAAACTTCGCCGCCACAACCGCAATGCCGCCCCGGCTGACGGCGATACCGCAAGCTCGCATCTAGCAGGAGTGACGGTTGACTTACAACGTCGCGGCATGAGCAAAGATCAGATTCGCTGGATGGAACACTACCTTTTCTACATGAAGGCGCTTGGCCTGGTAGAACCGGAGGAAGAGCGCCACCAGTGGGTCTTCCACATCATGGTGAGCGGCCACTACTCCGAGTGGCGCAATACTCAGGATATCGTTCCCGTGGAGCATCCTGACAGCGACAAGCCGGACACACAGGTTGCGCTCGGCGCCGGCACTGAGTAGCTTCCTCCGCGAGTAAATCCGTTGCAATTGCTTTCTGATCATTGTTGTGACGATGAGCTTCGTTTTGACGATGAGCTTCCTGCCCGCTGGTCAACCGATCCGTTACATTGAGGATGCTCCCCAAGTCTGCGTACTGGTCTCTCGATGGCCTGTTCTTCGATGGCCTTGACTCGGTGCGTCAGCGCTCCTAACATGCCAAGCACAGACCGAGCTCGGGTAATTCCTTATGGCTGGCCATCGGGTGGGGCACTACCGGGTCCTTGAGAAAATCGGTGCGGGGGGGATGGGCGAGGTCTTTCGCGCACACGATGAAAGACTGGGTCGCGACGTAGCTCTGAAGTTGATCCGGCCGGCTTCGAGCGACAACCCTGATCATCTGCGGCGCTTCGAACAGGAAGCGCGGGCCGCCGCCGCCCTGAACCATCCCAACATTCTTGCCATTTACGACGTCGGCTTCGACGGCAGTGTGCCCTACATTGTCTCGGAACTGCTCGAGGGCAAAAACCTGCGGCAGCGCTTAACCGAAGGCCCCCTGCCAGTGCGGGAAGCCGAAGACTACGCTCTCCAGATCGCACATGGCTTGACGGCGGCTCATGAACGGCTCATCGTTCACCGCGACCTCAAGCCGGAAAATCTGTTTCGGACAGTCGATGGGCGGGTCAAGATTCTGGATTTCGGTGTAGCCAAGCTGCAGACTCCGGCGGATGACGAGCGCTCCATGGAAAGCATGACCACGGTCACCAAGCATGGAGCCGTGATCGGCACGGTCGCCTACATGTCTCCGGAGCAACTGCGGGGCAAGCCGGTAGACCACCGCAGTGACATTTTCAGCTTCGGAGCGATTCTCTACGAAATGATGAGCGGATGCCGCGCGTTTCGTGGCGAAACCGAAGTCGACACCATGACCGCGGTTCTGCGCGAAGAACCGGCCAGGACGAATCTGGAAGACGCCCTAATTCCTCCCGGATATCAGGACATCATTCAACATTGTCTGGAGAAAGACCCCAAGAATCGTTTTCAGTCCGCCAAAGATCTGGTCTTCGCGTTGCAAACGCTCGCCGGATCTGCCGGTGTCCGGCCTTCTTCTAATTCTAAGACAACCACGCGTGCGATTCCTGTGCTGCCCTGGGCGCTTGTGGCAGCGCTGGCAGTGGCGACGACACTTTTCGCGATTACTCAGCTCTTGCACACGGTGGCCCCGCCTCCAGTCTACCGTCGCCTAACGTTTGAAGCGGGCACGGTATATTCGGCGCGCTTCGCATCCGACGCTCAATCGATCGTCTACAGCGCCGCGTGGAATAACAAGCCGCTGCAGCTGTTCTCTACGGTGGGAAATTCGCTGATGGCGCAGCCGCTGAATCTGAGCGAGGCCGATCTGTTGGGCATTTCACACAAAAACGAACTCGCGGTCGTGCTGCGCGGCACCCACAATGGTGAACTGGAAACTGTGGGCGGAATGCTGGCTCGTGCGCCGCTGGCTGGAGGATCTCCAAAGGAGCTACTAGCCGATGTTCGCTGGGCCGATTGGGATGCGCTGGACAACTTGGCGGTGGTGGATTATGTCGACGGTCACAGCCGCTTGGAATATCCCATTGGCAAGGTGCTGTACGCGAGTCGCGGATGGATCAGCAACATTCGGTTCTCCCCTCAAGGCGACAGAATCGCGTTCATGGATCACCCTGCGCTCTGGGACAATCGTGGCACGGTCTGTGTGGTTGATCTGGCAGGGCATGTTCAGGTTCTAACTGGGGAATATGAATCCGAGCAGGGGGTTGCCTGGAGGGGGAAAGAAATCTGGTTCACCGCGATCGAAAATGGCACTAACCTAAACTTGATGGCGGTCAGCTTGTCAGGCAAGGTCCGCACGGTGCTTGACCTGCCCATGGGAATCACGCTGCAGGACATAGCCTCCGACGGCCGTGTTCTAGTAGCGTTGAATTCCAAGCGCCTGGCCATGGCGTTCAGCGCGCTGGGCAGCAAGGAGGATGTGGAGCTATCGTGGCACGACTGGAATGTCGCCAAGGACATTTCGCACGACGGAAAGTTTGTGCTGTTCGAAGATGCCAGCGAAGCGGCGGGAGCGGGCTATGCCGTAGCCTTGCGAAAGTTGGACGGCAGTTTGCCGGTTCGTCTTGGAGATGGCAGTGCCGGTGGACTCTCGCCGGATGGGAAGTGGGCCATTTCCGTCTCGACCGGCCAGCGACAGCAAGTTACGTTGCTGCCCATCGGTCCCGGCCAACCGCGTTCGGTCGACATCAGCGGATTGGAGCGTATTCAGAGTGGCTGGGCTCGCTTCCTCGCGGATGGGCAACGGCTCATCACCAACGGCAATGAGCCCGGGCGTGCGACCAGGTGCTACGTGCTCGACCTGGCGGGCGGCAAACCTAAAGCCGTGACACCGGAGGGAACGGTATGCGGCCCGTCATCGCCCGACAGTCGGCTCGTGGTTGGAGTCGGACCGAATTCCGCCGTGGCCATCTATCCCCTGGGATATGGCTCTCCCCGTCTAATTCCCGGGCTGGAAGCGGGTTTCCTGCCAGTGCAATGGTCGAGCGACGGTTCGATGCTCTATGGCTATCACACGGGCGAACTTCCCAGCAGAATCTATGAGGTTGCGATCGACAATGGCAGGCAGACCCTGGTGCAGGAGTTGCGGCCGGGAGTCCCAGCAGGAGTGGTGATGGTCGCTCCCGTGCAGGTCAGTCGCGACGGATCACGATTTGCCTATAGCTATAATCAGACGCTGTCGGTTCTATACCTTATTTCCGGCCTGCGATAGATCGCCGGCGCCAAGACCTCTTTTCCCTTGCGTCTTTCTTTCGTCAACCCTTTCCTTACTCACGCCGGATCGTCAATCCAACGACCCGGCAAAATCGGTTGCCACATAATGAAAGAAAATCGAAGTCGAGGTTTGCCCCTCGGGCAGATTGTCGCGGTAGTGGGCTAATCGAGTTCCGCGGTAGGCGAGACCATCTCCCAGCGCCTGGTAAACGGTGACCGTTCCGGTAGGAGTATCCAGCCGAATGGGCCACGGCGTGGCAAGCGTGGGTTCGGGAGAGAAATCCAGGCAGAGCGTTACGCTGAACTCACACTGCTCCCGGTCGGTGTGCTTCTTCAGCTCTGCTCCACTCAAGTAGGAAGCCAGATAGACATACGAGGGTTTGAGGGACTGCCCGGCGACCGCGCTCAGAGTCGCCGCGATGTCGCGATGAAAGAAGCGCGCCACAGGCTCGTTGTAGGCCACATAACGACGCGGACTTTGTCCATCGCCAAGTCGTATTGCTCCGGTGCGAATCAGGTAGCGATAGTAACGACGCAAGGCGGCGATATGAAAAGGATGGATCAGGTCAGCCAGGGGTGCATATCCTTTTTCGCGAAAAAGCAGGGACGTCTTTCGGGCGTTGTCTTCGCGTCGGCGTTCGCTCTCCGGATCGTGCGGATTGGTTCGGTCGTGCGGAATCAGAATGTCCGCGGACGCCAGCAAACACCGCACCCTTTCCGGTATTGATGATGGTGCGGCTTCATTCGGGCGCAGGTCCTCCAGTACGTCTTCCAATTGTGGCCCGAGCCAGAAAGGAAGCAGATTTCCGGTAACCCGGCTTCGCACCCATGCCATCGCTCCCGCGAGAGCGAATCCTGAGAGCGACGCCCTCTCGGCTGCCAGTTCATCCGGTATTTGATCAGCGGTACACAAAATGCATTCGGGATTCAGATAAAGGGGTTGACGTCGATTTTCCTGTAGCTGCAGCGACCGGAGAGAGCGCTGCGGGATCAAGTGCAGCGGCAGTTCATCCAGCACGCAGTAGAAACGATTGGGAGGAAGCGTCAAGGCAAAAGTGTGCCGCGACACTCCTCCCTCCGCCACCTGTTTCTCTGACACTCCTCCCATCAGGGTTGTCATCCACTGCAACCACGCCGAATTGTTTAACGACGAAGCCATCCGTTTAGAGTAAAGCGGCTGTCGGCGAATCGCCGCGACGCGCAATTCACCGCCGTGATCTCGTGCAACAATTCGCACGGGAAGAAGACGATCTGGTTCTGCTGCGGAGCGATCGTCTGGTAGCTGCCTTGACTGACGTAAGTACCTTCTTCCAGACGTGCATCGTGAATCCGCAATTCTCCACCTTCAAACTGCCGGGGCTCACGATGGAAGAAGTACACAAAGGTCAGCCGTCGCGAGGCTACGCGATCACTGCCGTTGTCGCTGTGGAAGTGGAAGAAGTCCCCATGGCTGCTGGCGGTGAGCTGGGCCTCCACCTCGGAGATGGCAAACTCCGCCATGCCGAGTGTCCCCAGAACCTGCGGCAAGACTGCCTTGATGCGTGCCAGTATCACGTCCTGGTGATGAGCCAAGTCCATCAAGACGCGGGATCGGCGATGTTCATAGTTGACAATTCCGCCATCGGCGCTGGGAGAAACTACTTCGCTGGCGCTGAAGTCGGCTTCACGTTCCAGCGTAAATCGGATGAGTGCTTCCAGTTCCTGGGGAACAAGAAACTCGTCGAGAACGACACATTGCGCCGGCAGGACGGTCGGCCTGTCCGCAGCCCTCGTTTCTGAAACAACCGTGGTGCGAACCCCGCTCGGCCCCGGTCCGTGCGACGGCGGCTGGGGCTCCCCTGGACTCGGTCGCGGCGACGGTGGTTGTGGTTCTCCTGGTGAACCGAGCGGCGCACTCGGAGGTTGCGGCGTCTTGAGCGGCGCCTTATCAGCCGGCCCCGGACTCGGTCCTTGCGACGGTGGTTGCGGTTCTTTTGCGAAGATATCCGCGGTCCTTTCTCCCACCGAATCGCCGAGCGGCAATGGGCTGCCCTCCAGGATCCGTTCGACAATGCTTCCGCCCAGCACAGCAAAGGCTCGTTGAGCTACGGTTTCGCCCACGGCCGAGGCAATTACCACCCTGACTGCTTCTTGTATTTCCTGATTCTCGCCGGTAGCCGTCTTGGCGTGCCGTAGAAGAGTCGCCACCAGCGCGCGTTCTTGCGCGCTGAGAATCCGCTCGTCTCGTACCAATGTTTCTGAGAAAGAATCTAAAATCTGCTTTGGCGTCATTAGAGACACTCCTCCCCGCGTGTGCGGAACATAATTTCAGGTTAGGGGCCCGATCGCTGGGGAAGACGCACAGACCATATACCTATAGCCTGTTGATAACCTAGAAAATTCTGCGAACCTCGCGTTCTTAGCAGGAATTTATCGGTTCGCCATCGCACCGACCATCGACTGGAATATTTTCATTCCGTCGGTGCAGCCCAGTTCCGGCTCGGCTGAGCGTTCGGGATGAGGCATCATTCCCAGCACATTTCCTCCGCGACTGCAGATCCCGGCAATGTTATCCAAAGATCCATTGGGATTCGATGCGTTGGAATTGGCCGCTGAATTGACTTCGCCCACGGCGGAGCAATAGCGAAATAGGACACGATTGTCGCGCTGCAATTCTTCAAGAGTTGCCGGATCGCAGAAAAAATTGCCTTCCATGTGGCCGATCGGAATGGTCAACACCGCTCGCTCGGCGCAGGCGTTGGTGAAGGGAGTGTCGACATTTTCCACCCGCACTTGTACCGGCTTGCAGACATACTTGAGACCGACGTTGCGCATCAAAGCGCCGGGCAGCAGACCGGACTCGCAAAGAATCTGAAAACCGTTGCAGATGCCAAGCACCAGTCCGCCGCCACCGGCGAACTTCCGGACCGAGTCCATGACCGGCGAAAACTTGGCAATAGCGCCGGTCCGCAGATAATCCCCGTACGCGAAGCCTCCGGGAATAATTACGGCATCACAGTTTTCCAGATCGTGCGATTCGTGCCACAGTAACGTCACCGGCTGGCCGACCACTTGCTGAATCGTCCAGAAGGCATCGTGGTCGCAGTTCGAACCCGGAAAGGTGATGACGCCGAATTTCATCGCTGCCCTCAGTTATAGGAATTAAGGCCAGTCTAGCACGCTCGCCAGGCGGGCACCCTTTTCACCGGGACCGGTTCCTTTTGCTTTTCTGGTGTCTTCGACTTTGAGATGGGGCAAGCGGTAATCCCGGATCTGCAACCGCAGGGGATGTGGCGGCTAGCTGTGCCGGGCGCGCGGCGTCATACGATGCGTCGATGCTGCTGGTCGCCGCCGAACTGAAAAGCTTTTGCGCTCAGGTTGAAAATTCGCGAAGACGGCGCGGGCTCTGCTGGACACCCTACTTCACGGATGGAATTCTCGCCGGACTCGCGGGACTGTTCAATCCCGCCCGGTAATTGTAGGTCCTTGCGTCGGCTCTGCTCTCAACCCTGGGGGCAAAGGCCTTCTCAGCCTTCCAGCATGATGGGAGCCGGAAAGCCAGCAAAGAAGGAAGAAGAAGAGGTTGGGCCAATTCAGCCTAGCCCCACCTGGATCGCAACCGGAGCGATTGCCAGCCTACCCTTCCATCTGACTGTTTGGCCGCGGGCTTAGTGGTCGCAATCATCCACCACCGCTTTTTCGGAATGCCATTGGGGTGAATTTATCGCGGGTTTTGCGGGATCGATAATGGCGGACCCGGCACGGACTGGGCAGACTCTGGCCCGTTCGTCTGCGGCGCTTTCTGCGACGGATTACCAGCATAGCTCTGCGGCGGATAGCCTCTGGCCTGCACGATCGCCCAGTGCCACTCCTCGTCGGAGGCAAGATCTAGGTTCAACGGCGCGCTGAAAACTGTGATGGCCGACGGAGGCGCCGCCGCTCGCATGCGGTAGATCACAGTCACGTCGGGTTTCTTCTCGGGGCGAACTTCGGATTCCGGAGGCACGTTCGCGACGACGGCCGGCGCTAGTGTCGCCCCACTATTGAACGCCGCACCGCCCGACCAAGCTGCTTCGATCTTCTTGACGACCGTCAGCGCCACGGCCACTTCGCTGACGTGCCAGTCGGTTCGGTTGTAAACGGATACGATCAGCGCATCTCCTTCGATCGTGGCCGGCCCCTCGAGCTTGAGCAGTTCGCCGGGCGGAAGCTCCATCTGCGCATATCCGTTGGAAAGCAGCGACTTCGCATTCGCGTTAAAAGACAAACTGCACGTTACATCCGGCGCGGCGACGTGAAACTCTTTGCTCTCGCCTGCCATCAGGAACTTCAGCGCCGAGCCGGCGGCGGGGTGGCTCTCCGCCTGCTCCATCACCCTGGTCAGATTGTCGTCGTCAATCACGTCCTGAGACGACGAACTTTTCTTGCGCAGGGAGCGCGCAACGTCTCCTAGCGGAGTGTCATTCGGATCTTCGTAGTTTGGAACCTGGTTTGGAGCCTGGTTCGCGTCATCGTTAGGATTTTTCTGAGCGACCAGGCACGGGGGCATCAGGATAGCTGGCAGGGCCAGCAGCAAGACAAGCAGACGTATCTTAGGAAGCCGCAGCATGAAAGCGCAGATCGATGACAGACCGCCCCAGCGAAGACGCTGAAGGCTGTGTCCTGACCCAATTGTATGGAGAGATCGGAGAAACGGGGATGATTCGGGCAAACCTTGGTAACGGTACCGCAGGGAGGGGTAAGAGATGGGCGTGCGTTGACGAAATGGAAGCGCAACGGGAACGCAACGCCCACGCTTGAAGTCGTTCTACAGAAGACCCTGCGACCGGAACCGTGTGACTGGGTCTGCGACTGGCAGACCTTGCCGCCGGAAAATCCAGCGGGCCACCGCAAAGCCTATCGCCGCGTAGCACAAATGCATCATTCGCATATATACCCCCAATCAGGATCGACTCGTGGGACCCTCAGGGGAGGAAGCAACATCAGACTCCTTCGTCACAATAGCAACCGGCTTGAGCGCGAACAAGGCCCAACAGTGCCATGAAACCGGCACAGAGGTAATCGGGGTAACGCGAAGGGTTGTGCCCGGGGAAAAAGCCCCCGCTCAGGCTTCCCAACCTCGGAACTTGCGGAACGCAACACTCAGTGCGCCGCACCCGGCTCGTCCGTCGACCGGCCTGCGGGCGGGACTACGACCGTCGACAGGCTGCCTTCTGCCGTTAGCTTCTGAAAGGCTGCCAGATCACGACGCTGCAAGTCTTCCCAGCGGCCGATCAGTTCCCCGCTCTGCCGCTTCAGCTTGTCAAATTCCCTCTGCTCGGCATCCGTTGGAGCAGAGTCGGCGGTACCCACGTCCATGGCAAGGTACGCGAGTTTTGCGTCCAGTTGCGGAGGATAGGCGAGAGAATCTTCGTTGGCGCTGATGGTCAGGTTGATGAGATCTTCGCGAACTGCCACCAGTTTCTTTTCCAGATCGTCGGCCGCGGCGACCACCGCCTGGGCGCTCGCGTTTTCCGGCAGCCGTCGCTTAAGGCCGGACAATTGCGAACGTACGTCCTGGATCTGATTGACCGTGTCGTAGACCCGGCTCAATTCGTCGCGCGTCTGCAGTTCCAGATTAAATTGCTGCTCCAAATCGGCCTGGCTGACTTTGACTCTCGGATCCAGTTTCAAATCAAACCCCACAGTCTGGGTTTGAGTTCCCACTGTGATTCGAACCTGATAGTGACCGGGGACCGCCACCGGCCCTCGCGCTCCACTGCCATATTCCCAGAGGTAGTATCCCGGAACGTGATGCGCCTCTTGATAGCGCAGATCCCACACGAAGCGGTTCAAGCCTGCCTCGGGTTTGATTTGCTTCTCGGGTTTCTTGTCGTCGGGATCAAGCGGTTCCTCCAGGGTGTTGTAGTCCGCACTCGAGTATTTACGAATGACTTGGCCCGAGGCGTCAAGGATTTCGATCTTGGTTTCCGTGCCACCCTTTGGAGCATCTTTGAGAAAGTAATAAATCGCGGCTCCCGCCGCGGGGTTCTGTCCCGTCAGTTTAGATGAATGCCGTTCCCCTCCCGCTCCCGCCTGAATCCGGTAAGCGGTCGCGGGCGTGTATAGAAACTCCTCCTTCTGCACGATGTCGTCGCTATATTGGCGCAAGGGAGAGAGGTCGTCGAGAATCCAAAACGCCCGTCCGTGGGTGGCCACGACCAGATCATTATCTTTGATGATCAGATCGTGCACCGGCGTAGTCGGCAAGTTCAACTTCAAGGGCCGCCAGTTCGCGCCGTCATTGAAAGACACATAGATGCCCTGCTCGGTCCCCGCATAGAGCAGTCCGCGCTTTTTCGGATCTTCTCGCACAGCGCGAACAAATGTTGTGTCCGGAATTCCCTGCCCCAGCTTTGTCCACCTCTTCCCATAATCGCTGGTCTTGTAAATATAAGGATGCAGATCGTCGAACTGATGGCGGTCGACGGCCACATAGGCGGCGCCGGCGTCGAACGGCGAAGGATCGATCTGGCTAATGCGGCTCCACTCCGGCATATCCTTCGGCGTGATGTTGCTCCAGGTTTTACCTTCATCCTGGGTGATCTGAATCAGGCCGTCGTCCGTGCCCACCCACAGCAATCCCTTTGTGATCGGCGATTCCGCCAACGCGAAAATCGTGTCGTAATACTCCGTGCCGGAATCGTCGAGCGTGATGTCGCCGCCTGAGACTTTCTGTTTCTCCTTATCATTGCGGGTCAGATCCGGACTGATGGCTTCCCAGTGCACGCCGCCGTCGGTCGTCTTAAACAACCGCTCGCCGCCGTGGTAAAGAGTGTTGGGATCGTGCGGCGAAAGCATGACTGGCGCAGTCCACTGAAAGCGATGTTCCAGGTTTGCCGCCCCATGCGCATCGGAAAGTTCCGGTTGCTCTGTGATCGCCTTCACCTGTCCGATGTGCCGGTCATAGCGCGTGATGTTTCCCTGATAGTCGGCTGCATAAACGATATCCGGATCGCGCGGATCGGGCGCGATATAACCGGCCTCGCCGCCACCCACATCGTACCAGTCGCTGCGGTCGATCGCTCCGTCGTCGCTGCGGCTGGCGATCGCAACCGTGCCGCTGTCCTGCTGCGGTCCATACACCCGATAGGGGGTCGCGGAGTCAGTGATCACGTGATAGAACTGCGCCGTCGGCTGGTTGTCCTGAAGAGTCCAGGTTTTGCCCCCATCGAGCGTCACCGTAACGCCGCCGTCGTTCGAGGCGATCATGCGGCGAGTATTCTGCGGATCGATCCACAGCCCGTGGTTGTCGCCGTGCGGCACGCGGACCTTGTTGAAAAGATGGCCACCGTCGGTCGATTTGTAGGCCTCCACATTCATGATGTAGAGAACGTTCTCATCCCGCGGATCGGCGATCACGTGCATGTAGTACCACGGTCGCTGCCACAGGCTGTGGGTGGGATTGACCAGTTGCCAGGATTCGCCTCCGTCGTCGGAGCGGTAGAGCCCGCCGTCCGGATCGTGAGCCTCAATCAGCGCATACACGCGGTCCGAATTCGCCGCCACGGCCACGCCGATCTTTCCATACGGTCCCTTAGGCAGACCGTGCTCCTCCAGGCGTTTCCAAGTCGTCCCCCCATCGTTCGAACGGTAGAGTCCACTGCCCGGCCCTCCGCTCGACATGCTCCAGGAAGTGCGGCGCGCCTGCCACAATGCCGCGAAAAGAATGTTGGGATTGCGGGGGTCGAAAGCAACGTCAATGCCGCCGGTATTTTCGTCTTTGTAGAGAACTTTCTCCCACGTCTTGCCGCCGTCGATGGTGCGGAATATTCCACGCTCCGTATTCGAACCGTAAGGATGACCGAGCGCCGCCACGAACACGATATCGGGATTGGTGGGATTAATAATGACTTTGCCGATGGCGCGCGAATCGCGCAAGCCAACGTTCTTCCAGGTCTTTCCGCCGTCTAAGGTTCGGTAAACGCCATCGCCGTGCGAAATATTGCCGCGAATGCAGGCTTCGCCCGTTCCTACGAAGAGCACGTTGTGATTGGAACTGGCCACGGCAATACTGCCGATTGCGGAGCTCCCCTCTTTATCGAAAACCGGCGACCAGCTCATGGCTCCGTCGGTGGACTTCCACACTCCTCCACCGGTCGCTCCGAAATAGTAAGTCGTCGGGTCGCCGGGAATGCCGGCAGCCGTCAGCGACCGTCCGCCGCGGAAGGGACCGATCATGCGATACTTCATCCCTTTGAAAGCCTTTTCTTCCGGCTTGGAGGATTCTTCAGCCTCGGAATCGCCTTCCGCCGCAGTCGCGGGCTGCGCGGTTTGCGTGGTTTGGGACGGCTTTACCGCTTTCGATTGCCGCTCGGGCGTGGCTTGAGCCTGGACGGAAGGGGCGAATATGACTGAGAGTGTCACTCCAAAAACTAGCGGCGCAACCCGCAACGCCTTCCTGCGAAAACGATCTAAACCCATATGCAAGATTTCTCCGGGAAAGAAGTGGACAATTGCGCTATGGTAATCGCTGCGGAGGCGGCCTGGAAAGGGCCGAGCATTATTCCGAGAATATTTTGACAACTGAGCATATCCTGCGGAGAGTCAAACTGACCGGAGCCGTTTTTCCGGCGAAGGGAGGATCTCGCGGGCCGGCCGCAGCCTTATTACGGGCGCCACTCACTTGGCCAGGAGCAGCTTCTTCGCCGCTTCCAGTTCCTGTCGCTTTCGCTCATCCACTTTGGGATACGACAACTTGAGACTTTCCAGCGTATCGACCAAAACCGTCGAGACCACCAGTCGGGTGAACCACTTGTTATCCGCCGGCACCACGTACCACGGAGCCTCTTCGCTCGACGTATTCCGAATCATGTCTTCGAAAGCATGCTGATAGTCTTCCCAATATTTACGCTCATGAATGTCGGCGGCGGAAAACTTCCAGTTTTTCTCGGGGTGATCCAATCGCGCCAGGAAGCGCTGCTTCTGTTCCTTTTTCGATAGGTTCAAGAAGAACTTGCGGATCACCGTACCGCTCCGCGTCATGTGCCGCTCAAAGCAGCGGATGTCCTCGAACCGCTCGTCCCAAACCTTCTTGTCCACCAGCGAAGGCGGCATCCTCTGGCTCTTCAGAATTGCAGAGTGAACCCGTACTACGAGCACTTCCTCATAGTAGGACCGATTGAAGATGCCGATGCGTCCCCGCTCCGGCAAAACGCGGGTTGTCCGCCACAGAAAATCGTGCTGCAGTTCGACCTCCGACGGGGCCTTGAAGGAATAGACCTGACAGCCCTGCGGATTGATTCCCGACATGACATGCTTCACCGCGCCATCCTTCCCAGCGGCGTCCATGGCTTGAAATATCAAGAGAACCGCCCAGTTGTTCTGCGCATAAAGCTTGTCTTGCAGTTCCCCCGTGCGGGCAATGCCCTGTTGCAGCGCTTTCTCGGCATGCTCCTTGGAGTGCCAATGACCCGTGTCCGCGGGATCGAAATCTCTTAACCGGAAATGCTTGCCGCTCTCGATTCGGTAGGTCTTGGCCAGCTTGTCTGTCTTCATTGTGAGTCACTCCGATAACAAGTGTGATGCAGGTTGCGCTTCGATAGTCTGGGTCCCTGATGGGAATCATCCTGAGCAGAGCGATTTTCAGGCGCAGGGAAGGATCTTCGCGCGCCTAGGCAGTGCCTCTGGAAAGACTCCACAAGAGAATTTATCTCATAAATCGTGCCGTGGGACGTGCTCGAAATCAAAGGAAAAACTGGGCCGGTAAAACCTCTGAACACGGCTTCTGATTCTTTGACCCATCACCATCCGTTGGTGATAGGATCACTTCCGCGAACGGCTGCGTGGACATTGCGCTGACGCGCGTGAACCGTATTCGACGAACCAATTCTTGAACCGGAGTTCCCCTTATGAAAGCCCTTGCGCTGGTTGGAGTCCTGCTGCTGGTATTGGGAGCGCTGTCTTTTGTCGTACCCGTCCCACATCGAGAGCATCACGGTGTAAAGATCGGCGACGCCAGAATCGGGGTCGAGACTGAGAATAGCGACAAACTGCCTCCCGCGGCTGGCGTTGTCCTTCTCGCCGGCGGCGTGCTCGCCCTGGTCATCGGATTACGCAAAACCTAGGCAAGACGCTTTTACGCAACGTCGGAAAAGGAAGTTAAGATCCGCCGCGGGAGCGATCCTTAACGTCACGGTAGCTTCATTTTTGTAAGTACAATGCTGTTATCCAAGGGTTCCAGCCGGAAGACTTCTTCAAGTGGCGCCAAGTCAGGACTCTCCCGGCTTCGCGGTTGCCATTGGCAGTTTCGCTTGCCGCCAGGCATCGAATCCGCCAATCACATCGATGATGTGCTTGAAACCCGCGCGCTGCAGCAGGCTGCTGGCAATCATGCTACGGTATCCGCCCTGGCAGTGAATCGCCACGGGCGTATCGTGATCCATCTCAGGCGGAGAGACTCTGAAGTTGTCGAGCGGCCACCAGGTCGCGTTCGCAATGTGCGCGACCTCCCACTCTGACTCGCGACGGACGTCAAGCACCTGCAATTGGTGGGTCTTCAACCGTGCATCGAGCTCGCTTACCGTGATCTGCGAAATTCTCGCCTCGGGAAGTCCCGCCTGCTTCCAGGCGGCAACGCCACCATCCAGATACCCGCCCAGCGCTTCGATACCCACGCGCGCCAGCCGGAGCCGGGCCTCTTCCAGCTGTGAGTCCGATCCGGCAATCAGCACCGGATGTGCCGCCAACCCCAGCACCGTGCCCGCCCACGAGGCAAACTGACCCGCCAGCGCGATGTTCACCGAGCCCGGCACGTGGCCTACAGCAAACTCCTCGCAGGGACGCACGTCGAGCGCGAGTTCGCCCAGCACCAGCATGGCATTCAACTCCGAGGGTGTGACGCCCCGGAGTGGCGGCAGATCCGCCAGGGCTCGAGCGCCGGTACGATTGATCTCGGAATCCTTGAGGAAATATTCTGGCCGTGCGGGAAGGTTGCTGGTCAACTGCGCGACGAAATCCTTCCGGCTCTTGATCTGCAGCGCGTAGTTGGTGAGGCGCTCGGTGCCGATGGTGGACGAGCGCTCGGCCCGCATGTTTTTGCCACAGAGAGAGCCCGCTCCATGCGCGGGATAGACCAGTACGCTGTCGCCGAGCGTCATCAACTTATTGTGCAGGCTATCGTAAAGCAGGCCCGCCAGCTCCGCCGGAGTGTGCCCCGGCGAAAGATCCGGGCGGCCAACATCGCCAATGAACAGTGTGTCCCCGGTCAGGACAGCCCATGGCTCGGGCGACTTCTGTTCGTCGCGGACCACCAGACAGATGCTTTCTGCTGTGTGGCCCGGCGTCTCCCAGACGCGAATCGACGCCTTCCCAAACTTTAGCTCGAATCCGTCGCGCACCGGCGTATGAGCGAAGGTCGCTCCCGCCTGCGCCCCCATGTAGATCTTTGCCCCGGTGCGGGCAGCCAATTCCTTGTGTCCGGAAACAAAGTCGGCATGCAGATGGCTCTCAATAATGTGGCGAATCGTAACACCCAGCTCCGCGGCCGTCTTCAAGTACAACTCCACGTCCCGTTGCGGATCCACCACTACGGCTTCCCCTTCTGAAGCCAGCAGATAGGAGGCATGCGCCAGGCATCCCAGATAGAACTGTTCGAAGTGCATTGAGACTCGCTCCAGACTCGCTTCCCGATGCTAGAACAAATCGGTCCGCACCGCCAGAACCGGAGTATGGGCTCATGGGCTCACATGGTGTCAGGTCGGCCGAAGTCCGGGAGGTCACCAGTTAAGACGTCAGGATTAGGAAGGGAGCGGAGTGATGAATTCCAGGCCAAAGCAGAATCCGTTGCGGGAGCGGACGATAGCGGTCAGGCGCGAGAGCGTCGGGGTCTCAAACTCAATCTCTAGCAAGTCCCCCGGGTTGAGCAGGATTCCCGCATACAACACCATGCCGCCTTCGCTCAGTTCCGTTCCCCGCCCCTCCACTACGGTGGTCGAGAAGCCCTTGGAGGTTACCACGCGCACCGGCATATCGACCTCAAGGCGAGGCCATCGGCGAGTGTTTTCAGAGGTCTGCACGTTATCCATCATCCCCATTCGGGCGCCTTTCATCAAATTACGAAAGTGAATCCAGCGCGGTGTACGAGCGGGGCGCGAAGAGTCCTCGACGGCACGACCGGTTTTACCCCGAAATCCCAGTGGGTCCGGCTTCCTCCTGTACAATCGCCCTGTGAATTGGCGCAAGACACTGTCTCTGGCGTTGCAGCTGGTTTTGTCGCTGGGCATGCGGACGTGGGCGGAATCGGTTTCGCAACTTCAACCCACGGGTTACGTCAACGATTTCGCGCATGTTCTTGACCAGAACACCAGCGCGCAAATCACCGACATCTGCCGGCAGATTGACGAAAAAGCGCACGCGCAAATCGCGATCGTGACCATTAATACCCTTGACGGCTCCGACATCGAGAGTTACGCGGTCGACCTATTCAAGAAATGGGGCATCGGCAGTCGTTCCACAAATCGGGGAGTGCTGATCCTGTACGCCATGCAGGATCACCGCGCCCGCATTGAAGTAGGTTACGGGCTGGAACCGATTCTGCCCGACGGAAAGGTCGGAGGCTTTCAGCGTGAGGCCATTCCGCTGATGCGCAGCGAGAACCACAGCGATGCCCTGCTGCTGGTCACCAGCCGGGTTGCAAATGTGATTGCCGCAGATGCTGGGATTCAACTCACAAATTCGCAGCCGCGAGCGTCGACTCAGGCAGAACCTCAGTCCAGCGGTGGTTTGTCGGTCGGCGGGATCCTCGGAATTATTGTCGTTGTCCTCATCATCCTCTTCACGCCCTTACGCAGCCTTCTTTTCTGGCTTCTTTTTTCTCAGATATTCGGCGGCCAAGGTAGAGGATTCGGGGGCGGGGGCTTTGGCGGAGGCGGTGGGTTCGGCGGGGGCGGGGGCTTCGGCGGCTTTGGTGGGGGCAGTTCTGGCGGCGGCGGGGCCAGCAGCAGTTGGTAGCGCGCGAGGAGCGAATGATTCCTGAACACAAGATTGAAGATACGATCGACGGCTTCGTGAAACGGGCGCGGGAAGCAGTCGCAACGAACGCCGGTTTGAATATCGAGAGCATCATTCTGTTCGGCTCGGCGGCGGCCGGCGATTTTCATCCTGGACTGTCGAACCTGAACCTGTTGTGCGTTCTCGGCGACTGCTCGTTTGCGGCGTTGCAAGGGTTGGCGCCGGTTGCGAAGTGGTGGGAAAAGCAGAAGCAACCTCCGCCGCTTTGTATGACCCGCAAAGAACTCGACCGCTCCACCGATGTTTTTACCATCGAATTGTTGGACATGCAGCAACATCACCGCGTTCTGTTTGGCGAAGATGTAGTGCAGAGTCTGCGAATTTCCATGCACGTACATCGCGTGCAGGTCGAATATGAGCTGCGGGAAAAACTCATTCTTCTTCGCCAGCAGCTGTTGCTCGCAGCGGGAAACAATTCGCGACTGTGGGACCTGCTGCTGCGCTCGGTGCCCTCGTTCGGCACGCTGTTTCGCCACGCGCTGATCGCGCTGGGGGACAACTCGCAGTCAGGAAGACGGGAAGCCGCACAGGCTCTGGCGAAGCGGGCGGGCTTCGATCCTTCGGCCATCGATCAGGTTCTGGATGTACGGGAACACAAAGCGGATCCCAAGAAGATGGACATCAACGATCTGGTGACTGGCTATCTCGCGGCGATTGAGAAAGTGGCTGCCTCCGTCGATGAGGCGTTAGACTCAGATGCGTCCGCCCGGGCGTAACCGCATCACATTCAGAGTTTGAGGAGGAAGGTATGGGTAAAGGCTTGATCGCAGTGATCGTCGTCATCGTTCTGCTGGTGGGCGTGCTGGTTTTCTTCGGGCAATACGTGAGCGTGAAGAATACGCTGGTGACCAAGAATGAAGCGGTGAAAAGTGCGTGGTCTCAAGTGGATATTGTGCTGCAACGGCGCGCTGACCTGATCCCGAACCTGGTCGAGACGGTGAAGGGATACGCCAAGCAGGAGCAGACTGTGTTTGGGGACATCGCCAAGGCGCGCTCGCAGTTGCTATCGGCGGGGTCCCCGCAGGAAAAGATTGCCGCAAACGGACAACTGGATGGAGCCATCGGGCGGCTGCTTCTGATCGTGGAAAATTATCCGCAACTGAAGTCGAACGAAAACTTCCTGCGATTGCAGGATGAACTGGCGGGCACCGAGAATCGGATTGCCGTCGAACGCAAGCGGTATAACGACACACTGCAGGACTACAACACCTACGTTCAGCAGTTCCCCAACAGTATTTTTGCCGGCTGGGCGGGTTTCAAACCGAACGAAGCTTATTTCGCGGCATCCG
>DATBYA010000023.1:0-180980 GCA_036514015.1 Candidatus Sulfotelmatobacter sp.
CGCGTCTTTTGGATCATGGACAACTGCTCGGCTCATCGCGGCCAGAAAGCCGTACAGCGCATTCGCTCGCAATGGCCCAATGCCATCCTGGTGCACACCCCCATCCACGCCAGTTGGCTCAACCAAATCGAAATCTACTTCCTCAGTGAACACCCAAAAGCGGCCATACATGAACACCTGAAAAGCGGCCATACTTTCAGAAGAAACGTCCAGGACATTGACAGCAGCGGGAGGGTAAGTAGCCTCTCGCAATATGGCGAATGTCTTGAAAGACGAGAAGAAACAACAAATCATAGCGTTGGGACGACTGGGATGGTCTCTGCGAAAGATCCAGAAGGCCACGCGAGTACGTCGAGAGACCATCAGCGCCTATCTGCGAGGCGCAGGTGTGGAAATATGGCCGCCGGGAAGGTGGAAGCGCGAAGGTAAGGCAAAACCGGCCATACAAGTGATCACCGGCTCGGAGGCAGCAAAACCGGCCATTCCGGAGTCCGGCGGTCACCCCAACTTCAACCTCAACCCCAACCCCGAAAACCTTTCCACGAAGGGAAAAGCAACCGCGACTTCAAAACCGGCCATAGCGGTGATCACCGACTTTGGCGTGGGGTTGAGCGGCAAGGAGCCAGAAAACTCGGAAGTCGTGGGGTCGGCGAGCACCTGTAAACCCTACCGGGAAATCATCGAGCTGGGTCTGAGTCGAGATCGCAATGCCATGGCCATCTGGCAGGATCTGGTCTCCGACTACGGATTCCAGGGTGGCTATCAAAGCGTTCGACGCTTCGCTTACAAATTACGCGGAGCCCAAGTACCACACGCGCGGGCGGTGATCCTCACCGCCCCAGGTGAAGAAGGGCAAGTTGATTACGGCAGCGGGCCGATGGTGCGCGAACCGAAAAGCGGCAAGTATCGACGCACCCGTTTGTTCGTGCTCACGCTGGGCTATAGTCGCAAAGCGGTGCGGTTGCTGGTTTTCCGCTCCAGCACGCGCATCTGGGCCGAGCTCCACGAGAAGGCATTTCGTCGATTAGGCGGTGTTCCGCGCATCCTGGTGTTGGACAATCTCCGCGAAGGCGTACTCGTTCCCCACGTCTACGACGCCACGCTCAATCCCCTCTATCGCGACGTGCTCGCTCATTACGGTGCCCGTCGCTCTCCCCTGCCGCATCCAGGATCCAGATCGAAAAGGAAAAGTCGAGCGCAGTGTCGGACACACCAAAAACACGCCGCTCAAGGGAAAACGCTTCGAGAGCTTGGAGGAAGGGCAAGCCTATCTGGATCGCTGGGAAACGAACTGGGCGGATACGCGCATTCACGGCACCACGAAACGGCAAGTGGCTGCCATGTTCGCAGAAGAAAAACCAACCCTGCTCCCGCTGCCGGTAGAACCGTTTCGTTATTACCAGTACGGCGAACGGGTGGTGCATCTGGATGGCTGTGTCGAAGTCGAAGCCGCGTATTACGGTCTACCGCCAGGCTGGATCGGACGCGGGGTGAAAGTCCAATGGGATGAGCTCTACGTCCGTATCCTCGATCCCAAGAACGGGTTACTCCTGCGAGAACATGTACGTCAGAAACGCGGCTGGCACCGCATTCAGCCCGAGGACCACCCCGCAGCAAACTCCCTTCCGTGTGGTGCAGGTGCTCGGCCGTGCCGGCCGAGTGGGCACTCATGTCGGTACACTTTGCAAGCTTATTTATAGCCAACAGGGCGAAGTGGGCGTGCGCCGCATCCTGGGCGTTCTCTCCCTAGCCAAAAAGTACGGCACCGCTGCCGTCGATGAAGGTTGCGCAGCCCTCGAGATGGGCGTGCCCGAATATCGTTTCGTGCGTCGCTACCTTGAGCGTTGTCCGCAAGCTCCGCTCAGTCTGCGCCAGGTCGATCCCTTGATCCGCGAACTGGTGCACTACCGTGATCTGATCCAAATCAAAACCAAGGAGCAAAGTGAATGAATCTCATCGAGTTGAATCGTGCTTTACGACAACTGCGGCTGGGTGGAATCGCGGCCGTGCTCGAGATGCGTCTGCACCAGGCTCAGGTCGAATCCATGGCACCCATCGACCTGATCTCCTGCCTGGTATCGGACGAACTCACCCGTCGTGGCGACCGTTTGCTGGAACGTCGGCGAAAGCAAGCTCAGTTTCGCGATCCGCAAAAAACCCTCGACAACTTCGACTTCACTTTCAATCCCAAGATGAATCGCAGTCTGGTTTTCGATCTGGCGACCGCTGCCTTCATCGCCCGTCACGAAGACTCTCTTTTTGTCGGTCCACCCGGCGGCGGCAAAAGCCATCTGGCACAGGCCATCGGCCAGGCCGCCATCCAACAAGGCTATCGTGTGCTCTACCGCGAGACCCATACCTTGCTCGAGGAACTCGCCGAAGCCTCGATCGACGGTACCCGCAAACAGCACATCGAGTCTCTGGTCACTGTACCTTTGCTGATCATCGATGACTTGGGCATGCGGAAGTTATCCCTCACCGCCGCCGAGGAGCTCCTGGAAATCATCATGCGACGCTATGAGCGTGCCGGCACAATCATTACTTCGAACCGACCTGTCGATGACTGGGGGAAACTGCTGGGCGACAGCGCAGCGGTTACCGCCATGCTCGATCGCTTGCTGCATCATGGCCACGTGCTGAAATGCGGCCCACGCAGCTGGCGCACAAAAACGGGCTTGCCTCCGCAGCAGGCGGCAGGATAGAACAACCTATGTCTTGGACGGCTTCCAAAGTATGGCCGGTTTTGAACTGATCATGTATGGCCGCTTTTCAGGTGATCACTGAGGTCTACTTTTCTATCGTCCAGAGAAAGGTGCTCACTCCAAATGACTTCCTCTCTCTGGTTCAGCTTGAGCAGCGGCTATTAAATTTCCAAAAGCATTATCAGCAAACTGCTTCTCCGTTTCAGTGGTCCTTCACTCGCAAAGATCTCAACGCCTTATTGACCAAACTGTCCGCAAAAGCGCTCGCCGCTGCCGCCTGACATAACGAGTCGATTACGTCACCGTAATTCCGAACCAGAGTACTTAGCTAAGGGCCGATTCGGGGATACCGACAGCTTAGACTTGCCTAGGTTCGATGCACCGCCGCCGACTGCGGGCAGCGAGATTCGCAATGACTTCTGCGACTAAGTTGAGCATGTGGAACGGGAAAGACTTGGTTCCCCATTCGGATTGAAAAACCTTTTCAAAAGCAAGAATCGAGACTCGAACAAGTCGTAGCTGATTTTGGCAATTAGAAAAACCACGATCATTTCCGATATCAGCCCCACAATCCTTTCAGGGAAATTCAATCGGTCCCAGAGGCCGACGCGATTCCCAAGAACGCGGATTGGAAGAAATATGAATAAGTGATACACGTAGATCCCGTAGCTATACTTGCCGGCAGTTCGTAGCCACTCCAGGGTCAGCACATGATCTATCCACTTGATGTGATGGGGCGATATGGCAACGAGTGCTCCGGAAAGCAACGCAAAGCCTGTAATACCGAGAGTAGTCATCCAGTTTTGCGTGCCTACGAGTTCACGATGATGAAAAGCAGCGATATAGGCCATAATCATGAGGCCAACGGAACCGGAGGCAACAATCCATCGCATCGGAACAGGTCTCTTGTGGCGAAACATATAAATGGCGCAGGCTGCCCCCAAGAATAGGCCATCTACCCTGCTGGAGGTGATCTGCGCTAAGCCAAAGCTAGTTCCAAAGTAATGTAAAGAGAGGAATATCCGGAGCGGCAACGCACAAGCAACTCCTATGTAGCAAATCGATGCAATTGTCTTTTCCGGCAATAACGAAATGACGAGAGGCCAGATGAAATAAAACTGCTCTTCAACAGCCAGACTCCAGTAAGCACCCCAAATCCCCGACATAATTTTTTCGCCGTGCCAAAATATGGGCCAGTTCTGGACATAAAAGAAGTAAGCGACCTTCCATGAAGCCCAGGCAGGCAACTGCCTCGCAAAGGCCGCGGAAACATGCCCCCCCATCACGCTCAGCGTCAAGACCAGGTAGTAAATCGGAAATATCCGCAACACGCGACGCGCATAAAAGGATGAAAAGTAGTTTTCAGATGTCCTTGTGCGCAGCAGAATCCCAGTAATCAGAAAGCCGGAAAGCACAAAGAAGAGATCCACTCCGCCCCACAGTGGCACACATGCATAACTCAACAATTTATCCGCCAGAGAGTGGTGCGAACCGCCAAAGAGTCCGCTTAATCCAGCTCCGTGAGAACATAATACCCCGACAATGGCCAGACCCCGTATGCCGTCGAGCTCAGGAAAATGTCGTTCGGATTGTACTGTGGAGCGAGTCTCCCTCATTTTCTGTCCACAGTGTCGTCCACGATTGGATGATTATCACACAGTAACTCTCGCGCCCGCTGCCAGTCCGAGGCGCGTGCAAGGATTTCCCGCACGGGGTTTCCCTCTGCGGCGACAATGCTTGTGGACCGGCTAAAATTCAAAGCCTCTGCGGGATATTCGCATGCGTGACACTCTAAACAATCCCAGAGTTGGTCGCGAAGCTGTGCCTGAAATATCATCGGGTCGCAAAGTAAGCATACACAATGAGGCACTCCCCGTGTACCGTATGGACTTGAGGCGATGTCTCGCAGACAACAGATAAAGGGAAACGCTTCCGGCTTAGGTAGCGCAGGGCTTGGGAGCACCAAAGGATGGGAATGAAAGCAGTCATATTGGCGGGCGGGCTGGGGACGCGGCTCAGTGAAGAAACGGTTACACGCCCCAAGCCGATGGTCGAGATCGGCGGTCGACCGATCCTGTGGCACATTCTCAAGATGTATTCGCAACACGGAATCAACGACTTCATCATTTGTTGCGGATATAAGGGATATCTCATCAAGGAGTACTTCGCGAACTATTTCTTGCACATGTCGGACGTCACTTTCGACATGAAAGAGAACCGAATGCAGGTGCATCAGAGCGTCGCAGAGCCCTGGCGCGTAACCCTGGTCGATACCGGAGATAATGCGGGCACTGGAGGACGGCTCAAGAAAGTGGCTCATTATCTTGAGCACGAGGATGTGTTTTGCATGACGTACGGGGACGGTGTAAGCGATGTCGATATTTCGGCAGCGATCGACTTCCACAGGAGTCACGGCCGCAGCGTGACCGTGACGGCAGTGCAACCGCCGGCGCGATTCGGAGGATTGGGCATTGACGGGACCACCATTTCCGCTTTTCAGGAGAAGCCAAAGGGCGAGGGCGGATGGATTAATGGTGGATTCTTTGTTCTCTCCCCGTCGGTTCTCCATGAGATCCGCGATGATTCCTCGATGTTCGAAAGCGAGCCGATGCAGAACCTCACCTCCAAACAGCAGGTGCAAGCGTATTTTCATCACGGTTTCTGGCAGCCGATGGACACATTGCGAGACAAACAACGGCTCGAAGAACTCTGGGCCAGCGGAAGAGCGCCATGGAAAACGTGGTAAATCCGTGCGCCCGCAGCTTCATACCGCATTCCAGGGCGGTTGGCCTCCGTTCTGGAGGGAACGCGCATAAGCTTGACTATAGAAGGGACGGCGCCGCAGGTCCTTGCGATGGGTTGACGTCGGAGATGAGCATCTCTCTTTTGGAAGACTGATGAGCCCAGCGAACCCTCTTCCCCGGCAGGATCTGGAATTGATTCTGCAGCACACAGCTTCCCTGTGGGAGGAAGTCCGCGGCCAGCGTATTTTTCTGACCGGAGGAACTGGATTCTTCGGCTGCTGGCTCGTAGAGACTTTTTGCCATATCAATCAAGTTCTTGGCCTCGGCGCACGCATGGTTATCCTCACCCGTAACCGGACGGCGTTTGCAGCCAAGTGTCCGCACCTTGCTAAGAATTCCACTATTGCACTGCACACCGGCGATGTACGCAGCTTTTCGTTTCCCGATGGTGAGTACAGGTATGTTCTTCACACGGCGACCCAGGCGAGCGCCAAGCAGGCTGCTGATGGCCCTCTGGAAATGCTCTCGACCATCATCGCAGGGACAGAACGCACGCTCGAATTTGCCATCTCGCACGGAGCCAGAAAGTTCCTTCTAACGAGTTCAGGTGCAGTATATGGGAAACAGCCAGCCGACCTAACGCACGTTCCCGAGAGCTATACCGGAGCGCCCGATCCCCTGGACCCGTCCAACGTTTACGCAGAAGGCAAGCGGACTGCCGAACTTATGTGTGCGCTCTATCAGAACAGAGCCAGCAGCCTGGAGTGCAAAATTGCCCGTTGCTGGGCTTTCTGCGGTCCACATCTTCCCCTCGACCAGCACTTTGCCATCGGCAACTTTATTGGGGACGTGCTTGCGGGACGGCCGATTCAGATTCGGGGCGACGGAACGCCGAGAAGGTCTTATTTGTATGCTGCCGACTTGGCCGTGTGGCTATGGACGATGTTGTTTCGGGCACCCGCGCTGGTCCCCTTCAACGTCGGGTCAGCGCATGACGTGAGCATTCTCGAGTTAGCGCAGACGGTCGCCACAACCCTCAGCCCGCAGACGGAAATTCGGGTGGCCCAAAAAACTACTTCAGGGGGGGCCACGCTCCGCTACGTTCCCTGCGTTGATCGTGCTCGCGAAATGCTGGGGCTGCGGCAGATTGTCGGGCTGGAGGAATGCATCCGCCGGACTGCAAGATGGTACGAGAAGTGACATTTGCCGTGAGAGAAACATCCTTTCCAAAGCTGATCCAGTCAGAAAAAGGGTGCTCAAAGGCAAGGTCTCGACGATTGCGCTGCCCCGTCTGAATGCACTAGGATGATCGAAGGTATATGAATCCACTGAAGCACGCGGAACCGGAGTACGAGAGTGTTATC
This sequence comes from Candidatus Sulfotelmatobacter sp., assembly GCA_036514015.1. Taxonomy (GTDB): domain Bacteria; phylum Acidobacteriota; class Terriglobia; order Terriglobales; family Acidobacteriaceae; genus Sulfotelmatobacter. The sequence continues at coordinate 6,811 of DATBYA010000023.1, forward strand.
GCCGAACGGAAAGGCGTTGATCTCTTCGACTTTCTCCTCGTTCTTTCAGAAGCCCGAAGAACGATCGCTATCTGCATGCTGGTCTTTGTCGTTCTCGGCGTAGCCATTTCTCTCATGATTAAGCCCAGGTTCAGCGCCACTTCGCTCATCATGCCGCCGCAGCAAGGTCAGTCGCTGGCAACGATGATGGGGCAGTTGAATGCGCTGGCGTCGCTTACCGGCGGCGGTGGCGGCGGTGGTCTCGGTAGCAGCCCACTCAAAACTCCCGTGGATATGTACGTAGGGATGCTCGAGAGTCGGACTATAGCTGACCGGCTGATCTCGAGGTTTCATCTCCAAGACCTGTACAAGACGCGAAGCATGGAGGATACGCGCGCAGTCCTAAAGAGCAATACACGCTTTCTTGCCGGTAAAGATGGATTGATTCACATCATCGTTGACGATCACGACCCCAATCGCTCCAGCGAAATGGCAAACGCCTATGTGGACGAACTTTATGCCATGAATTCTCATCTCGCGACCACTGAGGCGGCCCAAAGACGTGTCTTCTTCGATCAGGAATTGGGCGAGGAAAAAGGCGCACTGGCGATCGCCGAGAACGAGCTGAAGCAGACCGCTGAGAAGACCGGGGTCATACAGATAGGTGGCCAAGCTGAGGCCATCATTCGCAGCCTGGCTGTGCTAAGAGCGGAAATCGCGAGCCGCGAAGTTCAGATCAATTCGATGCGCCTGTTCGCCACTGATCAGAATCCGGTCGCAGTAAGGGCTGAGGAGGAAATCAGCTCGCTACGGAACCAACTTGCCAGGCTTGAAAAAGATCCACGAAATCCAGAATTAGCAAGTACATTTGGGATTCCGGCGGGTCGGGTTCCCACGGTCGCGCTTGAATATGCGCGTAAGCTCCGCGAGGTTAAGTATCACGAAACCCTTTTCGAATTGCTAGCGAAGCAGTATGAGGCCGCACGCATAGACGAGGCCAAAGCCGCCCCAATTATCCAAGTCGTGGATCGCGCCGTTCCTCCCGACAGGAAGTCGGGCCCGCACAGAGCTTGGATAGTCCTGGGCTGCGGATTCATCGGATTCTGCATCGGGTACCTGTCAGCCGCAATCATTCGGGCTTTTCGTCGTGCCGCAGAGGTTCCGGAATATGCGATCAAGATCGCTCGCCTCAGAAGTGGGTTCCAGTTCGGCCGCTAGGTTGCATTCGTGACCGGGAGTCGTCCATTGCCGCACCAGCGAACATGAACATATCTCTGCCCCCTAAAGTCATTCTAAGGCCGTCGGTTGTTTCGATGGCTGCAATGTTTGCCAGCCTTGTTGCTTGGCTGTTCCCAAGTTTCGGGGTTTTACGGAAGGGCTTTGATTCCCCAGCGCGCGTTGACTTCAGTTCGTGTGTAATCCTGGCGTGCTGGTACCTGTTGATATTTATGAGTTTCACTATCGGAGAGAAGGTGGGCAGAGTAATCGTTCTCCGAAGGAGCGCTCCGCGAGAGAAATTGTTCAGTCTGGACTCCAACCTTCTTTACTACATCTTCTCCTTTCTCAGTGCCATCGGCATTGCCACGACTCTCATAAAGATATTTCAACTCCTATCTCTACAACAGGCCGTCGTGTTTGTCGCTTTGGGACAGGCAAACTCACTGAAAGAGGCGCTGTATGAAGACTACAGTATAGGCCTCGTCTCTTTGCGCTACCTGGTAGTTTATTCAGCGTCTATCGCATTTTACCGAATCATTCGGCGGAGGTCGTTCAGGCCTTTAAACATTTTGAATGTTCTAATGTTGGCGACAACGGCTCTCCTATCCTCGCGATTGATCCTAATCGCTACGCTTCTGACCGTTGTTTTCTTGCTCGGTTTTGGCAAAAGGTCGATACGAGTTAGCGTTCCCAAGTTGACCCTCTTCGCTACGCTTCTCTTCCTAATACTTTCGGTTTTGAACTTCTCCCGCAACGCAACCTATTACGAACAAAACAGACTGTCCTTCGGGCTGGCTGGCGTCTCCGAGATCCTAGCCTATCTCGGTTCTCCGTTTCAGGTCGCAATGGGTTCGGCGCCCGTGGTTGATCAGTTGGTCGCCGGAGGAGGTGAAACATACCGTAACTACGTCGATGTGGAGGAAAATCTCAATACGAACTCAGCGTTTGTTCAACTACACGAGCAAATGGGCTATGCTAGCTGGGCCTATATCGCGGCGATATGTCTGTTCATGGGGTTTGTCTTTGAGTTTCTGGCAGCTCTCGGCAAAACAATCTTTCTCCTGCCCTGTGGCACGGTTCTGTACGGTTCAGCCGAGTTGTGGCGTCTCGATCTTTTTCACCAGGGAATCTTCATTGTTTGGTTTGTCATGGGCATTGGATTGCCTGTTTTTCTGATTGGTGGCCGGCGAGTGCTGGCCATTCTCGGTGGGGGCGGCGGCATGGCAGGTCCCGCTCAGCTCAGAGCGCAGAATTGAAGTCTTGCGAAGCACGGTTCGATCGAAAAACGCGTGTTTTCTTTGGACCGAACCGGCGTCGGCAGTTCAAGCCCCCGCGAAAGCGTCAAAAGCTCTATCGGCGCAGACGTTGTCTGCCTGATTTCTGGTTCGAAAGTCTGTGACGGCGGAGGCAATGAATTCTGAGATCCGTCGCTTGAATATCGCACTATCGAATTGCTGTGAGTGCTCGCGAATGACCTCAGGACGGAACTCGTGCTCCATTGCCTCAAATTGCAGTATTGCCTTTGTCAGATCTGAGAGAGACTTCTCCCTGAAGAAAACTCCGGTTGGGTTTTCCAATTCAGCCTCGTTCGGAAAAATACCTCGCACCGTCTCCAGCACGCCGCCCGAAGCGTAAGCCACAACCGGCTTGCCGAAGCTCTGGGCTTCTACTGGAACGATCCCGAAATCCTCTTCCCCCGGAAACAGTAACGCGCGACACCCAGCAAGGTTCTCTCGAAGTTCAGCGTCGCTTACCCGCCCCAGGAATTCCACTGTCGGTCCGGCTATTCGGCGTAGAGCTTTTTCTTGCGGACCGGCACCAATAATTTTCAGTTGCCTTCGTAGCTGTGTGCAAGCGGCGATAGCCAAATCAAATCTCTTGTACTCAACCAGTCGTCCGATTGCGATGTAATACGCGCCGCCCTCTTGGCCGCTGATCTTGCCCGCTGAGACGTCCACCGGGGGATGAATCACGGTACTCTCGCGTCCATAGTGCTTTCGGATTCGCGAAGCGACGAAGCCCGAATTGGCCACGAAATAATCTACTCGATTGGCGCTCGCCTGGTCCCAAAGCCGAATGTAATGCGCCGTCAGCGAAAATACAGTTCCAGCCAGAAACCCCATGGCTCGTCTGTATTCCGGATACATATCCCAGATGTATCGCATGGGCGAGTGACAATAGCAGATGTGGCACGTCTTTGAAGACGTAATGACTCCCTTCGCAGGCCCAGACTCGGAACTGATCACCAGATCATAATTGCTGAGATCAAACTGCTCCAACGCCAATGGCTGAAGCGGGAGGAAATGGCGATGAAACTTCTTTGCTCCTGGTACCCGTTGCAGAAAGGAGGTCTGCAGCTTTCTGGCTTGCAAAATGGGCGCAAGTGTTGAGTGGTCGGCGATCAGCGAAAAGAGGTCAGCTTGAGGGAAAATCTCTGCCAAAGCTTCCACAACCCGCTCGCCACCAGCGCGCCCAATGAACCAGTAATGAATAATGGCGACGCGAAGCTTCGACAAGTCTGCACTGACTGAAGCTGGACTCTGCATCAAATTGGCCAGTTCCGTCCCAAGTACGACCAGTTCGCGCGGTCATTGTTAGAGCCGACGCAACGGGTGTCCCTTCTGCACCTGAGCGGTTGGTGTATTCTTTTCAAAGTGACGATCCATACCGCATACATGGGATCTCGGCGACTAGAATGAACGAGATCCCGACCGGCGATCCACTCTTGCATTCTGACATCGAAAAGCGACTGAGACAACCAAGAAAGGCTCGGCATCGAGGGGAAATGCGGATGAAGTTTGCTGGCACGGCGTTCCCTACGACGCCGGAGACCGCAGGTTCTTGGAGTAAGAATCTAGTCGCATCATGGCTGGTGGCGGCGTTGATCGTGGGCTCGAGCGGGTTCGCCTGTGCGCAGGAGCCCTCGAAAGATCAAACGCCCGCTGCCTCTTCACCGGCGAACGCTGGGGCCAAGGAGTTCTCACCGGGGCCGGTTGACCTCAAATCGCTTCCGAAGAATCTTTTTCTCGATCAGAAGCAGTTCTGGACCGCTCCTTTCCACATGTCGGAGAAGCAATGGGAGTGGGCGATCCCCTCGCTTCTTGTCGGAGGATTATTTATCAAGGCCGATCAAACCATCGAGAACCATGTGCCCACAAACAAGAGTACGGTCTCGCACGCCGTCACGGCTTCGAATGCGGGCCTGGCAGCTCTCTCGGTTGCCGGGGCTGGACTGTTCCTGTTAGGACACATTCAGGACAACGATCAGAGGCGCGAAACCGGAATCCTCGCTGGAGAGGCCGCCATCGGCGCACTCGTCGACACTGAAGTCTTCAAATTCGCGGCGGGACGCGAACGCCCTTTCACGGGAACCAGCCCCGGACGATTTTTTGTCGGAGGAGACTCCTTTCCTTCTGTGCACTCTTCAGTAAGCTGGGCCATCGCCAGCGTGATTGCTCATGAATATCCGGGCCCGCTGACCCAGTTGCTGGCCTACGGTACGGCAGGCGGCGTAAGTGCGGCCCGCTGGGCCGGGCAAAAGCACTTCTTTTCAGATGTGGCCATAAGCGCCGCGCTCGGCTGGTATATGGGACGCCAAGTCTACCGCACCCGGTCTCACTACAACGATATCGACATGGCGCGTTATGGCACTTTCTACAAAGCTGAGGAAAGTGAAGAAACTCAGATCCTTCACAGAACTCGAACCATGGGTTCTAGCTACGTTCCGCTGGACAGTTGGGTCTATCCGGCTCTCGAACGCCTGGTTGCGCTCGGTTACATTCAGTCCGATTCGCTGAGTATTCGTCCCTGGACGCGTCTCGAATGTGCGCGACTCCTGGCCGAAGCCGACAAGAATAGCGCCGGCACCGATGCCCCATGGGAAGTTCAGCAACTCTACGCCTCGCTGACCACGGAATTCGGATATGAGTCCGGACTGATGAATGGTGAGCGCAATCTCAACGCGCAACCCGAATCCGTCTACGCTCGTTTCCTCGGGATTTCAGGCACTCCGTTGACCGACAATTATCATTTCGGCCAGACCCTGTTAAACGACTACGGCCGTCCCTACGAAGAAGGTTTTAATGCCGTAGACGGCGCCTCGGGCTGGACCACCGCAGGTCCGCTTGTTTTCTACGTTCGCGGAGAGTATCAATCGGCCCCTTCGGCTTCCGCTCCGACCCCAGCCGTCCTCGATTTCTTCAACCGCACCGACGACTGGCCCACAGGGCCTGTGCTCCCCGTCGCATCGATCAGCCGCTTCCGCCTGCTCGATACTTATCTGGGCTTCAATCTTGGCAACTGGCAGTTCTCATTCGGCAAGAACAGCTTGTGGTGGGGACCGAGCGAGGGCGGGACGATGGCGTTCACCAACAATGCCGCCCCGCTGAACAACACGTTCACCGTCGATCGAGTCAGTCCGTTCCGGTTGCCCTGGCTCTTCAGCTATCTCGGTGACATACGTTTCGAGGGTTTCATCGGACACATGACGGGTGTGCAGTTTCAAACCACTTTCAACACCGGCGCGTCCACGATCGCAGTTCTGGGACAATACGGCAAGAATCTGCATCCCCAGCCGTTTCTGAGTGGCGGGAAGATCAGCTTCAAGCTGACGCCCAATTTCGAATTCGGGATGGCGAAAACGACCGTCTTCGGAGGACCCGGAAACCCACTCAACATCACAACCTTCCTGGACAGCACGTTTGGCAACCACTACCATGGCGACGTCCTCGGCGACGGCCGCACAACTGCCGACTTTTCCTATCGCATTCCGGGTCTCCGTAATTGGCTCACCCTCTATGGCGAAAGCCTGAGTGAAGACGAACCATCACCGATCCCTTACATGCGCAGGAATGCCTCCCAGGGAGGACTCTACCTCGCGAAATTCCCCGGAGTTCCAAAGTTGGACCTCAGACTCGAAGGCGGGTACACCAATCCGGTGGCATTTTGTGGCATCTGCATCTATTCCAACGGCCAATACAACAGCGGATATAACAACGATGGCCGCCTGATCGGAACCTGGATCGGACGCGCGGCACAAGGGGAACAGATTCGCACGAACTATTGGGTCGGCCCTCGCAAGCGGATCGGCCTCGAACTCAGGCATCGAACCCTCGACCCAGGGTACGTTCCGCAGGGCGGAAACCAGAATGACATCGCGGTAAATGCGGATATCTTGACGGGACTTGGCTTTCGCTTTCAGGGCAACCTACAATATGAACGATGGCAAATTCCTCTGTTGGCAACCACGCGTCAATCGGATGTGTCGGCGTCTGTTCAATTCAGCTTCTGGCCGATCCCGCACGCACGGTAAGCGATCTGACGAGGGAGGGCTCACGGGCCGCATTCAGTAGATTAAAGATAGCGTTGCACTTCCGCTACAGTCGATGCGCTCTAGGGATTAAGACCATGGAATGAACTTCGCCGCATCACAAAGCTGTTTGGGATGTATCGGATTCGGGAGTCTGGAGCAAGACTGCCTCAGTTCGGGCAGTCATTGCCTGGGAAGGGGGCACGTCGTGACCGCCGTACCTTGGTTCCTACCGTGGGTTCCTGCCGTGCCTACCGTGGTTCCCTATTGACATGCCGTCGGAATGGGGTTTAGGCTACCCACACAATACAATCAACAACGGAACATACCAAGGCGTTAACGGACTTCTCGGTTTCCGCAGGGTGACTGTCGTTGCTTCCCTCCGAAGATTGCACTGTCATCCGCTGGGGATGCGCTAGGCGCAGAACATGTTTCCTCGAGGAGCTGGAGCAATCCTCTCGAGAAAGTTGCGTCTCGGGAGTGACAAAACATCACGTTTCTTTTTGGCTCGGGTTACCCCCAAAGGGCTCGATGTTGGGGGAGTACGACTTATCAGCGTTGTTTTAAGCGTGTGGAATTGCTTGCGACTCAAGCGTGAGCATCATATAGCGCTTGCGTCGGCGAGATGAAGACAATCTTTGCTTTCGAGAAGTAATTTGGCATGATTCGTAGCCGCCTTAGCTATGTTCGCTTCTATTTGAAGATTCTGACGCTGTCGCTTCCTGCTTGCTCCTATTTCATTGCCGTAAAAGTCCGCTTCGGTTTCAACCTCTTATTTGCCCGCAGTGCCGCTTCCGGATTGCCCTCGTACTGGGGCATTATATTGCTCACCACCATCATTTGGGCGATCGCCGCAGAAGAGTCAGAGCTCTGGAATGTGGAGCAATTGTATGCCCCCGGGGGGAAAACCCGCAGATTGCTGGAAGCCCTCGCATTCACCTACGCGGTGGTGATGGCGGTCGGTTTCCTGTACCGACAGGCCAGCTACTCCCGTCTCGTGGTCGCTATTAGCGCTGTGACGCTTTTTGTCCTGGCCACGTCTGCCCGTATTATGTCCCGGGTGGTCTTGGAGTATCTGCGCAAGAGTGGCAGAAACGAAGTCAGGATTCTGATGGTGGGGACGGATCGGTTTGCCCGCCGCGTGGCGACCTCGCTTCTTCACGGAGAAGTACTGCCCTGCAGGGTCGTCGGCTTCGTTCGTTTGCATGATCAGGAAGTTACCGTCGAAGGCCCGGTGTATGAACTAGATCAAATTCCGATTTTTTCCAACGGGAACTCGATCAACGACGTTGTCATCGCGCTCCCCGCGGCCCGTCTGAGCGAGGTTCAGAAAATCGCGCCCGCGTTGGAGAAGCTCTGCGTACCCACACGGGTTGTCGTCGACTTGGGAGAAGGAGTAGGCATCCGCGATCGCCTGATCGATCTGGGAGGGATTCATATGCTGGATCTCCGGCCGATGTTGTCGGAGACCGGTCCTTACCTTTTCCAGAAGCGTGCCTTCGATGTGGCCCTTTCGCTCTTCGTGATGCTGCTTACCTTGCCGATTACTCTGCTAGTCGCTCTCGCTATTAAAGCTTCCAGCCCGGGTCCTGTTTTTTTCATCCAGGAACGGGTAGGCCTCAACGGCCGAGTGTTCCGCATGTTGAAGTTCCGCACCATGAAAGTAGGAAGCCGGGAGGAAGGAGATACGCGCTGGACCTGCACCAACGATCCGCGACGGACCGCGGTCGGCGTTCTGCTTCGGAAAACTAATCTCGACGAACTTCCCCAATTCCTCAATGTGCTAAGGGGGGACATGAGCATCGTCGGTCCGCGACCGGAACGAGCCCATTTCGTGGAGAGGTTTCTGGAGGAGATCGATCGCTACAACTTCCGTCACACGTTCAAGGTTGGAATCACGGGCTGGGCGCAGGTAAACGGTTGGCGGGGCGACACCTCGATCGCTAAGCGCGTTGAATATGATCTGTACTACCTTCGCAACTGGAGCCTCACCTTCGATCTGCAGATCATCACCATGACCTTGCTGCGCATCTTCAACAGCAAGAATGCTTATTGACCGGTTTCGTTGCTCTCGGGTGTGCGGACTCTTCCGACAATTCCTTCAGCGAAGCGACTTGCTGATCCTTTCTCCATTCGCCGCAGGCATCTCCAAACTGGTGGAGTAAACTGTCCCGGTGCAGCCGGTGACCAGATTTCTGTTGCCGACTTCCACGGCAACCTTACTGACATTGGTTCCAACCCCCGGTGGGGGATGCGCCTACCTTGATTGGGCAAGGGCGGTGGCGGCCGAGACTGTGACGTTTGTGGTTCCGTTCAGGCCCGGCGCCCCGATGACGGTCGCTGTGATGCTCTGGTTGCCGGCAGTCATTAAAGTAACCCCGTTGGTAAAAGTATGGGAACCGGCATCGTTGGCGGTGAAATAGTAGTCCCCTGGAAGAACGGCGGCGCTGTCGGAGCTGGTGAAGTGGATGGGACTGTTGATAATCGTGTCCCGGCTTCCGCCGACCATGGCGGTCACCGTTATGGTGAAGGGTGAACCTGCTACTGCACTGGAGGGAGCTTGGATATCAAGGATCGCGGGCGTGCCGCAGCCGAAGGTCACGAATCCTGCCACAGTCGCGCCCAATGCCCATAGCCGCAGCGCGCGCGCTACATTACGCACTCCCAGACGGGCGGACGCACCTGAAAATCTCGCATTGAAGCATACGAAACCTGCCTTTGCGTTGCACACTTTATTCTCATCCTCCCTAATCCCCGGCGGCAGGGCATCGACCTGGCGGTGACAACACCGTCCGACGGGGAACAATCACAGACCTTGCGGTCTTGCCTCTATGGTGAGGCGTCGCGATGGGGTCTGCGCAGGCGGATCTCGATTCCAGCCATGGGCCCATAAACATTAATGCCATAGTCCAAATATTTCGGTTGGGACAGATAAAGATTGGAGATATGCATGTAATTCATTCCGGCGGAAATGGAAAAGCGAGGATTGAAGTTATAGCGGATTCCGCTGCCCAGGTTCACCGTAAAGGTGAAGTTCTGTCCCTGCGCAAACTCCACCCCTAGAGGTTCCTTGGCATTGATGTCCCCCAGGCCGAGCCGGCCGTCGACGTAGGGGGCAATTCTCCAGTGAGGCCGGACAAAATTGCGCCGAATGCCCATGATGTACGCTCCGTAGTGGGTTTCAGGTCCGCGGGGAATCACAACCAGAGCCCCGCTGAAGGAAAGATCCCAATTGCCGCGTAAAATCCAGGGTCCTCTAACGCTGTCCAGTTGCCATCGCAGAGAGGCAATATTCGGTACCAATGTGTACTTCAGCGGAGTCATGTTGTATCCGTCGCCTAAGAGAAAGTCGAAAACGAACGGAATATTGACGGGCAACCATCCCGATTCGAAGGAAAAGTCGAGCCTGTTCTTGTAATAGATTTCTTTATTGAAATCAGGTTTCCGGACCCGCAGGGTTTCATTGGAAAGCTGGTTGGTTGAATCTTGGGCGATCGATTTCGTGGTTTGAGCGAGACACCCCAGCAACACTGCTAACAAAATCAGTTTTCGTACGCTCATTTAATTCTGTCTGATCCTCCGAAACGTGAATCGCGAGAAGATCAAGTCGCCGGACCTTCCCGCTCGGGAATCCGCGAGCTGCGCTGGAAACAGCTCGCGGCCAAGCACAGGGAAGAGCGGCTGTAACGCTGTGCCTGAGCCATCCGCGAGAGCCCGGCATCTCTCTGACACCCCGCGGAAGACCTCGATGGCACAAAGTTTAGCACGGCCGCAGGATACGACCGGCGCGTCATTTGGGCGTTGCTCAAACGCTCCGGCAGGACGGTAAGAGCGAGCAGGGTGCCGGGAAATCCAAAATCTCCCGTCATTGCGGATACTAGAGAAGCAGGGCTTGAGGTTGGAGGACTGGCCTCACGAGCCCGTATACAGTTGAAAGGGAGCCCAGTAAAAAGGATTGTGAAATGCGCTGCCGCGGAGCAAGGAAAGTTTGGCGGCGCGAAGAGCGGAATCGGGACTCTTTCCTTTCTTCAACGCGATGTAGAGTTCGTCCATAAGGTGGGGGGTAGAGACGTCACTGACCTCCCATAAAGCTCCGATTACGTTATGAGCTCCGGCCCGGAGAAATGCCCACGAGAGTCCTACCAAACCCTCGCCGGAATAGGCGCGGGCGCCGGCGCCATAGCAGGTTGAAATCGTGACTAGGTCGGCCCGTAGCGGGTGATGAATGATGTCGCGTGCGTAGAGCTTGAATGAGTCATCCGCGGCGTTCGCTTTGGACAAGACGATGGCGGAGTCAAGCGGACTCATGCGGCTGGCGGTTCCATGCGCCACGAAATGGATGTAGGAGAACTGCTCCGGTTTGTTGTCCAGATACGCGGTCGGAGTCGCCTGCTCCCGTGCAAATACCTGTTGTTGTGCCGGCAAGAAATGCTTTTCGACGATCTCCATCTCAGCAGCCGCTTTTCGCAGCTCAGGGTAGTCCGGGTTCGGAGCCACAGCGTTGCCCAGAAGAAGTATGCTGCCGATGGGTTTGTTGGCGGCACGAGAGGCGCCCAGCATCCGTAGCGAACTCGCATCGCTGAGCGTGACGTCCTCGATCCAGTAGTGTTGTGTCGGGTCAGGAACCGGCAACGTCTCGAAATTGAGCATGTTCAGGCTCCCGTCCGGAATGATGAAGACTTTGGCGTCCTTGGTCAGCAAGTACGCCGCTGGCGCCACCAGCGTCCGGTAGAGCGCTCGACCATCGTCATCCGTCGTCTGCAGGAATTCCTGTTGTTCAGAAAGGGCCTTGCGGTAACGCTGGACCGTCGGCTCGATCTCGGATTTTGGAGGCAGCGAGAACAGTTTGGTCTTCCGGAAGGTAATCGCCCACAAATAAGACTGCCTTTCGCCGAGCCAATAGAAAAGAATCGTGCCACCCGCCCTTCGAGCGATGCCTTGCGCTCTTGCCGGGTCGGGTTTGAACGAAGTTCCCTTCTGCAACAATCCCAATCCTTCGGCCAAGGTTCGGCCGCGGTCGTAGTCGGCAACCTGCAGGGCCTCTGCCGCCTTGCCCCGGCTGACCAGGAAGTGAATGTAGTCGTCGTAGATGCGCGAAGCGTTGGCGGGAAATGGCAGTGACGATTCTTCGTGCCGCAGTGAAGATCGAGCGGTTTCGAAGGTGGTCAGCGCGGCTCTATACTCGCGGTCCGCGGAGTCTGACTTGTTTTCGTCTTCATAGAGTTGGGCGAGGGAATGCTCTGCCTCCCACTTTAGGAAAACATGGCTCTTCGGATCCTGTTCTATCTCGCGAAACGTCTTCTCCGCTTGCGCGGCGTCGTGCGCGCGGGCTGCAACGTGTCCCTTGACCAGCATCGGATAGAGCACGTCAAGTCGATCCCCGTCCGCTGGCACCATCGCAATGGTGCGATCGGCCCAGTCGCGCGCCTCATCGGGTTCGCCGGTCCGCTCGGAAGCCAGCGCTAGTGACATCATCGCGTTAAGGATGTCTTCCTTGCTATTAATGCTCTGCGCGAGCTCAAGCGCTTGCTGGTAAGACCGCCGTGCTGCGACGTAGTCATGAGCATCAAGGTAGACATAACCGGCGGTGGTGAGCCATTTCACCTCATCCGTGATGGCTCCGATCTGGCTGGCGCGCTCCTTGGCTTCAAGCAACAGCCCAAGCGCCTTCTCGGGTTCGCCGAGGCGATAGTACGCCCAGCCCTGGTTCCCCAGGGCGACTTGACTGATCGCCGTAGCGTCAACAGCAATGGACTGACGATACGCGCCGTTTGACCAGTCAAGCGCCTCATCGAAGTGCTCCTGCTGCAGCGCCGCCCAGCTGAGACTCAGAAGTGCGTTCGCTTCTCCGTAGGCATTACTCCCTGCCCTAGCTCGGGTCAGCGCCTGCTCGAAGGCAAGTTGTGCCTGTCCAAAGCGGCCCCGCTCCATTTCCAGTTCCCCACGTGCAAGGGCCACATCGACGCAGGGAGGATGGTAGGAAGCCGCACACATCTGTTCGGCTTGTCCCAGCTTCTGCTCTGCCTCTGTAAAGCGGTGTAGGTCCGCATACGCCAGACCCTCGAGACGTTTCTTCCGCACAGTCAGTTCGTCAGAGGGGGGCGGCGCCGACTCGGAAGCCAACAAGGCGAGGACGCGGTCATTCATCCCCCTCCAGGCCAAAGCATCTGCCTGGAGGAGCTGGAATTTCCAAGCCCATTCAGCACTGAGACCGTGGTATCGATCGTAGCCTCTCTTTGCTTCCTGCTCGGCCGCGGCTACGTCGCCGTGTCGGAAGGTCCGCGTCGCGTGGTCGAGAGCTGCCTGTGGATTCCCGCGGCTAGCGCACGTTGCCAGAAATGTGAGAGCGAACAGGAGAGAAACGATTCTTATGACGAATCGCGAGAGCGAACCCCCAGTTTCGGATTTGGGCCAACGTAGCTTGTTTTCTAGCCCCCTCCACCCTTGCCGCCGCCGCCGTTCACGCTGGTGGCCCCCACGCTGACATTTCCGTCCGCGAGGCAGCCCAGCTCCAGCCGGATCATGGTGAGGTTGAATGAATCGTGGTTCACCGTCAGCTCGGCCAGAAAGATGTTGCCGAAGTCGGGGATGTGGATCACGTGCCCGCACGATCTCCCTGGGGGTGGGATCTGGACTAGTTTCCCGTCCGCAGCTTTCGCGCTGATGTCCTTGATTTCGACATTTTCGACCAGGGAGCACGTAACTCCGTCGGACTTGCCTTTACCGGTCTTAGCGTCTTCTTTCCGCGCCTCAGCTGCTTGGCGCTCGATGGCGTCGTAGTCCGGGGCGTCCCCATGATACCTCTTTATGAGTGAACTATCAGATGTCTCTAAGTGCATCTTCGCTCGATCCTCAGAGCCCAAGCCTTCCAGCCAAGCCCTCAATCTTTGATATTGCATGTCGACGGCAGTCATAAACTTCGTGCCCTGGCCGACGCGCATCGCGTCGTTACCGCGCGGCCTTTCGCCGGCCAAATCGAGCCTGAGGTAAGGTTCGGCCTTGTGGCGGGCGATCCTGAGGTTCTCGAAGTGCGTGCCCAGAAAAGTGACATCGGGCGAGTAGTCGTTGGGAAAATGCGTTGTCGAAATCTGCGCCACGACGCGATCGGCGGTGACTACGTTCAGAACGTTCAGATCCTCCACGACGGAGGTCGATAGGGTCACAGACGCTCCCTTGTGCTTGTTGCTCTCGTGCCCCGACACCTGGGTATGCGCGGCCGCGTACGAGATAATTCCCTCCAGCCGAAAGTTCTTGGCGTGCTGAGAGAAGTAGTTGCGTTGCGCCTTCTCTTCGTCTGACAAGCCCGCAAGCTGACCCTCTAACTTCACAAATGCTTGCTTCTTGATCTCCTCTTTGAAGGGGAGGACAAGCTTGCCCGTGAGGGCGTGCGCTTCCGCATGGAAGTAGTGCGGTCTGACATAGTCTGCCATTGGATACTCTCCGCTCGCTTGACCCTAGTTCTGGATCTGCAGATCGATGGAATGTCGGCTGATTTCTTTGTTTTCACCGGTGGCGCTGATGCCGCGCACAACCAGCGAGTAAGTGCCCGGTTGGCGGTTGTGACCGGGGATGTAGATCTGCCGGCCTTCCTCGCCCACCGCCGTGGAAATCGGACCCGACCACTCCAGCTTCTGCGCGGGATTATACAAGTCCGCCGCATACGACACGAACTCATCTTCTGGCGCCAGGTTTACCAGCAGGCCGAAGCCCTCGCCCTTATGTGCCTTGATCACGGTCGTGACCATGCCGCGAGTGCTCACGTTAACCGATGCCCACGGTCCGACCTGAGGCTGATTCGCTGCTTGAATCAGATGTGGATAGGTAACAAAATTCTGATAGCCGACCACCGCCAACAGAAGCGCCAGCGCCGGCGCGGCAAACGCCGGGCGGAGCCAGGCAAACCATCCGGCGACCGGTCTGGGGCGGGGAGTTTCACGAACTGCAACCGGTTCCGAGCGTTCCGCCAGGACGGTCTTGGCCTGCGCCACAAACTGGGCACCGGCGCTAATGTCCCGGGCGCATTCCGGGCAGTCAAAGTAGTGCTCTTCGAACTCCTCGCGTACTTCGCCGTCAAGTTCGTCGAGCAAATATCGTTCCGTCATTTTTTGTCGAACCACCGCTGTGTGGTCCATGATTTGATTCCCCCTCATAAACTAGTTAGGCCTTGCAGCATTTTCAACGGTCTTAATCAACGTTCCTAGGCTGAAGCAAAATCTGGGGGATTCTCTCCGGTATGCCTCAGGTACGATGACTTAAATGCTTGCTTGGCACGGTGTAATAGCACCCGCAAATACTCGCGGTCGACGCCGAAGTCCCGGCAAACCTCATCCTTGTCGCGCTCTTCCAGAAAAACTTCGCGCAACAGCCGCCGGTCCCGTTCGGAAAGCTTCTCCAGGATCTCCCGGACCTTCTTTTCTCGTTCTCTGGCGCTGAGGGCTCCCAGCAAATCGATATTTAAGGCAGGAAAATTCTTCTCTTCCTCCTCGTCCAAGGAAGTGTTTCGTGCCGCCGACCTGTAGTGTTCCAGCAGGACGTTATTGCAGATAGAGTTTACGAACGGCCCCAGGCGTTCGGGATGAAGAATCTTCCCGTCCCGTAAGGCCACGAAAAATCGGGCAAAGGTTTCCTGCCGCACGTCTTCGATGGCTTCTGGGGACTTGAGGCGAGAGCCTAACTTGATCTTGATCAGGGCGCTGAAGTAGGCCGTGAAATTCTCTTGGGTCCGGAAGTCTTCGGACCGCAAGCGACCGAGATACGATTCGTCAAACGACTGGAACTCCAAGCACTTGCTCCGCACATTGTGAAGTGGCGGAAAGTGTAGCATTGGAGGTGGCCCACCGTTGCCGTTTTTGGGGTTTGGCGCAGACGAGACGGGACGTTTCAGAATGGAGTGATTACTCCGACGGCAAACGGTGGGTGCGGTGGGCCGAGTATTCTGCACTGGGAAGAGTAAACTCCTGTGAACCCGGATTAACAAAGAGGGCCTGCGCCGTCCTGCGGAAGTCCAAATTCAGAAGCACCGGAACCAATTCCCCCCGGATCAGCTCCGGTGCCTACTTGAACTCAACCGGGTGGTTGCCAGGTTGAATTTCTGAACTGTGGCTCATCGCTTGGTTAGCCGATGTCCTCCACTTATTGGAATAGTGCAGGCGACTCCAATATCGTTTCATAAGAAATTAAGAAAATGAACGCGACCAAAAATGGCCCTCCGCCACGCCGAAGTCGGCCGGAGCCTTCCTGGCCGATCGAGGTTAGGGCGTGACGGCAGGTGCCTTGCTTGTGTAGAGTGTTGTGCGGACTTCCCAGCCCTGATTCGGATCCAGTGGAGGCATCTTGAGAAACAAACCGACTATCCTTGTGATACGTCTGCTCGCTGCCGTCGCTTTGCTGCTCGGCAGCCCCATCTCTGGCGTGGCCCAGTCGCAACCCGCCCCAGCTCACAAAGCGCCTCCTGCGGTTGCCAGCCTAGACATCCCCATTCCAGAGATCCGCTACACAAAGTTCGTCCTGAACAACGGGCTGACCGTACTGGTGCACGAGGACCACAAGGCTCCCATCGTGGCCGTGAACAGCTGGTATCACGTGGGGTCAAAGAATGAGAAGCTGGGCAAGACCGGATTCGCCCACCTCTTCGAGCACCTGATGTTCAGCGGCAGCGATGATTTCAACCACACCTATATCAACGCCATGGAAAAAATCGGCGCCACGAATTTGAACGGCACCACCAACAACGATCGCACCAATTATTTTGAGAACGTTCCGACGTCGATGTTGGACTATGCCCTGTTTGCCGAAAGCGACCGCATGGGTCACCTACTCGGCGTGCTGGACCAGAAGAAGCTGGACCTGCAGCGTGGCGTGGTGCAAAACGAAAAGCGCCAGGGTGAAAACCAGCCCTATGGAGTGACCGAAGAACTCCTTGTGGAAAATACATATCCGGTTGGTCATCCCTACTCATGGACAGTGATCGGTTCCATGAAGGACCTGGATGCTGCCTCGTTAAGCGACGTTCAGGAGTGGTTCAAAACTTATTACGGTCCGAACAACGTTATTGTGGTGGTTGCGGGCGATGTGACACCGGAAGTCGTGCGCGAAAAAGTTGAGAAGTATTATGGGGATATCCCTCCCGGCCCGCCCATCGCCAAGCAAGAAGTCTGGATCGCGAAACGCTCCGGCACCCACCGCGGCTGGGTGCAGGACCGCGTCCCCCAGGCTCGTCTCTATCGGGTATGGAACGTGCCTGAATTTGGCTCGCCCGAAGAGGCCGTGCTGGATCTGGCGGCCGAGGTGCTCGGCCAAGGCAAAACCTCGCGACTCTACAGGCGCCTGGTCTACAGAGATCAGATTGCGACCAGCGCGACCGCCGATAATGACACCAATGAGATTGGCGGGCAGTTCGATTTCACGCTGACGGCGAATCCGGGCGCAGACCTGAGCAAGGTGGAAAAGGCCGCGGACGAGGAATTGCAGAACTTTCTTAGGAATGGCCCCAGCGCCGCCGAGTTGCAATTGGCCAAGACGCAGATTCTCGGGCGCTACGTGCGCATCGTGGAACGCATTGGAGGCTTCGGCGGCACCAGCGACGTGCTGGCGCGCTGCCAAACCTACAGGGGCAATCCCGACTGTTACAAAGACTATTTGAAGTGGGTGAAAGCCGCTACCCCCGCCACGGTTAAGAAAGCTGCGGTTGACTGGCTCAGCGATGGCGACTATGTGCTGGAGGTGCATCCCTATCCCTCATTGAAAACGGAAGGCAAACTCGATCGCTCGAAGGAGCCCGCTGCGGGCGATCCCATGTCGCTCAAGCTTCCTCCCGTGCAGAAATCCTCACTCAGCAACGGACTGAAGATCGTGCTGGCGGAGCGTCACAGCGCGCCGGTCGTGAACTTCACTTTGTTGGTCGACAGCGGATACTCCGCCGATCCGGCCGACGCAAGCGGTACCGACAGTTTTGAGCAGCGCATGCTGGAGGAAGGAACGCCGACGCGGGATTCGCTCAAGATTGGCGAAGAACTGGAATCCCTTAGCGCGAACTTCAATGCTAGCGCCAATCTCGATTTTTCGCTGGTCAGCCTCAATACGCTCAAGAGCACGATGGATAAGTCGCTGGATATTTACGCGGATCTCATCCTGCATCCAGCGTTTCCTGAGAAGGAATTCCAACGCTTGCAGAAGGAGCGCCTGGCTGGCATCAAACGCGAAAAGGTGACGCCTCAGTCCATGGCACTGCGTGTGGTACCCACGCTGCTCTACAGCAAAGGACACCCCTACGCCGTGCCTTTTACGGGCACGGGTACCGAAGCCGGCGTGAGCAAGATGACCCGCGAGGACCTGGTCAAGTTTCATGAGACCTGGTTCAAGCCAAACAACGCCACCCTGCTGGTGGTCGGCGACACCACGCTGGCCGAAATCAAACCCAGGCTGGAAAGTCTCTTTGCTTCCTGGAAGCCGGGCGACGTTCCTCAGAGAACCGTGCCCCACGTCGAGCAACCCGAGAAGGACGTGGTTTATCTGATCGACCGTCCGGGGTCGGGGCAGAGCGTGATTATTGGCGCGCAACTGGCGCCTCCGCAGAATGATCCTGACGCCATTGCGCTGCAACTTGTAAATAGCATCTTTGGCGGAAACTTCAGCTCGCGAATCAACATGAACCTGCGCGAGGACAAGCATTGGTCCTACGGCGTGCGCAGCGTTTTGCCGGCTGCGCGCGGCCAGCGCCCGTACATCAGCATCTCCCCAGTGCAAACCGACAAAACCAAAGAATCCATGGTTGAACTGGTCAAGGAATACAAGGATGTCGTGGGCGCAAAACCGATCACCGCAGAAGAACTTAAAGATGAACAGGATAACGCCACTCTAGCGCTGCCGGGCAATTTTGAAACCGTCCAGCAACTCAGCGGAGGTTATGGCAACATCCTCGAGTACGGCTTGCCGGAGGACTACTACAACAGCTTCACCCAAAAAGCGCTGGCCGTAACGCCGGACGGCGCCAATGAGATCGCCAAGAAATACATTTCGCCGGACCATTTGGTCTGGGTTGTCGTAGGCGACATGAGCAAGGTCGAGTCCGGCATCCGAGAACTGAACGTGGGCGAGGTCCACAAGATCGACGCCGACGGCAATCCGGTGCAGTAAAACTTGGCAATCCTGGTTTGGGATCGGCCGCTTAAGGATTGCGAAGAGCCGTCACGGGGTTGATGCGTCAGGCTCTGCGCCCGGCGATCAAAGCCACGCCACGCCGCGCCGAACACAAGGATGTTAACGGCCGATTCCCAAGGCAAGAATCAGCACCGCGACACAGGCGAAAACGCGATCGCGACGCAACCTGCGAACTGCGCAGCGCAGATCCTGGAGCAAGATAAGCGGACTTAGTAACCCGCGCATCCCCTCGAACAATTGTCGCAGCCGTTCGATCAGGAATTACTCCATCCTCAGAGAGCGCCCGATCACACTCGGATGGGAGCTCTGGCAATAGACGGGCTGCTCGGCAAGTTGTTTGCGGTTTTATTTAGGATCGGTCAACATTACGGCTTAAGATTGTTTGGAAATGTGTGCACCGAAAGGGGACACTTTCGCGATTGTCCAATCATGCTGTGCGAGCATACTGTCCGATCGTGGACAGTCGAATCCTCATCCGGACATTCCTCGCAGCTCGGAAGGACTCGTCCGCTGCCGGATTTTGTTCCATTTCAACGACTTGCATCCCAAGCCTGAGTGGCGCGGCAGTTGCCACTACTCGATCTGATGGATATCGCACGTCCCGAGTTCAAACTACAGAAACGTAAGCGGCAGATCGCAGTGTCGGCCGTGGTCATCATGGTGGTGGCGGCCCTGACAGTCGCTGTGTACCGGCTGCGGCCGGCAGCGCCTACGGTTGAGCGTGGCACCGTGTGGCCCGACATCGTCAAGCGGGGTTCGATGCTGCGCCAGGTGCGCGGAGTGGGTTCGCTCGTCCCCTCGCAGGAAGCCGTTCTGCAGATTCCGGCCGAGACCGAAGCGACGGTCGTACGTATTCGCATGCTTCCTGGTTCGCTGGTGAAAACGGACTCCGTTCTGATGGAAATGAGCAATCCGCAAGTGGAACAGGCTTCCGTGGACGCCGATCTGCAGTTAAAGGCGGCGGAAGCCGAATACCAGAGCCAGCGCATGACCCTCGAAAGCTCCTTGATGAATCAGAAAGCGGGCGCAGCCACCGTCCAGGCCGACTATACGCAGGCGCAACTGCAGGCGCAAACGGACAAGGCGCTCTACGATCTCGGCGTCATTTCGGGCCTCGCCTACAAGGCCTCCAAAGGAAAGTCGGACGAACTGACCACACGCTACGGTCTGGAAGGCGAAAGGCTGACGAGCACCCAGAAAGCCATCGATTCGCAACTTGCCGAACAACAGGCCAAAGTGGATCAGATGCGCGTCTTGGCCGAGCTGAAAAAGAAACAACTCGAAGCTCTCAAAGTTCGTGCCGGGATCGACGGCGTGCTGGTGGAATTGCCACTCCACGTGGGAGAGCACGTCTCACCGGGTGCGATGCTGGCCAAGGTGGTGCAGCCCAATCACCTAATGGCCGAACTGAAAGTGGCGGAGACGCAGGCGCGCGATGTGCAAATCGGCGAACCGGCTTCGGTCGACACCCATAACGGTGTAATTTCCGGCGAAGTCATGCGGGTTGATCCAGCCGTACAAAACGGAACGGTGACTGTCGACGTCAAACTAACGGGCGAACTGCCCAAAGGCGCCCGGCCTGATCTAAGTGTCGACGGCACCGTCGACCTGGAGCGGCTGGATAATGTTTTGTACGTGGGACGCCCGGCCTTCGGACAGGAGAACAGCACGATCAGTCTTTTCAAGGTTGGCCCCGACGGACACGAAGCCACCAGGATTCCGGTAAAAGTCGGCCGGGCATCGGTGAATTCGATCCAGATTGTGGATGGATTGCATGAGGGCGACACCGTCATTCTTTCTGATATGTCTCGCTGGGACAACACAGACCGCATTCGGCTGCAGGATTAAGAGTCGGCATTAAGAATCGCGATTGAGAATTAAGACTTTTGAAAATCGAGGAACAACATCCATGGCAGACGCAAACCAACCTCTGATCCAAATCTCAGATATGACCAAGGTTTTCTACACCGACGAGATTGAGACCCATGCGCTCTCCGGCGTACACCTTTCGATCGCCAGAGGCGAGTATGTGGCCATGTCGGGCCCTTCGGGCTGCGGAAAGTCGACGCTGCTGTCGATCATCGGATTGCTCGACACGCCCACGGCCGGTCGCTACCAACTCAATAGCAAACCCGTCGAGAATCTGGACTTCGCGGAGCGGGCCCGCATCCGCAACCAGGAAATCGGCTTCATCTTTCAGAGTTTCAACTTGATTGGCGATCTCACGGTTTACGAGAACGTGGAATTGCCTTTGACCTACCGGCAGAGAATGCCCTCTGCCGACCGCAAAAAACGAGTGATGGAAGCGCTGGAGCGCGTGGGCATGGCGCATCGCCTTAGGCATTATCCATCGCAACTCTCCGGCGGCCAGCAGCAGCGCGTGGCAGTGGCTCGCGCGCTGGCGGGAAAACCTTCCATTCTGCTGGCGGACGAGCCCACGGGCAACTTGGATTCGCGCAACGGCGAAGCCGTCATGGAACTTCTGGCCGACCTTCATCGCGAGGGCGCGACGATTTGCATGGTGACGCACGATCCGCGCTTCGCCAAACATGCGCAGCGCGAAGTTCATCTGTTTGACGGCAAGGTGGTGGCTGAAGAGGAGCTTCACAAGCTGATGCAGGATGCGCAGGCATAAACGACCGTCCCTGGCGAGCACGGTGCTGAAAACTCGGCCTGAGACCCAGTTTTGAAAGGGCGCGGCTTTCCCGCTGCGGAGTAGGTGCCACAAAATCAGCGGCGGCTTTAGCCGCCAAAGTAGCGTTCGGTCACGCAGATTTTTTCAGCAGTCCGCTCGGGCGAACGCGATTTGTGGCTCAGTTTTCACTCGCCACCAGCGCGGTGACGGCAATGCCGCGCGACTGGTCATGAAAGTCAACTCGTGGCTGTATGGCTCGACGAATGAGTCTCGAGAGAGATCGATATGGAAGCTCTAGTTCAGGATCTGCGTTATGGCTTTCGCATGCTGGTGAAGAGTCCTGGCTTCACGGCGGTGGCGATCGCGACCCTAGCTTTAGGGATCGGCGCCAACACCGCCCTGTTCTCCGTGATCCATGGCGTGTTGCTGAGTCCGCTTCCTTTTCCTGAGCCAGATCAACTGGTGACCCTGCACGAGAACAAGCCTAATTTTGAGGGCGGATCGATTTCCTATCCGAACTTCCGCGACTGGCAGAAAGATAACCACACGTTTTCGGCGCTCGGGTTGGCGCGCACCTACGCCTTCAGCCTGACCGGCATCGGCGAAGCGGAACAATTGAACGGAGGGTTCGTCTCTTCGGACTTCTTTTCGGTGCTGGGCGTAAGCCCGGTGATGGGCCGAACCTTTGCCCCGGATGAGGAACACGTCGGCGCCGGGCCGGTCGCGCTTATCGGTGCAGGATTATGGCAGCGCAAGTTCAGTTCCGCACCGGATATTTTGGGAAAGAGCATCACTCTCGACGGTCGGGACTATTCCATCGTGGGAGTAATGCCCGCGAACTTCCACCTGCTGATTCCGGGCTTCCGCGACGCTGACGTATATGCCCCCATCGGGCAATGGCGCAATCCGCTGCTGCTAGAGCGCGGCGCTGGGTTGGGATTTCATGGCATCGGCAGGCTTAAGCCGGGCGTGACGATTGCCCAAGCGCGCGCCGACATGGAAGGCATCACACGCAATCTGGCGACTGCGTTTCCGGACGCCGACAAAGGCATCAGCGCCAAGCTCACTCCGCTAAAGGAGCAGATGGTTGGGGGTGTCCGGGCTCTCTTGCTCGTGCTTCTGGCCGCAGTCGGCTTCGTGCTTCTGATTGCCTGCGTGAATGTCGCTAACCTGCTGCTGGCGCGCGCGACCAGCCGGACGCGCGAGTTCGCGGTTCGCACCGCACTGGGGGCAAGCCAGGGGCGTGTAGTTCGCCAGTTGCTCACCGAGAGCATTTTGCTTGCTGTGGTGGGCGGGGGACTAGGCCTGCTGCTAGCCGCGTGGGGAACACGCGCGGCACTGGGAGTCTTGCCCGCGGCTCTGCCCCGCGCCGAACAAGTCGGACTCGATCCCCACGTGCTGTTTTTTACTGCTGCCCTGTCGTTGCTGGTGGGGGTTCTCTTCGGTTTGACGCCGGCACTGAAAACCTCCCAGCCGGACTTGCACGAAACCCTTAAGCAGGGAGGCCGGGGAGCGAGCGGAACCAGGCATCGCGCGCAGGGCGTATTCGTGATTGTCGAGATGGCGCTGGCGCTGGTGTTGCTGGTCGGAGCGGGATTGACCATCCGCAGCCTGATGAAGCTATGGAGCGTCGATCCTGGTTTCAGTCCGCACAACGTGCTTACTTTTGGGCTTTCGCTTCCCCCTTCGATGATGAGTGCCACTCCGGATGCGATCCGGACCGCTTTTCGCGAATTTGACGACAACGTTGCCGCCATACCGGGAGTCCAGGCGGTTTCCCAGACCTGGGGGGCGATTCCCCTGAGCGCCGATGACGAACAGCTCTTTTGGCTGGAGGGCCAGGCGAAACCGAAAAATGAAAACGAAATGAACTGGGCCATCGACTACATCGTCGAGGCGGATTATCTGAAGGCGATGGGAATTCCGCTGCTGCGCGGCCGCTTCTTCACTGCCCAAGACAACAAGCACTCTCCACTCGTCGTTGTGGTGGATGAAGTTTTTGCCCAGAAATATTTTCCCAACCAGGATCCCGTCGGCAAGCGCATCCACGTGAAATTATCCGATCAGCTCGCGGAGATCGTGGGCGTCGTCTCTCACGTCAGGCAATGGGGTTTGGCCGGCGACGATCAGCAGTCGCTGCGCTCAGACCTATACATTCCGTGCATGCAGGTGCCGAACGACTTCATTGCCATGACTCCTTCCGGTTCGGCCGTGGTGGTGCGGGCCCGGGATAGTTCCGCGGGACTTTCCAATTCCATCCGGCACGTCAGTGCGCAGATGAGCAACCAGCAGGTCATCTTCGGAGCACAAACGATGGACTCTCTTATCTCCGATTCCGTGGCCTCACAGCGTTTCTCAATGATCCTGTTGGTGGTCTTCGCAGTGCTGGCGCTGTTGCTCGCGGCGGTGGGAATTTACGGCGTCATTTCTTATGTCGTGGGTCAGCGCGGACACGAGATCGGCATCCGCATGGCTCTGGGAGCGCGACGGCAGGACATTTTGCGTCTGATTCTGGGCCACGGAGGAAAGCTGGCCGGCTTTGGGGTTGCGCTCGGACTGGCAGCCGCGCTCGGCCTCACCCGGCTCATGACCAGCCTGCTCTACGGAGTTGGTGCGAACGATCCCCTTACTTTTGCCGGAGTTGCTTTGCTGCTGACGCTGGTTGCACTGGCCGCTGCCTATGTGCCGGCACGGCGCGCGGCCCAGGTCGCTCCGATGGTGGCGCTCAGAGACGAGTAGGGTACGAAAACCGCGATGACGGGCTTATTTCAAGACGTACGTTACGCCCTGCGCCAACTGCGCAAGCGTCCCGGATTTACCGCGGTCGTACTGATTACGCTGGCGCTCGGCATCGGCGCGAACAGCGCCATCTTCTCGGTGGTGAACGCGGTGCTATTGCGGCCTCTGCCCTATCTTCATCCGAATCGCCTGGTGTTCCTGGCTGAGTCCTCGAAGCAGGTTCCCGACATGAGCATCTCGATGGCCGACTTCGACGACTGGCGCACGATGAATTCCGTCTTTGAAAGCACGGTCGCCTACCAGACAGAAAACGTCACGCTCACCGGGCAGGGCCAGGCGGAGGAGCTTCGAATGCGCCGCGTAACCGCGGGACTTTTTCCGACGCTTGGGGTCAGGCCGATCCTGGGCCGGCCGCTCGGGCTGGACGATGACAAAGTAGGAGCACCGCCGGTCGTGCTGCTCAGCGATACCATGTGGGCCAAAAAATTCGCCCGCGATCCGAATGTCATTGGCAAGCAGCTCACACTCGACGGCGAACCCTTCACGGTCATCGGAGTGCTGCCCAACAGCCAGTTTCACGAAAACTGGAAGCATTTTGACATCTTCACTTCGCTGTGGCGCCTGGAAGACCAGTTCGGCGGCCCCACGCGCCGCGACAGCCATCCGGGGATTTACGCCTACGCTCTGCTGAAACCCGGCGTCACGGTGGAACAGACCCGCGCCCAGTTGGATTCAATTGCCGGGCGCCTCGCCAAGCAATATCCGAAATCAAATCTGGGAATCACCATTTCGGTGGAACCCTTGCTCGGCGCCATTGTTGAGGACGTCCGCCCATCGCTGCTGATCCTGATGGGGGCGGTAGGATTTGTGCTGCTGATTTGCTGCGCCAACGTGGCCAACCTGCTGATGGCGCGCGCGACCGAGCGTCAAAGGGAAGTGGCGATTCGCAAAGCTCTGGGCGCGGGGCGATGGCGTCTGGCGCGCCAGCTCCTGACGGAGAGCGTTTTACTGGCGTTTCTCGGCGGCATTTTCGGGCTATTGATCGCCTGGTGGACGACGCGAGGGCTCGCGAGTGCGACATCGGGAGCTGTTCCGAGAATCGCCGACGTCCGTGTGGACGGCTGGGTTCTTTGCTTCACCCTTGGGCTCGCTCTTCTTACTGGAGTCGTCTTTGGGGTGTTTCCAGTTCTTCACAGCTCTCATGCCGATGTTAACGACGCTCTGAAAGAAAACAGCGCTGGCAGCGGCACCGGCAAAGTTCGCAAGCGACTGCGCGAGGTGCTGGTGGTAGGTGAGTTGGCCATCTCGCTGGTGCTTCTCGTCGGCGCCGGACTGACTCTTGAAAGCTTGTTCCACGTGCTGCGATCTGATCCTGGGTTCAAGCCCGACGGCGTCTTGACGGCCCGCTTCTCTTTGCCCGATCTGAAGTACAAGACTGACGACCAGCGCCGGCAACTTGTGGCTGGGCTGACCGAAAAGCTAGCGAGCATTCCTGGAGTGCAAGCCGCCGGATTCAAAGACCCGCTCCTCGGCGGTTGGCAAAGCTCATTCGCGATTGGCGAGCGCCCATTGCCCGACCCTGAGCATTTACCTTCAGCGGAAATGTCCCGCGTCGGCCCCGGGGCTTTGGAGGCAATGAATTCGGAATTGCTTCGCGGCCGATTCTTTACTCCGGGCGACAGCGAGAACACCCCGAAGGTTTGCATTATCGATGATCGGCTGGCCGGGCAATACTGGCCCGGCGAGGACCCCGTTGGCAAGCCAGTCTTGATGGACGAACCCAAGCCGGGCGAGCAGCCTCCGGTTACAACCGTGGTTGGCGTGATTCACGAAATCAAAAATTACGGTGTGGACCAGCCGGTCTTGCCCGAAATCTTCGTTCCCTATGCGCAGCGGCCGAGTGGCGGGGGCAATCTCGTGATTCGTTCCTTCGCGGATGCGAGCGCCATGACCAACGCCATGCGCGCGGCCGCTCAATCATTCGATCCGGATTTGCCGGTTTACGATGTGCGAACCCTGGAAAGCTTTGTCGCCGAAAATGTTGCCCCACGGCGGCTCTCCGTTCTGCTGCTGAGTCTTTTCGCTGGACTCGCATTGGCACTGGCCACCGTTGGGATCTATGGGGTGATGTCTTATAGCGTCACGCAACGCCATCGTGAAATCGGTATCCGCATGGCGCTGGGGGCGCAGACCGGCGATGTACTCACCCTGGTAGTAAGGCAAGGAACGTGGCTTGCGGCGGCCGGGGTCGGTATCGGGCTAATCGCCGCGCTGGCAGCCACAAGGCTGATCGCACGCCTCTTATTCGGCATTCAACCCAGTGACCCGCTCACCTTTATCACGGTCGCGCTGCTGCTCAGCATGGTGGCGCTGGTTGCAAGTTACATTCCTGCGCGCCGCGCCGCGCGCATTGATCCCATGGTGGCGCTGCGCTACGAGTAGAAGGAGACGAACCATGACCGGCCTGTTGCAAGATCTTCGCGGCGCCCTGCGTCAGCTTCGCAAGAGCCCGGGCTTCGCCGCAGTCGCGGTAGTGACGCTGGCGCTCGGAATCGGTGCGAATACCGCCATCTTCAGCGTGGTGAATGGAGTTCTGCTGCGCCCGTTGTCGTTCAAAGATCCCGCCCGGTTGGTTCGCGTTTGGCATGTGCCCCCGGCGAAGAGTTTTCCGGGAATGACGACCTTCTCCGTTTCCGCGGCGAACTATTTGGATTGGGAGCGCCAGAACCATGTCTTTGAAGGGATGGCGATTTATACCTACCACGGATTCACCCTGACTGGCGGTGATAAGCCGGAGCAGATCGATGCCTGTGCCGCGACTTCGGGTTTCTTTGCGACCTTGGGAGTGCGGCCCGTGTTGGGTCGGGTGTTTCTTCCGGAGGAGGATCAGCCCGGCCACGCCAATGTGGTAGTGCTCAGCCATCGACTCTGGCAGGAGCATTTCGGCTCGAACCCTGCCATCGTCGGCCAGAACGTCCAGATGGACGGCCAAAGTTATCTCGTGGCCGGGGTCATGCCCGCAAGTTTCCAGTTTCCAGACTTTGCGCAGATGTGGACACCCATGGCTTGGACCGACAGGGAGAAGGCGGTCCGAGGAGAGCATCATTCCGTGGTTGTTGCCCGCCTCAGGACAGGCGTCGATTTGAAGCAGGCTCAGGCGGAGATGAACACCATCTCCAGCCGGCTGGAGCAGCAGTACCCAGAAGACAACAAAGGTTGGGGTGCCACAGTCGTACCCTTGCATGACGATCTGGTCAGCGATGTGCGCCCGGCGTTGTTGGTTTTGCTGGGAGCCGTGGCTTTTGTTCTTCTCATCGCCAGCGTGAATGTGGCCAACCTTGCACTGGCGAGAACTTTCAGCCGCCAAAAGGAGATCGCGATTCGAACCGCGCTGGGTGCCAGTTCGGCTCGCATTACTCGTCAAGTTCTCACCGAGTCTATCCTGCTCGCGCTGGTAGGAGGCGTCCTTGGCCTGACCTGCGCTCAGGCTGGTATCCGTCTGATCATGGCCTTCTTGGCGAATAAGGTCCCCCATTCTACCGAAGTCGGGCTGGATTCGAAGGTCCTAGCCTTCACGGCCATCATTTCTATCGTCACCGGCATTTTGGCGGGAGTTCTTCCGGCCTTCCGCTTGACTCGGGCCGACGTGAATCAGTCTCTGAAACAAGGCCTGGGCCGCACCGATGCGGATGCCAGCGGCCATCGCACGCGCAGCATTCTGGTGGTGTCGGAGGTCGCTCTCTCCCTCATCCTGCTGGTGGGCGCAGGCTTGATGATCCGCAGTTTTCAGATGCTTCACGGCGTGAATCCGGGTTTTGATTCGCGCCATGTTTTGACCATGACGGCAATGGTCTCGCGGGCGAAATTTCCCTTGCCCACGCAGGAGATCAGATTCTTCGACCAAGTGCTCGAGCGAGTACGAGCGCTGCCGGGGGTGGACTCGGCGGGTGTAGTGGACGACATTCCTCTGGACAATGGCGGATCGCATCAACCCATCGCGATTGAAGGCCGGCCTACGCTGCCAATGTCGGAACAGCCGGAGGTCGATGTTCGTCTGATCAGCATAGGCTACATGAACGCGCTGCACATTCCGGTCCTGCGCGGTCGCGACCTCAGCCCTATGGATATCGCAGGAAGGCCGGCGGCAATCCTGATCAGTGAATCCATGGCGCGGCAGTTCTGGCCGGGAGAAGACGCTCTCGGTAAGCGGCTTACCTTGACTTTCTTCCCGGATGCGGTTCGTGAAGTGGTCGGAATTGTGGGCGATGTAAAGCTTGATGGCCTTGACCAGACCCGACCAAGCGCCACTCTCTATTTCCCCATGGACCAGGTTTCGGTGCCCGCAACCGGAGGATGGACTTCCATTCCGATGACGCTTGTGGTGCGCTCGACTTCGGGCTCCTCAGGGATGGTTGCTGCCGTGTTGAATGCAGTGCATGCGGTCGATCCTGAAATGCCATTGCGCGACATTCTGACCATGGACGACCTGGTGGCAAATTCTTTATCGCAGCAACGATTCAATATGCTGCTGCTGGGCGCATTCGCCGGTCTGGCTTTATTGCTGGCGGCGGTGGGCGTTTACAGTGTGTTGTCTTACAGCGTGAAGCGCAGCGTCCGAGAAATCGGAATACGCCTGGCTCTGGGCGCCCGCGTTGGGGATGTGTTGCGCATGGTCGTCTTTGAGGGCATTCAGCCGACCTTACTTGGGGTTGCAATCGGAGTGGCTGGAGCCCTGGCTTTGGGGCGCGTTTTGTCCGGCCTCATTTATGGGGTGAAGCCGACCGATCCCGTCACGTTCATAGCGGTGGCAGTGTTGCTGGTTTTGATTGCTTTGGCCGCCAGCCTGATTCCCGCCTATCGCGCGACAAAGGTCGATCCCATGGTGGCTCTGCGCTACGAGTAGCAGGAGGTTCACGATGAATCGTTTAGTCCAAGATCTACGCTACGCATTGCGCCAGTTACGCAAGAGCCTCGGCTTCACCGTCGTTGTGGTGGCCACGCTGGGCTTGGGAATTGGAGCGAACACGGCGATCTTTTCTGTTGTCAACACGGTTTTGCTCGCGCCTCTACCGTATCGAGATGTCGATCATTTGACAATGATCTGGGGCAGAAATCCCGCGCGCGGCGATCAGCAGTTTCCTGTTTCCGCGGGAGACTTTACCGATTGGAGGCAAACGAACGATGTGTTCGAAGACATTGCCGCCTCCTATGACGACGAGGTGACGCTCACCGGCGCCGGAGAGCCAAAACTCGTGCTCGGCTATGCGATCTCGCCCAACTACTTCCGTATTCTCGCGGTTGCGCCCAGACTAGGGCGCACCTTTACCGACGAAGAGGCAAAGTCGGGAACCAGTGTGGCTGTGCTCAGCGACAAAATGTGGCGTACCACATTCCGCGGGGACCCGGGAATCTTGGGCAGATCCGTCATCCTCGATGCCAAGTCTTACACCGTGATAGGCGTGATGCCGCCTGAGTTTGATTTTCCTTCGCGAACTGAGCTGTGGATGCCCTTGGCCATTGCACCGGCGGTGTCCGGAGACTATGAACATCGCTACATTCGGGTGATCGGCCGTCTTAAGCCTGGAGTTTCTGTCTCCCAGGCGCAGACTCGGATGAATACGCTGGAGCGTCACATTGCCGCGCAACATCCGGAAACGGATGCTGGTAACGAGACATGGGTTGAGCCAGTACGACAACAACTGGTTGGCGATATCCGGACGCCGCTACTCGCCTTATCAGGTGCGGTCGTGCTTGTGCTGTTCATCGCCTGCGTGAATATTGCCAGTCTCTTGCTGGCGCGCGCCGCGAGCAGGCGCGTTGAGATTTCAGTGCGAGTTGCCATCGGCGCGGGCCGGTTTCGCCTTCTGCAACAGTTTTTAATCGAGAGCCTTCTGCTTTCATTCCTTGGAGGAGCATTCGGGATAGTCCTGGCTTTATGGTCGAGTCGTTTCCTGCTAGCCATTTTCCCCAATGGCGTGGCCAATTTGAGTATTCCGAAAGTCGACGCCATTCCCATCAACGCGCCGGTTCTTGGTTTTGCCTTTGGAGTCACGTTGTTCACCGGGCTGCTTTTTGGCGTGATCCCGGTACTGCAATCGGCCAGCGTGAGTGGCAACGACGCGCTGAAGGAATCCAGCCGCGGCCTGACATCGACCTCGAAGTCCGCGCGGTTTCGGCGCGGACTGGTTACCGCAGAAATCGCGCTCTCGTTGATTTTGCTCATGGGAGGCGGACTGATGGTTGAGAGCTTCCGACAGGTATATCGCACGGATCTCGGGTTTTACCCCGATCGCGTGCTGGGACTTGAAGTTTTCCTGCCGCCCAACCAATACCCCAGAGAGCAACCGCAAAAGCAAAATAATTTTGTGAACAATGTCCTCGATCGCCTGAACAAACTGCCCGGCGTGCAGTCGGCTGCCGCAGCAAACTTTCTGCCGCTCACCGGATTTTGGGGAAGCACGGATTTCGCCATCGAGGGTCGACCGGTGCGAAAGGGGGATTCGAAGCCCTTCGCCGACAATCGTCGGGTGACGCCCGTCTATTTCTCGACCATGGGAATTTCCCTGCTACGGGGGCGTGAATTCACCGACTCGGACCGCGCTGAGTCTGAAAAGGTGGCCATGATCAATACAACTCTGGCACATCGTTATTTCGGCAGTGAAGACCCGATCGGCAAAGTTTTACGGCTGGGGGATTCTGGCCATGAGGAAAAATGGAGGATCGTCGGAGTCGTCTCTGACGTGAAGGCGTTCGGCCCCGAGGAGGCGACGCACGCCGACCTCTATCGTGCCCTGGAACAGTCTTCGTCTAACCTTTTGGGATTTGCCGTACGGGCGACCGGCGACCCATCCGCGCTGCTGAAGCCTGCAGAACAAGCCGTCTGGGATGTCGATAAAGATCAGCCCGTTTTCGACGCGATGCCAATGGGTGTGCTCGCCGCGCAGTCGGTGACCTTGCGGCGCACCAGCACAATCTTGCTGGCAAGTTTTGCGATCCTGGCGTTGCTTCTTGCCGCCATCGGGCTGTACGGAGTGATGGCTTACTCCGTGGTGCAACGCACTCATGAGATCGGACTCAGGATGGCGTTAGGGGCTCTTCATAGCGACGTAATGCGGCTCGTGATACGTCAGGCGATGTGGCTGGTGATCATGGGGGAAGCGATAGGCGTAATCGCTGCCTTGTTGTTGACGCATGCGGCTGCGAGCCTTTTGTACGGAGTGAGTCCCGGCGATCCCTGGGCCGTCGCCGCGGCCATGGCTGTGCTCACGCTCGTTGCGCTTGCTGCTTGTTATGTTCCCGCGCGCCGCGCCGCGAAGGTCGATCCCATGGTCGCTCTACGCTACCAGTAGCAGGAGGTTCGCGATGAATGGTTTAGTCCAAGATCTTCGCTACGCGCTACGCCAACTCGGCAAGAGCCCCGGCTTTGCAGCAGTTGTCGTGGTCACGCTGGCTCTGGGCATCGGTGCGAACAGCGCCGTGTGCAGCCGTGGCCGGACTTTTCGCGGCTTACATTCCGGCCTTCGGCGCCACCCGGGTCGATCCCATGGTGGCATTGCGCCACCAGTAGCAGCTGCGAGTAATTAAGGAGACGAAGGATGACCGGTCTGCTGCAGGATCTTCGCTATGCGTTGCGCCAGTTGCGCAAAAACCCGGGATTCACCTGCACGGCGATTCTGGTGCTGAGTCTGGGAATTTGCGCGAGTCTCTCCATCTTTGGCTTCGTCGACGCCGCACTGATCAAACCGTTGCCTTACCAGAGCCCCGACCGGCTGGTGGAAGTCACGGAAAGTATTCCGCTGATTCCACGCGCCAACCTTTCCTATCCTGACTATCTCGATTGGAAGAAACTCAATCAGGTCTTCAGTTCGATGGATGTTCACACCGGAAGCGGCTACCTGCTGCGCACGGCCACGGGGACCGAACCGGTGCCCGGCGTTCGGGTGAGTGATGGGTTCTTTCACACCTTGGGCGTCACTCCCGTGTTGGGCCGCGATTTTTATGCTGGAGAGGATTTGCCCGCAGCGCCGCCGACCGTGATCCTGAGCTATGCCACGTGGCAGCATCGCTTTGACGGCAGAAAAGATTTGGTCGGCGAGACCGTTACGCTCAGCGGCATGGCATACACCATCGTGGGAGTGCTGCCGCAGGATTTCCAATTCGCGCCCAGAGGAAATGCGGAATTCTGGACGACGCTTCACGCCGCCGACTCCTGCGCTCAGCGGCGAAGCTGCCACAACCTCAACGGAATCGGGCGGCTCAAGGAGGGAGTTTCTATCGAGACGGCGCGGGCCGACATGAAAGCGATTGCTGGGCAACTGGAAATGCAATATCCCAATGAAAATCGCGGACAGGGGGCCAGCGTATTGCCTCTGTCCGAGGCCACGGTCAGCGATATCCGCCCCATACTGCTCGTGCTGCTGGCCGGGGCGGGCCTGCTGCTGGTCATCGCCTGCGTAAATGTGTCGAGCTTGCTGTTAGTCCGCTCCGAAATTCGCAGGCGTGAGATTGCCGTGCGTGGAGCGTTGGGGGCGTCCCGCGGGCGATTGATTCGCCAGTTTATTACGGAAGGCTTGGTGCTGGTAGCGGCAAGTACGTCGCTTGGACTGCTGGTTGCTGCTGCCGCTATGCAACTGCTTACTCGCCTGATCTCAAAGGACATGATGGCGAGCATGCCATACCTCAGCGGGCTCCGGCTGAACTCGCATGTGTTGGTCTTTGCGGTGGCCGTAGCGCTGTTCGCGGCGGCACTGTTCTCTCTGCCTCCCCTGGTGCGCCTGCCGTTGACGAAACTGCGAGAGGGACTGACCGAAGGCGGTCGGGGTTACGCCGGAACCTTGTGGCGCCGTTTCGGCTCGAACCTGGTGGTCATCGAACTGGCGATTGCTGTCGTTCTGCTGGTCGGCGCTGGACTCCTGGGGAAAAGTTTCTATCGACTGCTGCATGTAGATGTCGGATTCCGGACCGATCATCTGGCCACGGTGCAAATCGCACTGTCCCAGGCCAGCTATGCAAAGGATGAGCAGGTTGTTGCGGTCGAGCGACAGATCATAAACCGGGTGGCAAGCTTGCCAGGAGTGCAGTCTGCGGGCGTCTCGAGTGTGTTGCCCGTGAGCTTTAACGGCGATACGGATTGGATCCGGTTTGTGGGCCGTCCCTACAATGGCGAGCACAATGAAGTAAACCAGCGGGACGTGAGTTCTGCGTTTTTCTCCACACTGCAGGCTAAGCTTTTGCGCGGCCGCTACTTCACCGATGCCGAGGATCCGTCAAAACCTCTGGTAGTCATCATTAACCAGACCCTGGCAAAGAAGTACTTTCCCGGGGAAGATCCTGTCGGTAAGAGGATTGGCGACACCGAGTTGACGCCCAAGTCGATCAAGGAAATCGTCGGCGTGGTGGACGACATTAAAGATGGCGCGCTGGATTCGGAGATTTGGCCGGCTGTCTATTATCCGTTCAACCAGGATCCCGACAATTATTTCTCTCTCGTGGTGCGGACGTCGCAGCCCGAGCAATCTTTGCTACCCACGCTGGTCGCGACCATCCATGACATCGATGCTGGCCTCGGCACGCTGAATGAAATGACCATGACCGACAAAATCAACGATTCACCGACAGCGTACCTTCACCGCTCATCGGCCTGGCTGGTAGGCGGTTTCGCCGCAATGGCATTGTTGCTGGGGGTGGTCGGTCTCTACGGCGTGATCGCGTACTCGGTAAACCAGAGAACCCGGGAGATTGGCGTGCGCATGGCGCTAGGCGCGCAACGCAGCTCTGTCTATCAACTCATCATGAAAGAAGCGGGATGGCTGGCGGGAGTTGGAATTGCGGCGGGCATTCTCTGTTCCATCGGCGCCGCAACCCTGATTCGCGGGCTGCTTTTTGGAGTGCGCTCCTGGGACGCAGCCACGCTGGTCGCAGTCGCTGCCGTTCTTGCGATTTCAGCGCTGGTTGCCTCTTATGTTCCCGCGCATCGCGCGGCGAAGGTGGATCCGATGGAAGCATTGCGCTACGAGTAAGGACGAACAATATGAATGGACTGATCCTACACGGACTGATCCAGGATCTCCGCTATTCGGTGCGGCAGCTGCGCAAGAGTCCCGCCTTCACCCTGGTGGCGGTGCTGACGCTCGCGCTGGGCATCGGAGCCAATACGGCTGTTTTCAGCGTCGCCAATGGAGTTCTGATACGCAACCTGCCCTATCACAATCCCCAACAACTGGCGCTGCTATGGAGCGTTGGGCGCGACGGAGACCAACGCGATCAGCTGTCGTTCACCGACATCGACGATTATCGTTCGCAGAATCACGTCTTCGAGAATATTGTGGCCTTTGGCAACTGGAGCGCGACTTTTACCGGAGGGGGCGATCCTGCCCGCATTCCGGGTATGCAGGTCGGGGATGGTTATCTGTCTTTGATGCGGATCAATCCGATGTTGGGCCGTGATTTCATTCCCGAGGAGCAGATCGAGGGCAAGGACCAAGTCATAATTTTGACCTACGGCCTATGGAAGAGCCGGTTTGGGGGCGATCCCAGCGCGGTCGGTAGGCAAGTTAATTTGAACGGGAAGCCATACACCATCATCGGTGTGACGCCGAAGAATTTTCCCATGCTGCCGGTTACGCTCGTGGACGGTCCGGCGCAGTTTTACCGGCCGGCCACGGAGAAACATGACGACAAAGAAAGATTGTCGCGGCACTTGCGTGCCATCGCCCGTCTGAAACCGGGAGTTTCGGTTCAGCAGGCGCAATCCGATTTGCGGGTCATCAATCAGGGGCTGGCAAAGCAATTTCCCGCTGACTACTCGAGCACCGGCATTCGCATCGTAAGTCTGCATGACGACATTGCGGTCGGGTTGCGGCCGGCTCTGTTGGTTTTGCTAGGAGCCATCGGCTTTCTGCTTCTAATCGCCTGCGCGAACCTTTCCAATCTGCTGCTAGTGCGCGCTACCGCACGTCAGAAGGAAGTTGCAATCCGGTCAGCCCTGGGTGCGGATCGGGCGCGGCTGGTTCAGCAGGTTCTGACCGAGAGCCTGTTGCTCGCGCTGTACGGTGGCTTAGTCGGAACTCTGCTGGCATTCGGCAGCACCAAGATGATTGTGGCCATCGGCGCCAAAGTCATTCCTCAGCTCGTGGGCATTTCCCTGGATGGTCGTGTGCTTGCATTTACCGCATGCCTGAGTCTAGTGACGGGTTTATTGTTTGGGCTGGTTCCTGCCGTTAGGGTCTCAGCCGCTTCTCTCATCGACGCCCTACAGGAAGGCACGCGAAGCGCCAGCGCGGCCCACCAGGCCTTCCGCGGAGCTTTGGTAATAAGTGAGATTGCACTGAGTCTCGTTTTGCTGGCCGGCGCCGGACTGCTCTTGCGCAGCTTCAGCAAGCTCTACGGCGTCGATCCAGGTTTTCGGTCTGATCGAATTCTCACAATGGATATCGGCCTGCCCTCCGCCAAGTATCCGGAAGGAACGGAGAAGCCGCTGATTTTCTATCGCGAACTGCTGGCAAGAGTCAATGCGCTGCCGGGCGTGGAGTACGCGGGCGCCGTCAACGTGCTGCCGCTGGGTACCAATTTCGACAGCGCTGGCACCGAGCCGGAGGGGTTTGTCTTTGATCCGGGCCAGATGCCTTATCCCGAGCGATACGTCGTTACGCCGGGTTATCTGCGCGCCCTCGGAATTCGTCTGCTTCGAGGACGACTTTTCAGCGAATCGGATAATGAAAGCGCCCCGCTGGTCGCTCTCGTCTCGAGTACCGCGGCTCAGCGCTGGTGGCCGAATGAAGATCCCATCGGTCGGCACCTGAAGGTGCCAGGATTTGACTATTCCCCTCAACCTTGGCGCACAGTGATAGGCGTCGTCCAAGACGTCAAGCAGGCGGCTTTGGATGCGCCTGCCACCACACAAATCTATCTGCCGCATGCGCAATACAGAATCGGATATCTCACGCTCGTGGTGCGTACGAAATCGGCCCCTCTGAATCTGGCCGAGGAGGTCCGGCAGCAAGTGATGAAGGCTGATCCACAACAGGCAGTTTCCAACATCGCAAGCATGGACCAGGTGCTCTCGGATTCGATCGCTTCCCGCCGATTCACGGCTGCCCTTCTGGGTACTCTGGCTGTCCTCGGGTTGCTTCTGGCCTCGGTGGGCGTGTACGGAGTTATTTCCTACGGCGTATTGCAAAGAACCCGCGAGATTGGAATCCGCATGGCTCTGGGTGCGCGGCAAAACGATGTTTTGTCCTTGGTTGTCGGTCAGGGAATGAAATTGCTCTTGCTGGGGGTTGGGGCTGGCACCTTCTCGGCCCTCGTGCTCACGCCGGTCATGTCCGGGTTGTTGTTTGGGGTAAGGCCTAGCGATCCGGTCACCTTCGCGGGAAGCGCGATTTTTCTCGGGCTCGTGGCTCTGTTGGCGTGCTACATTCCCGCGCGCCGCGCAGCCCAGGTCGATCCCATAGTGGCATTGCGCTACGAATAGGAAGAATACTATGAATCGAGTTTTCCAGGATCTTCGTTACGCGCTGCGGCAGTTAGGCAAGAGCCCCGGCTTCACAGCCGTGGCCGTCGTCACTCTGGCGCTTGGCATTGGCGCAAATACGGGCATTTTCACGGTAGTGAATGGGCTTCTACTGAAGATGCTGCCGGTGAGAGAACCGCGGCAGTTGGTCGTGGTCGGCGATCCCACCCACGCCAACTCACGCTCCAACGGAACCCCGCGCACCGATGTTTTTTCCTATCCGCTCTACAAGGAATTGCGCGATGGGAACTCAGTGTTTACCGGACTATGCGCCGCTGCCACGGACCATCACCTTGAAGTGGAGACCGGCCAAGGTGAGCTTCCGGACGAAAAAATTTCGGGACGCATGGTGAGCGGAAATTATTTCACCGTGCTCGGCCTCGAGCCCGCCGCTGGGCGTTTGTTCTCCGATGCTGACGATACGGCTGAAGGCGCCAATCCCGTAGTCGTGTTGGGTTATGAATATTGGCAGCGAAAGTTCGCGCTCTCTTCCGCGATCATCGGTAAAGATATTCGGCTGAACGGGTATCCCGTCACAGTTGTCGGCGTCGCGCCCGCTAGGTTCGGCGGCGATGTGGTGGGCGAACGGATGTCTCTGTTTATTCCCTTGAGCATGCAGCCGCAGATTATCCGCGGACGACACTGGCGCACCTCAGGGAACAATTCCTGGCTGTCGCTGATCGGGCGCCTGAAGCCAAACACTACTCCTGCCCAGGCCGAAGCCAATCTGAACATCGTGTTTCAGCAGGCGCTTAAAGCAGATTACGGAGCTGCACTTTCATCCGACGATCGGAAAGCAATTCACGACGACCGCATCCCCGTGGTTGCGGGCGGGGGTGGGATCTCTGCCCTGCGGGGCGACTACCGTATGCCCTTACTCCTGCTGATGGGCATTGTTGGTTTGGTACTGCTGATTGCCTGCGTAAACGTTGCCAACCTGCTGCTCGCCCGCGCTTCCGGCCGAAGTCGTGAGATTGCGGTCCGGTTGGCGATTGGCGCCCGTCAAGGGCGTCTGATGCAACAGCTTCTGACCGAGAGCGTGGTCCTGGGGCTTCTCGGCGGTGTCATCGGTTCGCTGCTGGCGATTTGGGGTGTGCGGCTGCTGGTGGAGCTTCTCGGATCCCATACCACCCTTCCGCTGGCTCCAGACTGGCGGGTGCTGGCCTTCACCATCACAGTCTCGCTGCTGACAGGAATCGTCTTCGGTCTGGTGCCGGCGTTACAAACTTTGAAAGTACGCGTCACTCCCGCCTTGAAAAACGCGACTCGGGCGACTCCGGAGCCGGGCTCACGATTCACCTGGGGCAAGGGATTGATTGCCGGCCAGGTCGCGCTGTCGCTGTTAGTGCTGTTTGCCGCCGGTCTGCTGGTCCGCAGCCTGCAGAAATTGATGACGCAGGATTTTGGCTACTCTCGCGATCGCCTGGTCATCGCGCGGCTCGATCCTATCGGCGCGAGTTACAGCATCAGCAACATGAAGCTGCTGGCGACGGATCTGGTCGCTCGTCTTGCGGCCGCACCCGGAGTACGCGTGGTGACGTATTCGACGAATGGATTGTTCTCGGGAAGTGAATCGAGTGATGCCATTATCGTGCCCGGTTTCATCGCGAGCGGTCCTCGTGATCGAAGCGTGCTGGAGGATTACGTTGGAGCGGATTACTTCGGGGTCGTGGGCATTCCCCTGCTCGCCGGCAGGGACATCGAGGCGCAGGATACGGCTACATCAACCCGCGTTGCCGTAGTGAACGAAGCCATGGCCAAGCACTTCTTTGCCGGGCAGAACCCGATCGGGCGCCAATTCATGATCGACGATCCGGATTGGCGCGACAAGCCGCTGACCATCGTCGGCGTTTCCCACAATGCCAAGGACCACGGTAGCGGTATCCGCGAAGAGGTCCGGCCGCGGTTCTACATGGCTTTTCAGCAGGTGCCCGATCCAGAGCAAATCGTGATCGAGGCTCAGGTCAGTGGCGCAGCATCCGGGGCGGTCACGACCCTGCTCGGACAGATCAAAGCCGCCGATCCCCGTCTGCCAATTTCATTCGTGGAGACGCTCGACACCTTGATCACAGACAGCGCCGGCGACCAGATTGCTCTTGCGAAACTTTCGACATTCTTCGCGGGATTGGCATTGCTGCTCGCCTGTGTCGGACTCTACGGAGTGATCTCTTATACCGTCGCTGGCCGCACTCGCGAAATCGGTGTGCGGATGGCGCTCGGAGCAGGGCGCGGCGATGTGATGGGATTAGTACTTCGCGAAGGCATGGTGCTGGTGGCCATCGGCCTGCTGGTGGGAATTCCTTTGGCGCTGGCCGCCACCCGCTTGTTGAACAGCTTTCTGTTTGGGTTGAAGAGTACCGATCCGCTCTCCTTGATCGCCGTTGTTTTACTGCTGGGAATGGTTGCGGCAATCGCGGGATTTATTCCCGCGCGACGCGCATCCAGGATCAATCCCATGGTGGCGCTGAGGTACGAATGATGAGGGGAATTTCGATGGCCGGAATCATGACTGGAATTCTGCGGGACTCCCATCACGGGCTCCGCCAGCTGCGCAAGAACCTTGGCTTCTCGGCGGTGGCCATACTTACGCTAGCACTGGGCGTTGGAGCGAACGCCGCGATTTTCAGCGTGGTGAACGCAGTCTTGCTGCGCCCGCTTCCTTATAAAGACGATAGCCGCCTGGTGGTAATCCTGGAAAAGGGCCGCAATCCGGTAGCTCCGGCCAACTTCCTGGATTGGCGTGACCAGAATCACGTATTTGAGCAGATTGGAGCGGCGGAGTACTGGACTCCGAACCTGACCGGCAGGAACAATCCGGAAAAGCTGTGGGCGTTGCATGTATCTCCGGCGATTGTTGCAATGCTCGGAGTGCAGCCCTTGCTGGGGCGGGCATTCCTGCCGGAAGAAGAAGAGACCGGCAAAGAGAACGAAGTGCTGTTGAGCTTCAGTCTGTGGCAAAGCCACTTCGCAGGCGACCCCGGCGTTGTCGGCCAATCGGTGGCGCTAAGCGGTCAAACTTATACCGTCGTCGGCGTGATGCCGCGTCAGTTTAAGTTCGCTCCCTTTTGGGCGACCAAGGCAGAGTTGTGGGCGCCGCTCGCTTTTGGCGCGCGGCAAACCGACCGCGGCGGTGCTTCACTCCGTGTCTTTGCCCGGTTGAAGCCTGGTGTCACGCTGCAGCAGGCGCAGGCTGAGATGGCGGGTATTACCGGACGCCTGGAGCGCGAATTTCCTGGCACGAATCAGGACATGCAAGTTCTTCCCCTTCGCGAGAAGGTGGTTGGGAATGTCCGTCCCGCGCTTCTCGTACTTCTTACCGCCGTGGGCTTCGTGCTGCTGATTGCCTGTGCCAATGTCAGCCACATGCTGCTGGCACGCTCGACGGCGCGGCAAAAAGAAACTGCGTTGCGCTCGGCCTTGGGCGCGGGGCGCTGGGCCGTGATGCGCCAGTTTCTTACGGAAAGCTTGCTTCTTGCCATACTCGGTGGAGGCGCTGGTTTGTTGCTCGCGATATGGGGCGTGCGAGTTCTGCTTGCTCTCGGGCCCGCCGATATTCCCCGCGTCGATACGGTCGGAGTGGATAGCCATGTGCTCCTGTTCGCTCTGGGTATCTCCTTATTGACCGGAGTGGTTTTCGGTTTGCCTCCGGCGTGGAGAGGCACTTCGGTAAATCTCAGTGACGCACTGAAAGAGGGCGAGCGCGGCTCCAGCGATGGACTGGCCCGCAATCGGTTCAGCGGACTTCTGGTGGCTTCCGAATTTGCTCTGGCGGTGGTGCTGTTGGCCGGCGCCGGCCTCATGCTCCGCAGCTTTTTCGCTCTGCAACACGTGGACCCAGGATTCGATCCTCACAACTTGCTTTCGATGGTGGTGGGAGTTGCCGGTACCGAGGAACAATCCGCCGGGCACACGGAGAATTTCTACAAACAGGTCCTGTTGAAAGTTGGAGCCGCTCCGGGAGTTCAATCCGTCGGCGCCATCAATCATCTGCCGCTGGCGGGTGACGAGTGGGAGCTGCCGTTCCACGTGGAAGGCCGTGCGGCGGCCCGCCCGGGAGAAGAGCCGGGAGCCACATATCGAGTGGTTTTTCCGGGTTACTTCGCAACCATGCGCATCCCCATCCTGCGCGGCCGTGATATTGCCGAAGCTGACGATCTACGCGCCCCCGGAGTGGTCGTGATCAACGATTATCTCGCTCGCCGCTACTGGCCCGGCGAAGAGGCGCTCGGCAAGCGAATCACTTTCAACGATCCTGGGAAACATCCGTCATGGCTCACCGTGGTCGGCGTAGTGAAAAACACCGTGCGCGGCAGCTGGATAAGTCCGCCCGCGGAAGAAGTATTTCTGCCCTACCTGCAGACTCGAGATTATCTCGAGAACCCGTCCCCGCCCTTTGCCTACCTGACATTGGTGATACGGACCGGCAGTAATCCTGCGGCCGCTGCCCCGGCAATTCGCGGAGCGGTTCATTCACTAGACAAGAACGTACCGCTGTCTGAAGTTCAGACGATCGACGAGGTAGTCGCCGAAGCCACAGCCCAATCCCGGTTTTATGTTGTCTTGCTGGGTGCGTTTGCCGTGGTGGCCTTGGTGCTGGCGGGTGTAGGCATCTACGGCGTGATGAGCTATTCGGTCTCGCGGCGAACGCGCGAGATCGGTATCCGTATGGCTCTAGGCGCGCAGCGGCGCGATGTTCTGGAATTGATCGTTCTCCACGGCATGGCCCCGGCTTTGGCCGGGGTAGCTGCGGGGGTGGCGGGAGGCTTGGCTCTGACTCGCTTGATGTCCAGCCTGTTGTTTAGCACCCCTCCCTCCGATCCACTGACGTTTGGCGCCGTCGTGGTGATGTTGAGCGGTGTTGCCGTTGCGGCCAGCTATTGGCCCGCCCGGCGCGCCAGCGGCGTCGATCCCATGGTGGCGTTGCGATGCGAGTAGAAAAATCCGGATGCATGAATTGAGGGTGAAGTGATCCAACTAAAAAATATCGAACGCAGCTACAAAGCCGGCTCCGGGCAAACCTGGGTGCTCCGGCGAATTAATCTCGAGATTCGCGCCGGTGAATTCATCACCATCATGGGGCCCTCGGGCGCCGGCAAGTCTTCCTTGTTAAATGCCCTGGCGCTGCTCGACGATGCCTGGCAAGGGGAGTATTGGTTTCGCGAAGAGGGGGTACACCAGATGAAGCGCAAGCAACGCGCGGAACTGGCGAAGCGCAACATCGGAATGGTTTTTCAGAGCTATCACCTGCTCGACGACCTCACGGTTCAGGAAAACATCGATTTGCCGCTTTCTTACAAAGACATCCCGCGCCGCGAACGGCAGAGTCTTGTGGCAGACACGCTGGATCGCTTTCAGATTGTGGCCAAAAAGGACTTGTACCCCAGCCAACTCTCGGGGGGGCAGCAGCAGTTGGTGGGAATCGCTCGTGCCGTAATTCACAAACCACCGCTTCTGCTGGCCGACGAGCCGACCGGCAATCTTCACTCGGGTCAAGCCAAGGAGATTATGGAACTTTTTCTCGGACTGAACCAACAAGGAACCACCATCGTGCAGGTCACCCACTCAGAGACCAACGCGAGTTACGGAAACCGCACCATTCAGTTGCGGGACGGATGGTTGGTGGGAGACACGGCGAATCCCGCACTCCCCCAGCCCACGGAGGTCAGCGCATCGTGAGTTCATACGCTTTCGGATTCCTGAAACGCGCGATCGCGGCCACCTTTTTCTGTGGGACTCTGGTTGCCGGCCTGGCGGCGCAGACCCCGGCACCGCCGACCCAGGGAGCAACCCCCGCCGTGAACACCCAGCAGACCGCAATTCCGGTCCAGTATGAAATGCCAAAGTCGCACAACCCGTTGAACGCCTACCAGGCCGACCAGGTTCCAGAGCCGGTGCTGGCGAATTCACCACGTCTCGACCAACTCATCCGCGACGGCCAACTTTTTCTTTCACTGAAGGACGCGATTGATCTTGCGCTGGAGAATAATCTGGATTTGGCCATCGCTCGCTACAATCTTCCGATTGCGAACACTGACATTTTACGCACGCAAGCCGGAGGGTTTTTTCGCGGAGTCAATACCGGAGTCGTCCAGGGAACTCCGGGCGGCGGCATTGGAGGCTTCGGCACGGGAGCTCCGGGAGCGGGCGCAGGCGGTACGAGCGGGGGCGCGGGCGGGGCCGGAGCCGGCGCTTCCGGCTTGGTTCAATCTACACTGGGCACGGGAACCAACGTATCGTCCTACGACCCATTGCTCAGCCTCAATGGTGGCGAGGAACATCAAACTTCTCCGGTCGCTAACTTTCAGATTTATGGAGTACCGTCCCTGCAGCTCAACACCGGCCAGCTGAACGCCCTCTACAGTCAGGCTTTCGCCACTGGAACCACCGTCAGTTTCTCTTTCAGCAACTCCCGGCAAACGACCAATA
Source organism: Candidatus Sulfotelmatobacter sp. (assembly GCA_036514015.1). Lineage (GTDB taxonomy): Bacteria > Acidobacteriota > Terriglobia > Terriglobales > Acidobacteriaceae > Sulfotelmatobacter. Next base: position 49,786 of record DATBYA010000023.1, read on the forward strand.
GCCCGTACTTTAACCTGTCTCCTACGCTGAGTTCCACATTTCGCCTTGAATTTCAGCAGCAATTGCTCGCAGGTTTTGGATTTGGCCCGAACCTCCGCTACTTGCGGATTGCGCAGAACAACAAGAAAATCTCCGACATCGCCTTCAAAGACCAGGTGGTCGCCACGGTCACGCAAATCGAGAATATTTACTGGGACCTGGTGAGCGCCTACGAGCAGACGCAGGTGAACGAACAATCGTTTGCGTTCGCCCAGCAGACCCTCGATAACACCAAGAAACAGTTGCAGTTGGAGAGCGCTCCCGCTATGGATGTAATGCGCGCCGAGGCGGAAGTTTCACGCCGCGACCAGGACTTGACTGTAGCTCGCACCAGTCTCCAGCTCCAGGAGACGCTGATGAAGAACGCGATCACCAAAAGCCTTGACGATCCAGTGCTCGAAGCGATGCGCGTGATTCCAACAGACCGGATGCAGACGGTCGAGACCGTGGCCAGCGCGCCGATCGCGGAGTTGATCTCCACAGCGCTGCATAGCCGGCCCGAGCTGGCGGAGACTGACATCGACCTGGTGAACCGGCAAATCAGTCGCCGGGCAGCCCGCAATGCCCTGCTGCCGTCGCTCTCCTTGGTCGGCTTTTATGGAGGCTCGGGTCTCGCCGGGCCGCTGAATCCCGCTTACAACCTCGGCCAAAATGTTTCGACGGTCCCCGTCGATTTTATTGGCGCTATGCAAAACGCTTTCAACAACACCTCTCCGGATTACTACTTGGGACTGAGCCTGAACATTCCCATAAGAAATCGAGTCGCCAAAGCGGACCAGTACAGGTCCGAGCTGGAGTATCGCCAGTCCGAGTTGCGCATGGAGCAGTTGAAGAAGCAGGTTCGCATCGAAGTGCGCAATGCCCAGTATGCGCTGGACCAGACCGGCGCCCGGGTTCAGGCCGCGCGCAAGGCGCGAGACCTGGCCCAACGCACCTTCGACATCACGAAAAAAGAACAAGAGTTGGGATCGGGGTCGAGTTATCAAACGCTCTCCGCCCAGCACGATCTTGCTTTGGCGGAATTGGATTTGGTGAGCGCGATGACCACATACGAGAAGGCTAAAGTTGAATTGGATCGCACCACCGGCGCAACTTTGGAACATAATGGCATACTGTTGCAGGACGCGATCACGGGCGTGGTTTCGCGCCAGTCGCCGTAAATCCGTATGCCCACTTCGGCCAAATCCGGGGAACTGGAACTATCCGCTCTCAAGCAGGAGGTGGGTGCGCCTCCGCGAGTGCTTGCCGCCGACGACCAGGAGCACATTCTGGAGGCGCTGGAGTTGCTGCTCCGTCCGCACGGCTACAAGGTGGACAAAGTTCGTTCGCCCGCCTTAGTGCGCGAAGCCCTCGCCAGTAGTTCTTATGATGCGGTGCTGATCGACCTCAACTACACCCGGGATACCACTTCCGGACAGGAGGGTCTCGATTTGCTCTCGCAAATTGTGTCCCTGGACGCCACGGTTCCGGTAATTGTGATGACCGCATGGGCCAATGTCGAACTGGCGGTTGAGGCTATGCGGCGTGGAGCGAGAGACTTTGTGCAGAAGCCCTGGGAGAACGACAGGCTGCTCTCGATCCTTCGCACTCAAGTGGAACTGCATCGTGCCCTGCAGCGGGCGGCGCGGTTGGAGGCAGAAAACCGCCTGCTTCGTGCCGAAGGCCGCCCGGAGTTCATCGCCAGCGCACCGGCCATGCAGTCTGTACTCGAAACCCTTGCGCGAGTAGGTCCATCCGACGCGAATGTGCTGATCACGGGCGAGCACGGAACCGGAAAAGAAATCGTGGCGCAAACTTTGCATGCGCTATCTGCGCGGGCCCCGCGTCCGCTGGTAGCGGTGAACACGGGAGCGATTCCCGATGGCGTCTTTGAAAGCGAATTGTTTGGTCACGTGAAGGGTGCATTCACCGATGCTCGTACCGATCGCATCGGGCGTTTCGAACTGGCGGACGGGGGCACCATTTTTCTCGACGAGATCGGCAATGTTCCCCTGCGCCAGCAGGCAAAATTGTTGCGCGTTCTGGAATCGGGCGAAATCGAGCGGGTGGGATCGTCGCGCTCCCGTCGGGTCAACGTTCGCGTGCTCTCGGCCACCAATAGCGATCTTTCCGCAGCTTGCGCTTCCGGACAATTCCGTGAGGATCTGCTGTTTCGTCTGAACACTGTCGAGATCCATCTACCGGCGTTGCGCGAGCGCCGTGAAGACATCCCCGCGCTGGCAGCGCATTTTCTCGCTCGCTATGCCGCCCGCTATCGCCGGCCAGTGCAGGGCTTTGATTCCGCTGCCGTCCAGACGTTGATGCAGTATTCCTGGCCGGGGAATGTGCGGGAACTGGACCACACCATTGAGCGCGCTGTCCTGATGTGCCGCACCGAGGAAATCCAGCCGGCGGATCTGTCGCTGAGTTCGCAGCGCGCCCCCAGTCAGGGGCTGGAAGATCTCAGTCTGGAGGCTGTGGAGACCATGCTGGTGCGGAAAGCTCTTCAGCGTTACCAGGGCAACGTCAGCCAGGCTGCCGAGGCGCTTGGACTAAGCCGCGGAGCCCTCTACCGTCGGATGGAGAAATATGGCGTCTAGCTCGCCGCCGAAAAGTGCATCCCGGCCGCGAAAACGAGCTCGACTCCGCTACGAACACCGAGTAGGCCTCTATTGTTTCCTGGTTGCCTTCCCCGGCCTTCTGGTAAGCGTCGTGCTGGTTTGGATGCAGCCCTGGTCCGTCGAATCGCGACTCACGCTCATCGCCTTCGAACTGTTCGCCTGGTGGTTGTTGGCCTTGGCGCTCCAGGAACAGACCACGCGGCCGCTGCAAACTCTTTCCAACGTAATCGGTGCCTTGCGGGAGGAAGATTATTCTTTCCGCGCGCGAAATGCCGTGGCTGAGGATGCGCTCGGAGAACTTTCTCTGGAAGTAAACGCCCTGGCCGACATGCTGTCCGACGAGAAAATCCGCGCCATTGAAGCGACTGCGCTGCTGCAGCGCGTGGTCGACGAGATTGACGCCCCCTTATTTGCTTTCGATCCCGCATCCATCCTGCGTCTGGTGAACCCTGCCGGTGAGCACCTGCTACGGCAATCGAAGGCGCGGATGCTGGGCCGCAGCGCCGCCGAGCTGAACTTGCAGAAATGTCTCGCCGGCGACACGGAAAGCCTAGTGGAACTCGACCTCAAGGAGGACTCGCAAGCGCGCTGGCTGTTACGGCGAAGTTCGTTTCGCCAAAACGGCGTGCCGCACACTCTGGTGGTTCTCTCGGATGTAAGTCGCGCCTTGCGCGAAGAAGAACGGCGGGCCTGGCAGAGGCTGATCCGGGTCTTAGGACATGAACTGAGCAACTCGCTGGCACCGATCAAGTCGATTGCCGGAAGTCTCAATTCGCGAGTCTCCACCACGGCCATGGATCCCGATGTACGCAACGACTTGCAACACGGGCTGGAGATTATCGAGGCGCGTTCCGCTTCTCTGCACCGTTTTCTTGAAGCCTATCGCCAACTGGCGCAGATGCCTGCCCCCATGCTGCGCGAAGTGGAATTGGGCAAGCTGGTGGCGAGAGTCGCAAGTCTGGAAACTCGAGTGAAAGTAGGCGTACAGGCGGGACCAGACTTGTTGTTCACCGCCGATCCGGATCAGCTGGAACAAATGCTCATCAACCTGGTGCGGAATGCTGCGGACGCCGTTCTCGAACTCTCTTCCGCTGTGGTTCCGACCAGACACTTCAACCGAACATCGGACTTAGACTCGAGTTCAGGTTCAGAGGTGGATCGAAAAGTTGGGGTGCGATGGGACGTTACCGAAGCAGATGTGAATCTGCTTATCGAAGATAACGGTCCGGGTCTTTTAAATCCCGCGAATGTGTTCACTCCCTTCTATACGACAAAACCGAGCGGGAGCGGAGTTGGCCTTGTCCTCTCTCGTCAGATTGCTGAGGCCCACGGCGGAAGGATCGAAATTTCCAACCGAACCGGCGGTCGAGGGTGCCTGGTAAGAGTGGTGTTACCGCGTGCACCGCATTCCCAACGCTAATCGTTCTCGGCCGTGAGTTGCCAACGCGGATTTGCCTGTAAACTCGATCCTGCCGTCGATATTAGATGGAAAGGAAGGAAGAGCCTATGTCTTCAAAGTCCAGGTCCACCGCTGAGCCATCCGACCACTCATGGGATCGTCGCCGGTTCCTTGGCAAAAGCTCCGCCGTGGTTCTCAGCGCGGCTCTGGCTGGACGAATGGAGGCAAAAGCGCCGCAGGACGTCCAGAAGATCGACCAAGCTCAGCACGACAAAAGCGCCACCGATGTCGGCCCGGAAAACCACGCTCTCAAAGATTCCAACCCCTCACCGCGTCCGTCCCCGAATCGTATCGTCAAACAAGACGTTATTCTTTTCCAGTAAATTGCCAAGCGCCCGATCCAGGGACAAGCGGGCCTTCATCCAGTCGGAGCGGGCCGCCACTTCGGTGGAACGCGCCTGGGCCAAATACGACTGGTCCTGCACAATCATAAAATTCGTGCTCGCCCCTACCGCGAATTTATCGATCTCGGCCTGCAGAAGCTGCTGCTGATAATTTCGACTCTCGACGGCCGCGGCGTACGCCTGATGCGCGTTCTCCACGGCGATGGCGGCATTCTCGATCTGCTGGCGGATGTCGTTCTCCAGTTTTGCGGTGCGCCCCTGTGCCTGCCGTAATTGCAGCGCGTCGCGCGCAGCGTCGGCCTGCGCAATGCGATTGCGCAGCGGCATGTTCAGCTGCAGCCCACCTTGATAGATCGTCGAGAGTCTTAGACCGCCCCATGTCGCTGCATTCCAGCCGAGTGCTCGTGACCGTTCCCCTTGGGGTCCTGCAAGCTCAGCCGGGAGAGCCCGGGGCGATCGAGTTTTCTCCCACTCTCCCCCAGGATAAATTGGACGCGATTGCTGGAATGAAGATGGGCAAAGTCCTCCGTGTCGTTCTTCACTTTCGCGAGCGTTTCTGGGATCGAATCCATTCGAATGGAAGACCGGATGGAACGCTAGCGGATATGGGCTTTCTTTTTTCGCAAGACGATTGGTTCCCAACCTGGTGGACCGCTATGCCTGATCGATTTCCTGCCATCACCGGATGGGCTCCGTGGCGGTGTGCCGAAAAGCTCGAATCGGAAAATATGCCTATTGCTACGCGGGCCTTGCAGACTCTCGGCGGCTTATTGGGGGTTGATACAGCGGAAATGGAGAGCCTGCTGGAAATTGCGTATTTCCACGACTGGCAGTCCGCTCCGTATTCGCGCGGCGCTTACAGCTATGTGAAACCAGGAGCCGCCGATGCGCCAGAAGTCTTAGGCCGTCCCGTGAAGAACACGTTGTTCTTCGCAGGCGAGGCCGCGGATATCACGGGGAATAACGGTACCGTGCATGGCGCCATCGCAAGTGCGAGGCGGGCGGTTACCGACATTACCAAGAGGGATACAGCTTCGGCCGCAGATTGAGTGGCAACTTACATGCCGGCGGCTTTGATCTCCTTGGCTCAAAGCTGATTCAAGGCGGATCGATTCTCCCGCTCAACTTGCTGGATTGTGCATTCCGCAGGTTTTTTGTCAGGACGCCAGCGCAGGAATTTCGTCCCGTGGCAATGGTGAGCATGCCAAGAAAGGCATCTTCCCTTTTTCAATCGCAGAATTCTTCGACAAGGGGATCACCATGGGCAGCGGGCAAGCGCCCGTCAAGAAATGCAACGAATATTTGCGTGATCTGATCGTAAACGGCCGCGCCAAGCCAAGCAAAATGATCAGCCATCGAATTCAGATCGAACAAGCTCCCGATGCGTATGAGAAATTCGACCGTCGAATTGATGGCTATACCAAAGTCGTAATTCGCTTCGGAAAACAGAAGGCAGCGTAGCCTTGGCTATTCTGAGAGCTTCCTCAATGAGGCCGGCGTGGTTTCACTCCTACGCTGGCCTCATCGATTTTTCTCGAGCCCTTTCGCTCCCGCGTCAAATTTTGCCAGCGATGGAATCAGGCGCCAACCTCTAGAGCCGTTGGGTCCTCTAAGGTTTTTGGGGAGGTCCAATCATGGCACAACGGAAATCTGCGAGCAATCGAAAATATGGAAAGGCGGCGGGCAAGAGCGTGAAGAGCGCGATGCACCGAGAGAAAAAAGGCACGCTGAAGTCAGGACGCGGCGGAAAAGGCGGAACGGTCAAGAGCCGGAAGCAGGCGATTGCGATCGGTCTTTCCGAAGCCCGCAAGAAAGGCGCGAAAGTCCCTCGCAAGGCAGCGTAGGAGGAAACTGCCGCGGTGAAAGACTCTCCGTGCGCCTGACCACTCCGCCGTCAATTCTTTTCAGGCAAGGATGGGACCGGGGCGGAGACGATGAGCGACAGAACCCCAAGGCGCACGTCGCTCGGACCGCGGAACTCGATCGGATTTCCAACTCCGCCCGCCGGTACTGCCGTTCCAACCGAGTTCTCTCTGTGCCTCGGAGAGATACACTGGACTCATGCAGCGCAGAAATTTACTCAAAATCGCGGCCCTTTGCGGGGGCGCAGTTGCCGCCCCACCAGTGTATCGGATGAATTCTTGGTGGATGAATTCAAAGGGGATCGCGGCGGAGGCGGCGTCCAATACCAACCCCATCGTTTTCAATCAACTTGGATACCATGAAAATGCCACGAAGCTCGCCACTCTGCGCGCCGCGTCAGAGATGTTTACAGTACGTGCGGTGAACGGCGGAGCGGTGGTTCTGCGGGGCAAGCCCGGCGAGGCACGCGACGACGCGGCTTCCGGCCACCGCGTTCAAGTTTGTGACTTTTCGCCGGTCCGCCAGCCTGGCATGTACGTTCTCGAGACCGATGCGGGCAAAAGCGCGCCCGTTGAAATCGGAAATGATGTTTATCGCCCTGCCCTCTGGCTCACCATGAGGGGATACTACGGCCAGCGCTGCGGCTGCAATGTGGACCTGGGGAACGGCTATTCGCATCCGGTGTGTCATCTGGCATCGGAGTTTCACGCGACTTCTGGAAAGAGCGGTCCCTGCAAGAATCATGGAGGATGGCATGATGCCGGCGACTATGGCCGCTATATGGTGAACTCCGGTATATCCACAGGAACTCTGCTTTGGACGTGGGAAATGGCAAACACGGCGGTGCGAAGCCTCGATCTCAAGATTCCTGAGTCTGGTGGCAACCTCCCCGACTTTCTCGCCGAGATTCGTTGGAATCTCGATTGGATGCTTAGCTTGCAGGACGCCGACGGAGGCGTATGGCACAAGCAGACCAGCGAGAATTTCTGTGGCTTCATCATGCCCGAGGACGATCATCTGATCAGCTATGTCATTGGTACCGGATCGGCTCCTTACAAGAGCACGAGCGCGAGCGCCGATCTGGCGGCAGTGTCCGCGATCGCGGCGCGCTGCTATGGGTCTTTTGACGACGCCTACGCGAACCGCTGCATGGACGCGGCGCGACGCGCCTACGCGTGGGCCAGCAAGAATCCGGATGTGAGCTTCCAAAATCCCAGCGGTATTCGCACCGGGGACTACGGCGACAAAGACTGCCGCGACGAAATGCTCTGGGCTGCCGCAGAACTATGGCGCACCAGCGGCGAGGACCAATATCGCCGGGCATTCGAGGCTGGCGTCGCCTATCTCCGGATCGACGACGGACTACGCGTGAAAACGCCTGCCTGGAATGACCTTTCGGCCCTCTCGCTCTGGACCTACGCGATGGCGGACCGGAAAGGCGGATCGAGTGAGTTATTGGCGCAGATTCGTGACTCCAGCGTGCGGGCGGCGGAGAATTTGGTCCAAAACAGCCGGCAGAATGGGTATGGAAACACGCTTTCCCTGTCGGATTATGTCTGGGGTTCGAACGGAGTGGCGGGCAATCACTCCCTGCAACTGATCGTGACCGATCGCCTGCAGAGGAATGAGGGCTTCGCTCACGCAGCCGTGCAAAATCTCCACTATCTGATCGGACGCAATTGCTTCGACTTGTCCTGGGTTACACAGTTAGGATCGAAAGCCTTCCAGCATCCCCACCACCGGCCAAGTGCGGCTGACAAAATGGCCGCTCCCTGGCCCGGGTTGCTCTCTGGCGGGCCCAATGCTCATCCCGCGGACCGCGTGGCTGCGTTGCTGCCGAAGGGTCCGCCGATGCAGATGTATAAGGACGACCAGGCTGCCTACTCATTGAACGAAATCGCCATCAACTGGAACGCTCCTTTAGTATTCCTGCTGGCTTCGCTGAATGCGGGTTAGACGCTTTCCGGTCCGCAGGCAGGTGAATACCGAGAACGAACCGGATGTGACTCTCGCAGAGTTCTGCGACACGGGAGGACAACGTGAAAACAAAAAAGGGCGTGATTGGAATCCTCACTGGTGGCGGCGACGTGCCCGGTCTGAACCCAGCCATCCGCGCCGTAACCATTCGCGCCATGCGCGAGGGCTGCGAAGTGATTGGCATTCGTCGGGGATGGGCCGGACTGGTCGACATTGTCCGCGAAAAAGACTATGACAACAGCGAAAATTTCCAGACGCTATCGGAAGATCTGGTCAACCGTACCGGCCGCACCGGCGGCACGTTTCTGCATACCTCACGCACCAATCCCAGTAAAGTGAAAAAGTCCAGCGTGCCGGCTCACCTGCAGTCAACCTATACTGCCGAAAACAACGACCTGACGGAAGAAGTTCTAAAGAATCTGGATTGGCTCGGCATCGACCACCTCATCCCTATTGGCGGTGACGACACCCTGAGCTACGGTGTGCGCCTTTATCAGGAAGGCGTGAGGGTGGTCGCCATTCCCAAGACCATGGACAATGACGTTCCCGGCACGGACTACTGCATCGGCTTCAGCACGGCCGTCACTCGCACCATTTCCATGACCAACAGTCTGCGCACCAGCGCTGGCTCTCACGAGCGTTTTATGGTCCTCGAAGTCTTCGGGCGGTACGCGGGTTTCACTGCCATGCTGCCTACTATGGCCGGGGCGGCACACCGCTGCGTAATCCCGGAACACAAGTTCGATATCGAGCGCCTCGCCGAGCTCCTGGTGTCGGATCGCCGAAAAAATCCCAGCCACTATTCTGTTGTCCTGGTTTCTGAGGGAGCGATGTTCCAAGGCGGAGAGATGATCTTCGAGGCTGAAACCACTGACGCCTTCGGACACAAGAAGCTCGGCGGCATTGGGGAGTTGGTTTCCGAGAAACTGAAGGAGCTTTCGCCCAAATACAACCAGGGCAAATCCATCGACACGATTAATCAGAAACTCGGCTATCTGGTGCGCTGCGGCGATCCCGACGCCATCGACTCCATCGTTCCCATGGCCTATGGCAACCTGGCCTTGGATTTGCTCCTGAGGAAGATCCATGGACGAGTTGTCGTCCTCCGGAATGGCCGCTACGATAATCTGCCGATCGATACGGTCACGGCCTCAAAAAAAATCGTGAATGTAAAAGAGCAGTACAACATCGACCGCCTTCGGCCGCACTACAAGAGCTTCGAAATGAAGCCGCTTTTCATCATGACCAGTGAAACTTTATAGGGCCGAAGGTTGTGTAAAACTTCCCGCAGAATTATCTTTGGTTCTGAGTCCAGGAAACTGCCGCAATCATTCTCTAAGTCAACCGGCCAGACTTCCGGATCAAAACAGTCTAAGCTGGTAACAGGAGGACCCTTCTCGTGATGACCCAACCTTCTATGATTGCCGGAGAACCTCGAATTGCGGATGCAAGGGAGGTTTCATCACCTCTCACGCCGGAGGAACTGCGAAAGATCCATGCCTACTGGCGAGCCTGCAATTATTTATCGGCAGGAATGATTTATCTTCGCGAGAACCCTCTGCTGCGTGAACCGCTGAAGCCGGAGCACTTTAAGAATCGCCTACTCGGTCATTGGGGATCAGATCCCGGGCAATCTTTGATTTGGGTACATCTGAACCGTCTTATCAAGAAGTACGACCTGAATGTGATGTACATTTCTGGCCCCGGCCATGGTGCGCCGGCCACACTTGCCAACTGTTATCTCGAAGGCTACTACTCCGAGATTTATCCGGACAAGAGTCGCGACGAAGCTGGCCTGCTCAAATTCTTCCGGCAGTTCTCGTTTCCCGGAGGCATCGGCTCGCACTGCACTCCGGAGACGCCCGGGTCTATTCACGAAGGCGGCGAGCTAGGCTACTCCATCTCGCACGCTTACGGAGCAGCCTTCGACAATCCTGATCTCATCGTCACCGTCGCCATCGGGGACGGAGAGGCCGAGACCGGGCCGCTCGCGACTGCCTGGCATTCGAACAAATTCTTGAATCCGATTCGTGACGGAGCCGTCCTGCCGGTGCTGCATCTCAACGGCTACAAGATCGCGAATCCCACAGTCTTGGCCCGCATTCCGCACGAAGAATTGGAATCGCTGATGATCGGATACGGTCACCAACCGTATTTCGTCGAAGGCGACGACCCGTCTACCATGCACCAGAAAATGGCTTCCACGCTAGAGCAATGCACGCTGGAAATTCGCTCTATCCAGCAGCATGCCCGCGCAAGCGGCGACGCCACGCGTCCCCGATGGCCGATGATCGTGCTTCGTTCGCCCAAAGGTTGGACAGGACCGAAGGAAGTCGACGGCCACAAAGTGGAGGGTTCGTGGCGGGCGCACCAGGTTCCAGTGGCCGACCCGGCTACGAATAAAAAGTCTCTGAAAATCGTGGAAGACTGGATGCGCAGCTACAAGCCCGAAGAACTATTCGACGCCAACGGAACGCTGGTTCCAGAACTACAGGAGCTTGCGCCTTCGGGCCCGCGCCGCATCTCCGCTAATCCCCACGCCAATGGAGGATTGCTGCGCAAAGATCTCGAACTGCCTGAGTTCGGCGCTTATGCGGTCAACCTGAAGACTCCGGGTACTCTCTACCTCTCACCGACCGATGTGCTCGCGCATTTTCTTGCGGACGTGATGCGCCGCAACATGAATACATTCCGCGTCTTCGGCCCGGATGAAACCGCCTCCAATAAGCTCACCGCCATCTATGCCGCTTCGAAAAAGACGTGGCTCGCCGAATACAAGCCGGAGGACGCCGACGGCGGAGAACTGGATGTCGCCGGACGGGTAATGGAAATGCTGAGCGAGCATACGCTCGAAGGCTGGTTTGAAGGTTACGTGCTGACCGGCCGTCACGGCTTGTTTTCCAGCTACGAAGCCTTCATACACATCATCGATTCCATGTTCAACCAGCACGCCAAATGGCTCGAAAAGTCGAAGAAGGAACTCTCCTGGCGCGCGCCCGTACCTTCGATCAATATCCTCATCACCTCTCTGGTGTGGCGGCAGGATCACAACGGCTTCACGCACCAAGACCCGGGATTTCTCGATGTGGTCACAAATAAGAGCCCGGACGTGGTGCGCATCTACTTGCCGCCCGACGCGAACTGCCTACTGAGTGTGGCCGATCATTGCCTGCGCTCGCGCGACTATGTCAACGTCATCGTGGCCGATAAGCAGGAGCATCTCCAATACCTTCCTATGCAAGACGCCGTAAAGCATTGCACCAAAGGCATCGGCATTTGGGACTGGGCCTCCAGCGATGACGGCAGCGATCCCGATGTGGTGATGGCCTGCGCCGGGGATATCGCAACCATGGAGTCGCTCGCGGCGGTTGCAATTCTGAAGGAGCGCTTCCGTGATTTGAAAATCCGTTTCGTGAACGTCGTCGACCTTTTCCGGCTTATGCCGGAGAGCGAACATCCGCACGGACTTTCGGATCGCGATTTCGATTCTCTGTTTACCGTTGACAAGCCGGTTATCTTCAACTTTCATTCCTACGCTTCGCTCATTCACAAGCTCAGCTACCGCCGCAGGAATCATGACAACATTCATGTGCGCGGCTATAAGGAAAAGGGGAACATTAATACCCCGCTTGAGCTTGCCATCATTAATCAAATCGACCGCTTTGACTTGGCGATCGATGTCATCGATCGTGTTCCGCGCCTGCGCACGACTGGCGCTCACGTCAAGGAGTGGTTGAAAGGCCAGATCATCGAGAGCGTCAGCTACGCCCATGCGGAAGGCATCGATAAAGAAGAAATTCGAAACTGGAAATGGCCGGGGTAGGAATGGCGAAAGAATTGGGCCAGAGAGAGTTATCCGACAATGACAGTCCCATTCTCGTCCTCAACAGCGGCTCGTCTTCGCTGAAGTTCGGTGTCTACCGTCGCGGCGCCACCGACGAACAGCCGCTGCTGACCGGAACTGCTGAGGGCATTGGACGAAACCATGGGTCCTTATGCATCCGTTCTTCGGATGGAACCTCGCTTCTCGAGCGCGACCGTATCCATGAAACCCAAAGCGATGCGCTTGCCGCCGTGGCCGCGGCAATAGGGCAACATGCGGACGACACACCGGTGGCCGTCGGGCACCGCGTAGTGCACGGCGGTCCCAAGCTCTGGAAACACCAACTCATCACGCCGCAAGTCCTCGATCAGCTCCGCGCAGCAATCCACTTTGCGCCATTGCATATCCCGCAGGCTCTGTCGCTGATCGCGGCTGCGCAATCGATCTTTCCTTCAGCCAAACAGTTTGCCTGCTTCGACGATGCATTTCATCAGACGATTCCGGAAGTCGCGTCGCATCTGCCGCTTCCGCAGCGCTACTTCGACGCAGGAATTCGTCGCTATGGTTTCCACGGTATTTCCTACGAGTCGCTGGTGCATCATTTCGGAGCAAAGCTCCCTCAACGAGCCATCTTTGCGCACCTTGGCAACGGATCGAGTCTCTGTGCGCTTCGAAGCGGAAAATCCATTGACACCACCATGGGCCTTACACCAACTGGTGGTATTCTGATGGGGTCCAGAAGCGGCGACCTCGACCCCGGCGTCATCGTTTATCTTCTGCGAAATGAGAAGCTCGACGCCGACCAGCTGGAAGATCTGCTCAATCATCAGTGCGGCCTTTTCGCGCTTTCCTCCGGCGAAGGCGATGTGAAGGCGCTGCAAGAACGCGCCGGCCGCGATGATTCAAAAGCGAGGCTGGCTCTGGATGTCTTTGCCGTGTCCGTACGAAAAACCATCGGGGCGTACATGGCGCTGTTGGGTGGCGCGGATCTTCTGGTCTTCACTGGCGGCATCGGAGAGCATAGCGATCGCATTCGATCCGCGTCCACAAAAGGGCTTGAGGTTCTTGGTCTGACTCCCGATAAGATTCAAGTTGTCGCCACACAGGAAGAACAACAGATCGCGCGCCACTGTCGCGCCATGATGACCAACGATTGCTCATGACTCAATACGAAAGCGGCCAACCTCCATCGTTAGCGTCATCCCGAGCGCAGTCCCTTTTCAGACGGAGCGCGGGATCTCGCGCGGATCGCCGCGGAACCGAACCTTCCGGCGAGTCCGGGTTTTACTGGTCCTCAATGCCGTAGAATCAACTCTTGCTTCTTACCATCGAAAAGCTGATCTATGGCGGCGATGGCCTGGCCCGTTTGCCCGCCGATCTTCCCCCCGCCGGTCTCGGCGCAAATAGAGCCGGCCAACGCGGCAAGGCTGTTTTCGTCCCGTATGTCTTGGCCGGAGAAAAAATTGAGGCTTGCCTCACCGAGCAGAAGCCGGGATTTGCGCGAGCCGCGGTTGACGCCGTTATCGAGCCCTCTCCGCACCGGATTGAGCCTTCTTGCCCATATTTTGGCCGCTGTGGCGGGTGTCACTATCAGCACATCCGCTATGAGCAGCAGCTCCAGATCAAGAAAGAGATTCTGCGCGAGACCCTACGCCGTACCGCCAAGCTGGAATTGCCGTTCGACATCGAGGTGCATTCCTCGCCGCCCTGGAACTATCGCAACCGGTCTCGTTTGCAGATCCAGGTCAGTCCCGCATTCGCCGCAGGATATTTCAAAACGGCTTCTCACGAACTGCTGCCGGTCGAACAGTGCCCCATCAGTTCGCCCCTGATCAACCGCGGCATCGGCTTGCTCTGGCCCAGCGGACGGGAGGGCAAAGTTCCCGAGGGGGTGCGCGAGATCGAATTCTTCGCGAACGCGGATGATACCCAACTGCTGGTAGAGGTGGGATGTGCAGGTGTGGCCCGCCGATCCTCCGTGCGCGAGTGGGCGGAAGAATTTCGCGCTGCCTTGCCTGAGATTGCCGGCGTCGTGGCCTTCCGCGAAACCAATCCCGGCGATCGCAAGGCTAGGGCGCGGGAAACGTTAGTCGCTGTGGGCGCTGCACATCTGACCTATCAGACGCAGCGGGCGGCATATCGAGTCAGTGCGGGTGCTTTCTTTCAAACCAACCGTCATCTCACCGACGAACTAGTGAGAATCGTTACTGCCGGACAATCGGGCCAACTCGCTTTAGATCTGTACGCGGGCGCGGGATTGTTTTCCGCAGCCTTGGCTGGTGACTTTCACCAGGTAGTTTCTGTTGAGTCGTCACAGACTTCCTCGGCCGATCTCTCCTACAATCGCTCCTCGAATGGAGAGGTGGTTCAGGCCACGGCCGAGCAGTACCTTGCCCGCGCGGAGAATCCGAGGCCAGCAGGGAAGGGCGCAATTCCTCCTCATGGGGTCAACACGCCTGGCCCGAATAGGCCCGACCTGGTGGTGTTGGACCCGCCTCGCAGCGGTCTAGGAGAACGCGTAGCGAGATTGTCAGCGGCCATGGGCGCGCCGCGCATGATTTATGTCTCATGCGATCCGGCAACGCTTGCACGCGATCTGGTTTCCCTGCTGGCCGTCGGTTATCGCGTCGAGCAAGTCCATCTGGTGGATCTGTTTCCGCAAACGTACCACCTGGAAAGCGTTGTGCACCTGGTTCGGTGAGGTTCGTTCGGGCGAGATGCAGGTGCGGACAGCCGTTCCTATCTCGACGGACATTCGGTCACGCCCGTGGTGGCGGCTCTTCAATAATCTGAATCTCTGCGGTGTCGTCATCCTCGGGCGACGACCGCCGTCCTTCCGCAATCACGCGACGTGCGGCCTCCGCATCTTCTTCGCGCACCAGCAGGATCATCCCGCCGAGGCCGGGAAACGCATCCTGCACCAGCGACGCCGAAGTAAGATCACTGTCGATACCCGCCGAATCGAGCAATCCCTTCACCACCAGCGCCTCAGGCTCCTGCTCCGACTCGAACACCTTCACCAGTTTCTCGTCGGGATCAGGACGCGGCTGCGCGTCGCCGGCCGAATTGCCTTCTGCCATGGACATCTCCAATTCTGGAATCGGATAAACGACCGACTCCGGCCTTGCACCGTAATTTTACACTTCCTCCGTGAAGGGGAACGGGACGCCCCAGCGAAATGCTCATGCAGCGACAGCTCCCTGGGCTGTCAGGCGGCCGCGAAAGCCCCGCAGCATGCGGCAAAGCGCAGCGCGCGAGTCTGTCGCCGCAAGATGGGAAACCCGACTGCCGCTCGGAATCTCAAACGGCACTTTTGTGTAGTTGCTTTGTTGCGTAAATGCGGCAGAATGGCATTAACCAAGGCGCAACGACAGAGCGCGTAGAGTCATCCAAACCTGTGGGACGAGCAAAGGGGACACCATGAACATTCATCACGGGGCCGGGCCAGAAGAAAATTTTCCAATCGCGGAGCAGGAGACCGTCCGCGAACGCGAAGAGGAAGCCCGAAAGATCCGCCGCCTGCAAGTGATGATCAGCATGGTAATGTCAGTGATCGGCCAGGACCCCAACCTCACCGTAGAGGAGGCCTCAGAGTTGGCCGCCGGAGCCAAGCGCGCCGCCCTGGCCATGTTTCCCGACAAAGAACTCGCCTACGATCTGCTCTACAAGCCGCGCCTGCAAAGGCTGATGAAAGAACGCTTCCGGCTGCAATAGGGCTGTGCTCGATCCAGGTTCCTGCTACTCGTCCGCTACCAAATTCCTCAGCGTCCCCACGCCTTCAACCCTCACTTCAACCACATCCCCCGCGAGCAACGGCCCCACGCCAGCCGGCGTCCCCGTAGGAATCAAGTCACCGGGAAACAAAGTCATCGCCTGCGCCATATGCCGAATCACCGCGTCCAGCGCAAAGATGAAATCCCGGGTGTTGCCGTGCTGCCGGACCTCGCCATTGACACGGGTTTCCACTCCCACCCCCACCCAGGGATCGATCTCGTCGGTCACCACCGGCCCCACCGGACAAAACGTGTCGAAGCCCTTCGCCCGGGCCCACTGGCCATCTTTATTCTGCAGATCGCGCGCCGTGACGTCATTCACGCAGGTATAGCCCAAAATGTACTGCCGAATGTCCGCATCCGCCGCCGGCTGATAGCATGTCTTGCCAATCACCACGCCCAACTCGCCCTCGTGATCGACCCGCTGCGAGATCTTCGGACGGCGCACCGTCCCTCCGGGCGGCAGTAACGCCGAAGTGGCCTTCAAAAAAATAAGGGGTTCGGTAGGCACATCGTGTCCCAACTCAGCCGCATGCTCGCGATAATTGCGCCCCACGCAGACGATCTTCGACGGCCGCACCGGGGGCAGCAGCGCAGCCTGCTCCAGCGCAATGGCCTCGATCCGCCGCGTGCGCAAGCTCTCCATGTCTCCGTCCGCTTCTTCGGGAGCGGTCAGCAGTACCCGCACAATCGCGTCCCGTCCGCCTACGGACTCGACCAGCCCATATTGAATCTGGCCATTGAATTGAAATCGGCAATATTTCATCGCTATCTATCTAATCATATCTGTGCAAATTGAGGCGCAAAGAAGGGAAATATTTTCGCCGACATCGGCGCCTCCGAGGGCGGACGACGACTCTCGGCCCGTGTCTCCGGCAAATGGAAGCTGGGTCAGGAAGGCAGGAAAGGATATCTGTTATAGTTAGGGCCCCCAGGACGTTCAGGGCATTCCCGCCTGCCGTCATCGACGCCTTTCCGGGCGAAAAGCCCGTGTCTGTGCAGGAGCATTTGTGCAGCTTACGCACCGCCGTCAATCATGCAAGAGGGTTCCGAGTCGTTTCGCCTGGGCTGTCGCCTTTGGGCTCTGTTTCCAGATTTCCACGCTTGCACAGATACCCAACATGAATATGGGCTTGGATGGCGAGTTCGCGCAGATCGACTTCGCGCAAATGTATCTCGACCGGGTCAACCGAGATGCGCTCCGAAATGAGAAGCAACGCAAGCAAAACCGAGAGCTGATCGAATCCGGTGTCGTATCCGCGCTCGATCTGGACGCCCCCAATAAGGCCGTAGTGGAGTTCAACGACGCCTCATCCTTAATGAAGGCGCAGCATTCGAACGAAGCCATCAAGCACCTGCAAAGAGCAATCGATGTCTATCACAAATTCGTCTCAGCCCACATTGCCCTTGGGCTCGCCTATCTCGACCAGGAAGACAGGCCTCGTGCCAGAAGCGAGTTTGAGGTGGCGGCGCAACTGGACGCGAAGTTTCCCGGATCGTTTCTGAATCTCGGGATGGTTGCACTCTCGATGAACGATTTCGAAACAGCGCAACCCCAACTGGAAAAAGCTGCCGCCCTGGGTCCGAAGGATGCGCGGATCCTCTCGGCTCTGATCTACGCGCAAAACGGAACCCATCAATATCAGCAAGCTCTGGAAACGGCCAAGTTGGTCCACGCGCTCAATCACAAAGGAATGGCGAATGTGCACTACGTCGCCGCGTCGGCAGCCATGTCGCTCAAGGACTTTGAAGCCATGGAGCGCGAACTGAACTTGTTTATCGCCGAGGACCCTACGAACGCGTTCGCCCCGGTGGCCCGTCAGAATCTGGCAACGCTTTCTCACAACAGGGCCGTTCGAGCAGCGGCCGCTGCCAGTCCGTCGCCAGCCACCACTCTGGTCGCTTCTCTGCGGCCCCAGACTTTTCCCAACAACGAAAGATTGAAGGCGCAGTTGAGCGCCGCAGGGAACGCATCCGACGGAGGGACTTGCGAAGACTGTGGCACGCTGGCCGAGGAAAATACGGCCTCCGAGGGCAGCGAGAGTGTCGGGGTCGCTGTTCCGCTCCCGAGTCTTTTATCCCCGGCCGCGGCATGGACGATTCGTACCAGCGTGGATCGGGTCACCCTGTTTTTCACCGTCACCCGTCATGGGCATATGGTGAACGATTTGGAGCAGTCCAATATCCGCATCCTCGACGACAATAAGCCGCCAGAAAAAATAGAGCAATTTGCTCCACAGTCGAAACTCCCTCTGCGATTGGCGCTGCTCGTCGACACCAGCGGTTCGGTGGTCGACCGCTTCTCGTTTGAAAAGCGGGCCGCCACCAAGTTCGTGGAAACAATGCTAAGCGGCGCTTCGGACCTCGGTTTCATAGCCGGTTTTTCCCAGAACACCACCGTCACTCAGGATTTCAGCCCCGAATCAGCGCAACTGGGAAAGGGAATTGAGAAGCTCGCAAACGGAGGAGGAACAGCGCTATTCGATGCGGTGTCATTCGCCTGTCGAAAATTGGCGGCGTATCCCGAGAGCGAGCGCGTGGCGAGAGTGTTGGTGATCCTCAGCGACGGCGAAGACAATTCGAGTCATAGCAGCCTGAAGCAGAGCATTCAGACGGCGGAGAGGACTGGCGTAGCCATCTACACCGTCAGCACGCGAGAAGATCGGGGCGATAAAACGGACGCCGACCGTGTGTTAGAGGTACTGGCGGAGCGCACTGGAGGCGAGGCGATGTTTCCCGGCGATATCCGGACTCTGGGCCAGTCGTTCGATAAGCTGCACGATTTGATCCGTAGCCGTTACTTCGTCGCTTATAAGCCCGCCGATTTTCAGCCTAATGGAAACTACCGCGCTATCAGCGTCACTGCCGAGAAAGACGGGAAGCGCTTGCAGGTTCGGGCCCGCCACGGCTACCACGCTCGTCTGGCGGCAACCCCGAATTAAAGAGGAAGGCTTCTGGAAGCCGTCCTAGGAGTCACATCGTCCTCAGGGAACTGTTTCACTCGCTTCCTCGGAGCGGTCACTCTCGTTCCCGCGAACATCAACCGCAGAGACAGAATAAAAATAGCGTCTTGCGGAAATGACGTTCGCATCCCGATACGCTGGGGTCGGCACCGGTTCCGGGTTCACTTTCACCGCCGCCCCTCCAGCTTCGTGACGATAAACGTTGTAGCCGTCTAGATCGAGGTCAGTAACCGGAGCCCATACCAGATCGACAAAAATCTTCTGTCCCGGGCCCGAAGACACCGCCTGCAGCCCGGAAGGAACGGCGGGCGGAAAAATATCCCGTGTGAAAACCGTAATTTCCGGCGTGTCGTCCCCTTCGATCTGTAGCTCCGGCTGGTTTTTCTGGGCGACCACCGTAGCCGTCTCCGCCCGATATTGGTAGGTCTTTTCCCACTCGATGCTCGAATCCGTAAGACTGAGGCTGCGTTCACTTCCTGCCGGTATCTCGCCGGCAAGAATCTGCTGCGGACTATCCCCCGAACGGCGGTACACCCGATAGATGTAGCGCAAGGGTGGAGTTGGACCGGCTACCGGAAGGGTATTCGTCCAGGTCAGCACCACTCCCTGACCGGTGACGTGTCCAGCGAAGTCCCGTGGGGGGGGAAGGGTGCGGGCCAGCGAAACCTGCACCTGGTTTGAGAGTCCAGCGCCGCGACCGTCCGCGTTGAGCACTTCGACGGCGTAGGTAATGAAGGCGGAAGGATTGTCGGCGTGAAGCTGCCCGGCCAGCGAGTCGGTGTACGATCTTGCCGCTTTCTGTTTGGGAGATCGGGGCGCGACAGGAGTGGGTTGCGCCGCGGCCTCACCCACCGGAATACCGCACTGCACCAACTTCGTTTGAAGTCCGCGGCAAATCTGGGTTGAACCCATGCTTCGAATGGTCTTCCGATCGGTCGTGACGCTTGGAACCGTCCAGGTGAGGGTAATGTGGTCGCCCTTGCGTGTGGCCCGCAGATCCGAAGGAGGCTTGGGCAAGTCCAGCGACGGAGGCTGCGGCGGCGCCATCGTCGCACACGCCGTAAACACCAACGGCGCACCCAGAGCCAGTAGGAGCTTCGGCGTGGAGCGTCTCATGCCTAAGGAACCAGACTAACAGAATGCCCCTGGCCGGCCCGCACAGCTGGATTCCAAAGTGCGAACAACTACAGGATGTATCGCGACAAATCCTGATCCTTCACAATGTCGGTCAACATCTTACGCACGTACTCCGCGTCAATCGTGATATGTTCACCCTTTTTCTCCGGAGCTTCGAAGCTTAATTCGTCGAGCACGCGCTCCATGATGGTGTGCAGGCGCCGCGCCCCGATGTTTTCCGTGCTCTCATTCACGCGGAAGGCAAAGTGCGCAATCTCATCCAGCGCCTCAGGCGTAAACTCCAGCTTCACCCCTTCGGTCTCAAGCAGCGCCGTGTACTGCTTCACCAGCGACGATTTTGGTTCCGTGAGAATCCGGACGAAGTCTTCCATGGTCAACGATTGCAGCTCCACGCGAATCGGAAAACGCCCCTGCAGTTCCGGAATCAAATCGCTCGGCTTGGATACGTGGAACGCTCCCGCCGCAATGAACAGGATGTGATCGGTGCGTACCATGCCATAGCGCGTATTCACGGTCGTGCCTTCGACGATGGGAAGAATGTCCCGCTGTACGCCTTCCCGCGATACGTCCGGCCCATGGCCGCCTTCGCGCCCCGCAATTTTGTCGATCTCGTCGAGGAACACGATGCCCGAGTTCTCCACGCGGTCGATTGCCATGCGCGTGACCTGGTCCATGTCAATCAGGCGCTGCTCTTCTTCTTGAATCAAGTATTCGAAGGCCTCATTGACCTTCATCTTCCGCTTCTTGGTGCGCTGCCCGAAGATGTTTGGCAACATGTCCTTAATGTTGACGTCCATCTCTTCCATACCCTGATTGGTCAGAATTTCAAACGACGGGAAATTTCGCTCCCGTACGTCAATCTCCACCATGCGGTCATCCAGTTTTCCTTCGCGCAATTGCTGCCTCAATTTCTCGCGGGTGCGGCTTGAAGACTCTGTCAAAGCCGTATTCCCGTCAATCACCACACCGCCCGCAGTGGCAGCCTGCTCCGGCCGTGGCGGAGGCGACGGCGGCAGCAGAATATCCAGCAGCCGTTCTTCCGCATTCAGTTCGGCCTTGTCGGCAACGTCTTCCAACTTCTCTTCCCGCACATTGTCGATTGCGATCTCGACCAAGTCGCGCACCATCGATTCAACATCGCGTCCCACATAGCCGACCTCGGTAAACTTCGACGCTTCCACTTTCAGGAACGGAGAATTCGCCAGCTTCGCCAGCCGCCGGGCAATTTCCGTCTTGCCCACGCCAGTGGGCCCAATCATGATGATGTTCTTGGGGATGATTTCTTCGGCGAGTTCGGGCGAAAGCTTCTGCCGGCGCGTGCGATTGCGCAGCGCGATGGCCACCGCCCGCTTCGCGTCCTTCTGGCCAATTACGTGTTTGTCGAGCTCAGCCACAATCTCGCGCGGCGTCAGTTCGTCCAGCGCAAGCTGTTCTTCTTCGGCGGAAGAGGGTAGATAAATGGCCATAGTTCAGTTCTCAATTCTCAGTTCTCAGCTCTCATTTGCCCAGCGCAGGATTTGGCTGAGAACTGAGACTGGAAACTGAAAATTAAAGTTCCTCAATCGTTACCTTGTCATTCGTATAGATGCACATCTTGCCGGCAATCTTCATCGCTTCTTCGGCGACCTGGTGGGCCGAGAGTTCGGTATGCTCCACCAGTGCCTGAGCAGCGGCCTGCGCGTAAGGCCCGCCGCTGCCAATGGCCGCCACGGCACCGTCGGGCTCGATCACATCCCCCTGCCCGCTGAGCAAATACGTCTGCTCCTTGTCGCTCACCAGCAACAACGCTTCCAGATGCCGCAGAAACTTGTCGGTGCGCCAATCCTTGGCCAGTTCCACCGCGGCCCGGCCCAGGTTGCCGTGATATTGCTCCAGTTTCGCCTCAAAGCGGCTGAACAGGGTAAATGCATCCGCGGTCGACCCTGCAAACCCGGCCACAATCTTATCGTTATATAGCCGCCGTATCTTCTTGGCCGAATGCTTGATCACCGATTCGCCCAGCGTGACCTGGCCGTCCCCGGCAAGAACGACCTTGCCGTTGCGGCGAACCGACAAAACTGTAGTGGATCGAATCAGTCGCTTGGTAGGCATGAGCGCAATCCTCGATTATAACAGCGCCCGGCGCAGCCGCCGAAGAAGTGCAGCCGAGGGAATGAAGACCCGTATTCCTAGTTTATCCGGTGGAGCGTAAAGCCCCGTCCTTCAGGGGGGTATAAGCGATTTAGCGAGGAAGCTTTTGCTGGTCGATATACTTCTGAGGATGCTGATTGGAGCTCCACCACAAGAAGCTGCGAAGTTAGGACGGCGACCACAGAGCGCCTAACCCAAGCGGAGTAACGCTATGCGTAGTCTAGGAATCCTCGCCCTTCAGGGCGGAGAGGTTCAAAGAGTGCTTCAGTAACCATTTTTTCGATTACTGCTGTGACATTTACCGGGTACGTGCCAGCCCGTACTTTGTAACTCATGAGCCAGTCTGCTGCTGTGCTGTGCGAGGACAAACGGTCCCTCCAAACCCTGGGGTTCACGCTCCAGGATCTTGGAATCGAATTAGTTAGCTGCCTCTCCGGGCAAGAGGCGCTCGAATTGGTCATGTCCGGCCGATGTGCCACGCTGATTGTGGATTTTGACATGCCGGGTGCCGAAGAGGTGATCCGCATGGCGGCACTGCTACCGCCCAGCCAAAAGCCGGCACTCCTCGCTGTAGCCAGCAGGGCGTGGCCCGGGACTGGCCAGGCGTTTCAGTCCGGCGCCAGCCGCATCCTCTACCGGCCGCTCCAAACCGACGAGCTAAAAGACGCGTTGCAGGCCGATCGGACAATCCGGAACAGCAATCGACGCAAGTCCGGCCGTTACGAGGTGAAAACGCTGGTCTATTTGGACTTCGAAAACGAAACGCTTTCCGGAGTCAGCATCGATATCGGCGAGCATGGCCTCGCCGTACAGGCCACCGAACCGGTTCCCGTGATCTCGAACCTGGCTTTTCGCTGCGTGCTCCCGGGCACTGATTTTACGCTGCAGGGACACGCTGACGTGATGTGGGCCAGCGATCAAGGCCGCGCCGGACTCTTCTTTTCCAAGCTCACGCCTGCCGCGCGGAAGCATCTGAAGCAGTGGCTCGGCAAGCGTAATGCCCACAGCAAGGACAAAGACAAGGGAAAAGACAAGAGCGCTGTGCACGAACTGATGCCGCCAGAAGACGCCCACGTGTCGTTCTCCGTCTCCGAGTAAGGCTCTCGGGATGACCTTATGCCGCCTTCAGCGCGAGCAGGAGCGGTCGACGACGCAGTGAGTCGGTTCTTCTCCGAGCCGCGAAGCGGCGTACGAATGCGGCCCGCCGGCGAAAACCGTTGGTGCCGCAAGCGGAAGGCGAACCAGCCAAAGCGGCGCGGAAGATCCGTTCTCAGGCAGCATTTCTCGATCGCGCCGTATCTGCTTTAAAATCATCCAAGTTCCTCTGATTTCAAACCTTAACGAGGCACCCTGACCACATCTTCCCAAACCGGCATGGCTTTTAACGGACACTCCATGGTTGGGAAACTCCAGCGCGTGCTCGTGTGCTCGCCTCGAAGCGCAGGATGGAACGAACCACGACGCCTCACCACCTGGCGCGAGCTTGGCTTCCACCACGCTCCTACATTTGAAAAGGCGCAGTGGCAACACACCGCGCTGGTGAACCAACTCAAAACCGCCGGCGCCGAAATTATCGAACTGCCTGCGCATGACGATCTTTCTCTCGATGCTGTCTACGTACACGATGCCTCTCTGGCCACAGACTTCGGCCTGATCCTAATGCGGCCCGGCAAAGCGAACCGGGTGGCGGAGGCCCGACATCAGGGCTCCTGCTGCGCGGCGCAAGCCATTCCGACTTTCGGCACGGTCGCGGCGCCGGGGACGACCGAAGCCGGAGACATAGTCTGGCTCGACTCGAAGACGCTGCTTATCGGTCAGGGCTATCGCAGCAACGCAGCTGGCATCGAGCAAATGCGCGCCCTGCTCGCGCCCAAAGGAGTGGAAGTTCTATCCGCGCCACTGCCTTACGGCGCCGGCCCGTCTGCCTGCCTTCATCTGATGTCGTTGATCAGCCTGTTAGACGAGCAAACCGCGCTGGTCGATCTCCCGTGGTTAGCGGTCGAGACCGTCGAACTGCTGCAATCACGCGGATTCAAGTTCATCCCGATCGACGATTCCGAACGCGACACTCTGGCCTGCAACGTACTCGCGTTAGGCGAAAAGAGCTTGCTGGCCATCGAAGAGAACCACCAGACCAACGACGGCCTGCGCCGCGCGGGATTCGATGTCCGTACCTTCTCCGGGAGCGAGATCTGCATCAACGGCAGGGGCGGCCCCACCTGCCTGACGCGTCCGCTGTTGCGAGGTTGAGCAACCTGAAATTTGTGAAGGAAAGGGCTGTGTGGGGACGGGCGACTCGCCCCTCCGTCTGAGCACTGGACCCAATCACGTTTGGGCGCGCTTGCCAAGCTACATTCTTCGCAGCGGGATGAGTTCGCGCAACCCATCGTCTTCAAAATCGGAGCAGTCTCCAATGGCATGCTTTTCTTAGCCCATTTTGGGTCGGCTCCCGCTCGGTGGAGCGGGGTTCATCGAATTGTCCCCCTTGGAGTTAATATGATGTTGCCGCATAGAAGGGAATCGTTTCTGAAAAAGGCCACTGATGCCAGTTTTCCGACCGCGCTTGCTAGTCGTACTCCTCGAAATAACGGTCGCCGCAATGAGTTCCGCGCCGGCACAGACCGCCGCTGCTTCACAACCTTCGACTACGCTCGATTCCGTAACCGGCGCCCAGGCACTGCGCGATGGCGTCGAGCTTCG
Source organism: Candidatus Sulfotelmatobacter sp. (assembly GCA_036514015.1). Taxonomy (GTDB): domain Bacteria; phylum Acidobacteriota; class Terriglobia; order Terriglobales; family Acidobacteriaceae; genus Sulfotelmatobacter. Next base: position 74,594 of record DATBYA010000023.1, read on the forward strand.
TGCCGGCTCTGCGACCTTACGGGTCACGGCGCTTCGCGACGACATTATTCGCGTGCGCATCTCGGCGGAGAGTACTTTGCCCGAAGACGCATCCTGGTCGGTCCTTTCCGGCCCGCGCAGCAAATCCGTCGACGTGCGGCCGACCGAGGAGGCGTCCTCGGTGGGTTTCCGTACCTCGTCGCTCGACGTCCGCATCGAGCGCAATCCACTCCGCCTCGTTATTCGGGATCTCGCGGGCAACGTCATCTCTGCCGACGCCGTGGAACGCCCCATCCAGTTTCAACGCGGTGGTTTCTCGGTGTGGAAGCAAATGCCGGCCGACGAGCATTACTTTGGCCTGGGCGACAAGGCCGGCTCCTTCGATCGCAGAAGTCAGGCCTACACCTTATGGAATACCGACATCGGGCCCCAGGAATCGGTCGACCCGCTCTACAAAAGCATTCCGTTTTTTCTCGCCATCAATGGCACTCGCAGTTATGGAGTATTTCTCGATAATACCTGGCGCACCTGGTTTGACTTTGGAAAGCAGGCGCGCGATGCGTACTGCTTCGGCGCCGAAGGCGGCCCGCTCGACTACTACGTGCTCTACGGCCCGACGCCGAAACAGGTTGTCGAAGGCTATGCTTACCTCACTGGAACACCTCCGCTTCCTCCGCTGTGGGCTCTCGGCTTCCAGCAGTCGCGGTACAGCTACACTCCTGAATCCCAGGCTCGGGAGACTGCCAATCGTCTGCGCGCCGACAAGATTCCCTCCGACGTGCTCTATCTCGACATTGATTATCAGTACAAGAATCGGCCCTTCACCGTAAATCCCGAAACATTCCCCGACTTTCCGGGACTCGTCTCCGATCTGCGCAAACAGCACTTTCACTTGGTCAACATCACCGATCTCCACATCGCGCATGCTCCCAACCAGAACTATGCGCCTTATGACACCGGCCATGCCAGCGACCAGTTCGTGAAGAATCCTGACGGCTCGGAGTTCGTTGGAATCGTGTGGCCTGGCCCGGCAGTCTTTCCCGATTTCACCCGCGCCCAAACCCGCGAATGGTGGGGCGGCCTCTATGACGAGTTCGTTCAAGACGGCGTCGCCGGATTCTGGAACGACATGAACGAACCCTCGGTCTTCGACGGACCCGACAAGACAATGCCGCTGAACACCGTTCATCGCATCGAAGAGCCGGGATTCATCACGCGCACCGCCACGCACGCTGAGATTCACAACATCGTTGGACTGGAAAATGCGCGCGGCACTTTCGAGGGGCTGCTCAAACTGCGTCCCGACGAGCGCCCGTTTGTCTTAACCCGGGCCACGTATGCCGGTGGCCAGCGCTATGGATTCACTTGGACCGGCGACAATTCCGCGACCTGGAACCATCTTCGTCTCGCCACGCAGATGGTGCTCAATCTGGGCATCAGCGGAATCTCTTTTGCCGGCGCGGACGTCGGTGGATTTAACGGTTCACCCTCTCCGGCGCTGCTCACTCGCTGGGTCGAACTTGCCGCGTTCTCTCCCTTCTTTCGCGATCATGCCACCAAGCGCTCGTTACCTCACGAAATCTGGAACAACGGGCCGGAGCAGGAAGCCATTCGCCGCCGCTATATCGAAATCCGATATCGTCTGCTGCCCTACATTTACACGCTGGCCGACGAATCCTCGCACACTGGGCTTCCTCTCATGCGGCCGGTCTTTCTCGAGTTTCCGGAGGTGTTCGCGAGCGGCTTCGATCATCTCGACACCGAGTTTCTCCTCGGCCCCAGCCTGCTGATCGCTCCGCCCCCATTCGCTGAAATGCTCGATGACTACGCCGTCTCCTTTCCCAAAGATCAACAGTGGTACGACTTCTGGACTGGACTCAAGATGGCCGCCTCGTCCCAACCGCCTTCGATCGTCGACGTCGTCACCTCATCTGGGGCAATTCCCCTGCCTCGCGAAATCCATCCCCCACTCGACACCTTGCCGGTATATGTTCGAGGTGGAAGCATCCTGCCGCTCCAGCCCTTGATTCAGAACACGGACGAAACCCCCAGCGGTCCCCTTCAGCTTCAGGTTTATCCCGGACCGCAGTGCAACGGTTCGATCTATCTCGATGACGGCCACACCTTGCGCTATCAGCACGGCGAGTATCTTCGCCAGAGTTTTACTTGTGAGTCCGGTGACTACTCCATGCGTCTGAAGTTCCACGCGCGGGAAGGCTCATATGCACCTTGGTGGAAGTTTGTCGAGGTGGTGATTTATGACTGGCCGTCCGCACATGCCGAAGCGAAGTTTTCCAGCAGCACGTATCCCCTGAAAACCTTCTATGACGCGAAGCAGCACGCTCTGCACGTCACGCTGGCCGATGTGTCGGCCGAGGCCGAACTTAGCATTCGCGGCAGATCGAGTCACTGAATCTGACTGCCCGAGGCGCCGTCAGCTTCGCCCAGGTATTCTTGGATCAAAGATCTTAAACAAGAATACCTCAACATTTGAAGCTGTAAGATCAGGCGGCAGCGAGCAGGTCGACAATGTTCTGGATGGCTTTGTCGGCTTTGTAATCGGTGGCCTCGAGTTTGCTGTCGGGTGCGTGAGCTGGATCGGGAGTGTGGTGAAAGCGGCTGTTGGCCAAGGGTCCGCAGAGGCAGTTGTGGAAGAACAGAAACAGGAGCGCCACCTGAACGCCTTTGGGATCAGCCGGCAGGCATAGCGGGAGCCATCGCGTTGCAGCAGACCGCAGGAAAGCGGCCGAAGCGAGTCCGGGGAAATGCCGACTGGCCAAACGAGGCAGCCGCAATGCTGATCAGACCAGGGGCGCTTCAGGCTGATGATGAATTTTTTGCACGAACTCTGGCACACCCGCTTTGTCTACACACTGGACAGGCTCTGGTGTTCAAGCCCTAACAGGGAGCCCTTTTCAACTCACCCTAACTACAGCACCCACCGGAGCGCCGCCGTTTTCACTTCCATTTCACACCAACAGTTCCTGGCTCAATCAGGTGGAACGGTGGTTTGGGCTCATCACGGACAAAATGATTCGGCGCGGCACCTTTCGCTCGGTGGAAGAACTGGAACACGCCATCGATGCGTGGCTTGCAAGCTGGAACGACACGCCCAAACCGTTCGCCTGGAAGGCCACCGCCGACGTTATCCTCGACAAGGTGCGCCGTTGTAGAGAATTGGCTGGGACGGCACTCTAGTTTAGGCGTAGTTGAACGGCCTCTCTTCGGTGCTTCTCCAGAAGTAAGCGAGAATGATCACACTGGCGATCGCGGCATACGCACACCACAGCGAGGTGAACGCGTACCGCTTGACTGCCATGACAGCCAGCAGTATCGCGAGGTTTGCCGCCCCGAAGACGACCATCATCTTGATCTTCGAAAAAAACAGCGAGCCACAAGTGGCAATCACATAGAGCAGCCCAACTGCGGTATTGTTGGTCGCTTGATTGACGTACACGATACTGTTTCCCCTGACATAGAGCTCGAGCGGGAATGCCGTCAGCGCCCACAAAATATAGACCGTAGTTACTCCACCGAGCACGAGGAACGGCAGCATCCGCCTGCGGCTCGTAACGTTCGGCTCGAACAGCAGCACACTCAGTGGCAGCAAAAAAGGGAGAAGTCCCTGTGCATAAAGCATGAACGCCGCGCCCATGTCGTGCGCCACCGCAGGCGAAAGAACCCCATCTAATCCCAGCCAGACGAATCCCTCGATGAACTGATGTACAGCGAATAACGTGGGCAGCGCCGCGAACAGCAGTTCGCGCCGGTGCTTCACCTTCGTCAATGTGATCACGCCGGCGGCGCCCAGAAATCCGCTGCCAACAAAGTTCGCTGTCGCTGAAAAACACACGGCTCGTCGTCTCCCTTGCGAACATTACACTATTATCGGAGCATGCAAAACATTCTCGTCATCTCTCGATCCGGATTTGCCGGGAGTGTCACCCAAGATCGAGGGCCTGGGCAATGGCGTTGGTTGTGGCGGATGGTCCGATGATGAATCTACTGCTCCAACCAATACCTATTAAAACCCTCGTAGTCTGACGGCAAGTTCGCCAGGATCGTTCTTCGCAATTCCAACATGTCCACAGAGCCCTGCTTCTTATACAGGACCTTCCCGTCGGGAGCAATCAGAACCGTATAGGGCACGGCTGACTCCCAGGCCGGATCAAAGGCGGCCTGCAGCGCGGCTGTGTCCTCGGAAGCAAACAGCAGATTTCGACTCGTAGCATGCATCTTCTGAAGCACATGCAATACCGAGTTTTTCTCGTCCGGCATGTTGGCCGCCACCGTGACTAACTCCAAGTCGCGCCCGCCATACATTCGGAACGTGTCTTCGAAATCGGGAAATTCGTGGATACAGGAGCCACACCAAGTTGCCCAAAAACTCACCAGCAACGTTTTGCCAGTTGGATTTGCGCGCAACGCTTTTAAGTCTGCAGCCGAAGCCAGGTCCAGTGGCACCGGTCGAGACTCGATTTTGCGAAGGGCCTCCAGACGAGAGGTCTGCTTCTCTTTCCATTTGGTCGAACAGCCAAAGACGCCAGTGTGCTTCACGGCTACTTCTCGATGCGCGAGGAGCGCATCAATGGCATCGCGCACGTCGTGTGTATTGGCCAACTCGATCCGATAGCTATTGTCCATTCGGCCTTCGTACCGGAGGCGGCGATCACGATCAAGAACAAATGCGTGCGGTGTCGCCTGCGGACCATAGGCTTCGGTTACCGATTGTGTTTCCCCGTCGTAAAGGTATGGATATGTGAGATGTTTATGCTCTGCCCGGATCTTCATCTCCTCGAGGCTGTCGCTGATATCGGAGGAATCCAGTTCATCGATCCTGATTGCCGTCGGATCATTCGGCTGAATCGCAACCACCGCGACGCCGCGGTCCCTGTAATCCGCTGCAAGCTGGGTGATGCGACGCTCATACATCTGTGCGATAGGACAGTGATTGCAAGTAAACACCACGACGAGGATTGCACTGGAAGAGTAGTCCGCGAGCTTGTGGATCGCTCCATCAACCCCCGGGAGTTCGAAGTTTGGGGCTGGCGAACCCAGTGCGAGGATCGGATGGGGTTCCTGAGCCCACGCCGTCAGCGCAAAGATAAAAATCGCGAAAGCTCTCCACATGTGCTGTCTCCTAAAGGGACCGGGCGGGGTGGCGCCATGCTTACGGTTCGCACTGAAGCGAGTACTCGCTCTTTTTGCATCACTGCCTTCTGCTCTCACAGGCGGCTTCCAGTCTAGCGCCAACCGATTCCTGGGGGACGAGTCTTGCGGTCCAGAGAGCATCGTGTCCCGCTCCTTCGACTCCGCTCAGGGTAGGCTCTTGCGGGAAATGCGGGGAGTGCCCCCATTTTATTTACGCTGTGCTGCGACCGGCTGGCCACTCCCAGCCCGTCAGGTTCTATTCAGGCGGAACCGTTACGATCGGTTGCAGTCATTGTGAAGCCGGTCAACCGATCCAGTTTCCCACATTTCAGCAGTGAAAGGGAGAGTTTATGAAATCGATATTTAGCACTCGCATCCTGCGCGGCGCCCGCAGGCCGGGAGTATTTCGATTCCATGACCTTCAATTCCGACTCGCGCCGCCTGTACCTGTGGCATGGGACCGGAGTGCTGGTGCACTCACGAATCGGGCGGTGGGAGGCAGTCGGCGCGCTGCCTTCCAACCGCCTTCCACTCCAACTCTCAAAGCATTCCTGCGGGTTGAGATCTAGGTTGCAGCCAGGATGGCTTCCCACCACCCTGGTTCCGGGCTCTGGCAAGGCAAGTTGACCGTTTGAGGCCTCAACGGGAAGCCAGTTGGCTGGCCGCTGGCACAATATCGCCATCCCACTCATCAGTCGGCCCGCCGTCAATCTCCTAAAGTAGAGTTCGCGTCCGCTGGCCGCGTGGCGGTTCCTGCTAAAATTAAACTGCATGCTGCTTCCCTTCGTTCGCGAGCTCTTCGCGGACGTAGAAATGCTTCCCGCCTTCACGCGTGTTGCCTCCCACCTGCGGGAGGGCACGGGGCGCATTCGTGTCTCCGGGCTTTCCCCTACCGCCAAGGCCCTGCTGCTCGTGCTTCTGCGCCGGCACGCCGACCGCCCCCTCATCGTCGTAGTCAATGACAATCGGGCTGTCGAGGACTTCGTCCCCGTGCTGCGCGGCTTCTGCGAGCTCACCAACGCCTGCGACCCGGAGGCGGTTGTCGCTCTTCCGGCTCGTGACGTGCTACCGTTCCAGAATCTTTCTCCGCATCCCGAACTGCAGGAGGAACGCGCGACTGGCCTTTGGAAAATTGCCACCGGCAAGGCCTCGATCGTGATCACACCAGTCGCGGCCACTGCCATTCTCCAGCGCTCCGCCGAATACTATTCCGACCTCGCCCGCATTCTGCGCCGCGGGGAATCTTTCGACGTCGATAATTTGCTGGCTCACCTGAACACCGTCGGCTACACCGCCGCCGATGTCGTCGAAATGCCCGGCGAATATGCCCTGCGCGGCGGCATCCTCGATGTTTATTCGCCCGAAGCCGAGCGCCCGGCGCGCATCGAGTTCTTCGGCGACGAGGTGGAATCGATCCGGCGCTTCGACCCCGCTTCGCAGCGTTCGTCGAACCCCATGGACGAAGCGTTGCTATTGCCGCTCACCGAAACTCCGGTCAGCGATCATCTTCTGGGCGCGATCCACACTCGGCTTTCCGGCAAACGAATTGCAGGTACAGAAGAAATCGTCGAAGCCGCCGTGCGCTCTGGCGGAGTCACCGTTTTTCCTGGCTGGGAGTTTTACGCCCCGCTGGCCGGAGCCGATCGCACAATCTTCGACTTACTTCCGAACGCAGCCATCTTGCTCGATGAGCCTGATCTCCTCCGCTCAGAATTCGACCGCTTCTGGACCCGCGTCGAAGAAGCTCACGAGCGCAGCGGCGTCGGCAATCTGGTGCGCTCTGTGGATTTATATATTCCGCCTGACGATTGGTGGAAGAAAGTCGCATCCCTTACCGGAGCCGACGTCGAGCATCTCGGCATCACGCGCGGCGAAGACGCAGACACCGCGGTCACTTTCCTGACGCAGCCGAGCCCTCGCTTCCACGGCGCGGTTCCCGCGATGCTCGAAGCAGTGCAGAAGCTCACTGGGCAAGGGAATCAGGTGCTCTTCTCCGTCCCCAACACCGGCGAAGTCGAGCGCCTGGCCGACATCTTCACCGAATACAACGTTTCGTTTCGCTTAGGCAGCCGCACCCGCGGCGGCGAAAGTTATGCGGATGAGACCAGTTACTTCGCCGGCGAAGTGCTCACCACCACTCTCGCGAAAGCCTATGTTCCCGATGGAGTGATGCTTCCCGAGGCGCACCTCGCCATCCTGGGCGCGCGCGACTTGTTCGACGAATTCGACACGGTGGCGGTGCATCCGCAGCGCCAGAAGTCGAAAGTTTCCGCATTCCTTTCCGATTTTCGCGACCTGCAGGTCGGCGATTACGTCGTTCATGTCGAACACGGGATCGGCCAGTATCAGGGCTTGAAGGAAATCAATCAGGGCGATGGCAATGCCGAGTTCATGCTGCTCGAATACGCCGAGGGCGCTCGTCTCTACGTGCCGCTCACTCGCCTCGACCTGATTCAGAAGTACCGCTCCTCTGAAGGTGCCAAGCCTGCGCTGAGTCATCTGGGCACGCAAGCTTGGTCGAAGACGAAGGCGCGCGTGCGCAAGGCCATGAAAGACATGGCCGACGAACTCCTCAAACTCTACGCCGAACGTAAAATGGCCGTGGGCCACTCGTTCCCCGCGGGCAACGAGTTCTTTCGCGAGTTCGAAGACGCCTTCGAGTTCAACGAGACGGAAGATCAAGCCCAAGCCATTGCCGATGTTACGCGCGACATGGAATCGTCCCAGCCGATGGATCGCCTGCTCTGCGGCGACGTCGGTTACGGCAAGACAGAAGTCGCCATGCGGGCGGCGTTCAAGGCCATCGGCGACAATAAACAGGTCGCCGTGCTGGCTCCGACCACGGTTCTCGCCTTCCAGCATTACGAAACTTTCAAACAGCGCTTCGGACCGTTTCCCGTCACCGTCGAAATGATCAGCCGCTTCCGCAACCCCAAGCAGCAAAAAGAGATCCTGCAAAAAACCGAAGCTGGCAAAATCGACATTCTCATCGGCACCCACCGCATTCTTTCCAAAGATCTCAAGTTCGCGGACCTGGGGCTGCTCATCGTAGATGAGGAACAGCGCTTCGGCGTGCGCCACAAAGAACGCATCAAGCAGATGCGCAAGCAGGTCGACGTCCTCACTATGTCGGCCACGCCCATTCCGCGCACCCTGCACATGTCGCTGGTCGGGCTGCGCGATATGAGCGTCATTGAGACTCCGCCCAAAGATCGCATGGCGATTCAGACGGTAGTCGCCAGTTGGGACGACAAGCTCATCCAATCCTCCCTGGAGCAGGAACTCGAACGCGGCGGCCAGGTCTATTTCGTCCACAACCGCGTCGAGAGTATCTGGGAAATTGCCGCCAAGCTGCAGGAGTTGGTTCCGAAGGCGCGCATCATGGTGGGACACGGCCAGATGGGAGAAGCCGAACTCGAAAAAGTGATGCTGGGATTCATGCATCACGAAGCCGACATTCTCGTTGCCACCACCATCATCGAGAACGGCCTCGACATCCCGCTGTGCAACACCATACTGATCAACCGCGCCGACCGGCTTGGCCTCTCTGAACTGTACCAGTTGCGCGGACGCGTCGGTCGCTCGAACCGGCGCGCCTACGCCTATCTGCTGATCCCGAAAGAGGTCGAGCTCACGCCAATCGCCCGCCGTCGCCTGGCGGCCTTGAAAGAATTCTCCGACCTGGGCGCCGGATTCAAAATCGCCGCGCTCGATCTCGAACTCCGCGGCGCCGGAAATCTCCTTGGTGGCGAGCAAAGCGGACACATCGAAGCCATCGGCTTCGAGCTCTACACGCAGATGCTCGAACGCGCCGTCCGTGAAATGAAAGGCGAGGCCGCTCCCGACGAGGCCGAAACCCAACTCAATCTCGGTCTGAACATTCGCATCAATGCGGATTACATTCCGGAAGAGAATCAGCGCCTCCAGATGTACAAGCGCGTGGCTCGCGTGGAAACCGAGTCACAACTGGGCGACGTGGGAGCGGAACTCGAGGACCGCTACGGACCCCCTCCGCCGCCGGTTCGCAATCTTCTCGACTACGCGTCGCTCAAGCTGCTGTGCATGCGCGTCGGCGTCAACGCCATCGAGCGCAAACGCGATTCAGTCACCTTCAAGTTCCGCCCGAACGCCGCTGTCAATCCCGAACAGCTGGCCCGTTTCGTCTCCGCCCAGCGCGGAGCGCAGTTCACTCCCGATGGCATGCTGAAGTTCGTTCTGAAAGCGACTGCCGCGGACGAAGTTCTTCGCGCTCTGCGTACAGTTCTAGAGCAACTGGCGAACGAGGAAGCGGCATCTGAAGTTCGATCCGCAGCAAGCGAGCAACGTTCTCCGTGATGACGCGATCGCAATTCATGTCCCGGACCCACCGGGTCGCCAGTCACCAGCGTACCAGTTACAATTATCCGGCTCCGACTTGAGCTCAACGACGAACCACCAACGACTCCCCATGAAAATGAAAGTCCGCAAAGCCGTATTTCCAGCCGCCGGTCTGGGCACACGCTTTCTGCCCGCCACCAAAGCTCAGCCCAAAGAAATGCTACCGGTGGTCGATAAGCCGATTATTCAATATGGCGTCGAAGAAGCCATGGCCTCGGGCTGCGATCAGATCGTGATTATCACCGGCCGCGGCAAGCAGGCCATCGAAGACCACTTCGACGTCAGCTACGAACTGGAAAAGATGCTTGAGGAGCGCGGCAAGACCGATCTGCTCAAGATCGTGCGCAACATCTCTGACATGATGTATGTGGCTTACGTTCGCCAGAAAGAAGCGCTGGGCCTGGGCCACGCGGTGCTGATGGCGCGCGAACTCGTCGGCAACGAGGCGTTCGCCGTGCTACTGGCCGATGACGTCATCGACAATCCCGTTCCCTGCCTGAAGCAGATGGTCGACGTCTTCGACCAGAAACAGTGTTCCGTGATCGCCGCTCAAGTGGTTGAAGGAAAGATGATTTCCTCCTACGGAGTCTTCGACACCCAACCCGCCGAGGGATTTAACGGCCGCCTTTTCGAGATTCGGAACATGGTGGAAAAGCCCAAGCCCGAGGAAGCCCCGTCAAACCTGGCGATCATCGGCCGCTACATCCTGACCCCGGCAATTTTCGATTGCCTGGCCAAAACGAAGACCGGCGCCGGCGGCGAACTGCAGCTCACCGACGGCATGCGTATGTTGCTGAAGCAGGAAAAAATGTACGCTTACGTCTACGAAGGCCGCCGCTACGATACTGGCGACAAACTCGGATTTCTCAAGGCGACGGTAGAATTTGCTCTCAAGCGCAACGACCTCGGGGGGCCGTTCCGCGAATATCTGAAAGGGCTGAAACTTTGACATCCTCCCCGCCCTAAAGAGCGGGGATTCCTTCTCAGGCTACGCATGGGCTTAATCTCCTACGTTAGCGCCTGAAGGCCCTGCCCGGGCCCACTTGTAGCCTTACTGCATTCGCCTGGTTTTTAGACAGAGACTAGCTCCGTCACAGCCGACGCATTCGGTGCACGGTCTTCAGATCCAGCTAATGTACGAAGAAGATTTTGTGTAGCTTCCACAAAAAGGCAAGCCTTATATCCACTCCCTGAACGGAGTGGTTTTACGGCCCAAAAAGGATAAGGGCGGCTCCGTTTTCAAAGTGTCATTCCGAGGAGCTCGAGCGACAGGGAATCCCGTGGTTGCTACCACGTCGGAATGGCGTGCACGGTTAGTCCCTTGAACTCTTGAGCTTCCTCGACTTCTCCTCTACGCCCCGCGCCAGCTTCTCTTTGTGCGCTTCCAGCTTCTTCGCGATCGAAGCATCGCTCAATCCAATCATCTGGGCCGCCAGAATCCCTGCGTTCGTTGCTCCCGGCTTCCCAATCGCAACCGTAGCCACCGGAATACCAGCCGGCATCTGCACCGTAGCCAGCAGAGAATCCATCCCCTGCAACGAAGTCGAAGGGATCGGCACCCCAATCACCGGCAGGGTGGTATGCGCCGCGATCACTCCCGCCAAATGGGCTGCCCCACCCGCTCCTGCGATGATCACCTGAATGCCGCGCCCCGCGGCCTGGCGCGCGAAGTCCGCCGTGCGCTCCGGGGAGCGATGCGCCGAAGTCACGTCGATCTCATACGCAATGCCGAACTCGTCGAGTGCCTTAGCTGCCTCGCGCATAATCTCCAGATCGGAATCACTTCCCATCACGATCGAAACCAGCACTTTGCTCATTCGCACCTCATTGTTATCCCGTATTGTCGTCCGGAGCAGTCGAAGGTTCCCTTTCGCTACGCTACAGCGGGTGTCGTCCAAGGGAATTTCGACACGGCTTACCTCTTCAACGCCCGCGCCGCAATGTCCTTACGGTAGTGGGCTCCGTCAAAATGAATCTTCGCGCAAGCTGCGTAAGCGCGCTCAACCGCAGTGTGGAGATCCCGCGCCCGCGCGGTCAGCCCGAGCACACGTCCTCCCGCGGTGTAATAAGCGCCGTCGCGCTTAGAAGTTCCCGCGTGAAAAACCTTCACCCCCTCGATGGCGCCCGCCTCTTCGAGTCCGTCGATTCGCTTCCCCATCTCGTAGGTCCCCGGGTATCCTCCCGACGACATCACCACGCACACCGAGGCGTCCGGCGACCACTTGAAATCCCCTTCACTCAGGCGGCCTTCAATCGAAGCCTCCAGCGCTTCCATCAGGTCGCTCTCCATTCGGATTAAAATGGGCTGCGTTTCCGGGTCGCCGAAGCGGCAGTTGAACTCCAGCACCATGGGTCCGCGCGCCGTCATCATCAGTCCGCAATACAGCACGCCCTTGAACTCCGAGCCTTCGGCCTTCATTCCTGCCACCACCGGCCGCGCGATGTGGTGTACCAGCCAGTCGCGCATTTGCTCATCGACAATGTCCGCTGTCGAGTACGCGCCCATACCCCCGGTATTCGGGCCGGTGTCGCCGTCACTCAGGCGCTTATGGTCCTGCGCCGCCACCAGCGGAGCCACGCGCTCCCCGTCACTGAACACCAGGAATGAAAGTTCGTCCCCTGTCAAAAATTCTTCCAGCACGACCCGGGTACCTGCCTCACCCAGCATTTCTCCGCTGAGCATTTCCGCGGCCACGCTCCCAGCCTCCTCTTTGCTCTTGGCGATGACCACGCCCTTGCCCGCCGCCAACCCGTCGGCCTTCACCACAACCGGTAGGTGGAAATGGCTGAGAGCAGACCGCACCTGCTCCATCGAATCACAAATTGCAAATGGGGCCGTCGGAATGTGGTGCCGCTGCAGAAATTCCTTGGCGAAACTCTTGCTCGATTCCAGTTGCGCCGCGGCCCGCGTAGGACCAAAGGCCGGCCACCCGCGCCGCGTGAATTCGTCCACCACGCCCAGAGTCAACGGCAGTTCCGGCCCGACCACGGTCAGATCCGGCTGCAGACGCGCTGCCATGTTCGTGATTGAATTCAGACTCTTCAGGTCCGCCGCCACACACTCCGCATCGTCCGTAATGCCGCCATTTCCCGGGACGCAATAAAGCTGCGAGACGCGCGAAGACTGCCGCAGCTTCCACACCAGCGCATGCTCGCGCCCGCCGCTTCCTAGAACCAGAACCTTCATAAGCCAGAGAAAATCAAGGTTAGGGGTTGAAGAGGAATGCTGTCAAACCGTGCCCGAGCCTGAGGATCACGTCAGCATCACTTCAAGTATGCGCGCACTGGAGAAATCCGGTCCTCGGTCCATCCTTCCGGCGAATCCGGTCCCCGGTTCGGATGCGTGATGTGTAACCGGACGTGAGCTTCGAGAGTCTCTGCTCCGTCGGTCTCTGCTCCTCCGCCGCTCCAAATCTGACCGCCCAGGCGGGATGACATAAAAATCCAAGGCGGAGGTCATCTGCCGCCGGCATGACCCGAGAAACTGTGAATCCTAGCAGTAGGGCCTGCGGAAATGTTCGTTAGCCTGCTCGTCTGGAAGCAATGGATGGGGCTCGATAGAGACAGTCCTCCGGGTCGCCTCACCTCTCTGTTTCTTCTATCCCAATAACTTAGCTTAGCTTAGAACACCTCGAATACCTCCAGCGAATTGTTTGCCGAGTTCCTGCGTGCGTCCCAGTGTACCGCGGGCGGCGGTTGGGTCCACGCCCTCGCCATTTGTACGCGCGTTGGCGCAATGCACTCGAAGGAAGGGGTGGGAGATGGCAAATGAGTTCGGTTGGTCACGAAACCCAGTTTCTGGTAGTTGACACTTGCCATGGAATGATATTAACTCTAGTTAACCTCAGGCAGTGAAAGGTAGTTAATTGTAACCAAAAAACAATGACCCATGAGACAGGGGATTGTAAGATGCGCGTGATTGCCGTCATGCGTTGATTTCCTTAGGGCGTGAAATTGAAATTCCTAGTCAATCCGGGCAACAGGCTTGAGGCCACCGCGCAGATCCTTTTCTTCCAGAGAACCTTCAGCGCGGCCTTGGCCGCCGTTCTAGTGGCCGTAATGCTTGCCCCGCAAACATTCGCACAGCAGCCAGAATCCCCCGCACTCCCGCGACCAACGCCATCGCAGGGCGAGCCGCCAGCCGACGCCTCAATCGCGCTCGACCGACCGGATCCCACTCAAGACCAGGGCGCAGAGTCGATGTTTCCCCATTTTAAGGACTCGCGCTTCTGGCTCTCCGGTCAGGCCAACTTCATTTTTCAAACGCATCCCGATTTTCCTGCTCTCTACAGTGGCCCGCATAGCCTCAGCCCACATTACGAGAAGGCGACCTCCCGCGTGGTGACTCTCTATACCGGAGTCCGTTTGAGCAACTCCACCGAGATTCTGGTTGACATTGAGGAGGCGGGCGGAGCAGCCCTTAGCAACGGTCTTGGATTGGCCGGCGATACCGATCTTGACATCGTACGCAATCCCTTGTTAAGCAAGGCCCCGTATCTCGCTCGCGGCATGATCCATAAAGTTTTGGCGCTCAGTAAAGATCAGGTCGAGAACCAGCGTAGTTCCTTCTCGCTCTTCGAGGAACTGCCGCGCCGCCGTCTCGAAGTCCGCTTCGGCAAGTTCAGCATGCCCGATTTCTTCGACATAAATTCCGTCGGCTCCGATACTCACCTCCAGTTCACCAACTGGACCATCGACAATAACGGCGCCTACGACTACGCCGCCGACACTCGCGGCTACACGGTGGGATTCACAGCCGACTACGAAGATGGGAACTGGGGATTTCGCTTCGCCGAGGCGCTGATGCCCAAGGTGGCCAACGGCATCGATTTAGTGTGGAAGCCCTGGCAGGCCCACGCCGAAAATCTTGAATACGAACTACGTCACGGCATGATCCCGCACCATCCGGGAGTGGTCCGCCTGCTGGCCTATACCAACTACGCCAACATGGGCATCTATCGCGAGCAGATCATGCAAGCCGCTGAGCGGGACGCCACTCCCGACATCACCGCCCATCCCTGGCACATCACCCGCAAATACGGCTTCGGCATCAACCTCGAGCAGAGTCTCACTCACTATCTTACCGCCTTCGGCCGCTTCGGATGGGACAACGGTAAGACCGAGTCTTTCGCCTACACGGAGGTAGACCAAACCTTTGCGGAGGGCGTGGGAGCTAAGGGCGCATGGTGGCATCGCCAGCAGGATCGCGCCGGCATCGCGTTCGTGACCAACGCCATCAAGAAAGATCACCAGAACTATCTCGCGGCGGGCGGCCTGGGATTCTTGCTGGGCGATGGCGAGCTGAGGTATGGCCGCGAAAATATTCTTGAGTCCTACTACACGGCGCACGTGTGGCGCGGTATCTACCTCGCACCCGGCGTGCAGCATGTCGTCGATCCCGGTTACAACCGCGATCGCGGCCCCGTCATCGTTCCTTCGTTCCGCGCCCACATCGAGTTTTAAACAGAGCCCGGGAGTTACAACCGCCTCGCGCCGTAGCGCGCAGGCGAAGCCGAGCGACCGGACAACTGATCCTGGTCGCAAGCCGTTGCACGCAGCTAGCGCAGCGCCAACTCCCCATTGAATTGCTGAATGATGCCGTAGCATTCGCAGGCGGAGCTTTCCAGTTTCTTGCGGTTCAAAATTCTAACCGAACCCCGCGAATATTCGATGATCCGCCGTTTTTGCAGCCCTCCCGCCGCCAGGCTAACGCTGGGACGATCGGTTCCCAGCATCATCGCCAGAAAATCGTGAGTGATGCGCAGCAATCCCGAACCGACCCGATCCTGCGCCAGCAGGAGCCACCGCGAAAGCCGTTGTTCAATGTCGTGCAGACGATTGCAGCCGGCAGTCTGTGCCACTTGCAGCCCGTGAACGGCGGCGTACCGATTCAACTTGGCGTGTAGCGCTGGACCGGAGTTCAACACGGTCTCCAATGCATTCACGTTTACTTTGAAGCCGTCTCCTCCGATCTGCATCACGGCACGATGCGGGCTTCTCCTCAGGCCGGCGGCAACGGGGATGGGCGTAAAGCCCTCGTTGCCGACCACACCGACCTCAACACTCTCCCCGAGCCGGGTCGTAAAGACTAATGAAACCATGCCTCGATTCAGAAAGTAGGCATCTTCCAGCTTTCGGTTCGCCTCCTGCAGGCTCAAACGCTGGGGCAAGGGAACAAACTCTAGATGTGGCCGGATCGCGGCAAACTCCTGTTCCGGAAGCGAAAGAAGGATGGCATTCGCCACCGGTTTTCCTGCCGGATTCGTCCGTTCTCCGGGATTCAAAGATTCAGGGTCCCTGTTGGCTACAGCAGGTCGATTTGCTTTGCTCACAGATTCCTCCGCATTTTGAACAACTCTTTCTTCAAACCGTTAGATGCAAGGAATTTCAGTGTACGGCTGGCTCAATTTCTGAGACCGGACGCTGACGCACGGTAGGTGATACAGAGTTTCCCGTATGTCAGACATCGCGGTTCATGGTACCTTCGTAGGGCGTCAAACCTTGATGCGGAGAAAGAGTCGACAGGATGGCGCCCACTCGCCTCGACTCGCGTGCCCGATAGCATGCCTCGAATACTGATTGCAGAAGACAATCCGGCGGTGAGAACTGCCTTGCGTAGCCTGCTGCAGAGCGCCGGACCTTGGGAAATCGTCGAGGTCGAGAATGGTCTTGAGGCGCTTGCCAAAGCCCAGGAACTCAGGCCCAATCTGATCATTCTCGATCTGGTGATGCCGGTGATGGATGGTCTGAGCGCTGCGCGACAAATTTCCAAACTCCTGCCCGAAATCCCCATGCTGATGCACACCATGCACTGGTCTCCGCAGATCGAATTGGAGGCCCAAAAAGTCGGGGTGCGACACGTGGTATCGAAGGGGGACAGCAGACTTCTCGTTTCCACGGTCCGGCAGTTCCTAACCCCCGAACCTGCGCCTCCGTTCTCCATTGCGCCAGCCACAATTCCATCAAATCTCCTGACCCCGAACGTGGTTCCGCCCCCTCCGCTTCCGGACCCCGGCAATACCGCGACCCCGGACGAGCCCGACGCGCCGCCCGGTAGTCCGGATTCGGAAGACTTTCCCGGAAATCGGTCTGAACGCTGAAAATGAGACGAAGAAATCGACAAAGTCTCTCGCCAATAGGCAGGGATGGAGCGGCGCTGCTGTCCGCTGCTGCTTGAATCGGGTCCTGCTCCTGGACTTGCGGCTGAATGAGGCTTGGTCGCCGAAGCGATTACAACCCCGAGCCGCGAAGCGGCAGAATAAGGTAGCCCGGACCTGCGTCCGGGGTAAGCAGAAAAAAGAGAAACCGATCCCGCAGCCCGGCAAACCAGCCTGGATGATCGGGGCCATCGCAGCCACCTTCAGGGGCTGAAAACTTTGTTCATCGTAGACCGCTTGCGCGGTATTGGCGGGCCCGCTCTTTTACCAGATGGTCTCGGCTGGGGCTCGGTAAGAGACGCCAAGTCGAAGGCGGATGGCGGATGGAAGTATCCGCGTCAGACTTAGACTCCGGCCATCTGCGGCTTGCTCGCCAACAGCTGCCGCAGCACGTATTGCAGAATCCCGCCATTGGCGTAATACTGCGCTTCCTGCGGCGTATCGATGCGGACCAGGGCGTTGAACTCGATTTCCGGCTTTCCTTTCGTCGTGGCGCGGACTTTTACTTCGCGTCCGGCGGCGAAGTGTTCGACCACGTCGCGAATGCTGGTGATCTCGAACACTTCCTCTCCCGTCAGGGCGAGAGATTCCGCATTCTGACCCGAGGGAAACTGCAGCGGCAGCACTCCCATGCCCACCAGGTTGGAGCGATGAATGCGTTCGTAGCTCTCGGCGATCACGGCACGCACCCCCAGCAGGGCCGGGCCCTTGGCTGCCCAGTCGCGCGACGATCCGGAGCCGTATTCCTTGCCCGCGAGGACGAGCAGCGGTATACCCGCGGCGCGATACTTTTCCGAAGCGTCGAAAATCGACATTTCGCTGGAGCTTGGCAGGTGGCGCGTATATCCGCCTTCGGTCGCGACCAGCTTGTTGCGCAGCCGCACGTTGGCGAAGGTGCCGCGCACCATGACTTCGTGATTGCCGCGCCGCGAACCGTAGGAGTTGAAATCCGCCGGCTTCACCCCATGTTCCTGCAGATATCTTCCTGCGGGACTATCTTTCTTGATCGACCCGGCAGGGGAGATATGGTCAGTGGTGACGCTGTCGCTCAGAACGGCGAGCACGCGCGCCTTCTTGATGTCATTGACTGGCGCAGGTTTCACCGTCATCTCATCGAAATACGGAGCGCGCCGGATGTAGGTGGAGTCCTTGTCCCACGCGTAGGTCTCTCCCTTCGGCACAGCCAGTCCGCGCCAGCGCTCGTCGCCCTGAAAAACGTCCGCGTACGATTTCGAAAACATCTCCGAAGTAATCGACTGTTGCATCGTCTCTTCGATTTCGCGTTGCGACGGCCAGATATCGGCCATGTACACAGGCTGCCCATCTCTGCCCTTGCCAATGGCATCCTTGCGCAAGTCGATGTCAATGCGCCCCGCCAAGGCAAAGGCCACCACCAGCGGCGGCGACATCAAGTAGTTGGCTCGCACTTCAGAATTGATGCGTCCCTCAAAGTTGCGGTTCCCCGAAAGCACCGACGCGACCACCAGTTCATTCTCGTCGATGGCCTGAGAAACTTCCGTGGGCAGCGGCCCCGAGTTTCCGATGCACGTGGTGCATCCATACCCCACCAGGTGAAATTTCAGCTTTTCGAGATAGGGTGTCAATCCCGCCCTTGCCAGATAGTCGGTCACGACTTTGGATCCCGGCGCCAGCGATGTCTTCACCCACGGCGGAACCGAAAGTCCCTTCTCCACTGCTTTCTTTGCGAGCAGCCCCGCCGCAATCAGCACCGAAGGATTCGAAGTGTTGGTACATGAAGTGATGGCGGCGATGACAACGCTGCCGTGCCTTAGCGAATTCTTCACCGCTGCAGGCACGTGCTCACGAACATTGGGATCTTCCACCCCGATCGCAGTGGGATTTCCACCTTCCTGCTCCCACTTAGCGCCCGGTGCCGCGGCACCCGCGGAAGCCGCTGCGGTCTGGGTCCCGTGGGTAGCCGCGGATTTCGGTTTGAGCAGCGATGGCAGCGCCTTCTGAAACGATTCTCCCGCCTGCGACAGGAGCACGCGATCCTGCGGCCGCTTCGGCCCTGCCAGACTGGGTTCCACAGTGGCCAGATCGAGCGTAAGCAGCTCAGAGTACTCCGCCTCCGCGGTTTTCTCGTCGTGAAATAACCCCTGTTCGCGGCTGTAAGCCTCGACCAGCGCAATCTGTTCTTCGCTGCGCCCGGTGAGCCGCAAATACTTAAGCGTTTCTCTATCAATCGGAAAAATTCCGCACGTTGCTCCATACTCGGGCGACATGTTCGCGATCGTTGCCCGATCGGCCAGCGGCAAATCCCGCAGCCCCGGCCCGAAATACTCCACGAATTTTCCCACCACTCCATGCTTGCGCAACATTTCCGTGACCGTAAGAACCAAATCGGTAGCAGTAGCCCCCTCGCGCAAACGCCCTGTCAACTTCACTCCCACCACCAGAGGAATCAGCATGGACACCGGCTGCCCCAGCATCGCCGCCTCCGCCTCAATTCCCCCCACTCCCCACCCCAGCACGCCTAAGCCGTTGATCATGGTCGTGTGGCTGTCGGTGCCTACCAGAGTGTCGGGGTAGGCGGTGCGCTTGCCGTGGGCCGGGTGAACGAAAACGACCCGCGCGAGATATTCCAGGTTCACCTGATGCACGATGCCGGTGTCGGGCGGGACGATGGCCAGGTTGCGGAAACCGGTTTGACCCCAGCGGAGGAATGAGTAACGCTCTTGGTTGCGCTGAAACTCGAGCAGCGCGTTGAGTTCGAAGGCATTGGACGTGCCGAACTCGTCGACCTGCACCGAGTGATCGATGACCAGTTCGACCGGTTGCAGTGGGTTGATCAGAGCGGGATCGCCTCCCAAGGTCTGCATGGCGTTGCGCATGGCCGCCAGATCGACTACGCAGGGGACGCCGGTGAAATCCTGGAGAAGCACACGGCTGGGGCTGAAGGCGATTTCCCGGTCGGGCTTCGATTTGCTATTCCAGTTGGCGAGGGCGCGCACTGCTTCTTGGGTGACGGCGCGACCGTCTTCGGTGCGGAGTTGATTCTCGAGCAGGATGCGCAGGGAGAAGGGTAGATGCCGGGTGGAGATTCCCTGCTTATCGAGCGCGTCGAGGCGGTAAATTTCGTATTCTTTGTTCCCCGCTTTCAGGGTGGAGCGGCTGTTGAAGCTATTCACAGACATGATGGCCTTCCTTACGGAATGAATTCGCGCACAGGCGAATATGGTGGCGGAGATGGCAACCTAAATTTAGATCTCAGCCTAATAGTGTAATGTGTTTCGCAAGGAATTGCGTAGTGCAACGCGGACGGCTGGCGGAGGTTCCCTCCACCGGTCAGCCAGGGGCGGCTGTCTTCACCTGGTCGTCGTTCACCCCGAGCCACCAAACCCCGTTCGAGCGCTAATGGTGCTTTTGTGCAAGAGCACCACAGCTGGTTCGAGCGCATGCATTGAGGTCGCTGCCTGTGATGTAATAGAAGTGCCGACTTGCCATGCCATCTTTTATCACCACCGTGCGCCGCCGCGCCAAAGCTCTGCACCGGAACCTGCGAGGGGCCAATATGGCGATGCGAGCGCTGGCCTCGACCGACCATCCGCTGCTGGCGCACATCATTCCCATGCGGCGCTGTAATCTGGCGTGCACTTATTGCAACGAGTTCGATGATTTCTCGAAGCCGGTGCCGATCGACGAGATGTATCGGCGAATCGACAAGCTGGGTTCCCTGGGAACCGCGGTCGTGACGATTTCGGGCGGCGAACCGTTGATGCATCCTGAACTCGATGATGTGATTCGGCGCATCCGAGCCAATGGCATGATCGCCGGACTCATCACCAACGGTTATCTGCTGGTGGCGGATCGCATACGGCGCCTCAACCGCGCGGGACTGGAGTGGCTGCAAATTTCGATCGACAATGTGAACCCTGACGAAGTATCGAAGAAAAGCCTGAAGGTTCTCGACAAGAAATTGCAATTGCTCGCTGCGCACGCGGACTTTCATGTGAACATTAATTCGGTGGTGGGCAGCGGCATTTCCCATCCCCAGGATGCTCTGGTGATTGGCAAGCGCGCGATTGAACTTGGCTTCACCTCGACCATCGGAATTATTCACGATGGCAGCGGCCAGCTACAGCCGCTAGGCGAGGAAGAACGCCGCATCTATCACGAAATGCAGGCGCTGGAAAAAAGCAGCTTCACGCGAATCAACTCGTTTCAGGACAACATCGCGAAAGGTCAACCTAACGACTGGCGATGTCGCGCCGGCGGACGCTATCTCTACATTTGCGAAGACGGACTCGTTCATTATTGCTCGCAGCAGCGCGGCTATCCGGGAGTGCCGCTCGCTACCTACACTCGCGACGACCTGCGCCGCGAGTATCTGACCGAGAAATCCTGCGCACCGCACTGCACCGTATCGTGCGTCCATCAGGTGTCAATCTTTGATTCTTGGAGATCGCCGCAGCAGGCCGCGGCGGAAAGTTCGGCATCGGCTCCGGCCCGTGAACTGGTGCAGATCAAGTAGGCAAGTCGGGGAAGGTCACATCCTGCCGTCGCCCGCGCTGCCCACTCCGAGTGCGAGACGGCCTCGGGACTGCCGGCAAGACGCCGGCGCCCCCCATGCTACTTTTTGGGCTGCGCTGTCGGGGGAAGCAGGCCGTTCAGTCGCAGGTACATTGCCGCGGAACTGTAATGGTCAGCCCAGTCGTTGGTGAGCGCGATCAGGGCGAAAGCGCGCGGGCCTTTGCGGCCGCCAAATAAGTCGACTTCGTCGCCCAGCTTCGAGTCGTCTACCTTAGCGAGCGCGCTGCTGCAAAAATCGAAGCTCGCGTTCAGAGCCGCCACCAGCTTGTCCTTGCTGTCGGATTCTGTCGGAGCCACGGCCGGCTTGACCTCCGGCATGTCTCCGATCGTGGAGCAGAGGTGGTTGTTCGCCCCGATCATGTGTAGGACCAGATGACCAAAAGTCGCCTGCTGCTCGGTTGGTTTGTAGCTGAATTTGTCGGCGGGCATTTCTTCGACGGCGCCCACCAGGTTTTTCTGCTGGTGTGGGAGGATTTCCTTCGCGACCGACGTGACGGGATTCTTGTCTTGAGCGAAAACTGTCGTTGCTGCCAGAAGCAGAAAAAGACAGAAAATGTGTTTCATGGCGTCCTCCGGAATTAGAGCTGGGTTGGTCGGTTTTGATTCGCTCCCATTCTACTCAGGCTGAGCACTCAGCGCGAATGCCCAAACAAGAATCCAACTTCGCCACGGAGGGGAACCCTAGAGAGAATCTCCAACCTACTATTCTCGGGCTCGGTTCTTGATCCAGATCGGTGTGCCTACGAAGCCGAAGGCCGCGCGGATTTGGTTTTCCAGAAAGCGCTGATAGGAAAAGTGGAGCTTTACGGCGCGGTTGGTGAAGAGCACGAATGTAGGGGGGGCGACTGATGCCTGCGTCATATAGAGAATCTTGACGCGCTGGCGCACGGGGACGGAGGCGCGTTCGAAGTCGACGCGCTCGAGGAAGCGGTTCATCTCGGAGGTGGTCACACGCTTGCGGCGTTCGCGGGCAACTTCTTCGAGCATCGGCAAGATTTTCTCGGTGCCTTTGCCGCTGCGGGCGGAAACGAAGACAATAGGTGCGTAGTTCAGGAATTTTAGTTCGTAACGCAGGCGCTGCTCGTAGGCGTCGCGATCGCCGGGACGCTTGCTTTCGCGCATGCGTTCGGCCTTGGTGGGCCGCCCCTCTCTTTCTGCACCGCTGAGGATCAGATCCCATTTGTTGACGACGATGATGATCGAGCGTCCGCTCTCGTGGGCGTAACCAGCGATGGAGGCGTCGAGCTGGCTTACGCCTTCGGTGGCGTCGATGACGAGCAGAGCGATATCGGCGCCTTCCAGATGTTTGCGCGCCATCACGACGGAGAGTTTTTCCGCCATCAAGTGCGTTTTGCCCTTGCGGCGGATTCCGGCAGTATCGATGAAGCGGAAGCTGCGTCCGTTGTGCTCGACGATCTCGTCGACCGCATCGCGCGTGGTGCCGGGGACTGGGGAAACGATGGCGCGGTCGGATGCGGTAAGGCAGTTCAGCAGAGTCGATTTGCCTACGTTGGGATGGCCGATGATGGCGACTTTGACTTCGTGGACATCTTCAGTCGCCGTCTCCTGGGTTTCCAATTCCTCCGGTTTGTCTGTTCCCTCCGCCGCTGAGTTTTTTCCCGGCAGACTTTTCAGCACGGCGTCCAGCAGATCATCGACCCCGCGGCCGTGTTCGGCAGAAATGGGGAACATCTGCTGGATGCCAAGGCGATGAAAATCGTCGACCAGCGAGGATTGTTTTTCGCTGTCGACCTTGTTGACGGCCAGGAAGAGCGGGCGGTTCGCCTTGCGCAGCAGGCGTACCAGTTCGAGGTCGGGACCGGCGAGTTCGGTGCGTCCGTCGATCACCATGACGATGGCTGCGGCCTCATCGAGCGCGACGCGAGCCTGGCGGTAGATTTCCGAGGGGATCAGATCTTTTTCTTCCGGAAGAATGCCGCCCGTGTCGACGATGCGCAGCCGGCGGCCTTCCCATTCGGCATCGCAGTAGAGGCGGTCGCGGGTGATGCCGGGTTCGTCGCCGACAATGGCGCGGCGCGAGCCTACGATGCGATTGAAAAGCGTGGACTTGCCTACGTTGGGGCGTCCCACGATGGCGATTGTGGGAATCCCGGCGGCGCTGCTGGCGAGAGTGCTGGTCGAATTGTAGGTGGGCTGGGTCAAAGTTGGATCTTTATGGGGTAGCCGCCATCGGCTAGCCTAGGGTCGCGAAAACCCATGGGTTGTGCATCGTGATGGCGCCGCCAACTTTTCGAGTCGGCCGGACAGACTCGGGCGGCTGGTCCCCAGATGAACTGAGCTGATCAGAAACGTCCGGAATCGCTATTATAGAGGCTCCGTGCCTTTAAGTTCCCATCCCGCATCCTCGGCTCCCCGAAACCGCTCTGCTGCCAGCGGGAAGGATGCCCCGTTGTATCAATTCTTCGCGCCGGGAGGGGTGTTGTCTCGCACGCATCCGGCGTACGAATTTCGGCGAACGCAGTTACAGATGGCACAGGCTGTCGAACAGGCGCTGGAAGAAAAGCGCCATTTGATTGTGGAAGCAGGCACCGGCACGGGCAAGACGTTGGCGTACCTGATGCCGGCGATTCGGTCGGGAAAGCGCGTCATTATCTCGACGGGGACGAAGAATCTGCAGGAGCAGCTTTTTTATAAGGACGTTCCATTTCTGGAGCAGGCGTTGTATGGGCTTCCGGCTTCGGGCTCCCGGCTCTCGGTTTGCTACATGAAGGGTCGGAATAATTACTTGTGCCGGAAGAAACTGTACGATCTGACGGATCAGCCGGTGCTGAGCGGGCTGGAAGAGATCGAACAGTATCGGGCCATCGCTGCGTGGGAGAAGACTACGGGAACCGGTGACCGCGCCGAGCTGGCGGAGCTGCCCGAGGCCAGCCTGCTCTGGCACAAGCTTGACGCACGCACTGAGGCCTGCATTGGCCAGAAGTGCAGTGAGTGGGGCAGGTGCTTCATCACCGAAATGCGGCGCAAGGCGATGGAGAGCGACATCATCGTCGTGAATCATCACCTGTTTTTTGCCGATCTCGCCATCAAGATGCAGGCGGATGGAGCGCCCGAGGCGGGCATTTTACCGGAAGCGGGTGCCGTGATTTTCGATGAGGCCCATGAGCTGGAAAGTGTGGCGGGAAATTATTTCGGCATCTCTTTGAGCAATCTGCGCATGGAGGAGCTGGCGCGGGACGTGGAGAGTTCGTTGCAGCACAACAAGATGATGTCCGCTTCGCTTTCGGGAGCGATTGGAAGTTTGCGGGAACGGTCGCAATTCTTTTTTTCGTTGCTTCCGCCGGGGGACGGAAGATTTGCGTTCGATACCCGGCGGGAATTTCTCGAAGAGAACGGCGACGAATTTATGGCGCTGAACCAGGCGTTGACGCGGCTAGCCGGCGAACTCGAGGGCTTACCGCACAAGCCGGAAGAAGTCTTCAACTTTGTTCGGCGGGCGCAGGAGATTCAGGTGCAGCTTCAGTTCGCGTTGGAGTCGGAGGACCGCAATACCGTTTTTTGGATTGAGCGGCGTGGGCGGTTCAGAGCAATTTCACCACCGGGACACGGAGACCCAGAGAAAGCAAAGGAAAGTTTTCCGGGTCGGCAAAACGTGTTCCTGCAAGCCACGCCGATCGATGTTGGTCCCATCCT
The DNA here is from genome assembly GCA_036514015.1 of Candidatus Sulfotelmatobacter sp. Taxonomy (GTDB): domain Bacteria; phylum Acidobacteriota; class Terriglobia; order Terriglobales; family Acidobacteriaceae; genus Sulfotelmatobacter. Next base: position 99,466 of record DATBYA010000023.1, read on the forward strand.
GCGCGAATGCTTGTGGTCGAAGCTGGAATGCGCCGTATTAACATCGGCGACTCTGGCCGTGGGTGGCGGGTTTGAGTATATACGGCGGAGGCTCGGCCTGGAGCATGCGCGGGAATTGGTGCTGGCGTCGCATTTTGACTATGAGAGCCAGGCGCTGCTATATGTACCGCCGGACTTGCCCGATCCGCGCACTCCGCAGTTCACGGCGAAGGCTGCCGAGCGCATTCGCCGGCTGTTGGCGATCACGCGTGGGCGGGCCTTCGTTCTTTTCACCAGCTATGCGGGGATGAACGACGTCTATCAGCGGTTGCTGGGCGAAGTCGAGTTCCCGATCTTGCGGCAGGGGGACGCGCCCAAAAGCGCGCTGCTAGAAGAGTTTCGGCTGACTCCGAACGCGGTGCTGTTCGCGACCTCGTCTTTTTGGCAGGGTGTGGATGTGCAGGGCGAGCAGCTCAGTTGTGTGATCATCGACCGGTTGCCGTTTGCCGTACCCAGCGACCCAGTGGTGGCGGCGCGGGTGAAAGCGATCGATGCCGAGGGGGGCAAGGCGTTCTTTCAATATCAGGTGCCGGCTGCCGTGATAACTCTGAAACAGGGGTTCGGACGGCTGATTCGCTCGCTGCACGACCGCGGACTGCTGGTGCTGCTTGACAATCGCATCCTGAAAAAACAATACGGGCGCGTGTTTATGGAGAGCTTGCCAAATTACAGGAAGACGACTGAAATGCGCGTAGTGGAGGAGTTCTTCGGGGACCATGGGTAATTCGGGAAATTCGCCTTTGTCTAATCGCCCTATCCATCTGTTCAAGCGACACGGGCCTTGTTCTCCTACACTTGAAGATCCCCTTCCATTCAGGCAGCGACTCGGTAGCGGGCGCGATTGGAGAACTCCCTTTCCCCGATTTCCACGAACTCAACTCTGTCGCCTGAGTCCAAGCGGCGTGGGTTACGAACCTTGGCGGGAATGCCAATCTGTCCTGGGGGAGTAACTGTTGCTGAGGCCATGGCATCCCCTTACCGTTGCATAAATTTCTACACCGAGTGAGGAATGGAGAGGGTCATCAAACAACCTCCCGCTCCCGCAGCGAATTTCACTTGCTAGCCCTTTCCCGCGCTTGGCAGCACTCCCACGACGATTCCCGACGGCTGGGTTGGGGTGTGATACACCCGCTCGGTGGCTTTCACGAAGTCGGCGGGCTTGGCGGTCGGGATGTTGACGAAGGTTTGCGGGTTGCGATCAGTGAGTGGGAACCACGAACTCTGGACCTGGACCATGATGCGGTGTCCGCGGCGGAAGGTATGGTTGATGTCCTGCATGGTGAAGTTGATCGCTTCCACTTTTCCGGGCGTGAACGCCTCCGGCTTTTCGAAGCTGTGACGGAATTTTCCGCGGAAGGGCTCGCCCCGCACCAGTTGCTGATATCCGGCCATCGTGAACGCAGGCGCAGGCACATCTTTTCTTGGTTTGTCGCGGTCGTCGGCCCTGGGAGCGTCCTGCTTGCTGTCCGGGTAATCGGTCGGATACACGTCGATCAGCTTCACGTCCCAATCCGAATCGGTACCACTGGTCGAAACGAAAAGGCGCGGGGAGATCGGTCCGGCGATGGTCACATCTTCCTGCAGCACCGGCGTTTGATAAACCACTACGTCGGTGCGGCTGTCGGCGAAACGCTGGTCCGAGAGCATGTATTCCTGGGGTACGTCGAGGGCCGCGTAGTTTACGAAAGGAACCGGTTTGGCGGGATCACTCACATATTCATCGAATGCCGGGGACTCTGATCCTGGCGCATCAAACGACAGTGCGCCATGGGCCTGGAAGTAGAGAGTTTTGGCTTCAACATTTTTCGGCGGCCATGCGGAGTACTGCCGCCAAGTATTGGTCCCAGTCTCGAAGACATAGGCTTTTGGAAGTTTGGCATCACCGTTGCCTTTGAGGTATTGCTCAAAGAAGGGGAAGAGAATGTTGTTCCGGTAATACTCTCCGGTGTTCGAGGCAAAGTCGACGCGTCCCAGGTGTTCGCCGTCATAGCGTGCCCAACCGCCGTGCACCCACGGTCCGACTACCAGCGCATTGAAGATACCGGAATTGTTTTTGTCGATGGCATGAAATGTGGTGAAGGGACCTTGCAGATCTTCCGCGTCGAACCATCCACCGACGGTCAGCACGGCGCAATGGATGTTCTTCATGTGCGGGGCCAGATTGCGCACCTTCCAGTAGTCGTCGTAGGTATCGTGATTCACCTGGTCATCCCAGAGCGCGCTCTTGCCTTCCAGATATTTGCTCAAATTCGCGAGTGGGCCGGTCTGCAGATAGAAGGCGTAGGCATCTTTCGTTCCCCAGTCGAAGGGCACGAAAGTCTTGGGCGGAAGCTGCGGATTTTCCTGGGGCTTGAACGAGCTGTAAAACCCGAAATTTGCGGCCAGCATGAACGCTCCGCCGTGGTACGCATCGTCCCCCATGAAAAGATCGGTCATGGGAGCCTGGGGGGAGGCGGCCTTGAGCGCGGGATGTGAGTCGATGATGCTGGCCGAGGTGTAGAATCCGGGATACGAAATTCCCCAGATCCCGGCATTGCCATTGTTATTCGGCACGTTCTTGAGCAGCCAGTCGATGGTGTCGTAAAGATCGCTGCTGTCATCCACATCCTGTTTCGACTTTTTGTCGTCGAGGTGGGGACGCATCTCGATGAACGACCCCTCCGACATGTAGCGCCCGCGTACGTCCTGAAAGACGAAGATGTATCCCGCTTTGTCGAATTCCGGCGAAGGACCGAGTTGTCTGCGATACAGGTCGACACCGTAGGGGCCAACGCTATACGGCGTGCGGTCAATCAGGAAAGGGTAAGGATGTGCACTATCTTTCGGCACGTAAACGGAGGTGAACAGGTGAACACCGTCCCGCATCGGGATCCTGTACTCATACTTCGTGTAATGCTCTTTGGTGTCGAAATCGGCCGCATCAGGCCGGGCCTGAGCAAAAAGACTTGCCATCGCGGGGAGGAAAAACAGCAACAGAATCGATGATTTCCGACACAGCATATACGCTCCTTTGGGAACCAATAACGATTAGGCAAGCTACATTCCGACGGGGAATGGAGTCAAGCGGATTGCGCCGGGGCCGCCATTCCAGCGGTACAATACATTTTGGCCATCGAGCAAGTCTGGCCATCAAGCGTAGCCGATGCCGGGTTCACGCCCGAGCTGCTGGGGGATCATGTTCGAAGTTACGGTGGAAGATACGTTTGCGGCCGGGCATTATCTGCGCAACTACAAGGGCAAGTGTGAGAATCCGCACGGGCATAACTACAAGATCCGAGTCACGCTGGCCGGAGCGGAGCTGGACAAGGCTGGGCTGCTGCTCGATTTTAAAGATCTGCGCGAAGTGATGAAACACGTCATCGAGCGCCTGGACCACCAGATGATTAACGAGATCGAACCCTTTACCGTGATCAATCCGTCGGCCGAGAATCTGGCAAAGTATTTTTACGAGCAGTCGAACACAAGGCTGAGGAGCGTGACCAACGGTCGCGTACAAGTGAAGGATGTAACGGTCTTCGAGACCGACACCACCACGGCAAAGTACAGCGAATAAGCAGTTGCCCCGTGCTTCCCATGCAGATTACTGAAATCTACAAATCGCTGCAGGGCGAGTCGACCTATGCCGGTCTGGCTTGCGTTTTCGTGCGGTTGACGGGATGCAATCTGCGCTGTTCGTGGTGCGACAGCGAGTACACCTTCCAGGGCGGCCGCAAGATGGCGATCGAAGAAGTGGCGGACGAGGTCTCGCGCCTCAGTCCGGGAGGGGGCCTGATCGAGATCACCGGCGGTGAGCCCATGCTGCAGGAGCGGGAAGTCGTACCCCTGATGCAGCGTCTAGTGGACCAAGGTTACCGGGTTCTGCTTGAGAGCAGCGGAGAGCGCCCCTTGGAGCGGGTTCCGGCCGATGTCATCAAGATTGTCGACGTGAAGTGTCCGAACTCAGGTGAGGGCGATACGTTTTGCATGGAAAACCTGGAAGCGCTGGGCGCTCGCGACGAGATCAAGTTTGTCCTGAGCAGCCGGGCGGACTATGAGTTTGCGCGGGAGTTCACCCAGCGGCATAATCTCGCCGCGCGAGTGAACGCGGTTCTGTTTTCGCCCGCGTTCCGCAAAGATGCAACCGGCACCCGCGACAGTTCGCACTGCCTGCTGGACCCACAGGAACTGGCGGAGTGGATGATCGCCGATAATGTTCCCGCCAGGCTGGGGCTCCAGCTGCATAAGTACATCTGGGACCCGGCGGTAAAGGGAGTTTAGGGGATTGCTGATTGTTGATTCTCGAACCTAAGATGGTCATTCTGGAGAAGCGCGTTCTTGGTTTTCAATCGGCGATCAGAAATCGATCGATCCTCAACCATGGCGCTTGATGCAACCCGCGAAGCAATCCCGCGCAGTTGTCCTCCTCAGCGGGGGGATGGATTCCTGCGTTTGCGCGGCGTTGGCAGTGCGTGAGCACGATGCCGCGGCCGTTCACATCAGTTACGGTCAGCGTACCGAGGAGCGGGAACGGGAATCGTTTCTTGCCATTTGCCAGCGCATGAGAATTCAGGACAAGCTTATGGTCCGAAACGAGGCTCTGCGTGCCATTGGCGGTTCGGCACTCACCGACGATGCCATCGCCGTGCCTGGGGGGGGCGCGGTCGGCAATGGCATTCCCGTCACCTACGTGCCCTTCCGCAATGCGCATTTCCTGGCGGTGGCCGTGAGTTGGGCCGAAGTGCTGGATGCGGAAAAGGTGTACATCGGCGCCGTCGAGCCCGACAGTTCCGGTTATCCGGATTGCCGCCCCGCCTATTACCTGGCCTTCAATGATGTCGTAAAGACTGGCACTAAGAAGGGCGACATTGAAGTCGTGACCCCCCTCATCGCCATGAGAAAAAACGAGATTGTGCGCCTTGGCCTTGAACTGGGTGCGCCCTTCGATTTAACTTGGTCATGTTACAGTCGCGAGGATCAGGCTTGCGGAGTCTGCGATAGTTGCGTGCTGCGGCTGCGCGCCTTCGAGGCGGCGGGAGTCGAGGATCCGATTCCGTACGCGGCGAGATCGAGGTGGTAGTGGGGAGTGTGGTACGTATTCGTCAGTCGACTTTTCGGCCGTTCAAGGATTGGCCAGTAAATTCGATTTTGCCGGGAGGCAACATGAAGAAAAGGTATTTCGCAATACTTCTATTCGCCATCGTGACGCTCGGACTGTGTGTGCCTCCAGTCTCGGCCCAGGCCTCGGGGACGGTCAAGGGTGTCTGCAAAGACGCTCAGGGTAACGTTATTCCCGACGCAATCGTGCTCTGGACCAACACGGACAATGGTCAGAAATACACCCTCAAGAGCAACAAGAAAGGCGAATACTTTTCGCTGGGGCTGTCCCCCGGTACCTACCTGGTGACTCTCTACAGGAATGCGGATGATATGAAGGCTGGCAAGGAGCTGGATCACGTCAAAGGCTTCAAGGTTCAGCTCGACGAGAACACTCTAGATCTTGATGTTAAGAAGGAAATGGAAAGCGCTGCCAAGGGGCAAGGGATTTCTCCAGAGCAGTTGAAACAGATGCAGGAACAGCAGGCCAAGGCGGCGAAGGAAAACAACACCGTTAAAACTCTCAACGACAAACTGAACGCAGCCAAGGCCTCGGCTGACGCGGGCGATTTCGATGGCGCCATCGCGGCCCTCAATGAAGCGACTCAGGTGGACGCCAATCGCGATCTGCTCTGGTTCAAGCTAGCTGACTATTATCGCTTATCGGCGCCCAAGCAGACCGACCCGGCGGAAAAGCAAAAACGCTACGCTTCGGCCATCGAGGACTACCAGAAAGCTATCGATCTCAAGAAGGGAGCCACCAGCGATAAGGATCCCAATGCGGCCAAGAACCTCGCCGCCTACTACAACAACCTGGCGGAAGCCTATGCCAAAGCCAACAAAACGGATGACGCGGTCAAGACCTACGAACTGGCAGCCCAGGCGGATCCGACTAATGCCGGGCAGTATTACTTCAACACGGGGGCCGTTCTCACCAATGCGGGCAAGGTCGATGACGCGCTCGCAGCCTTTGACAAAGTGATTGCCGCGGATCCAAACCGCGCCGACGCCTACTATTGGAAGGGCGTGAATATGATTGGCAAGGCCACGCTGCAGGGAGACAAAATGGTCGCGCCTACGGGAACCGCCGAGGCGTTCCAGAAATACTTGCAACTGCAGCCCACCGGGACTTACGCGGACGCCGCCAAGCAGATGCTGACCAGCATCGGAGCGTCGGTGGAAACCAGCTTCGGCAAGAAAAAGCAGCCGGCAAAAAACTAGATCGTCCGGCGGTACAAGCACTTGCAGGGCGGCTCCAGCGAGCCGCCCTTTTTGGTTTTTTGGCGTTTTTCCCCTCCTCTCGGAGTTACGAAGGACTATGCACTTACTGTTCTTCGCAAGCGCTGGGCGGCGCGGTACAGTGAACTATCTCCAATTCTGTGGTGCGTGCGATTCCTGAGTGTGAGGACGAATGGCAGCACCAACCATTGCTCCGATTTCCGTTGTCTTGGAAGGTTTCTCCGGAAGCGGCAGAGTAGCGACGCCAGCCTTGCTCGGCGCCATGCTGCGCGCGTCGGAAAAAATCAGCGATCTGATTTTTTCGCCGGGACGGCCGCCGCAAGTACAGGTCTATGGCCAGATGATCCCAGTGCAGGTGCAGGGGCTCACGTTCCTTAACCCCGACGACACCCGTCACATTGCCGCGGACCTGATTGGCGATAACAAGCAGGCGATCACGACGCTCCGCGAGCACGGAGCTTGTGACATTTCCTATGGACTGCCCGGATTGGCCCGCTTCCGCGTAAATATTTTTATTCAGCGGGGCAGTTGTGCCGTTGTGATGCGAGTCATTCCGACCGCTGTCCCCGACTTTGCCGCCCTGCGGCTGCCGCAACATCTGGCGGATGTGACCAAGCTGAGAGATGGAATTGTGTTGGTGACCGGGCCCGCCGGTTCCGGCAAGTCGTCGACGCTGGCCGTATTGGTTGACGCCATCAACCGCGAGAAGTACTACCACATCATCACCATCGAAGATCCGATCGAGTTCCTGCACAATCACAAATGCTCAACCATTCATCAGCGGGAGCTGCACAGCGATACCCCCAGCTTCGCCCATGCGCTGCGTTCAGCAATGCGGCAAGCTCCCAAGGTGATTCTGGTCGGCGAGATGCGCGACCGCGAAACCATTGAAATCGTGCTCGAAGCGGCTGAGACCGGACACCTGGTCTTGTCCAGTTTGAACACAATGGACGCCGCCAAGACGCTGGAGCGCGTCGTCAGCTCGTTTTCGCCGCCGGAGCAGCAGTCGGTGCGCGAGCGGTTTGCCAAATCGTTTCGCTACATTATCTGCCAACGGCTCCTGTCGAGGTCGGATCGCAGCGGCCGCATTGCCGCCTTCGAAATTCTCAAGGCGAATACCCGCACCCGCGAGTGCATTGAAAAAGGCGAGCGCGAGAACAAAAGTCTTCTCGACGCCATCAAGGCCGGCGCCGCCGAAGGTATGCAGCATTTCGACGGTGAAATCGCACAACTGGTCCGGGATCGCATGGTCGATCTCGAAACCGGGCTCTCCTATGCCAGCAATCCGGGCGTTCTCGGCCAGGAACTGGCACGGTAGATCCGCCCTCCCACCGCTCCACGCTACTTTTTCCCTGCCTCGGAATGCGGGTGGTCGCTGCCACTCTCATCAGGACATCTGTGCTCTGCAAATTGGGTCCTGAGACTTTCTTGCGCGTCGGCGACCCGTTTCAAGCAAGACATCGGGACTTTGAACTCGCGATTGCAACCCGTGCAGACGGCAACGGCGGGAACCATGCCCAGCCACTTCGCTACCCGAAGATTACGTTTTGCCATGCCAACAGTTTCCCCCAGATCGACGCCTGACTGCTCGCGCTTCCTGTCTTTTGGTGTCGTATCATCTTTCCATGTTCGCCGCGCCAGTGAATTCGCGGGTCTTGAGCTTTGAAGACGCTCGCCGTGTGGTCGAGGAACAAGCCGCACTGATTCGAAGCCGCAAAGTCTCACCTGGCGACACGGAACTTGTAGACCTGCTGAGCGCTGCAGGCCGCGTACTCTGCGAGCCGGTGACGGCGGATCGTGATCTTCCGCCATTTCCGCGATCTACGCGGGACGGCTATGCGGTGCGATCCGCGGATTTGTCTCAACTTCCCGCCAGGCTCGACGTGATTGGCGAAATCAAAGCGGGCGAGAAGCTAGACCGAATCCCGGCCAGAATCAACGCGGGACAAACCGCGTCGATTATGACTGGAGCTCCGGTCCCAGCTGGTGCGGACGCAGTGGTGATGGTCGAGTACAGCTCACCGCCTCATTCGCAAGCCGGCCATCAGATCGAGATCACGCAGAGCGTAGTTGCCGGAGAGAACATTGTCGCCTGCGGTGCCGAGGCTCGGGCGGGCGTCCGCTTGCTCGACTGCGGTCTCCGCCTGAATGCAGCGGCCGTCGCGCTCGCCGCGTCGGTGGGCAAATCACGGTTGCAAGTGTACAAGCGTCCGAGAGTCGCCGTGTTGACCACGGGCGACGAAATTGTAGACGTCGATGCCACTCCCGGTCCAACTCAGATTCGCAACTCGAACAGCTATTCTCTGGCTGCGCAAATTCGACGGGAAGGCGGTGAGGCGCTGCTGCTGCCGGTTGCCCCCGACGAATTGCAAGCACTGCGCCGTCTGATCGAAGAAGGCCTGAAGGCAGACCTGCTGTTGATCACCGGCGGAGTCTCCATGGGCCGTTACGATTTGGTCGAGCAAGCGCTGGCGGAATTGCACGCGGAATTCTTCTTTACTGGGGCAAGAATCCAGCCGGGACGTCCGGTAGTCTTTGGCAAATGCGGTGCCGGGTTCATCCCCCACGAAAAGTCAGCCACCTGCTTTTTCGGCTTGCCCGGGAATCCCGTATCGACCATGGTGACCTTCGAGCTGTTCGCGCGCCCCGTGCTGCAGGCATTAGCGGGTGAGTCTGCGCGAAACTTGATATTTCTTCATGCCCGTCTGAAGAAAGACATTCGCGTCAAAACCGGACTGAAACGTTTTCTCCCGGCAATCCTTTCCGGCGAATTCGAACATTCCGAGGTCGAGTTGGTGGCATGGCAGGGATCAGGGGACATCGCCGCCAGCGCGCGGGCAAATTGCTATCTCGTCGTCCCCGCCGATCGCGAGCGAATTCCGTCGGGCGAATGGGTGGCGGTGATGCAGCGGTAGGTAGGCCAGGGCTGGGCACCCAGGGGGAGTCGTGCGGAAGCAACACTCGGCGACATCAGCAAAATGAGGGTCGATGCAGTCGTCCATCTGCTTAGAACTGGTACGAGGTGGGTGTCGCTGGTGCAATCCACCGAGCAGCAGGTCCTTGCGCTGCAGCAGGAGTGCATGAGCTTGAACGGCGGTGAACCCGGCGAGGCCAAAGCAACCGGGGCCTCTGCCTGCAAGGCTTGTGGTACACACGGCCGTTCCGGTTTGGCGTCCGCGCCGCTTGGATGGCACGGAGCAGAAGCTGCGGGCGTGTTGCTATCGCAGGTCGCGAAGTTGCCGAACGATTGGCCATAAAGAGCATAGCGTTTCCAGCCCTCAGTACAGCCATGTACCGGCTCCTAAGAGAGTTCGGCGGCGCAGATCGCAGGCGCTGCAGTAGCTTGTTTCGGGGGCCACTTAGAGTCGATATTCTTGGTTTGTTTGGACGAAGATAAGCTAGCGATTTACGAGCGGCTCCTATCGCTTGTGGCAAAAGGCTAGCGGATTCGTCTCCCATGTAAGATAGAACTACCGCATGCCGACCAAACTCTCCCATTACGACCGCGCGGGACGCGCCCGGATGGTCGATGTCTCTGGTAAACCTGCAACTCGGCGCGAGGCCGAAGCCAGCGGCTTTGTCGCGATCAAGCCGGATGTGCTCGCGGCGCTGCCCAAAAATCCGAAAGGCGATCCGCTCGAGATCGCACGCATCGCCGGAATCATGGCCGCGAAGCGTACGGCAGAATTGATCCCGATGTGCCATCCGCTGCCGCTTGCCCTCGTTGATGTCGATCTGCGCCTGTGCGAGAATGGCGTCGCTGTTACCGCCAAAGTCGCTACCACTGCCGAGACCGGGGTTGAAATGGAGGCCCTCGTCGCGGTGAGCGTAGCCGCGCTGACGGTTTACGACATGTGCAAGGGAGCCGACAAGAGCATCGAGATTCGGGAAATTGTGTTGGAACGGAAGAGTGGCGGGAAGAGTGGAGAGTATCGTCGGACGAAGTGACGAGTTCAAACTTCGTAACGACTTCAAACATGGCGAATAACGTCAAGCTGCTGGTGGTGGACGACAATCCGATGGTGCTGGCAATGTTACAGCAGGCCCTGACTCCGCTGGCTTTGGTCACGACCGCGACCGACGCCGCGGATGCGCTGTTGAAGGCGGTGGACGATGTTCCGGATCTGCTGGTGTGCGACTACAGAATGCCGGGCATGGATGGACGGCAACTGGTCGAGAAACTGAGGAGCCGGCCGGCGACCGCAAATTTTTCTACCGTGCTGATGGCAAGCAAGGTGGACATTGCAGAGCGGCTTTCACCTCAGGATGCGGCCGACGACTATCTGGAGAAGCCGTTTTTCTTGAAGGATGCCACGCGACGCATCAAGCGCACGATTGATCGGATTGCGCTGGAGAAGTTGGCCAAGACCGCTCCCAAAGATGGAGTGGTGCGCGGTAGTCTTTCGCAGATGAACGTGATCGACCTGATGCAGTCGCTGGAGATGGGACGGAAGAGCTGTCAGCTTTCGTTGAGCCACGAGGGCGACAAATGCGAAGTCTTTTTCGCCGAAGGTCAGGTGAAGCACGCGACTTATGGAGCACTGGTGGGCGACGAGGCCGTGTTCAAGGTGTTGCGCTGGACCGGCGGAAATTTCCAGCTCGACTTCGAAGGGAAGACCGGCAAAGAGACCACGCAGCTTAACACGCAGGGACTGTTGATGGAAGGGTTGCGGTTGCTGGACGAATCGGCGCGGGAAAGCGGCGCGGAAGCGGAGCCGGCGGCGACCGCGCCTCCGCCTTCGAGCACTCCGAGTAGTGTGCCTGCCAACAGCGCGGGACGACGGGGAAGGGAAGAAGAGGAAGATGTCCTCCTCGACGGCTGAGCCCGGGGGGCTGACGGCCGCGGTGGTGACGGTCAGCGATTCCTGCTCGCGCGGGGAACGCGAGGATGTGTCGGGACCGGCAGTAGCGCATCTTGTGCAGCAGCTTCACTTCTCGGTGACGGCGCACGAAGTTGTTCCGGACGACTCCACTCTGATTCAAAACCTGCTGATTCGGCTGGCGCGCGAAGTGCGGTTTGTCGTGACCACTGGCGGAACTGGGATTGCTCCGCGCGATGTTACTCCGGAAGCAACCGTGGCTGTCTGTGAGCGGCTTCTGGACGGCGTGGCGGAGCGGATGCGGAGCGAAGGGAGTAAGAAGACTCCCTTTGCCGCGCTGACCCGGGGGGTGTGCGGCGTGCGGGGACAAGCGCTGATTCTGAATCTGCCCGGTAGTCCTGCGGGGGCGGTGGAATCGCTGGCGGCTGTGGCTGAGTTGATTCCCCATGCGATTGAGTTGCTAAGCGGGAAGACCGAGCACTAAGGCGGGACGTTTGCCCGCTCGGTTTGCTCGAAATCCGCGAGACCAACCATTCTTACGATTCTGTTGCAAGTCGAAATCCCACCCTCTCGCAAAGAGCGCGAGAAGGTGGGGCTCGGTGCGGCGGAAAGGAGTGTCCGCCCCACCCTTACTGTGCCGGGGTAACGGGGGCGGGCGTGGGCGCCGGAGCTTCGGCGGTTACTTCGGGAGCGGCGATCGGATTGATCTTTACGGTGGCCAGGATTTGTTCCAGGCGGCCGAAGACTTTATCGCGGTCGACGTGCTTCATGACGCCGTCCTCCGAAGCTACCGTAGTGAGGTTCAGCGCGAACTCGTAGCAGGCCCCATTCTGGAAGAGATGGAAGTACTTGGAGTCGCTTTGACGAGTTCCTTCACCGGAGACGGCTTCGGTCGAGCGAAGTTCGAGATCGCCGACCATCAGTTTGGAATTTGATGCAGGCTGAGAATCCGGCGAAGGCGTCGTTGTTTCCGGAGTTGAGACCGGAACGGTGGCCGGAGTTGCCGACGCGGTGGACGCGGAGTCGGTGGACGGGACCCGCATTGCGATCTTGGGCTGGGGCACGGCAAACTCGCTGCATTGATCGGCGGTAAGAGTCTTGTGAACGCTCACGTTGAAGAATGCCGACGAGAAGTCGGTGTTGGCAAAGCCGGTTTCGGGCAACTCGACGGCGGCGAGGGCGACTCCGCCGGGTTGGATGAAATTCATGGCGATTGGATTTGAGGCCAGAAGTTCGGTGGCAGCGTCCCCGGTTTCAATGGCGTAGCGACGTGGATATTCGAAGCTCACGCCGTAAGTTTTGTCGGCGTAGTTTATGGTTGCAGGTTTTTTGTGCACGACCTTCTTCGGAGCGGGTTTATTCTCGGCCGGCAGGGCGGGTGCAGGTGCCGACGAAAACTGGCTTGGGAGTTGCGTGACAGGAATTTGTTGGTTGGTGCTTATGGGCTTCGGCTTGTCGCTGGAGCAGCCGACGGTTACGGAGCTGACGATGAGCACGGCGGCGAAGATGAGCGCGCTGGCGTGCTTGCCCCAGGCTACGGAACTACGAGTTTCTGCGATGCTGCGGAATGCATTGATGCGGGTCATGATTGGTCACCTCTTGCCGCGAGCGGCACTGTTCAGGAATGCAAGGCTGGTGCCAAGGGAACGCGCTCTGATTTGACGGGAGTTATGGCGCAGAGCGCTGAAACACGGCGTGGGACGCGTGACACGCCGTGGGATTGCTGACACGCAGTTGAGTTGTACGGCGCACCGGTGCACGAGAACTCGCAGACCATCGCCCGCGAAGAAGGGTCAAAGTCTGCGCTCTCGGTGGGGTGCCCCGAGAGACGGTTGCTACACTGGGGGCGGCCCGTATTCTTAACCTGTGAAACTAGAACTGACAACACGGTACCGGCCGGTGGGTCAGGCTCAGCTGGATCTCATTGGGGCCAGTCCGTTTCGCGAGTTTCCTCCCGGGTTGCCAGAGCAGTCGATTTTCTATCCGGGGTTGAAACGGAGGAGCAGGCGACCCCCTATCGCGCGCGATTGGAATACCTTGGATGAACGCTTCGGATTTGTGGGGCAGGTGTTGAGATTTCAAATGCGAACGCAGTTTCTTCGCGAGTTCGATGTGCCGGTTGTGGGAAGGTGCGGTCATCGCGAGTATTGGATTCCCGCACGACCTGCTACGACTGAACGAGAACATTGAGGGAGAGATTGAAGTGCGGTCGGAGTTTCGCGGGAAAAATGACCCACGGGGAGAGGGAACACGGGAAGAGGGAACACGGGGAGAGGGAAAAATGAAAAGACGCGGCACGACGTTTTTGAGATTCGTGCTCGGGTTGGCGATTCTCTGCGGGCCAACTGTGGGTTGGGCACAGGCTGCGGCAACGGCAGCACCGGAGAAGATCATCATCGATACGGATATTGGCGATGATGTGGACGATGCCTTTGCGCTGGCTCTGGCGGTGAAGAGTCCGGAACTGCAGATTCTGGGGGTGATGACGACGTTTGGCGATACCGAGACGCGGGCGAAGTTGGCGGACCGGTTTCTGGCAGAAGTGGGGCGCCCGGACATTCCTGTGTCGGCGGGAAAGGCGACGGCGACAAGCAATCCAATGTCGCAGCGGCGGTATGCGGACGGTGGACACGCTGCCAGAGCGTCGCATGGGGATGCAGCGGAGTTCTTGCTGGAGCAAATACGAAAGTATCCGGGTCAGATCACGCTGATTGCGATTGGTCCGCTCATGAATATCGGCGCCGCGATTGCGAAGGATGCGGCGACGTTCCGGAAGCTGAAGCGGGTGGTGCTGATGGGCGGATCGATTCGGCGGGGATACGGAGATTTGGGCTATACGGCGCCGGTTCCTCCCATGCCGGAGTGGAACATTTTGAATGATGTAGCTTCCGCGCAGAACCTGTTTGCAGCGGGAGTGCCCTTGTTTGTAATGCCGCTGGATTCCACACAGTTGAAAATGGATGAGGTCAAGCGGGCATTTTTGTTCCGCCAGGGGACGGCGGTTACCGATCAGCTCGTGGTGCTGTATCACTTGTGGGGGCAGGAGACGCCAACTTTGTTTGACCCGATGACGATTGCGTTTGTGTTGCGTCCCGATTTATGTGCGGTACAGCCGATGCGCATCCGCGTCGACGAAAAAGGGTTCACGCGCGAGGAACCGGGCGCGGCCAACGCCGAGGTTTGTCTGGATTCGAACGCGGAGGACTTTTTCAAGTTTTATTTGAAGCGAGTAGCGGTAAGGTGAGAACGCAAGAAGTCGGCGAAACTCGCCTGAGGCGCTGCCTTCACGCGAAGTTCAAAACCCGCAACCTTGCCGCAAGAAACGCGTCAAACATGGGGCGCACGCAGGGATGCCGAGGGCGAAGCGAATTGTTTTTGTGGTCAGCGAGGGTTTATGCGATCTGAGGAAATTGCGCGGCGTGGATTTTTGAAAGCGGCGGGCGCGGGATTTATGGGGCGTGCTTGGATCACGCTGCCGGAGAAAGCGATCGCCGAATCCGGCGCGGACACCAAGCTCGCCTATGACGTGAGAGCATTTGGAGCCACGGGGGACGGGAAGGCGCTCGATACTGCCGCGATCAATCGTGCCATTGAGGCAGTGGCTGCAATCGGCGGTGGCAGCGTCCTTTTCCCGGCGGGAGATTATCTCGCATATTCCATCCATCTCAAGAGCCATGTTGCCCTCTATCTGGCGCACGGGGCGACGCTCTTGGCGGCTGATCCACCAGAGGAAAACGCGAGCGGCGGCTACGATGCGGCTGAGTCGAACCAGCCGTGGGAGAGCTACCAGGATTTCGGCCACAACCACTGGCACAACAGTTTGATTTGGGGCGAAGGGCTGGAGGACGTTTCGATTTGCGGGCCCGGACTTATCTGGGGGAAAGGTCTGAGTCGCGGCTGGGGAACGGGGCCCAAGGCGGAGCAGCCTGGTGCCGGTAACAAGGCCATTGCTCTCAAGAACTGCCGCAACGTGCTGCTGCGAGATTTTTCCATTCTGCACGGCGGGCACTTCGGCATTCTGGCGACGGGCGTGGACAATCTCACCATCGACGACCTGAAGATCGATACCAACCGCGACGGCATGGATATTGACTGCTGCCGCAACGTCCGGATTTCAAACTGTAGCGTCAACTCTCCGTGGGATGACGGCATTTGTTTGAAGAGCTCTTTCGCTCTAGGATATGCGCGGGCTACGGAGATGGTCACCATCAGCAACTGCCTGGTGAGCGGCAGCTTCGAGGAAGGAGCTCTGCTCGACGCGACGTGGAAGCGGTTTGGTCCCGGGGAGAAAGTGCCGCGAACCGGGCGGATCAAGTTTGGAACCGAGTCGAACGGCGGATTCAAAAACATCGTTATCTCGAATTGTGTGTTTGACGGATGCAATGGCCTGGCGATCGAGACGGTCGACGGCGCAGTAATCGAAGACCTGAGCGTCACCAACATTACAATGCGGGACCTGATCGGTGCGCCTATTTTCCTGCGGCTGGGAGCGCGCATGCGGGGACCGGCGAAGGTTCCGGTGGGTGTGCTGCGCCGCGTGACCCTGAGCAACATTACCTGCCAGAGCGCCGCCGCGCCGCCGATCTGCTCGATTCTCGCGGGAATTCCCGACCATCCCATCGAAGACATAAAGATCAGCGACATCGTGATCTTTCATCAAGGGGGAGGGAGCAAAGACGACGCCATGCGCCAGTTGGCCGAGAAAGAGACAGACTATCCCGAGCCCAGCATGTTTGGAACGACTCCCGCGCAGGGATTTTTTATTCGTCACGTTCGCGGGCTGGAGATGTTCGGGGTCAAGATCGAACATGCGAATGAGGATGCCAGACCGGCGTTCGTTCTCCACAATGTGCTGGGGGCTGACTTCGAACGCGTGAAAGTACCATCGGTTGCCGGCGCGCCAACTTTCGTCCTGAACGACGTTCGGGATTTTGGTGTGTTCCGTAGCCGGCCGGTGCCCGACACCGAACTGCCGACGGCCGCCAGGCAGGAAATTTAGGCGGACGGGATTCAGCGCGCAGGATTTGAGAGGAATGGGATCTCAATGAAGTGGGCCGCAATCAATGAAAATCCGATCGATTCAACTCTGAGAATGAGAAACCTCCTTCGGCTGTTCCGCCACAACTCCCCGCTGCCGGGAATGTTTTTCCTCGCTCTCGTCCAGATTTGCGCGGCGCAGAAGGTTGCAATCACGTTTGATGATCTGCCCCTGAACGGGGATCTTCCGCCCGGCGTCACGCGGGTGGAAGTCGTAGGGAATACGCTGGCCGTGTTGAAGATACGGCACGTTCCGGCGGTGTACGGTTTCGTTAATGCGAAGAAACTGGAAGGCAACCAGGATGCCGCGGAGGCATTGAAGTTGTGGGCGGACGCGGAGCCGGTAGGAAATCACACGTATGCGCACCTGGATTTGAACGCAAATCCGGCGGAAGCCTTTGAGCGCGAGATCGAAGAGGATGAGCCGGTGCTGGAGTTGGTGGCTGCGAAAGATTCGAACTGGCACTGGCTGCGCTATCCCTTTTTGCGCGAGGGGGACACGGCGGAGAAACGGCGCGCGGTAAGAGCTTATCTTCGGGCGCGTCAGTATCGGGTGGCGCAGGTGACGTTGGATTGGGAAGACTATATGTGGAACAGCGCGTATGCACGCTGCGTGGCAAAGAATGATGCGAAGTCGATTGCATGGCTGCGTACGAGCTATATGAACACGGCGTCGGCTTACCTGGATCTGGGGCGGGAGATGGCAACTCTGGTTTACGGCCACGAGATCAATCACGTGCTGTTGTTGCATCTGGGGGCATTCAGCGGCACGATCTTGCCGGATGTACTTGATCTGTTGCAGAAGAAGGGATTCACCGTGGTGACGCTGGAGGAAGCGGAAAGTGATCCCGCGTATGCGACCGATCCGGATGCGGGGTCGAAGTATGGAGGAACGCTGCTGGAGCAATGGATGGATGCGAGGAAGATTAAATATCCAACGGTTCCCGAGAAGCCGTACAAACAAGTGCGTGAAATCTGTCAGTGAGCCTGGAATGGATGGTGCATCCTATTTTCGCCTGGCTTGGCTGTTGGAGGGGGCCGAAAGTTGGAGTCCACTGACGGTGTGAAAACTAGCGGACGCTGGTCCAGACTTGATAAATTACCACTCCGAACATGAAGACCAGATAAAACCGCAGCGCCCAGAACAGGACCATTTCCATGCCGGTAAGCCGGCGGCGGGGACAGTGATGTTTTTGCTTGGTCGAAATGAGTTGGTCGGGTTCGAGCGACGCGACGACCGAGGCGAGGTCTTCGCCACTGATGTCTTCGCTGGGCGCGAAATTAAATTGTGAATCCATCTATTTGCCTCCAATTAACGCCAGCGAATGGGGAGCGACCACGCTGATTCCGAACAGGACTCCGGCGGCGATCAATACGAATACCACTGCAAGCGCCAGGATGTTGGCCCACAAGGGACTGACCAGGTCTCCCATGATTTCGCGATCGTTGACCAGCATATAGAGAAACAGCAGTGCGGGCGGCATGGCCAGGACTGCGATTACGTTTACCACGAGCACGATGTAAACCAACGGAATGCCGGGAATGAGCACGAGCCCGGCGGCAGCTGCGGCTTCGAGAATGAGGACGAGATAAAAAGATTTTCCCTGCTGGAAGGGGAGATTCAGACTGTGGGGACGGTGGGCCACTTCTCCGAAGGCATACGCCGATGAGGTTGAAATTGTTACCGCGGCGACCATGCCGGCTTCAAACATTCCCAGAGCGAAAAGCGCGGAGCCCCAATGGCCAACAAAAGGCTGCAGAGCTTGCGCGAACTCGGCGGCTTCGAAGTTGCCCGTGGACATGCCGTGTGCGAACAGCGGAGCGGTAGCGATGATCGTGGCCAACCCGGCGAGAGCCGCCAGGGTTGCCCCCAGGATCGTGTCGACGCGGCCGAAGCGAATGTCATGCGTGGTCAACCCTTTGTCGGCGATGGCGCTCTGCTGGAAGAACAGCATCCACGGCGTAACCGTAGCTCCAATATTAGAGAGCAGGATCAGGACCGTTTCTTGTGTGAGTCCCCCGGGAAGCGGCTTCCAGGTGAACAAGGCGCTGCCGATGGCGCCCCAGTGGGGATGGCTTAGCAGCGCCACGGGGATGAACACCAGGTTAAACATCGCAGCGACCAGGGTGATGCGCTCCCAGGTCCAGTAGCGGTGGGCCATCAGGGCGACGAAGAGCACGAGCCATGCGCCGATCACCGAAACCGCGGGAGGAACGCCGAAGAATCCCAAGCCAGCGCGGATGGCAATGAACTCCGTGACCAGAGTGAGAAAGTTGCCGATCATGAGATCGATCATCGAGAACCAGCCCCAGAAGGGACCGAAGCGGTCGAAGATGAGCTCAGCGTGTCCGCGGTGTGTGGCCGCACCCAGGCGCACGGTCATTTCCTGGACCACGCAGGCCATGACGAAGGTAAGGACTACGAAGGGAAGAAAGAAGCCAATGCCGTAGCGGGCTCCGGTGGCGGCATAGGACAGCATGCTGGGACCGTCATTCTCTCCCAGCATGACGAGGATGCCGGGCCCGATGAGCAGCCAGAGCAAGCGGGCGCGTGACCAGGGGCCGCGCTGCGTACGGGTGGTCAACACCCGCTCGCGGTCGTGAGCGCGGTCGATGTCTTCGTGGGTGATGACGACGCCGTCGGAGGCCGTCAGGGGTCCCGTCGGGACAGGTGACGGCGACTCCCCATGCGGCTTCGATGTTGTCTTCGGCTCACTCATCGAGCGAACATTCAGCGGGAACGACCGGCCAGAGAATCTGCGTGGTCCGATTCCCCTAGTTTGTTAGCAGAAGTATATAGCAAAAGATGAACTATAGTTAACTATTGTGCGCGGCAGGGCGAGGGCGCGAATCAGCGCCCCTGGCGCGTAGCGGCGGAGGCGAGCCATACTCGCTCGGACGCGGCTGGGCCTAGAGAGACAGTTCCCGAAGGGGTGGAGAGGGTCAGGGTTTGGTCGTAGTTGCGCTCCAGGAGTCGCAACTTCGCTCCCGGCCGGATACCCCTGTGCTCCAGGAACTCGAGCAAGCGGCGGTCGCGCTCGTAAATTCCACTGACGATATAGGTATTGTCGATATGGGCGTCGGCAAGCAGAACCAGACCGCGACGCCGGCGACTGGCCGGGCCTTCGAGTTCGCTCAGATTGCCGTGCGGACAAGCGCCGCCCGAACCCAATTTGGCCAGAAGCTTGGCCTCGAAGTCCGGCGAGACGGCATGCTCCAGGCGCTCCGCCTCGTCGTGAACCTTCCACCACTCCATGCCAAAAAGTTCGGAAAGCATGCGTTCGATCAGATGATGACGCAGGGCCAATTTGCGGGCAATCTTGCGGCCGGCCTCAGTCAGGCTAACCTCGCCGCGACTCGCGACCCGCACCAGGCCGTCTTTTTTCAGGCGGCGCAGGGCCATGGTTACCGCGGGCGGCGAGACCTTCAACAAGTCCGCCAGGCGCGCCGAGATTACCTCTTCGCCCTCGCTTTCCGCTTCGAGGATCGACTTGAGGTAGTCCTCCTTGGAGACGGTAATCATCGAGAATGATTATACGATGGCGGGTTAATTGTGGTTAATGGCCGGGCGGGTGTCGTGGCGGAGAAGCCAGGGGCGCTGCGCGCCGCGGATCGGGTCCCTACCGCTTCGCTCCCGACAGGTTCCGACCCCGCCCCACACGAGCAAAGAAGATCTGAACGCAAAGAAAAAGGACAGTCCGGAGCCCCCGAAACTGTCCCTCAAAACCCTCCCGGTTAGAAGGGCGACTTGATGATTCCAATGTACAGTCGCCATGTTGCAAAGCGATTACAGAACGATGAATATCGGATGAATCGCGTCCCGGTTGGCGCTGCTATAGTAGTCGCTGGCAAGGGTTGATCGGTTGACATCTTAATTTCTCCATTTTCTCCAAGTCGAGAGGATTCGATGCCGTCCCCCCCACGGGGTAAAACTGAACAGTCGCGCCGCCTGCAGTTGAGGGCGGAAAGCGTGATTCCGGGCGGTGTGAATTCGCCGGTGCGGGCGTTTGGCTCGGTGGGAGGAGATCCCCGATTCATCGTGCGCGGCCAAGGGGCGCACATCTGGGACGCCGACGACAACGAATTGATCGACTACATCGGATCGTGGGGACCGCTGATTCTGGGGCACGCCGAGCCCAATGTCCTGGATGCGATTGTGGCGGCGGCCTGCAATGGTACTAGCTTTGGAGCTTCCACCCCGGCGGAAGCGGATCTGGCCGAACTGGTGCTGGGCGCGTTTCCGCACATGGAGAAAGTCCGCTTCGTCAGCTCGGGCACGGAAGCGACCATGTCGGCGATTCGGCTGGCCCGGGCTTACACAAAACGCAAATACATCGTGAAGTTTGAAGGCTGCTATCACGGGCATGCCGATGCTCTGCTGGTAAAGGCGGGCTCTGGCGTCGCCACGCTTGGAATTCCCGGGTCGGCCGGTGTTCCCGAGGAGTTCACACAGTTCACGCTGGCGCTGCCCTTCAATAATCTTTCGGTGGTCGAGCATGCGTTCCAGAAATTCAAGCACCAGATTGCCGGCGTGATCGTGGAGCCCGTGGTGGGAAACATGGGATGCGTTCCCGCCGCAGACGATTATCTGGTGGGATTGCGGCTGCTGACCGAGCGCGAACACGCGGTGCTGATTTTTGACGAAGTGATGACCGGATTTCGCGTGGCGTTTGGCGGAGCGCAGGAACTGTATAACATTCGCCCGGACCTGACGACCATGGGGAAGATTATTGGCGGAGGATTGCCCGTGGGCGCGTACGGCGGGCCGAAAGCGATTATGGATCTGGTGGCGCCATTGGGCCCGATGTACCAGGCAGGGACGCTTTCAGGGAACCCGCTCACCATGGCCGCCGGGTGCGCGATGTTGAAACAGCTGCGCGATCGCAAGAGCGAGATTTATCCGCGGCTGGAGAAACTGAGTGGTGAGTTGGTGGAGGGCGTTGCCACAGAGGCGAAGGAAGCGGGCGTGGCGCTCTGCCATAACCGTGTGGGTTCCATGTTTACGTGGTTTTTTAACCCGGGGCCGGTGACGGATTGGGATTCAGCCTCGAAGTCGAACACCGAGGCGTTCGGGAAATTCTTCCGCAGCATGCTCGACGGTGGCGTGTACCTTCCGCCTTCGCAGTATGAAGCGGCGTTTCTCGGCGCGGCGCATACCGAAGAAGATATTCAGCGGACCGTGGCGGCGGCGAAACTGGCATTTGCCGCGATGCGGGGCTGAATCGGACCTCACTTGTGAGAAGGCAGCAGAGACCATATCTCAGGGTCTTCGCTGCCAAGCACCCACGAACAAAAACCTTCCAGACCGCGCTCGCGGACCAGGGTCAGACGTTCCTGAAAGCCGCGCTTGTCGGTGTAGAAGACCCACTCCCGAGAATCGTCTCGATAGAAATAAAACCAGGCTGTGCGATCGGCGAAGTCCCACTCCAGGTGCGGATGATATGCGGCGAGGTATTGATCGATGTCCTGCTGTCCGATGTATTCCGCGGTTGGGTTCGGCTTTTCTTCCTTGCCGGGATCGCCTGCGAACCAGTGGTAGCCATAAAGCGGAATGCCCAACGAAAATTTCTCTTTGGGAATGAATTGCAGCGCGTATTCCAGGTTCTGCACGGTCCAGCCGTAGCCCGCCACTGGGCCCGGCTCGGTCCAGCGCGTGTTCTGGTCGTAGGTCATCAGACAGATCAGGTCGGCGGACTGAGCCAGAGCTTTCAGATCGTAGGCGCCGCGCCAGTTGGCATAAAGCCAATGCGAATAATTGCTTTTCCCGGGAAAGCCGGGCGCGTTGGGCACAGTGGCGATCGTGAGTTCGAGAGTCTCCTTGTGAAGAGCGGTTGCGGTTTCGGCCACAAGACTTGAAAGCAGATCGCGGTCGGTCCATTGCACATTCTCGAAGTCAATCTGAAAACCGCTGTATCCATACTTCTTGCACTCACCGAGAAGTGAGCCGAGGAAGGCGCTTCGCGCTGCAGGCGTAGTAAACAGCTTATGCAAATCAATTTGAACCATGGCGGCCACGATGGGCATCACCGGTACGTGGTGGGCTGCCGCGATTCTCATCACGTCGGGATTGGGCCCGCCCCAGACCAGTCCGTTGCCATCGACGGAATACCAGGCTGGCACCAGCGTGTCGATCTTGTCCGCGTGCTCGGCGAAAGATTTCACCGAGTTGGAATTGTCGGTCATGTAAAAAAGAGCCTTAGGTTGTGCCGTGGCCATGAGCGCACTGGAAAAGAAAAACAAAAGCAGAAGTTTCATGGGTGGTCCTCGTCCTCGTAGCTTTCGTGCAAGGGGCGATTTGTGCCCCAACAATGAGCCGGATGCATTTCTCAGGTCTTTCCCGCCAACATCTGTGGAATGGTAACGAACTGGTAGTTCTCTGACTTGTAGCGCTGAATCAGGCGATCGGTGGCCAGAATTGTCGGGGAGCGGTCGGCGCCCATGTGTTGATGGCCGCCGTCGTGCAGCAGGATTACGTCGCCGCCCTGCATCTGTTTTGCGACCTTCTGTTCGATCACTGCGGACCGAGGCGCGGTCCAGTCGTCGCCCGCCACATTCCACATGACTGGCTCCAGCCCCAGTTCGCGGGCAATGCGCAGGACTGCGGGACGGCGTCCGCCGAACGGGGGACGAAAGAGATTGGAGATGAGTTGGGAGTGATCGCCGAGAGCGTCTTGCAGGGCGCAGCGACAGCGGCTGAGTTCCTGGCGAATTTCAGCGCTACGCTTGAAGGTCAAAAGGGGGTGGGTGAAGGTGTGGTTGCCAAGGATGTGGCCGGCTTGGATGATCTGGCGGACGATCTCGGGCCGTTGCTGAACGTAGCGTCCAATCAGAAAAAAAGTCGCGTGTACCTCATGCTTGGCGAGGACCTCCAGTAGACGCTGGGTGTGCGGATCATTGGGGCCATCGTCGTAGGTGAGTGCGAGTTGCTTCGTCCCGCTGGCGAGACCCGTGAAGGTGCGTCCGTACCATTGTCCGGTGGGCGCCATTGACTGATATCCCGCGGCAGTCAGCGCGGCTGCGGCGGCCGTTCCCGCGAGCACGGTTCCGAGCATGGCAAGGATTGTAAACGGATTGAGTAACTGGGAGATTTTGTTAGCGGTAAATTGAAAGCTCGAACTCAAATCAGCCAATCACCGAATCACTGTTAACTCTTCCCGCAATTGCCACTGGAGACGCAAGCGAGATATCCTTGCAATTCCGAGACATCGTACGAACTCATGGCCAATCTTTTCGAACTGCCCCGGTACATCGCTGTGGAAGGGCCCATCCGAGTGGGAAAGAGCACGCTGGCGCGAATTCTGGCCGAGCGATTGAACGCGCAACGGGTGATGGAGCCCGACGGCAATCCGTTTTTGGACTCTTTTTATGAAGGTGATCGTGGGGCGGCGTTTCAGGCTCAGTTTACATTCTTGGTGCGGCGTTTCGAGCAGTTGCAGGCGCTCGATCTGGGGCCGCAATCGCAGAAGGTCGTGATCTCAGACTTCATCTTTGAAAAAGACAAACTGTTTGCCTGCCTCAATCTGAACGACCAGGAACTCGATACTTACAACCGTTACTACAACCATTTCCGCGACCAGTTGCCCACGCCGGACCTGGTCATTTATTTGCAGGCTACGCCGGACGTGCTGAAGAAGCGGCTCAAGAAAAAGAATGCACCCGGTGAACGAGCGGTGAGCGACGAGTATCTGGCGGAAGTGATCAAGGCCTACGAGCACTTCTTTTTCCACTACACGTCTTCCGATTTGCTGATCGTGAATACATCAGAGATTGATTTCGTCGATCGCAACGAAGATTTGCAGGAACTGCTGCGCAAAGTCACCGAGCCCATCAAGGGCACACAGTACTTCCTGCCGCTGGGCGGGCAGGACGCGGTGGGCGTGTAGGCCTTTCGGTTTTTTCGCGGGCCCGCTCGTGTCCGACCGGAGTCAGTGCTAGTCGACCGTCCGAAGCAGGTTTTTCGCCGACGGCGTCGACCCTAGGCCCTAGGAGACGACGAACCCTTTTTGGGCTACAATATTCCAAGCTGTCGTAATCGATGTGTACAGGCTCTATCCGCCCAGGCGGAGGGGCACTGGAGGACATCCATGAGTCTCACTCCGAATCGCGGGCCTTTTTCCGACGAATCTCGCCCTAAGTTCACGACCGCATCCTTGCGGGAACAGAAACTCCGCCACGAACCCATCACTTGCCTGACCGCCTACGACTACTCGACGGCGCGTCTGGTGGACGAAGCCGGCATCGATGTAGTGCTGGTGGGCGATTCGCTTGCCCAAACCATGCTCGGCTATGAGAATACTCTCTCGGTCACGATGGACGAGATGCTGCACCATGTGAAGGCGGTGCGGCGCGGAGTGAAGGGTGCGCTGCTGGTGGCGGACATGCCCTACGGCTCTTACCAGATTGATCCCAAAAGCGCCCTCCGCAACGCTGCCCGCTTTGTGAAGGAAGGGGGCGCTGAGATGGTGAAGATTGAGGGCGGAGAAAAACGTGCCGAGTTGATCCGGCAGATTATTGACGCCGAGATTCCTGTGGCGGGGCACATCGGTCTGACCCCGCAGTCGGTGAATGTAATGGGCGGCTATAAGGTGCAGGGGAAAAGCCTGACCGGCATTGAGCAACTCATGCGCGATGCCGTAGCGCTGGACCGCGCTGGGGTGGCTTGTCTCTTTCTCGAGGGCATTCCGCGCGAAGTGGCGGCCATGATTAGCGCCGAGATTAGCGCTCCAACCATCGGAATTGGCGCTGGACCTGAATGCGACGGGCAGGTGCTGGTGTTGCATGACATTTTGAATCTGACGTTTGCCCCTCCTGCAAAATTTGTGCGACGCTATGGCGATGCGGCGGCGCTAATTACGAACGCGGTGCGGGCCTTCCGTGCGGACGTGCGGTCGCACCAGTATCCGGCGGACGAAGAGTCGTATCATCTACCGAGAGAGACTGGAGCCGCGCTGAATGAGGTTCTTGCGCGAAAGCGGGCCATGCGACGGTAGCGTTAAATTCTTTGCCACGGATTTGCGCGAATGACCGCTGCTAAGGTTTTGCAACTCAGCCTTTGGGGTTTCGGTACCTTCCCAATGTGGAAGGCGACGCATGGTCTGGAAAGTGCGGCGGAAATGGCGCTGCGGCGCAGACTTGATAATGCTAGGCTATAGATGTTGGGTTATCCTTGTGGGCCGTAAAACCACTCCGTTCAGGAAGTGGAGGGAGTGGATATAAGGCTTGCCTTTTGGTTGAAGCTGCAGCAAAATCTTCTTTCTTAGCTGGATCTGGAGACCGCGCACCTAAAGGTCTGCTGTGACGGAGCTAGTCTCTGTCTAAAAACCAGGCGAATGCAGTAAAGCTATAAGGGGCCCGGGCAGGGCCTTCAGGCGCTAACGTGGGGAGATTAAGCCCATGCGTAGCCTGAAAAGGAACCCCCGCTCTTTAGGGCGGGGAGGATGTCAAAAAAAAGGAGGGCGGTCATGACGACTCTCTCAACGTTTATTTTCTTCCCGTTCTTCGGCTTTGGCTTTGTGATGTATTTCCTGCCGTCGATTATTGCCCTGGCGCGCAGCAAGCGGGACCTCCTGGCGATCTTTCTGCTCAACATTTTCTTGGGATGGAGCGTGATCGGATGGATCGTCGCGCTGGTGTGGGCGGCAAGAAACGATGTTCCCGCGATGGTGAGGTAGCTACGGCCCCGTGATTGGCAAGCCTGTTCGTCTGCAGGTTTCGTTGATTCTGTCGTTGGGAATCTCTCTGGTGGCGTGTTCGCAGCAGGACGCCGCGAAACCACCCGCTCCCGAAGTCTTGTTGCAGGCGATCCCGGCAGCGAATTCGGTCCAGTTCGAGGGTGTCCACGACATGAAAACCTGGCGCAACCCTTACCTGATCGTCCGCCGGGACGGCGTGGCTTTGCTCGATGCCGCCGACAATACGGAAATCAGACTGAAGCCGGCTGAGTTGCTCCCGGCGCTGGCGGCTTTGCCGGCTTCAAACTGGCCTTATGGCCGTGTGGTGGCGGCAGCGGAAAACAATGTCAAACTTTCCGATGAGGATGGCATCGCCATTCGCCGCAACAAGGGCATAGTGGGTGGGATCCTCGAGGGCGCCCATATCGCGGTGAAGTGGGTGCCCTCGTCGTGAAGCGCGGTCGCATTATCCATCCTTGAAAACCTGCACCAGCATTCACGAAATGCGGGCTGCGTCTGGCGCCGCGCGGCGCGCCGGCAGGCGGCTGGGATTTGTCCCGACCATGGGAGCGCTGCATGAGGGGCACTTGTCCCTGGTCCGGGCGGCCCGGTCATCATGCGACGCGCTGGCGGCGTCGATCTTCGTCAACCCCACGCAGTTTGCGCCGAATGAAGATCTGGCGAAATACCCGAGATCGTTCGAGCGCGACCGGGAACTGCTGGAGCGGGAAGGCGTCGAACTGTTGTTCGCACCGTCCGTTGAAGAGATGTATCCCGCCGGGGCGGTGACCTGGGTGACGGTAGAGGGATTGAGCGACAAGCTGGACGGGCGTTCGCGGCCGGGACATTTTCGCGGCGTCGCCACCGTCGTCGCCAAGTTGTTTCATATCGTGGACCCGGATGCGGCCTTTTTCGGTCAGAAAGATGCTGCGCAAGTGGCGATCATCCGCCGCATGGTGCGCGATCTGAATCTTCCCACGGAAATTGTGGTCTGTCCGATCGTGCGCGAGTCCGATGGATTGGCGATGAGTTCGCGGAACGCCTATCTCGATGCCGATCAGCGGAAGCGGGCGCTGGCCTTGCATCGTGCGCTGACGCGGGTGCAACGAATGGCGGATGGGGGGCAACGAAAAACCTCCGAATTAGTCGCTGCGGGACGAGCGGAATTTGTAGGGGAAAGTTCGGTGCGACTCGATTACCTAGAAATTGTAGATCCGGATACGCTCGATCCCGTCGACTCGATTTCGAGCTGCGCGCTGGTGGCCGTGGCGGCATTTGTGGGAAGTACGCGGCTGATCGACAATATCCTGCTGGGGAAAAGTGCCAGTTAGAGCGAAATAGGGGTTCTTTGCGCTGCAATGCTCTACAGGGACGGAATCTCTACGGTGGCGGCGGGTTGAGGCTCAATCCGCTGCCGGACTAAACCCTCGACCTGCGACCACAGGCGGGGATCGCATTCGCTCTGCATGTGGCTGGGAGTGAATACGCGCTGGAGCCAGGAAGCTCCCCGGCATTGCACTGGAGCTTTCTGATAATCGAAGCGGTAATTTCCAAGAATCTGGGTCTTTGAATCGTCGGCGGCGGTGATCCGGGAGCGGCCGTGCAACAACCCGTGCGGCTGATAGAAGTTCACTGCCGCAGCGACGTTGTCGGGGATGACCTTGTCGTTTTGCCAAGGTTTTTCGACGCTGTCGACCTGTATCGTGAGCAGCACGGGGATCCCAGCGCGATCCAGTTCACGAGATAACAAAACCACGGCCGAAGCTCCCCAACTGTGGCCGAAGAGAATGATGTGCGCCTGCGATTTTTCCTGATTGCTCAGAACGCCATCGTGATTGCGGTCGAGCAGGCGCAGAATGGTTTTGTAGGCATTTTTCCGGTGCCGGTTTTCAAAGATCTGGATTGAGTCCTGTTTAGGAAGGTCCTGCACAATGCGTTGCGCAAGTCGCACGGGCCCATGGTGTGGATTATCGTGGCGCACAAACCCGCCCGCAAAACCGATAAGAATGTAAGAGATGCTGGCAGGAGGAAGACTGGCCACTGCCCCGTCTCCGGCCAGGAGCGACGGCGCAGTTGCAACCAAGGTTCCCAGCGCGACCACCAGCATCCGACATCGCGCAAGGCGAGGCAAGCGGGCTCCTAATGCATGAGATGATTCGCGTCGCTGCAGGGGTTGTGGAAAAATTGTCCACCAGTGGCGGGCGAAAGACCTTTTCAGCAGGGCTTTTGAATAACCGACCCGGAGCAAGTCTACACCCCTTTGTCAAGATGCGCTCGCTGGCAGTCTTTTGTGTGGACCTGTGCTCTGGACGCGGTCTCGCGCCCTGAACGGCGGCTGTTCCAGGGCAAGGAAAAAAGTCCAATCAAACTCCGATCTACTCGGTTCGTATTTTCCGCCCCGAGACGAAGGCATTCCCCGCGAGGATGTAGCGGAGTGGCTTGTCCGCAGCCTTGGTGATACCAATGCGAGGGGTCACACAAATGCCTTGAGCGCGATATCCATCTTCGCCGATCCACAGGGGGCTGGCGGCGGAGGTCAGATCGCACCCATTGTCTCGAGCGCGGGTAATGTCGAAAGCCTGCGCCAGCCGTCCCGGCCCACTGGTAAGTTTAAGCAGGTCTTTCGGTCCGTGAATTTCGGTTCCGCGAGCTTGAGCCATTTCTTCTATGCCACTAAGCGGTTCGAGCGCCCGGATCAGAACCGATCCGGCGCGGCCTTCCGGCTCGCAAGAGACGTTGAGGCAGTAGTGATTCCCGTAGATGAAGTAAACATAGGCATGGCCGGGAGGCCCGAATAACACGGCAGTGCGGGCGGTATTTCCGGCGGCGGCGTGGGCGGCAGGATCTTGCGAACCGAGATAGGCTTCGACTTCCACGATGCGGGCGGTAAGAAGCCTCCTCCCTGGCGGACGATGTGTTTTCTCCCGGACCCTCTCTCGGACTTTCTCGCGGACCAGCACCGTGCCCAGCAGTTCGCGCGCCACCCGGCGCGGATCGCGGCTGAAGAACGCACGATCGAGCGGACGAATCGGCGCAGTTTGCCCTGAGCTCTGTGGCTTGCGCATGCAAAAAATTTTAACCGGACGACCACGGGCTAGATCGGTTTGAGCTGTGTGTTTCTCGCAGCCGTGACGTTGGAGGGTGTGTCGTCGAACGACTTGCCGGGTTCGTAGGCGAGCTTCTCGTGTTTGGTTCCCGCCTTTCGAATTGCGTCGTGCCAGCCATCTTCCCAGCTGATGCGAGCCTCTCCATCGACCAGAGTCCAAGTCCCATGCGATGAGCCCAGCGTCTTCCTCGCCTCTCCGTCCGCGTCGAGGGTGATGAAGAATGTGCTTCCATTGCCGTCACCGACTTCCCACTTGCCAACAAAGTGACCTCGTCCGGGCATCATTTCGCTGAGCGAAGAATTCCCGAACTCGATGCGGGCAATGTCGGAGGGGGAGAACTTCTCTTGGTGGCCGTCCTTGTAAACGATCACGGCTGGAGCCTTGAAGTCCATATGCGCAATCTCCGCCATGGCGAAGCTTTGACGGTGCCCGTCTTTAAAGATGATCACGACCGTGCTGCGCTCGTCCGCCGAGGAAGCAGCCAGATTCGCAACTGCGCCAGCCAAGGTGAGCGACAGGATCGCAGAAATTCCCACGACTCTCATGAGACCATGCATGTTTTTCCTTCCGAATCGCAGGAGCATAAAAGAAACATCCTGCCCTTGTTATGGTACGAAGCGCCAACCGTAATAGTTCCTTCGGTCCTTACGCCGGACCATGAAATCGAGCGCTAGGGCTCAAGTTCCCTGGCACTGGTGACATTATCCGGCTTCTCCGAGAACGTCGCCCGGGCGCAAAAGCCAGCTTCTCATGATTGTCGCCGATCTTCCGTATGACATCGTGCCAGCCATCGTCCCAACTGACGCGTGCCTGGTCGCCGACGACCGTCCAGATGCCATGGCTGGCGCCAATGGACCTATTGGCCTCGCCACTCGCTTCGAGCCGGATGAAGAAGTTCCCACCGCTGCCGTCGCCAGCCTCCCATTTACCGAGGAAATAATCGGGCCCAGCGGTAGACTTGCCGGCACCGGCGAATTCGATGCGGGCGACATCCGACATGGCAAAACTCTCCTGGTGCCCGTCTTTAAAGACAAGCAGAATCGATACCGGGGTGTCCCCGGGCGTCGGGAATGCTTTGGGAGTGGCAGCGGGAGATACCCACGCCAGAATTCCTACGATCCAAATAGCCGTAATTGTGTGACGCATGGCGTCCTGCTCTTGGGGAACGGATGCTTGAGATGATCGTGCAGTTTTGTATGGCCTTACGCCACGCCCTTGGTCGATTCTTTCAGATAGTTCAAGACTTCCTCGGCGTGGCCCTCTGGCTTCACCTTCTCGAAAATATGCTGGATCTTCCCGTCGGGGCCGATGATGAAAGTGGTCCGCGCCACGCCCATAACCTTTTTGCCATACATATTTTTTTCTTTCATGACGCCGAAAGCCTCGGCGACCTTCTTGTCCTGGTCAGCGAGCAGGGGGAAGGGCAGGTCGAATTTCTCCTGGAATTTCTTTTGCGCCTTTGGGGTGTCGGGCGATATGCCGAGCAGCACGGCGCCCGTCTTCTGCATCTTTTTGTAAGTGTCGCGGAACCCGCGAGCTTCGATGGTTCAGCCCGGAGTGTCGGCGCGGGGGTAAAAGTAGAGAACGACGGTCTTGTCCCGCAGGTCTTTCAACGCGACTTCTTTTCCGTTCTCGTCCGGCAAAGTAAAGTCAGGAGCCTTATCATTGACCTTCATGGGAGTTTCTCCGGGTAAATCGCAGTCGAATGCCAGCCAAAGGGCAATGGGCAAGGTGGCTTTCCAGAAGATTTTATACCGCGGATCGCTTTTCGTCGCGCTGCTGGCTTGTGTTACATCCTGGGCCGCTGTCCTGACTGCTCAGGAAGAACGGCCCCAGATCACGCCCGGGGAGCGGAAGGGCCCCAGAAAGAAGGATGCGGAACCGCGGGCGGTTGCCGTGCTCCAGCTTGCCCCGAATGGCAAGGCGTCGCTGGTGCCGATCGCCATTTTAGTCGGCGGCAAGTTCTGGGATGCGACTGCGTACAAGGCCGATCCCGTCCCCATGGCTCTGGAGCCGGGCACGGTCTATGAGGCTGAACGCACTGGCAGTTCGTTGGGTCTGTTCACGGTGAACAGTGCTCTGCATAGCAACGCCGTCAATGTGCAGACTCCGTGGCTAGGCACCGGGACGTGGGTGCCGGCAGGAACCGAGAAGCCGAAGACGGCGCACAAGGCGGAGAAGGCTCCGGTAGGGATCGAAACCAACGACGCACCGCCACGGCTTACCAGAAGCGCACCGAAGGAAGCCCCGCCACCTGCGACGACATCTCCGGCCTCTGCGCCGCAAGGCACATCGGGGGGATCTGCGGCACCGGGCCAGACGGGCTCGGGTCAAACAAGCCAAGGTCAAACCAATTCAGGCCAGACAAGCCCGACGCAGACCACGCCCAGTCAGACGCCGAGCCAACCCACCTCGACTCCAGCCGGATCGAGTCCCACTACTCCCAATCGACCCGCGCCAAACGCTTCCTCGCCCACGTCGCAGGGTGCCCCCCCGCCCACAAACACTAAACCTAGCGACGCCAAGCCCGGCGATTCCAAGCCGGCCGAGCGCCCGTCGGCGTCGACGGCACAGTCTGACAGTGGAGCGGACGAAGCCAACCGGCCCAGACTTCGGCGCGGCAAGCCCGTCGAACCATTGCCGGAGGATGAAGTGCCTGGGTACAGCAAGCCCGGCGCGGTGGCGTCCGCGGCGTCCCCTGCGGATGTCGGGAAACCTGCGGATCCCGGAAAACCTGTTCAGCCCACTCCCGAGAAGAATCCGGTCCAACTCATTCCGGCAATTTCCGATGCGAGCGGACCCGAGCCCAAGTCGTTCGCGTTCGAATGGCTCAAGGACGAAGAGGGAGAGCGTCTTAAGCAGATGACGGCTCTGGCCAAAGAGCAGGTCCGCGCCTATGTGGACGCTCGGGCCAAGGCGAAAATTGTGCCGACGCCCCCTTCAAAGTCGGCCAGCCCTCAAACGGCGCGGCGGGCTGCGGCTTCGAAAACGGCGGGCTCGAAAACTCAGGACCCAATTCTCGAGGACGTGCAGATGAAGGCCTACGACTTGTGGGGCAATAATCAAGCGGTGCTGATTTTCACCGCGGATGCCCACATGCCGCCTCCGTCTCCGGGCACTCCCCATGCGCCTGTCGATTCCGATCTGCAATATTCGATCCTGCTGGTGGCTAATCCGGATATCTACAATAACCTGCACAAGCTCTATGTCGGCGTCACCGACAAGTATCATCTCGATATCACACCGCGCCTCGAATTAGTAGACGCGGTGGACGCTGACGGCGATAACCGGGGCGAACTGCTGTTCCGCGAGATTTCGGATAATGGAAATGGTTGGATCATTTATCGCGCCACCGCGGACAAGCTGTGGAAGATGTTTGACAGTTTGAGGCCCGAGTGAGAGATCCAGGCGCGGATAAGAATCGCGCCCCGAGTCTTCTCCAGACGTTTTTTCATGATCCTATGGCAACTTATTTCTTTGCCAAGGCGTCGGCAGCCCGGCAGAGAAACGCGTCCACCGCGTCGTTGTACGGCTTTTTGAAACTCGCCGGCCAGTTGGCTTTGTCGGCATAGAGCTTTCGCAGGTTCTGCTCCATGCCAGGATCGCCGCCGGTGAACATCGCCAGCAGTTTTTGCCGGCGAGCAGCCAATTGCAGGCCGATTTCGCCGGATGGGTCTGCGCCCCTCGCGATGGCATGTTCCGTGTCTTGAGCCAGTGCAGCCCAACCGTTCTCTGACTCCGCCTGCACCTCGGGCGACCAACGCTGGCCGAGATTCGCCAGCTGTTCCTCGGTGTAATACTTTTTCATCCAATCTTTTCTTGTCTGCATTTGAATCACCTCGATGACCTTACGGAATGGCTCCCAGTCCGGCTTCCCACCGGTGGCCACGATTTTTTCCGCTCGTTCCATGGCTTCGATCGCCCGGCTGAGATGGTCCCGCTTCTCGGCCAGAATCTGGCGTTGCTGCCGCAGCGCCGCGCAAAGATCGGTGTCGTTACGGTGAACGAGTTCCAGGATCTGGGATAAGGGAAAGCCGATGAACTTCAACGCTACGATCTGCTCCAGGCGTGCCAAGTCGCCCTCCGAATACACCCGATACCCTGCAGCAGTACGGCTGCTGGGCTTCAGCAACCCAAGCCGGTCGTAATGATGCAGGGCGCGGATCGTCACTCCGGCGCGCTTTGCGAACTCGTGCGGCAGATACGTACGGTCCATCGTTCCCCCTGATAAAAGTTTTACGGTCTGACGTTAGGTGAGAGTCAAGCAGATTTTAGCCTGCTGATCCGCGTGGCGAGAATGGTGAGACCAAGGGCTGTCCCACAGACAAAGACCGCCAGTGTTTAGCTCACCATCGGATACGCGGGGGAGGTCATGAATCAGGGCCTTCACCAGCCCAGAGCTCGAATTGAAAAAGGCGTGCAGCACAATGGCGACCAGTACCGCGAACTTCGCCAGGTTCGCCGCCGCGGTCAGAAGGAAACAGACTCCCAGGAGAATCAGAAAAAACTGCCACGGAGAAGCGCGAGGACAGCCAGCAGGAGAGCAAGGCGCCGGCCGTGGGATCAAAAGCATCTGTAAGAAGACAGGGATGTCGAAACCGTCGGAATTCGGTCCCAGGGCAGTCTGACGGATAACGCGAGGCACGATCAGAGAGAATCCAAGCCCACGAATCGGCGAGCCGGAAGAAAAGAGTCAGCGGTTTCGTTTGCGCGAAACGAACGATGGCTGAGCGGGGCTTTACAAGTTGTTCCTTCGAATCGGGTATTTCGATGGCGGAACAATCTCACGGTCAAAGCCTGAACGACAGGCCTGAACCTATTTCTGCTGCATCACCAGTTCGCCTTTCTCTACTTTCATCGCGCCAACATTGTCGGGAAGTTTTAGCCGGTCGCGCTCCTCTGCCAGTTTCTTCTGCAGAGCCGGATTTACCAGCGATACGGGGACGCTCAGATCCCCTACCTTGAATTCCGTGGGATCGAAGGTGGCGTAGCCGTCCTTGTCGCCGATGTGACCGGAGATCGTGATCCAGACATCCTTGCCGGCAATTTCGGTCAAGAACTGGCCGTGCACGATGTCGCCGTCGAAGCTGACCTGCTGGTCTTTAATGGTGGGCGCGGCGCTGCCGACGCTGGAGTCCGGAGCAAGGCCGGTCGTTCCGGCGGCGGTGCCTAACGATTGCGCCAGCACGGCGGTGATCTCGTCGGAATTGATGTGGACCTCAGCCTTCGGGCTAGGCGAAACGGATGCCTGTTCAGACCTAGGCCTGGAAGTAGAAGTATCAGAAGGGCTGATTGCCGGCGTTGGCTGCGCCGCTTGCTGAAATTCGGCCATTTTCTGATCGAACGCCTGAGCATGTTCCGCAATGGCCGCGGGAGCCTGCGGGCGCGCCACCGGCGCCGGTTTCTTCAGAACCAAAATGACGGCCACCAACGATGCCCCCAGAGTGGCAATGCTAACGATGCGGTCCAGCTTGAATTTCATGAATATTCTCGATCCGTCAGCCCAGGACAGGCGGGCCCACTCTCATGGTAGCGGCCCAGGCAGCCAAAGTTGAGATGACCAAAGTGTGGGCAGGGGATGACTGTGCGGGGCGAACGGTCGTGTCCGCCATGTTTGACTTTGGTTTGAATTTGAAGGCAGCGATCCGTTCTGTGGTTTCACCGTGCCGTAAAAGCACAATTAACATCAACGGTGCCCACAGGAGTGTCCAGCCCCCACCGGCTAACCCAGCTTTTTCGCCAGCAACTCATTCACAATCTGGGGGCTGGCCTGGCCCTTGGATGCCTTCATGACCTGGCCGACAAAGAATCCCAGCAGCGTCTTTTTGCCGGCACGATACTGCTCGAGCTGTTTGGGATTGGCGGCGAGAACTTCGTCGATCATCTCTTCTAGCTCCGCTGTATCCGTGGACTGCTGGGGACGGCCTTCTTCTTCGTAGACGGCAGGAAAATCTTTCGAGCGCTCGAAGCACAAGTCGTAAAGATCCTTGAGCATCTTGCCTGAGATTGTTCCTGCTTCGACCAGGTCCGCGGACGCTGCAACTCCACTCATCGAGATCGGAGACTGCTCGATTTCGATTCCCTTCGTGTTCAGCCGTCCCATCAGCTCGCCTTGCACCAGGTTGGCCACGCGCTTCGGATTCCGGGCGGCCTTCGCGGCTTCCTCGAATTGATCGGCCAGCGACTTTGAGAGCGTCAGCACCTGCGCGTCGTATTCGGTGATTCCGTATTGGTTCAGCATGCGCGCCCGACGCGCCTCAGGCAGTTCCGGCAAAGCACGGGCAATCTCGGCCCTCCATGTTTCGTCCACCACCAGCGGAAGCAAATCGGGGTCGGGAAAATATCGATAATCGTGAGCCTGCTCTTTCGAGCGCATGCTGTAGGTCTTGCCCTCGTTGGAGTTGTAGAGGCGCGTTTCTTGCGTAATCTTGCCGCCCGATTCGATGATCGCAATCTGGCGATTGATTTCGTACTCCAGCGCTTCGCGAATAAAGCGAAACGAATTTACATTCTTGATTTCGGCCTTAGTTCCAAATTCCTTCTGCCCGCGCGGCCGCACACTGACGTTGGCATCACAACGCAGGGAGCCTTCCTCCATGTTGCAGTCGCTGACGCCGGTGTAGAGGATGATCTCCTTCAGCCGCGTGAGGTATTCGTAGGCCTCATCGGGCGAGGCGATCTCGGGCTCGCTGACGATTTCGATTAGCGGCACGCCGGTGCGGTTAAGATCGATGGCCGTTTTCTCCGCGGCATCGGGAAAGCCTTCGTGTAGGCTCTTGCCGGCGTCTTCTTCGAGATGCACCCGCGTAATGCCGATCTTCTTCGGAGTTCTCAGTTCTCGGTTCTCCGTTCTCAGATCCTGCTTGCCTGGGCCGTCTTTCGAGGCAGTGACTTCGATGTATCCGTGCTCGGCCAGCGGCTTGTCATACTGCGAAATCTGGTAGCCTTTGGGCAGGTCGGGATAGAAATAATTCTTGCGGGCAAAAATGGAAATCTCGTTGATGCGGCACTCGAGTGCCATCGCCGCCAAGGTCGCGAACTCCACGGCTTTTTTGTTGAGCACCGGGAGCGCGCCGGGCATCCCCAGGCATACCGGGCAGACATTCGTATTTGGCGGCGCTCCAAATCGGGTAGAACAAGAGCAGAAAATCTTGGTTGCCGTCAGCAGCTGAACATGCACTTCCAGTCCAATGACCGGCTCATAGATGCCGTCGGCGGCGACGGCATCGGCCGTCGTGGTGAGCATAGGCAGTAATTATAAAGGCAGCGCGGGGCGGAGGCACGACGGGTCTCGAACAGCTGCGCCCGCAGCGGCTTCTCCGGCGCAATCGACGGCCGGCCGCCCTCGGCGCACATCGCGTCAAACAACGGCGACATATTCCCCATCTGAAGTCAGCGACCCCAAGCCAAACCCGCAATCGCCTTGACTTACCATCCTTATCGATCTGCTGCTCGCTGTAAGCCTAAACGGCCATGCGCCAAGAACCCCGCCATCCATGCTACGCCCGTTCATAAAACCGAAAGAACAGCGACTGCTTCGCCACCGGGTGCGCTTTCTCGGTAAGCGCTGCCATCTGTTGCTGGTTGAGGGGCGTGAACTCGCGCGCCAGTTGCACGTTCTGTTCCAGCTGAGGAATCGAATCGCAACCGATGATGACCGTGCTTACCGGCAGCGACAGCGAATAGTACATGGCCTGGCGCATATCGAGCGTACCCGCGGTCGGCGCCAGCACCATGCCTTCCCAGGAATGTTTTTGCTGTTCGATGGGCGGCGGCGTCCACGACGAAAGAATGCGCCCGCGGGCCGGCACTTTCATTCCAATGATGCCCATCTGTTTCTCCACGGCCAGCGGCAGCAGTTGCTCGGAGAAGCTGTAATGATGCGGGTCGGCGGCGTTGACCGCCATCAGGATCGTATCGAAGGAATGTCGGCGGATCGCCTCCATCAGCGCGTCTGGCCGGTAGTGACCCGTGATGCCCAGATGGCGCACGATCTTCTGGTCGCGAGCCTCGAGCAACGCTTCCATGGCGCCGCCCCGCGCGAAGATCTCCTTGATATCCGTCATGGTGCCAATGTCGTGCAGTTGCCACAAATCGACGTGATCGGTCTGCAGCAACTTCAGCGACGTCTCGAGCATGCGCAAAGAGCCATCGCGCGTCCGCTCTTTCGTTTTAGTCGCGAGAAATGCCTCGCTCCGCCGATGCTTCATCACCTGGCCGACGTATTGCTCGCTCCAGCGCTCGGGCCCGCCATAGATGGAAGATGTATCAATGTAGTTCACTCCCAGATCGAGAGCCTTTTCAATGACGGGCACCGCGACCGCTTCGTTACTGGCCTTCTCGAGAGCGGCTTGCCCTCCCAGGCTGAAGATGCCGACTCTGTATCCGGTCTTGCCGAGATTCCGTGTCGGCATGGCATTTGTAGTTGCAAGATTCGAGGGCAGCGGATGCGACGACTGATCTGACTGGCCGCGCGCCACATGCGGAAGAGCGGCCGAGCCGAAAACCGCAGCAGTCATCAGGCCGCCCGTCTTAAGAAAGCTCCGTCGACTTCTGGGGGATGAATTGTCCGCTTTATGTTTGCGCATAAGAACCTCCGGTCGTTGCTTAACGCATCTACTCTAACGCCGATGCCGAACCGGATCCACGGTTAACTGGAAAGGAAAAAACCTCATACTTCGGGACGTCAGCGGATAGAGCCTAAGGTCGGACGTCGGAGATCGGATGCTAGTTTGTTTTCCGCGGCCCGTTCAGGTACATGTCCACCGGGATTTCGAAGTACATCAGTTCGTCCCCCTTCGCATCGTCGATGCCGGTGATATTGATGTTCGCGCCCGCCAGAGGCGACGCGATGTCTCCGACGTCGAAAAATAGAAACCCTGACTGGGTGCCGCGCGGCTCCACCGCCTTGGCTGCGAATTGCGAGGACTCGATCTCCTCCATTTCTTTCTTGCTGACCGTGCCTTTCACTTTGTGCGGAAGAGGAATCGGAAGAGGACTCGGCCGCGTACTGGTCTGGGGATTGGAGAGGCGACGATACAGATCGTCGGTGGAGATTGGAGTGAGCTTCGAACGGTTGGCGGTGATGAGCGTGATTTCCATGTTGGCGATGGAGACCGGCTGGTCGCCGTCATTGCTTACGACAAAGAACACGGGCAGGAATCCGTGCGCTGCAAAATCCACGGAAAAGATCTTGGCCTTTTCCGGAGAGTCGTAGGGGTCTGCGGCGATGGCGACCTGCGAGTCGCGATGGAAATCGTGTGCGGGATAATTTATGGCGGACTTCGCTACCGGCTTCACGAAGTTCTTGCTCGCCACCAGCAGAAGCGGGAAAAGTAACGTCGCCCAAAGGACCAGAACGGCGAAGCGATGGGGGGATCGCAAGGTCCACATAGCTGTTGATTATAGAGGGGGAGTGCGCCGCGATCTATCCCACCTCTTCCCAGAAGAACGCGAAAGAGTTGGGCATCCGGTAGGCCGCGATGATAAGGCGGTTTAGAATGGCTCAGATTGAGCTATCTTCTTTACAGTCTGGCGCTGGCGCTGGGAATGCTGTTGAGCCTGCCGTACTGGCTCTACCAGATTCTGCGCCACGGCAAATATCGCAGCGGACTCGCGGAGCGCCTAGGCGCGGTTCCGGCGCGACTGACCAACGATCGCGCAGCTTCGCCGGCCAGGCGCGTCATCTGGGTGCATGCGGTTTCGCTCGGCGAGGTGCTCGCCGTCAGCGGACTGGTGGAGCAAATGCGGCGAAGTTTCCCGCAGCATCGGGTGCTGATCTCGACCACCACCGACACGGGACAGGAACTCGCGCGTAAGCGCTTTGGCGAAGAAAACGTATTCTATTTCCCCATGGACTTTGCGTTCGCGGTGCGGCCCTATCTGGGCGTTCTGCGGCCGGAGTTAGTCGTGCTCGCCGAGACCGAATTCTGGCCAAACTTCCTGCGGCTGGCGCACGCCGG
This sequence comes from Candidatus Sulfotelmatobacter sp., assembly GCA_036514015.1. Taxonomy (GTDB): domain Bacteria; phylum Acidobacteriota; class Terriglobia; order Terriglobales; family Acidobacteriaceae; genus Sulfotelmatobacter. Next base: position 138,414 of record DATBYA010000023.1, read on the forward strand.
CGGGGCGCGAATTGCAGTGGTCAACGCGCGCATTTCGGACCGCTCGTGGCCGAACTATCGCCGCTTCCGCTGGCTCCTGCGTAAGATGCTGGTACACATCGACCTGTTTCTGGCGCAGACGCAACAGGATTGCATCAGGCTGCAATCGATCGGCGCCGAAGCGGGCCGCGTGCAGGTTACGGGGAATCTGAAGTTCGACGTGAGCAGGCCACCGCTCCCGCCCATTGTGGAGAGCCTCCGCAGGTCGCTGGCGGCAGAAGGCGCCGGCCCGGTGCTGGTCTGCGGCAGCACGGTCGAGGGCGAGGAACCGCCGCTGCTCAAGGCCTTCGAGAACTTGCGCGTGGGTCTTCCGCGCGCGGTGATGATACTGGCGCCGCGGCATCCCGAGCGCTTCGATCAGGTTGCCATCCTGCTGCGGCAGTTGGGCATCTCGTTTTACCGGCGCTCACAATGGCAGGAAAAAGGTGAAACGCTGGCCGGCGCCGTGTTGCTCGTGGATTCCATCGGAGAACTCGCCGCGCTCTATGCTCTGGCCGATGTTGCCTTCGTCGGCGGCAGCCTGGTGCCCCGCGGCGGGCACAATATCATCGAGCCCGCGCAGAACGGCGTCGCCATTGTCACCGGGAACCACACGGAAAATTTTCGCGACATTGTGGCGCTATTTCAAAGCCGGGACGCGCTGCGCATCGCGGGATTGGCGGAGTTGCCCTTGACCTTGATGCAACTTCTCGGCGACGACGTCGAGCGGCGGGCTCTTGGCCGGCGCGCCAAAGAGACCATCCAATCGCAAATGGGTGCGACATTGCGCACGCTGGAATCGCTCACAAAGTTGGTGGCGGAGCGCGATCCCGTGCCGGTATCGGCCCACGCTGCGCACACAGATTGAATTTCTTTTCGGCCATTTACGGCGGTGCGGCGCGCGTGCGCAATGCGCTCTATGACCGCGAACTTCTGCGCTCGCGGCGCCTTCGGGGCCCGGTGATCAGCGTGGGCAATCTTTCCGCGGGCGGCTCGGGGAAGACTCCGTTCGTCCTTCTTTTAGGCGACTTGCTCCAGGCGCGGGGAATCAAGTTCGACGTGCTGTCGCGCGGTTATGGACGCAAGTCGAAGGGGGTGCGCCTGGTCGATCCCGCGGGTCTGCCGCGGGAGTTCGGCGACGAACCGCTTCTGCTTGCACGGAAACTACAGGTGCCCGTAATTGTCGGCGAGGATCGGTACCAAGCCGGCGGCTTTGCCGAATCGAAATTCGGCCCGCAACTTCATCTACTCGACGACGGTTTTCAACATCGGGCGCTGGCTCGCGACTTCGATGTGGTTCTGGTGACGCCGCAGGATGCGGGGGACCGCTTGCTGCCTGCTGGACGCCTGCGGGAGCCGTTGAGTTCCTTGCGGCGTGCGGATGCGGTTGCACTTACCAGCGGTGCTTCGCCGGAGTCATTTCCGCTCGAGGGAAAATTCGTTTGGCGCCTGCGGCGCGGCATTGTCCCGCAAGATGTTCCGCTCCGGCCGATCGCCTTCTGCGGGATCGCGCGGCCCCAGAATTTCGTCTTGCAACTGAGAGCCGCAAATATTGAACCCATCGCCGAGGCGTTCTATCGCGACCATCACGCCTACAGTGAGAAGGATATCCGAGAGTTGCTCGAACTCAAACAACGCAGCGAAGCCGGCGGCTTCGTGACCACCGAGAAAGATGCCGTCAATTTGGGAGGCTACATTTCCGCTCTAGCCCCGCTCGCCGTCCTGGCCGTGAGAATGGAGCTGTCGGATGCCGCTAACGCAGTCGATACCATATTGCACAAGATCGCCGAACGAAAGCCTCCGGCGTGAGAGAATCGGTTTTCGTGGCGCGGTCGTGTAGCGCCGCCGTCCCGGCAGCCGTCGCGTGGCGTCCCGCTCCGCGCTTAGGCGAGAGTCCGCGGCGAGTTCGACATATTTCGACATGACGAAACATCTCAAAGAAGCCGAGCGCCTGAAAAAGATCGTCGAAGCTTTCCCCAACCTCACCGTGACGGTTTTGGGAGATCTGGTGGCGGACGAGTTTGTGTTCGGCGAAATTTCGCGCGTGTCGCGGGAGGCTCCGGTCCTCATCCTGAAGCACCGCGAGCGCACGGTTCTACCCGGCGGCGCAGCCAACGCCGCGAATAACCTGGCCGATCTGGGAGTGAATGTTCTCCCGGTGGGTATTGTGGGAGACGATGAGCCGGGGCGAATGTTGCTGAAATATTTTCGCCACAAGCGCATCCCCGTCAGCGGAGTGCTTAAGGACAAGAGTTATACCACGGTTACGAAAACCCGCATTCTGGCCGGCATGGCGCACACCGCGCGCCAGCAGGTGGTGCGCGTCGACCGCGAGCCGCAGCAAGTGCCGAACCCACACTTGACGCGGGAGTTGTACCTGGCGGCGAGGAATTATGCACACGCATCGGACGCGTTGCTGGTTTCCGACTATGGATACGGAGCGGCCACTCCGGCGATCGTGAATGCGCTGCGGGAAAAAGGCAAGCTGGGATCGACGCCAATCATCTTGGATTCGCGCTACCGCCTGTTGCAATATTCGGGCATAACCGCCGCGACTCCCAACGAGCCCGAAGTGGAAGAGGCACTCGGAGTTCGCATCGGGCCGGAGTGGGGCCAGGTGGTCGCAGCGGGGCAGCAGATCATGACGCGATTGAAGCTGCAGTCCCTGGTGATCACGCGAGGGCGTGACGGAATGGTCGCTTTCGATTCCCTGCACCAGCCGGTGGACATTCCGATTTCCGGCTCCGACCAGGTAGCGGACGTGACCGGTGCGGGCGATACCGTGATCGCGGCCTTCACGGCCGCGCTGGCCGCCGCTGCGACTACGGAGGAAGCCGCGCAACTGGCTAACTACGCTGGCGGAGTGGTGGTCATGAAGCGCGGCACGGCAACTATTTCCCGCGAAGAGTTGCTGCAGGCGATTGACCGAACGCCGCCGGCGACACGACCTCATTGAATCTACTTGACATCAACGAAGTCACACAATTGAATGCACAGCACAAAATCTTGAGCCGACAGCAACTCCGCGAGCGCGTGGAGGAATGGCGGCGGGCTGGGGAACGGATCACATTGGCCAATGGCGGCTTCGATCTGCTGCACGTGGGCCACGTTCGTTATTTGATCGCAGCGAAGGCTCTGGGCGGCAGGTTGGTGGTGGCCATCAATTCCGATGATTCGGTGCGCGCGCTCAAAGGCGAAGGCCGGCCCGTGATGCCGGCCGACGAACGGGCTGAAATTGTGGCCGCGCTGGCCGACGTGGATGCGGTCGTGATCTTTTCCGAACTCAACGTGCGCGAGATCGTTCGCGAGATCCATCCCGACATCCAGGCTAAGGGCACCGATTACACGGCGGACACCGTTCCTGAGCGCGACGCGGTGGCGGAGTATGGCGGGCGCGTCGAGATTGTCGGCGATGCGAAAGATCACTCCTCGAGCGAGATCATTCGCTCGCGGCTCTCGCCGAGGATACCTTGATTGCTCAGCCGGAAGGCAGTACGAACGCCGATTCCCCCGGGGTCAATCGCCTGCTCATCGTGCGCCTGAGTGCGATGGGCGACGTGATCCACACTTTGCCCGCAGCGCAGGCTCTGCGCCAAGCGTTTCCCCGGGCGAAGATTGGCTGGCTGATTGAAGAGCGCTGGGCTGAACTGCTGTGTGCTCCGGGAGCGCCGCGTCGCGGACCTCGCTCGGCGCAGCGGCCCCTGGCGGATTGGGTGCACACCGTTAATTTGACAGCCTGGCGAAAGTCTCTGTTCACCATTTCAACTCTGCAGCAGATTGCGAAAACTTGGAACGATGTTCTCGCGGCGCGCTATGACGTTGCAGTCGATCTGCAGGGAGCGATTCGCTCCGCGGTGCTGGCGCGCTGGTCGGCCGCGCGGGTAGTGTATGGCGCGGCGGAGCCCCGTGAATCTCCGGCCAGCCTTTGGTATACACGCCAGAAGATTGCGCGCGGGGCACATATGATTGAGCAGAATCTTTCCGTCGCCGAGGCCGTCGCGCTTTATTCTCCGGGTCAGCATTCCCTAGGTCAACGAAAGAGGAAAGCTCCGCGGGTGGAGTTCCCACAGGATGTCGAGGCTGAGCGGCAAATTGACCGGCGTTTGATGGACGCCGGCGTCCGCGAATTCGCGGTTCTGAATCCGGGCGCGGGTTGGGGAGCGAAGCGCTGGCCTGCGGAACGCTACGGGCGAGTGGCTCGCGCTTTGGCTGAGGATGGCGTGCGGTCGATTTTGAACTGCGGTCCGGGCGAAGACGATCTGGCGTGCCAGGCCGAGGCAGCAAGTGAAGGTGCGGCCCAGGCGATGAAGTGTTCGATCACCGAGTTGATCGCACTCACGCGTCGCGCCAGGCTGTTCATCGGAGGAGATACAGGGCCGCTGCACTTGGCGGCGGCCCTGCAAGTTCCGGTCGTGGCGATCTTCGGACCGACAGATCCCGCGCGCACCGGGCCGTATGGAACGCCAAGCGTCGTATTGCGCAATCCGGTGAGTCCCACGTCGCACGCACGGCGCTCGGCACCGGACGAAGGAATGTTGGAGATTAGCGCCGAAGCGGTCGTGGACGCGGCGAACACTGTGCTTGCGCATGCTGCGGCGGAAGGCGCTCATGTCTGAATGGTCGCGCATCGCGCGCCGCGTCCGGGTGCCGCTGGGATTTGGCTTTGCGGTGCTGTATTTCTGGCTGGCGCGGCCCACATGGCGCTTGCTCGCGGTGGGAGCGATCGCGATCGTGCCGGGGCTTTTGATTCGGGCGCTCGCCTCCGGACATGTGCGCAAGAACGAGGCGCTCGCGACTTCGGGGCCGTACGCGTACACGCGGAACCCGCTGTATCTCGGATCGTTGCTGATCGGCATTGGCTTTGCCGTGGCATCGCGAAGTTGGTGGATTGGCGTTGCGCTGGTGGCGATGTTCTTTGCGATCTATGTTCCCGTCATTCGCGACGAAGAGGCGTTCCTGCGGCAGAGGTTTCCTGAGTTCGAGGAGTACGCGCAGCGCGTTCCTCGAATGTTCCCGGGGATTGCGCCCGCCTCCAGGCGCCAAGCGGGAGCATTCTGTTTTGATCTGTACATGAAGCATCGTGAATACAACGCGCTGCTGGGGGCGGCAGCGATGATGGCGGTGCTGATTGTAAAAATGCTTTGGCGACGGTGATGTCGTTACGATTCATCGAGGTCACGGAGGATTTCGCTAACCATTGCGGCGATATGTTCACCGCTCCAGGTCTTTTCTGTCGGCTTCATGATGCCTCTGCCATCCGCTCACTTCTTGGCCAGCAATTCCCTCGCCCGGCTGAGTTCCGGGCGGGTCGAGTTGGACCCATGGCAGTCTTTCAGCAGAAGCGCGTAGTATTCGTTGGCCTCGCCCGGCTTGCCGGCCGCTTCGGCGGCGCGTGCCGCGCCGTAAAGGCCGTTGAAGCGGTTGGGATTCAGCTTTAGGTCTGTCTGATATTCCGCCAGAGCCTGCTGCGGACGTTTTGCTTCGAGCAATATCTCGGCGATCATCTCGCGCGTGGGGATGCCTTGGGGCTCGTCGCCGAGCGAATCTTCTTTGTCGGCTAGGGGACGGAGAGTCTCCACCGCGTCGTCATATTTACCTTCGGCGAAGGCCAACCAGGCCTGGGCCTGTTTCGCGTCGTTCTCCGTGCCTTCGGCGAAGTCTTTCTTATTCTCGGATACGAATTTTTGATGGATGCTCTCGATCGCGTTCAAATCTTTCCGGACTTCGTCCGGCTGATGCAGATGCGCGGCACCGATCGCTTTGGCCCAGTAGCCCGTCGAATCTTCCGCTGTACCCGGAACTGCGACCGGGGTAAGAGACGCCGCGGTGGCCCAGTCTCGCATCTCGAGTGGATAGAGGGCGGCGAATTCCGCTTCGGTGGCGAGGTGGGGGTCGAATCCTACGCCATACATGTCGTGCATCTCTGGCATGGCCTTGACTTCCTCCATTAGCGCGCGGGCGTCGGCTTCGCGGCCGCTTTGCAGGTAGGCATAGAAGAGAAAATCCATGGCGTGAAACTGATGGCCTTCGCCGCCCATGCCCAGGGCGGCGGTTTTACGGGTGGCGGCGACGGAGGCGAGGTTGGAGTTGATGTCGTCCTGCCAGAGGCCGACGCGGGCGAAGATGTGCGAGGGCATGTGCAGGGCGTGCGGCGCGGCTGGGGCGACTTGCGCGTAACGGCGCGCGGCGGGAATACCCAGTTGTGCCAGTTGCGGCTTGTCGTAGGCATGAATCAGATAGTGCGCTACTCCAGGATGCTCGGGTTCGGTGGCGAAAAGCTTTTCCAGGATTGCGGCCGCTGCCTTGCGGTTGGCGAATGTCTCGTCATTGTGCGGTTCAGAGGCGAGCAGCGACAGAGCGTAGAAGGTTGCGGCTTCGTGATCGTCGGGATAAGTGTCGTAGACCTTTTTCATCGCGTCGGAGTAGGCCTTAGCGCGGGCTGCATGATCTAACCTTTCTGAGTCGCTGTAGAAGGCGGCGATAGCGGCGATGTATGCGTTCTCGCGTGGCCTGGCCTTCTTCTGCGCCTGCCTTTTGGCGGCGTGCACTTCGTCGAGCCCGCGCGCGATCACCTTTTCGTCAGGCTGGTTCCAGAGCTGATGCCAGAGGCTCATGGCGATACCCCAGTGAGCCATGGCGCAGTCGGGGTCGTCTTTCGCGATCTGTAAAAACTCTTTCTCCGCTTCTTCGTACCAGAACGAGTGCAGCAGCGCGACTCCGCGGGTGAAGGCCTTTTGCACCGAAGCGGCGCAGGAAATGGGGAACTGGACTGTCCCCAACTGAGTCTCGGTGAGATCTTCGCGGTGTGGGTGATCCTTGTCCTTGTCGTCGGCGAATGCTGACAAAGAGAATAGGCAGGAAAAAAGCAGCCAGCAGGCAATGCGTTTCATCTGGTCCTCGCTGAAAAAGCGAGTCTAGTTCAGCCAGTCTGCAGGGTCAAACGGAAGGCCGGTCCAGGTGCCGATTGATGAAGTCCGGGCAGAACTGAAAGGAAGCCCAGCCAATTGCGCGATGAGAGCGCCCCACAGCAATCCTTTGCCGGTTCCCGCGGTTCCCGGTCTGTCGGCAAGCCTTTCCCTCCCGACTGTCAGTGCTTGTGCTTAGCTTCGATGCCGGTTGACTTACTCCAGAGAGAACCAGTTAAAGTTGCCGATCGTGTTGTAATATCCACCGGTATCCATGACCATCTGCAGTGTGTGGGTGCCCGCGGGCAGGCGGATGCCGGGCACACTGAGTGTCTGCCACGTCTGCCAGCCGTTGGTTTGCGGCACCGAGATCGGTCCGCTAATGTCTTGTCCATCGAGGGCGAGGTGGAAGACTCCGCCCGCGACCTGTGTGGCTACGCGCACGTTCAGGGTGTAGGCACCTGCGCGCTCGACGTTGACCGTGTAATTCAGCCAGTCGCCCGGATTGGTCGAACCCACGTCGTACCCACCGCCTGTGTCCGAACAGGCCTCGATGTATACCGTTTCGCCGGGGCGATAATTCGCTCCACCATTGTTCTGCGAGTTGCTGTTCCAGTAAGCCAACGCTTTCCCGCCGCTGTCAAAGTTCTCCATCTGGATCAGGCCAGGGATCGTCGCCGGTGCGGCGGGAAATGCAGTGGACGCGGGAAACGGCTGCAGCTCAAACCAGTTGAAGTTGCCCATACCGCCAGTGGGCCCATTGCCGTCGAAGACCACGCGCATCACGTGCCGTCCGGCCTCCAGCAGAAAAGCCGGGCTCACCATCGTGGTCCAGGTTTGCCAGCCGTCGGTTTCTGGCGTGAATAAGTTGCCGGTCGCGTTTCGTCCGTCAAACTCAACGTGCCAATAACCTCCGGGGCCGAGGGACGCCACGCGAGCCTGCAGATTGTAAATTCCGCTCTGCGCTACGTTGACTGTGTATTTGAGCCACTGCCCTTCATCCGTGTAGCCCACGTCATAACCACCGCCCACGTCGGAGTTCACCTCCACGCCCACCGTCGTGCCCGGACGATAGTTCGTTCCCGCCGGATTGCTGGTATAGGTGTTGAAGTAGCCGACACCGTTGCCGCCATCGTCGAAGTTTTCTGCCTGAATCAGGCCGGGCACTGACCACGGCGTACCATCGTAGGGGGTTTCAGGACTGCCGACCGTTAGCTGGACGGTGGAGGAGCGCTGCACCTTGCCCTGCGTGCCCGTCACGGTCACCGGATAGGTGCCGGCACTCGCGCCGTCCGAGCTGTTCAACTGCAGCCAAGACTGGTTGGGCGATCCCCACCATGGCCGCAATTGTCCCCAGACGCCAGAAGGAAGACTGCCCAGGTCCAGACCGACCGGCCCGCGATCCTGTCCATAGCGGTCCACATCGACGACAAATCCCGTCGCGTTCCCCGGAGCGACGATCTGCACGTCCGGGCCCGCCGTCACATCGAATGTCGGGCCCGGATAACCTTGCCAGGTGAAGGTCGCCACCGCACCGGCCGGCAGTGTGGAAACCACATTCTGACCGCGCCAGTTGATGCTGAAAGTGTTTGCGTTCGAAGCCGAATTCAGGACCACCACGGCAATCGATCCATCGGGATTCTTGAACGCGACATCCTCTACGCTGCCCGACCCGAACGTGTTCGAGTCGATGCGATACGCGCCCGTCTGCGTGTATTTCGACAGATGCCCCAGTACGTAGTACTCGACATTCCTTTCAATCGTTGCCGGCGTTGTGCTCGTGTCAATCGTAACCACGCCGCGGCAGTCGGTGCAGCCGTTCTGCACCGTAGGCCCGCCGTTCTCATCGAGGTCCATGTTCCATAGGGTTACGTTCTTTGCCCAGTTGCGCAGTACATCAATCACGTCGCTCTCGACCATGTTCGGCAGATTGGTCGCGAAATTCGGTGCATAGTATCCGCCAGTGCACTCGTTGAACCATATGGGCGTTCCGGGCTGCAGATTATGAATCGCATTCTGCGCATCGGCCACACTGCCTGCATAACAGTGAAAAGATATTCCGGCCAGATAAGGCCGCACTTCGGGATTGCGCAGCAGCAGCTCCGGGTAGAGTGGATTGTCCCAGTTGTGCTCGTACCCGAAAATACCGGGCGTCGCATCGGCGGCAGAGGTATTCTGGCGCGCGAAGTTCCATCCGCGATTCTGGAAGCGCTGCGCCGCCAGTGCCGGGCCCAAATAACGGCCGATGAAGTTGCCCTCATCCAGAGGCGTCATGAACATCGTCGGATAACCGCCGGCCTCGTAGAGCGGTTCATTCTGGACGGCGACGTAGTTGATCGGGATCCCGTTCGCCTCATACGCCTGAATGAACTTAATAAAATATTTCGACAGCGCGGGAAAATATTCGGTATTCAGCGTTCCCCCGTTCGTCGATTCACTTGTCTTCATCCACGCCGGAGGCGACCAGGGCAATGCCAGCACCTTGATTTGCGGATTCGCTGCCAGAGCCGCTTTGATTGTCGGAATAATGTAAGCCTGATCGTGCGCAATTGAGAACTGCGTCATGTCCGGGTCCGTGTCTCCTGGCGGAAGGTCGTCATACGTGTAATTGCTCAGCGCCAGATCGGTCGCGCCCATCGGCTGGCGCAGAAAACTGAGATGAATCCCCTGGGGACTGAAAAGATCCTGCATCAGTTGGTTTTGTTGCGCGGGCGTCAGCTTTTCCCATACCAGCCAGGCAGCCGAATCGGTAAAGGACGCGCCCACTCCCTCCAGCGTCTGGTAGCGAATGGTGTCGTCTACATTGATGGCCAGAGTGCTCCCGGGGCCGGGAACGAAAGTAAGAGAAGGCTGCGGGCTCAGCAGCGCCGACTGGTCGGGATTCGTTTGAACTACGTTGACCGTCTGCCCCATAGCGGACGACAGCAGCAGGACGGCGCCGGCAAGCGGGCACGAGATTCGCAGAAAAGGCAGAAATGTGAATGGTCTGAAGCTGGAAGGGGACTTCATAAGATTTCCCGCTAGATTGAGATTTACGCGACCATGAAAACGATTCGCAGGCGCGAAAAACACTTACCACCCGAGAAGCACAGCGTCAAGGGACAAACGGCTATCTACGGTAAATTCGCGAGCAATCTACATGGTCGACTGTAGTCGATGTCGCCGCCTGTCCCGCACGAGGAACCTTCGCCAAACACATTCCGTATGAGCGCACGCCCCTCAGCTTTCATAGCCCAGCTGGAAGGGATTTCCGCCCTGGGCCGCGATCAGATACCAGCCAGTGGCGCCGATGTGTTTCGAGGGGCCGTAGGTGTAGCCGAAGCCGGTGTCCATCACGCTCGTGGACGCTACAAGGCCTTCCCCGAGCGGAATGGTTGCGCCATTGACGGTTTGTCCTGCACCCAGTTCGGCTTGCGCCGTCTCGCAGGTATTCACAAACTTCAGAGCCGTTTGCAAGTCCCGAAGACGGTCACGCAAGCTCTCTCTACCAACTACGGTGCGCGCGACGAGGGCCGCAATGGTATGCGAGGTTCCCTCCAGCCACACGGCATTCGGATCGTAGGCGAGCGTGTTCAAGCTGGCCGAGTCGAAGACCATACCGGTGAAGGATTCAGTTCCGGTCAGGCTGCTGTCGCGAGAGGCAGCGGTATCGGTGGTCTGCAGATTGGCAATCGCCCAATCGATGGTCTGCTGGTACCCATTGTCGAGCAGGGCAAGATATGACCAGGTCTGACAATCCTCTGGAACCGGATAGTAGTTAATGGTGATCTGATCTCCCTCGGTTCCGGTGTAGAAGTAGCCGTCGGTGGGGTTGTACATCGCGATCACAAAATTAAGGGCATGCGCGGCGAGTGCCTTCCATGACATGCCATTACTGGCGGCGCCATGGTGCGTAAGCTCGGTGAGCATGCTGAAGAATGCATACGTGTCGATATTGTGTTCCGTTGATTTCCCGTTGGGCGAGGGCACAGATTGGTTGAACTGATTGATGTTGGTACCGAAGCTGTAACCACCCGGTCCGAGGGTGTTGTAGGTGTTGGTGACGATCCAGTTTGCAACCGCCAAAGCCGCCGTCAAATAACTCGCGTTGCCGGTACGGCGATAGAGTTGCGCCAGCGCCATGCCTGCCCAAGCCTGGTCCCCCACTGCGCTGGTGTAGAAGTAGAACGGAAACGCGGCTGGCGTAATGTAGGCGCCGCTGGCCGAGGGTTGGTTCACGAAATAAGCCTGGGCGAAGCGGCCATCGTTAAACGGAAAATTGTTCGCCTGCGCATAGATCAGTCCCTGCCCCAGAACCTCAGAGCGAGCCAGGGAGTCGCGACTTCCATGGAGCAGATAAGCGTGGATGGAAACAGCATTGTCGTAAGTGAAAGCCGTTGACTCCAGCCCCGACTGGTCGGCGTAACTCTGAATCAGGCGCACCGTGCTGCCCGTGGCGTAGGCGTCCATCATGGTGTTCTGGAATTGGAACGCCTGTTCGATGGAGCCAAGGTACGTGTTCTCTGCCTGGGGCCCGGCGGCGGAGGTGGCTGGAACGGCGCGCGCAAGCTGCGTCAGGCTCAAGGGAGCGACTCCCGCGGCGGCTACCCCAAGCCCGAATCCGAAGAATTTCCTCCGTGATATCGCGTCCATTTTCATTTCCTCCCGATCGACGTTTTTGCCACGGAAGGAAGATACTCGCGGGATTTTGCGGAGTCAACACTGGTGAGGAGGCACTGGTGAAGAGGCAGGAGAAAGCAAACGATCAACCTTTGGTTGAAACCATCGAGGTTCTATTTTTTCCCCTCGACCTGCGGATCGATCCACGGGCCGTCATTGGCGATGAGTGCCCGAGCCTGGTCGGGTCCCCAGGAGGCTGGCTCGTAGTCGAATAACGGTGTAACGTTCCCCAGGATCGGCTCGACCGCACGCCATTGCGCCTCGACTAAATCCTCGCGGGCAAAGAGTTCACTCGATCCTCGCATGGCGTCGCCCAGCAGCCGTTCGTAGGGAGGCATGTCGTCGGCGGAACGCTCGGTCAGCGTGAGTTCTACGTCGCTGCCCGTCATGCTCTCCCCCGGCGTCTTCACCCGCAGTCCCATGCCGATCGCGATGTCGGGGCTGATGCGCATGCGCAGATGTGCAGAGGTGCCAGAGACGACTTCACCAAAGCTTTCAATCGGCGGCCGCTTGAACTCGACAAACACTTCCGTCGCGGTCACGGGCAGCATCTTGCCAGCGCGAATGTAAATGGGTACGCCCGCCCATCGCCAGGTTTCAATAAACACTCTTACCGCGACGAAGGTTTCGACCGCCGAAGCTGCCGCCACGCCTGCCACTGTGCGATAACCCTTATACTGGCCGCGCACCACGTCCGCCGGGGCGAGCGGGCGCAACGCCTTGAGCAGTGCGGCTTTCTGATCGCGCACCGCGTCGCGATCCTCTCCCGTCGGCGGATCCATGGTGAGGTGGGCCAAGACCTGCAGCAGATGGTTCTGCACCACATCCCGGACCGTGCCGGTGTCATCGTAAAGTTTGCCCCGATCCTCGACGCCGAACTTTTCCGCCATCGTGATCTGGATGCTGCGCACGTAATTGCGATTCCAGATCGGTTCGAAGATCGGATTGGCGAAGCGAGTGTAGAGAATATTCTGTACCGGCTCCTTCCCTAGAAAGTGATCGATACGGAAAATTCGTTCTTCGGGGAAGTACTCGCGCAGAATCCGGTTCAGCCCCTGGGCTGAGGCCAAGTCGCGGCCGAAAGGTTTCTCCACCACGACTCGGGCATTCTGGGCGCAGCCTGCCTTGGCCAGTCCCTCGGCAACCGTGCCAAACAGGCTGGGCGGAATCGCCAGATAATGGAGTGGTTGTTTTGCCTGTGCCAGCTCTTTTCGCAATTGAGCAAACGTATTCGGATCGTTGTAGTCGCCGTCCACATAGCGCAGAAGACCCATCAGTTTGTCGAAGGCCATGGAATCGAGACCTCCATGCTTTTCGAGACTGTCCTTGGCGCGCGCCTTGAGTTGATCGAGATTCCAGCCGGCCTTGGCCACGCCGATGATGGGTAGATTCAAGCCTTCGTCGCGAATCAGGGCTTGCAATGAAGGGAAGATCTGTTTATGCGCGAGGTCGCCGGTGGCGCCGAAGAATACAAAAGCATCGGAGCGGAAATCCGCCATCAGGCCGCCTCCGGCTTGCCGGCCGCGTTCGTTTGCAGGTCGAGCTGGGAGTCGTGTAAGACATTCCAGTTCGCGATGGCCGGCGGAATCATTCTGAGCTGCATTTCCGCTAGCCTACCATAGAGAGAGTGGATTCGAGCGTGATCCCTCTCCGCCTTGACCGGCCGAAATGCGAATGTTAGTTTGCGAATGTAAGCTTCGGTTTCACGCTTAACCCTTCGAGGGAAATCACTCTGAGCCGGGCTGGGAATTCGCATCCATCCGTCGATCTTGATTCGGTAGGTCCTCACTTGATTGATTCTCCATCTGCAGATCTAGACCGGCGCAAGTTTCTTGTCCGTTTCTGTCAGAGTGCGGGAGCGACTCTGATTCCCGCTCGCTTGTGGGGGCACGCACTTTCAAGTCACAGATTCTCCCCATTGCGCCGGGGAAGTCCCGACGCTACATTCCGCCTGCAACCGCACTATCGAAGCGAGCGACCGCTCGATGCCACGCTATTGAAGGTGCAGACAGGTCTCGACAGTTTCATCACGGAAAAATATGCCGACCAGATTGCGGCGATTCTGGCGCAGTGGTCCGCGGGCCTGTTGCAGTCTCCGCGCGAAACTGAGCCAATCGCCAAAGTTCTCGCAGCAGATTTCTCCGGGGCATCGCCCGCGCCCGTTCAGTCGCGAGTCCTACGTTCCGGTCCCATGGTCGAAGTGAGCCACAATCAGTTCGCCAGTCAGGCTACGTTGACCGGCGACGGTTTTCTTCGAGAGTGGCAGTCCAGGTTCCGCTTGTTCTCCAGTATCGTGACCGCGGAATTTCAGATTACAAGAATTGGCGCGTCGGGTGTCGGTTCGTCTTCTTCTCAACGTCCCGAGCGATTGCAGACTCGCATTCGTTACGAAATCGTGGGGACTGGCACCGGCTTCTATCGCGAACAGCGTGTGGGCAACTGGGATCTGGAATGGAAGCCGTCCCCCGCCGGCGAGTTTCATGTTGGCAGCTGGCGAACACTCGACGAAACGCGCGCCCGTTCTACCGTGCCCGTTTATGTGGACATCACCGCCGCCGCGCTGGGCGGCAACTCTTCGTATTCGGCCCAGATGCTGCACGGAACGGACTACTGGCGCACGGTGCTCGACGGTGCCTGCGGCATCGACATCTACGGACACAATGGCGTTTCGGCCGCCGACATCGACAACGACGGCTTTGACGATCTTTATGTTTGCCAGCCTGCCGGCCTGCCCAATCGTCTCTATCGCAATCGCGGCGACGGAACGTTCGAAGACGTTACCGACTCGTCTGGGCTAGGAATTCTGGAAAATACGTCGTGTGCTCTGTTCGCCGACTTCAGCAACCACGGCTGCCAGGACGCCATCGTGGTGTGCGCCAACGGGCCACTGTTGTTTGTCAACGATGGCGGCGGCAGGTTTCGCCCACAACCCGACGCCTTCCGGTTTGCGGCTCCTCCGCAGGGAACGTTCACTGGAGCGGCCGCCGCGGACTATGATCGCGACGGCTGGCTCGACGTGTACTTCTGCCTGTACGCTTACTACCAGGGCACCGGTCAATATAAATATCCATCTCCCTATCACGATGCGGAAAACGGCCCACCCAACTTCCTGATGCGCAACCAGCGCGACGGCACGTTCCGCGATGTAACCGCGGCGTCAGGCCTGGATCAGAACAATACGCGTTACAGCTTTTGTTGCGGATGGAGCGACTACGATCGCGACGGCTGGCCCGATCTCTACGTAGCCAATGATTTTGGACGAAAAAACCTCTACCGCAACAATCGAGACGGAACGTTCACCGATGTTGCAGCCGAGGCTGCGGTCGTGGACATTGGCGCAGGAATGAGTGTCTCGTGGCTGGACTATGACAATGACGGCGCCCAGGATCTCTACGTTGCGGATATGTGGACGGCGGCCGGTGAACGCATCTCAACCCAGGAAATCTTCAAACAAGAATCGCCCCCAGAGACCCGCTCGCTCTATCAAAAACACGCGATGGGGAATTCCTTGTTTCATAATATGCTGCCTAATACGTTGGGTGGTATGCTCCCCCATCGTGGAGCGGCTTTCGACGACGCAACCGATTCTTCAGGCGCTGGAATGGGCCGCTGGGCCTGGTCGAGCGACGCATTCGATTTCGATCACGACGGTTTTCCCGATCTCTACATCGTCAACGGAATGGTCTCTGGCTCGTCGCGCCCGGATCTAAACAGTTTTTTCTGGCGGCAAGTAGTCGCTTGTTCTCCCGACCAAGCCCGCGCATCTCACCAATATGAGCAAGGCTGGAACGCGATCAACGAACTCATCCGTTCTGACGGGACGTGGAGCGGTTATGAACGAAATGTCTTCTACGCCAACAATGGAGATGGAACTTTCTCGGACGTATCCGCCGTGATTGGCATGGACTTCAGGGAAGATGGCAGAGCATTTGCCTTGGCCGACTTCGATCACGATGGCCGGGTCGAAGTGTTTCTGAAGAACCGCAATGCTCCACAGTTGCGGGTGCTGGAAAATGCAATGGAGAATCTGCCGCCTGCAATTGCATTTCGCCTTCGAGGCACGAAGAGCAATCGCGATGCCATCGGTGCCGCGATCACCCTGGAATCCGGCGCTGGCCGGCAGACGCGCACGCTTCAGGCCGGTTCCGGTTTTCTTTCCCAGCACAGCAAGGACGTATTCTTCGGCCTTGGGGATACGACAGGACCGGTAAGAGCTTCGATTCGCTGGCCCAGCGGACTCGTGCAGGAGTTCCACAATCTTCCGATCAATCATCGGATCTGGCTGGAAGAGGACGCTCAACCTTCGCGTCGGGAACCATTCAAAACTCAAGCGAGACAGGCCAGCGTCTTTCCTGCGCCGGCGATAAAGCAAGCCGAGCTACTTCCGGCCAACGTTGAAACCTGGCTTCTGGCTCCCATTCCTGCGCCAGATTTTTCACTTCCCGATCTTTCGGCACGGATTCGGACGCTGACCGCGCTCCGCGGCCAGCCGACCCTTCTGAACTTCTGGACCACGAAGTCGTCGAATTCTCGGGAAGAGTTGAGAACGCTGCAGAAATTTTATGCGGATTGGACGACCAGAGGCCTGCAACTGATCGCGGTGAACGTAGATGCTACCGCCGATACCGGAGTTCGCGCCTTAGCAAGCGACCTCGCTTTTCCGATTGTGCGTGGATCCGACGATGTCGTGGCGATCTATAACATTCTCTATCGCCAACTATTCGATCGTCATCGCGACCTCAGCCTGCCAACATCTTTCCTGATCGACAGTCGCGGCGACATCGTGAAGCTGTATCAGGGCCCGATCGTGCCTGAACACCTCGAACAAGACTTCCAGAGCATTCCGCGAAACGACGCCGAGCGACTCAGGCGGGCGCTGCCGTTCCCGAGCGCGGAGTACGCACTGGAAGTTGGCCGCAACCATCTTTCCTACGGCGTTCTATTCTTTCAGCGCGGATATCTGGATCAGGCCGAAGTCTCATTCCAGCAGGCGTTGCGCGACAATCCGTCGAGCGCCGAGGCGCTGTACGGCATGGGGAGCGTTTACCTGAATCAAGGTAAGAACGCGGCTGCGCGCGACGCCTTCGAACGCGCCGTGAGGCTTCCGGCCAATTATCCCGATACGCTTCCTGATGCCTGGAATAATCTTGGCGTCCTTGCTACGCGCGAGGGACGGGTCGACGATTCAGTGGAGTGTTTTCAGGAAGCCTTGCGGCTGACTCCGCATCATGTCCTGGCGCTCGACAATCTGGGCAATGCCTATCGTCTGCAGAAGCGTTGGGATCAGGCCCGCAAAGTTCTGGAACGGGCGCTCGAAGTCGCACCGCAAGATCCGGAAGCGAACTACAGTCTGGGGATGGTGTTTGCGCAGACTGACGACAACGCCAAAGCTTACGAATATCTGCAGCGCGCCCTGAAGGCTCGTCCCGCCTACCCGGAAGCGCTGAACAATTTGGGGGTGCTCTATCTGGTCACTCAGCGGCGCGATCAGGCGGTGGCCAGCTTCGAAGAGTGCATCCGCGTGGCTTCCGGTTTCGATCAGGCGTATCTCAATCTGGCGCGCGTCTATGCTCTGGATGGAGCGCGGGACAAGGCTCGCGGCGTATTGCTCGATTTGCTCAAACAGCATCCCGAAGATGAGCAAGCCAAGCGGATGCTCGAGCAATTGCAGCCGTAACATAAAAAAACCCACCCAGCCTTAAGGTTTTGGTGTGGGAGCGGTCAGCAAATCGACAAACATCTTGTAGAACCGCTGCGCGTCGAGATCCATCTGCACTTGGACCAGTTGTTTCGCCAATTTGGGCTTGTCCGTTTCTGTCCAAGTGAGAGTATTTCCGTAACTAGCGGCGCGGCTGAGATCCACATCCAGATAACGCGACTCCTTCGCTGTGATCAGAGTTGGATCGAGCCAGGCCAGTGCTGTCAGTTCGTCCCATAAGTAGTTATATTTGCCAAAAAGACGCGAATACGAGGTGACATACCGAGCCGCAGCCGTGTTGCCGGCCTTAACCTGGTCGAGCAAATCCTGAGTCAAGCGCGTCTTCAGAGAAATGTCTACTGTCGTGGCAACAATCTTTTTCCACGGCGCCGTCAGCACGATGTGTGCCGCTTCCGGATCAAACCAAAGATTGAATTCGTGCCGGGGCGTATTCACAAACTCAGGATCATCTGTCTTGGGATTCAGACTCCCGCCCATGAACACCAACTCCTTCGCCAGTCCGGCGAACTGGGGATCGATCGAGATAGCGAGCGCGAGGTTGGTCATCGGTCCGCCTTCGTAGATCGTGATTTCGTGCGGATACTTGTGAACCATGCGCAGCAGAAAATGCGCGGCGTCTTCATCTGCCGGTTTTGTGGTGGGCTTGCCCTCGGGCATTTCCCCCAGTTGATCCGCCGCGTGGTAGCGCTGCGGAGTCCACGCACCCAGCCAGACGACGGAGCCATATTGCTGCTGCCAAAGTTCCGTTTCTTCCTTGCGCCTGAGCAGCGGATACTCGGCCCCGGGCACGACCGGGATGTCGGTTCGTCCGATGATCTCCAGCATGCGCAAGGTGTGCGCGACTTCTTCTTTGAGCCAGGCATCGCCGGTCACCACGGTCACGCCGAGGACTTCGGTTTGCGGCGACTGGACCAGCAGCAGGATCGCCTGCTGATCGCTCCCTCCGGGGCCGGATGCGTCCTGATCGATAATGAGCCTTCGCCTGGCGGAGGCCTGCTGGCTCCATCCGGAGAGGCCAGTCACCAGCAGCACCGCGATCACTGACAGCCACAACCGGAGCAGTCTCATCACATCCTCATTGAGTGCACATTCCCTGATACCCATTCTTTGCTGCATCGGAGGAACCCGTAGAAATCTTGCAGACACCCTCGCCAAGACTTATCGCGAAACATTGCATTCTATTTTGTGCGGCTTAAGATCCGCCAGCGCTTTTCTTTCGCACCTTCACAAAAGAGCGTGCCGGGAGTCGGTTGCGAGCGACGATGAAGGCAGATAGAATGCACGGTTAGGCGCAGCAAACTGATGTGGTTCGAGCTCCTCACCAGCGCCAATCCTCATGGGCCGTATCCGCGCCATTTCCCGGCAACGCAGATCCGATCGCGTTCTAAGGCGCGAATTCGCCGCGCTCGTCCTCCTCGCATTGCTCCCACTGTCGCTGCAATCCCAAGAGAGCGCAACGTCGGCTTCTCTATGCGGCACCGTGCGCGACTCACAAGGAAAACCAGTGGCCAGCGCAGCCGTTCAATTGGAGTCCAAAGACCCCATGCAGACACGAACGGCGCGTACGGATGCGCAAGGCAAGTATAGTTTTACGGCTTTGCGCGGCGGAGTTTATGGTCTGCGAACGGAGATGGCCGGATACAGCGACGCCGAAATTCCTTCACTCTTCTTTGCCCCGAAAGAAGCAAAAAATGTCGATCTCGTTCTCCTGCCGGCCAAGAGTCCAGCAGCGCAAGCCTCTGCCGGGCAAGCCTCCGAGTTCTTCGATCAACCCCGATTCGCGGTGGCCGGGGTTACCGATACGACAAGTCTCGGCGGTCACGGCTCCGACACGATGGTGCGAACCCGCGAAACGCTGGCGAAGGAAACGGTTTCGCTGAGCGAGTCGACGCCCGGCGCACCGCCAGCGGCTGCGTCCGAGGAGGAGAAATGGCTGCGCGCGAGCCTAGAGCGCGCCCCCAATAGCTTCGAGGCAAACCATCGTCTGGGAAGACTTCTGGACAATAACGGCAAGGCCCGCGAGGCGATTCCATACTTCGAACGCGCCGGCGAACTCAAAGCCAGCGACTACGAAAACTCTTACGATCTGGCGCTCGCCAACGCGCATGCCGGCAATTATGGGCGGGCACGCGATCAGGGCCTAGCCTTGGTCGCGCAGAAAGACAGCGCCGAGCTCCATCATCTGCTCGGCGATATGCTGGAGAAACTGGGCGATTCGCTGGAGGCCGTGCGCGAGTATCAGCGCGCCGCGGATTTGGATCCGCGCGAACCTTATGTGTTTGACTGGGGGTCCGAACTTCTGCTGCATCATGCTCCGGAACCCGCCTTGGAAGTCTTCACCAAGGGCAATCATCTGTATCCTCACTCCGCGCGCATGTTGATTGGACTCGGCGCGGCGTGGTTTGCCCGCGGCTCCTACGATCAGGCCGTCAGGCGAGTCAGTGAAGCGTCCGATCTGAATCCCAATGATCCCGCTCCCTATCTGTTCATGGGAAAGATGCAAAGCGCGGAGTCCGCGCCCTCCGAGAAAATTGTCGAAAAGCTACAGCGCTTCGTCGCCCAGCAACCGGACAATGCCGAGGCCAACTACTATTATGCCGTCGGACTTTGGAAGCTGCGGAAGGTTTCGCCGGACGCGGCGGGCACACCGCAGATCGAGTCGCTGCTCAACCATGCCATTCGTCTCGATCCGAATTTTGCCGCTGCCTACGTTCAACTGGGGATCGTCCATGCCGACGAGAAAGATTACCCCAAGGCGATTTCCGAGTATCAGCAGGCAATTCAGGTCGATCCGAAAATGGAAGAGGCGCATTATCGCCTGGCTCAGGCTTATCGGCAGACTGGAGATGCTGCGAAAGCCGCAGCGGAGCTCCGAGTCTATGACCAGATCACTAGAGAATTGGCGCAGGAGACAGAACGCGAGCGCCATGAAATCCGGCAATTTGTCTACATCCTGCGCGACCAGCCGCCAGCTCAAGTTCCCTAGCCAACAAGGTTCACTCCGATGCAACCAACTGACCGGAGCCAATCTTTTGGCGAAGGCCAGCATCTCGCGGGCCGACCGGCAAAGGCTTCAGAACAGCTTCACGCGAGACCCTCCTCCGGCTGAATGGCGGCCTGCGTCGGGATGACACTTTCAAGAAAGCGCGGTGAAGTGCAGCCCGTCGCCCCCGCTCGGTACCCTCGCCAAAATGGGGCGCTGCTCGAAGGGCTCGCGCCGCTCGGGCTTCGGCTGTGGTACACTTTTTTGATTCAGACTGACAACGGTTGCACGCAGCACGCCCAATCCAGACATGCTTTTGTCCAAAGAATATGTGGGCTATCTGGCCCGCGAAGTCACCAAGAAACTAATTGCCGGCAAGTTCATCGAGACCGCGGTTGTTCCCGCGGTCACCGAACGAGTGAACGCCGCCTTGGTCGACGAACTCTCGCTGGAGGACCGCATCAACGACGAAGTGCGCGTCATCCTCGAAGCGTATTCCGATGAGATGCGTAACTCTGGCGCCAATTACCAGGAAATGTTCCGCAAGGTGAAGACCGAACTGGTGCGCAAGTACAAGGCGGTGCTGTGAGGCTCAGCCGCGACAAAGTCAACGTGCTGGCCCGGGCGGTTTCCGACGTTCTTAAGCAGATGGATGAGGTCGAGTTCATCGAAGACCCCAACACCATCCGCCAGGAAACCCGCAAGATTCTCGAAGACCTACTCAATCAGGAAGCCAGAATCGACGTCGCCGCCCGCCAGAAGATCGAGAGCCAGAAGCGCACCATCCTTGAAGGCTCGCAGGAGTGGGACATCCTCTACCGCAAGTACTACAACGAGGAAGTCAAGAAGCTGGGCATTTAGGCTGCTTCCCGCAAGCCCTAGCAGTCTGCTGAAAAGTTTTTCCTGAGGTTGCATCTCCGCGGCCCAGCCGTCATTCATCGCAGGCGACGGACGGCACGGCTGAAACGCCGCGTCCTTTCAAGACTGACTCCAGTGGATTTTCAGCAGTCGGTTACGGAAATAATTTCAGTTCGATGGTGGTCAGGTTGCGAACTGAGCGGGCGGGGCGCTTGTCTTCGGTGACGACGAGCTTTAACGGACCGGAGTGCGCGTCAAGAGGTTGACCATTCATCGTGTCAGCGACCAGAACTTCTCCCGGATGAAAGTCGGGATCGACCTCGGCCAGAGCCAAAATGGCCTGATATCCATCCGCACCCGTGGCGACAACGAAATTCGTGAGAGCCTCACCGCGAAGTTCTCTGCCGAGCGGCGCTCCCAGTTTGCCGAGAAGATCGGCGAGACGAACTCCGGAGTAAGTTTCGTCGGCGTTCGTATGCGCGTTGTGGAAAGTTGCCGTGAGGTGTGGCATGGCCTTCAGATCGGCAAATGAAAATCCGGCCGGAGCGTGGTATGGATAAGCCGATACGAATAGGCCATCTTTCGAAGACACTGGACTCACGGTTGGCGACCCGGCCGCTCCGAGCTGCAGCACAATTGGGAACGTCTGCGCCGGCTTCGCCGCTTGGGCATCGGAATGGGGAAGAACGAGGTTCACGACGTCGAGGTGTGCAATTCCAGGCATGAAGCCGGGGACACGCACAAAGATGGCATATCCGCCGGGCCTCAAATCGAGCGCGAGCTGGCCCTTCTCGTCGGTTTCAGGTTTCGAGGCCGTATCCGGCGCCGGAACGATTCGTACCTGCGCCCGAGGTACTCCATTCCCGGCTGGATCCGTGACTCGGATCACGACCGCGACCGATGTGCTCCGCTGAGCTGCGATCACAGACGACAGAAGCAGAGTGAGTGCAAGAACAAAAGGTCTAAGCCGGGTTGCGCGCATGCGGGAAAGGATACCGCAGCGGGCCGTTGCTGTCAGCAGACGGCGCCGTCGCTCGCAATCCAGGCGCAGAGGCTGCGTGACTCCGGATCTCGAAGCTTGTACGCTACAAAAAGGGATCACCGAGAGGAATTCGATTGGGTAGTTCACTCGATAACGTAAAAGCCATCGTCAAGCGCGCCGCCGACGAGGCTGGTTTCGACCTCGCGGGCGTCGCTCCCGCCGCCGATGCTGCCGAACTCCAACATTTTCCCAAGTGGATTGCCGCTGGTCATGCCGGAGAAATGAAATATATGGCCGCGCTCGATGATCGCGGCGATCTCAAACGGGGCTCCCTGGATCGAGTCGCTCCATGGGCGCGAAGCGTGGTGGTTTGCGCCATCAACTACAACACTGCGAATCCCTATTCGACGCAAGTGCACGAACCCGGCCGGGGATGGATTTCGCGCTATGCCTGGAGCCGCGAAGACTACCACGATGCGGTCCGGCGCCGCCTGAAGCGCGTGGAAGCCGCTCTGCACCAAGCTATGCCGCAACAGGCTGCACTGCATCGGGCGGTGCAGCATCAGGATCTACCGGCCGAGTTACAGCCGGCTCTTATCACCCGCAGCTACGTTGACACCGGACCCATCGTGGAACGCGTCTACGCCAAGTACGCGGGAGTGGGCTGGATTGGGAAGAATACTTGCATCATTGATCAGAAAAAGGGTTCGTGGCTTTTCCTGGGCGTGATTCTGACCTCGCTAGAACTCGCGCCGGACATGCCCGCCCCGGACCGGTGCGGTACCTGCACCCGCTGCATCGAGGCTTGCCCGACGGACGCATTGCTAGGTCCGCATCAACTCGATTCCAACCGATGCATTTCCTATCTGACAATCGAAAAACGCGGATCGATTCCGGAGGATCTTCGCGCTGGGATGGGCTCCCACGTCTTCGGTTGCGACATTTGCCAGGACGTCTGCCCATGGAATCGTAAGGCGCCGATATCGACGATGCCTGAATTTGAAGCTCGTCCGGAGTTGGTGAATCCCGCTCTTGCCTGGATCGCCGAAATGTCCGGCGAAGAATTTCGCGCGATCTTCCGCGGATCGCCCATCCGTCGTACCAAGCGCTCCGGCCTTCGCCGTAATGCCGCCATCGCCATGGGCAACAGCGGAAACCGGCAATTCCTGCCCTTGCTTGACCAACTCGCGGCGGACGAGGATGAATCCGTCAGCCAAAGTGCGCGCTGGGCCAAAACACAGTTGACCATGGCCACGGAATCATAATCGGCCGCCGCCTCCCCCGGGATCGATGGTTTCCTGGGACACATTTGTGTTTCCTTCGCCCCAGCTATGAGTTTTCCTGACCCTAATTTACCCTCCCTTCCGTAACTGGTTTTTGCGATTCCCGGCAACTAAACTTTGCAGGAAGGGTTCTTAGAGCTGAGTCAGAGTGAGTTCTCCTGGGGGGAGTATGTTTCCACGCCACATTCAGACAATGCGGCGCGTTTTCAACAAGTTAGCACTGATGGTTTTGGCTTGTGCCTCCCTCGCGAGCGCCTCCGCCACGCTTCTTCTTGAGGAACCATACGGCGGGATGGGTTTTTTCACCGCGACGGGTCACGCCGCGGTTTATCTTTCCGGCGTATGTGCCGACACGCCCCTGGTTTTGCGCCATTGTGCTGCGGGAGAAACGGGCGTCGTCCTCAGCAGGTATGACGGCGTAGGCGGATACGATTGGGTAGCCATTCCTCTCATCCCATATTTGTATGCGGTGGAACGTCCGGAGGATGTACCGCTGTTCGCCAATGCGAAGATGGCCGCTTTCCTGCGCGACCGCTACCGCCGCAAATACCTGGAAGACATCGTCCCCGACGTAAAGAATGGAGAAAAACCCGGCGGCAACTGGTATCAGCTCATTGGCTCTTCCTATGATCGAACCATCTACGGCTTCGACATTGAAACGACCCCGGAGCAGGACGACGCTCTAATCCGCAAATACAATACCTCCCCGAATCAGTCTCATTTCCACCTGGCCACCAGGAATTGCGCTGATTTCGCCAAAGATGTCCTCAACTTCTATTACCCAAAATCTCTGCATCGCAGCCTGGTCGGCGATGTTGGTATTACTACGCCGAAACAGATTGCAAAAATGCTGACGAAGTTCAGCACGCGTCATTCTGAGCTACGGTTTTCGCGGCTCATCATATCGCAGGTGCCCGGCACGATGCCCCGCAGTTCGAACGTGCATGGAGTTGTCGAATCATTCTTCACTTCGAAAAAGTACATCGTACCCAGCGTCGTGGTCAGCCCAATCTTTGCGGGATGCGTGGCCGCGGTCTATGTAGGCACGGGCGCGGGGCGCTTCGAGCCGGCGCACAACGCCATGGTCTTCGTAGGAAGCGGCGACCCCGAGCGCCGCTTGGGAGCAGAAGATCGCCGAGCCTACCAGCAGCAACTAAAACATTTCCTGGCCGATGCTTATCCGGAAAAGTCGGGACGGAAAGTAGCCAAGTTATGGGCTAGGCTGCAATCCAAAGCCAGGACGGGCGTCGACGAGCACGGCCGACCGATTCTTGAAGTGCGTGTCGGAGAGAGTCTGGTGCAGATGGGCGTGTCCGCCGGCAATGTCTTAAGCGGCGGCGCTCCTCAGGAGATGGAGCGTCAGCTTCTCGAGGCGCGACTTCAGTCGGAATTAAGCGGCCGATCGGCGCAGGGCCTCTCCGAAGCAGAAGTAGCGCGTGACTGGGACCTGCTGCAGAAAACGATGGCGGAGGGCGATTCGCGAGTTTCGGTTCGGCGCGCGCCTCGCGTTGAAAACGTTCGCGGAAACCAGCCCTAATTAACTTTCTGGGCAATGATCAGCTTGAAACGACCCCGTGCTCGCGACTTTTTCGATTATTGTTGTTCTTGTGGAGGCCGCGGCGCTGAGCCGGGTCCCGGAACCGGCGGTTGTCCTGACTGCTGCTGTTGCTGCTGGAGTTGCAACTGTCGCTGCTGCATCTCCTGCAGCATCTGCTGCGGCGTCTTCACCGCGGGCTGATCTGGAGACGGTTGCTGCTGCTGTTCCGCCTCTGCGGCGGCTTGATCGGCGTCGTCGTCTTCCGTCGGTTGCGCATCATTTGCTCCCGCTCCCGCCTCGGACATGGGTGTTCCTCCCAGACCGACTGGGCGTTGCACGATTCCAGGTTGAGCTTGTTCAGCGATCGACGAGCCATTCGGATTGTTCGGGATCGCATCGTCCGGTCCGGTTTTTGCCACCAGCACCACACGCGTGAGCACCGCGCTATCCGCCGGAGACCCCAGCAGAACATAGTTAAACCGCGATCCATTCAATAGGTCGGCCATGACATCCCGTGCCGGACCCGGTCCTAGATGGGTCACCACACGCTCTGTCGCCAACGGAATCTCAATCTCCGCCCCGGTCTGTTTGCGGACCGCTCGCAAAATGTCGCCCAGGGTTGAGTTGGCTGCGACGATGGTCAATTGCGAGTTTTGATAACTCACCTGCGGCGGCACCGGCGCCATCGAATCCAGAGGAATCGCCTGCACTGGCCCGGTGGGCCCGGATGGCAGGGCAGGAAACTGCGGCTTTTGCGACTTCTTCGTCGTCTTCTTTTTCAGCGGAGCCTGCTTCAGCGGAGCCTGCGATTGGCTCTGCGGGGATGCGGCATGGGCAAGGCCCACAATTGCCAGGCACCATGCACCGAGGCACAGGGTAAGGACTCCGGCATTGAATTTCCGTCCCGTGCTCACGCTACTCCTCCGAGGAATCTGTTTTCGAGGACACTGCCAGGCTGACTTACCACAATTTTATCACCGGCGTCGCCATGAAAGAATGGCGAACCATCCTACTCGATGGAACGTCTCAAGGCTATGCTCTTGCAGGGATTTGCGAGAAGCCAAGAACTGCGGACCTTCTGAAGAACTGGATTACAGTCAACCATTTCCCTTGATCCTCAATCTTAGCAGGGGAAGGCTGAAGCAGGGTAAACTGAACCCAACCTATTGCAAGGCAATGAAAGTAAAGGCGGAGTTCAATATGAATGTGGCCCGCAGCCTCATCCCAGCTCTTTGGATGGCCTTGGTAGTCGTGGCATTTTCGTCCTCGAGTGCCCGCGCGCAGAGCTGTCAGACGTCAGGCGATCTCGACGATGCTAACCGGAACGCCATTACCGCGGCCGGGCAACGATATTTCGGAATGGCCGCCAAGGGCGACGTGGCCTCGTTGCGGCAGAATTCGATTCCCAGCCTCGCTTCTGATTTTTCCGGGATCGAGACCACCATCAAAGACCATCAGCCGGATCTGGCCAGTGCCCAGGCGAACCTGAAGGGTGTCTTTCTGCTCGATGGTACGACTCCGGTCGCTCACGCTGAATTTTACTGCGGAGTTTTCGGCAAGAGCGGCCAAACCGCCAACAGCGCCGTCTTCTATCTCGACAATCTCCCCGCGGGCAAGTACGGCGTGGTTCTTCTCGATGCGAATTCCGCGAAGGGGCGAACCATGTTTTCCGCAATTCTTCAGCAGGTGGGAAGCGACTGGAAACTCGGGGGCCTCTACATCAAAGGCGCCCAGGTTGCGGGCCACGATGGCGACTGGTTCCTGGCGCGCGCGCGCGAATACAAGGCCAAGGGCCAGATGCATAATGCATGGTTTTACTATACTCAGGCTCGCAACCTCATATCGCCGCTCGTTTTTATGGGCACATTGACCACGGATAAGATCGCGGAAGAGCAGCAGGCGGTACAGCCCGCCGACCTTCCAGTCGGGAAGACGGTCGACCTGCCGCAGGGAACGGCCACCTCCAAGCTCACTGCCATGTTTCCGGTTGTCGTCGGCAACGATCTGGACCTAGTGGTGCGGTATCAGGCCGCCGACATTTCCAATACCAACCAGGCCTACCAAAGCAACATGGCCGTTATTAAAGCTCTAGTGGCGAAATATCCCGAGCTAAGAGACGCGTTCGCTGCGGTCGAGGCCCGCGCCGTGGATCCGAGCGGACGCGATTACGGCACCCTGTTGCCGATGAAGGACATCAAGTAGGGAGACCCGGTTCTCGCTTCCCCGTGGTCAGCTCTCGGTTGGTTGCGGCTCGTCCTGATCCAGGCGGCAGTCTTGCGGATCTTTATCGTCGCGCAATCCCAGAAACACGGGAGCGCGCAGCTTGGGTCCACCGGCATTTCTTTCCTCGCCTTGGGACTGAGAACTGCGCGACTGAGAACTGCGAACTGACAACCGGGAACTGGTATTTCCGCCGGTCCACTCCGCAAACTCGATCTCGGCCACCAACTCAGGTTTCACGAAGCTCACTTTGCGGAGGGCGTCAACGTCCCCGAAAAATGGATTCTTATTCGTCGTCAGTTTCTTCAATACGCTCGAAATCTCGCTCAGCGATTTCTGATTGAATCCGCTTCCCGCCTGGCCCACATGAATCAATCGGCCTTGCTCGTCATACAATCCGAGCACAAGCGAACCGAAGTGAGTGCGGCTACCCTTGGTCTCGGTGTATCCGCCGATGACGGCTTCCAGGCGATGCCGAATCTTGATCTTTAGCCATTCGGCGCTGCGGCGTTCTTCATAGAGACTCGTACGAACTTTGGCCACAATGCCTTCCAGTCCCTTCTGGCGCGCTATCTCAAACAGAGCCTTGCCGCGTTCAAAATAGTGATCGGAATATCGCACGCCATCGCTCGCCACAACGATTGACGCCAGCTTGCGCTTGCGTTCCTCGAGAGGCACACGCCGCCAGTCGTAGCCCTCGAGATAGAGCAGATCGAAGGCGTAATACAGCACCGGCACCTCGGCGTTCCCCGCAGCGTGATGTCCGCCGGGGCGAAATCCCGTGCGCTGCTGCATCAGGCTGAACGATGCTTTTCCTTGCGCATCGAGCGCGACCACTTCGCCATCCAGAATCGCCGTCTTGGCTTTTATCTGTTGGGCCATGTCCTTCAATTCCGGATAGCGCGCCGTCAGTTCATTCTGATTGCGTGACACCAGCCTCACCCTGCCGTGTTCGATAAATGCGATCGCTCGATATCCGTCCCACTTGATCTCAAACAGCCACTCCTCACCATCAAATGGCTCAGCCACCGACTCCGCCAGCATCGGATGAATCGTGGTGGGCATGGGGCGCTTGACTGCGCCGGAGGAGAGCGCAGGGGAAGAGCGTTCAGGGGAAGTAGAGGCTTTCACCACCGACGACGCAGAGTGAGACTTAGGCTTGGATGGTGCGGGCTTCTCAAGATTCTTGGAGCGCTCCGACCGGCTTATCCGGTCTTCCCCGGTGCCCTCCGTGATTACTTCTTTTGTTTTTTTTTAGCGCTTGTTTTCTTGGCGAGATTTCTCTTGTCCAACTTCGCGACCGCATCGGCCAGCCACGCGGCCTTCAATTTTCCGCGGCCGGTGGGCCGGCCTGTCCACTCGCGGGATCCAGCGTTCCCGGCAACTTCCTCGAGATTCCGCCCGCTGAGAACGGAATCGTCGATTGCCTCGATGTCATATCCCTCTACCGCGTGATCATCTTGCTTCTTGATGAGCAGCCATTCGTTACCCTTGCTACCCGGTCGCCGACCGCGCATCTTAATCAGCGCGAAGTCTCCCTTCAATCGTTTCCCGTTCAAACGAAACTTGAGGTCGCCTTTGGCCAGCATCGCGGCCGCTTCCGCTTCCGTGCCCAGCCCATACTTCCCATTCACCGGCACCGGCGAGAGCGGCTGCCACCTGCCTACATCCCATACAATGACCGTGCCCGCGCCGTAATTGTTCTCCGGGATGTTGCCCTCAAAATCAAAATACGAAACCGGATGATCCTCGACCTGCATGGCCAGCCGCTTGTCGGCGGGATCGAGCGAAGGTCCTTTGGGCACAGCCCACGATTTCAGCACACCTTCCATCTCCAGCCGGAAATCATAGTGCAGCCGCGTGGCATCATGTTTCTGCACCACAAACCGATTCCCCGCCTTTGCTGCTACCTTCGGTGGAGGTTCCGGGGTCTCCTCAAACCGCCGTTTCCGCTTATATTCTTCGAGCGCCATAGACACACCGAACACCATTTAACCACAGAGGCACAGAGAAAACCGCTCGTATGGGAACGGCTTGAGTGGGGCCGAAAGGTTGGGTGGGGACGGGCGCCCGTCCATGCCGAGCGTAGCTCGGCAGCTGCCTGCGCCATCACAACTCCCGAGTCGATTTACAATCCATGCACACATGCAACGCGAATTCCCCGAAGTCCCGCTGGTCGGCGTAGGCGCCGTCATCATTGAAGACTCCCGAGTCCTCCTGGTGAAGCGCGCCCATCCGCCGCTGCAGGCCCAGTGGTCCATTCCCGGAGGCGTGCTCGAAGTCGGCGAACTGGTCCGCGACGCCGCCATCCGCGAGGCCCGCGAGGAAACTGGACTCACCGTCGAACCCGGCCCACTGCTCGGCGTTTACGACCGCATTCTGCGCAATCCCGAGCAGCGCGTGCAGTATCACTATGTTTTGATTGATTTTCTCTGCCGTCGGATTGCGGGCGACATCGGCGCCGCCAGCGACGCCGCCGAAGCGGATTGGTTTACCAGAGACGAGCTGCCGGCGCTGAAGCTGGCGGAGGATACGCTCGACGTGATCTGGAAAGGGTTTTCAAAGCCGACGATTTCGTTCTAAATAACGTCCACTGTTCTATTGCACCTCCTCGATAGCCCGCTTATCTTGAATGGCTCCAAGCGAAAAATTGAGAGCGCCCTATCGACCCGAGCGTGGTACCTTACCCGAATCTTAGAATGCTTGACCGCGGATTTGTTCACGGACTTGTTTGCGAATAAGAGCCTTTTGACCGGCCATCAGCCATTCCGCATGGTCGAGTGGAAACCCTTTCCCAAACGTCTGTATTGCGGACGAGGACAACGAAGAGATGACCATCAGCAGACGCGATTTCGTCGCTAGCGTGGCCCGCGTGGGAGGCTTCGGCGCCGCCTTTATGACGATGCACTCGCTCGGCCTGCTGGGCATGGTCGAGACTGAGCAACAGAAGGGCTTTCCCCTGCCCGCATCGACCGGGCGCGGGACGAAAGTGATCATTCTTGGCGCAGGAATCGCTGGATTGGTCTCCGCATACGAAATGCGGCGCGCAGGTTTCGACTGCACCGTTCTGGAAGCCCGGGGCCGCCCCGGGGGACGGAACTGGACGCTGCGCCAAGGATCGAAGCTGGTCTTCACCGACGGCACTTCGCAGGAATGTACGTTCGACGCGGGAAACTACTTCAACTGCGGGCCCGCGCGTTTGCCCTCCATACACAAAACCATGCTGGGCTACTGCAACGAACTCGGCGTCCAGCTGGAAGTCGAGGTGAATAGCTCGCGGAACGCATTGTTGCAGAATGACGACGTCTTCGGGGGCAAACCCATTCGGCAGGGACAAGCCATCAATGACACTCGCGGCCACATTGCAGAACTGCTGGCCAAGTGTGTCCAGAAGGGAGCGCTCGATCTGGCCTTCACCCCGGACGATCACATGGCGGTGATGGAATTTCTTAAATCGTATGGCGCCCTGGGAAAAGATTTCCAGTACAACGGCTCCTCGCGATCCGGCGACCGGCAGTTGCCCGGTGCCGGCGATCAAATCGAAATTCCTCGCGATCCGCTTTCTATTTCCGATTTGCTCCGGTCGAAGTTCTGCCGGCCTATGCTTTTTGAAGAAGTGCTCGACATGCAGGCCACCATGTTCCAGCCGGTCGGTGGCATGGACCGTATTGCGTACGCGTTTGCCGGTTCGCTGGGCAGAGTTGTCCTCTATAACTCGCCCATCATGGAGATTCGAAAGACGACCGGCGGAGTCAGAGTGATGTACCGCGACGGCGAAGCTGGCCCGATTCGTTCCATGGAGGGGACTTATTGCATTTGCGCCCTGCCGCTCACCATCCTCGGGAAAATACCGAATGACTTTGCTCCGCGTGTGAAGACCGCATTTGAGCAGGTCACCTATGATTCCGCCTACAAAGTTGCCTGGGAGTCGCGACGCTTCTGGGAACAGGATGGCGATGCAATCTACGGCGGCATTTCGTTTCTCGCATCCGGACCGATTCCGCAGGTTTGGTATCCCAGCGCAAAGCTCATGTCCAAACGTGGAGTACTGATTTCCGGCTACGCTATGGAAAACTGGGGCGATTTCGGCAAGCTGCCTTCGTATGAGGCCAAGATCGCGGCTTCTCGAGCCGCGGTGGAAAAACTGCATCCCGGCAAGAGTAAAGAACTGGAGAAGCCGATATATATGTCCTGGGGCAAGGTGCCTTATACCCTGGGCTCCTGGGTCAGCCAGGGACCGGACTATCCTCCGGTGAACGAATCGGCTTATTATGGCGGACCCTACCGGGAATTCATCGTTCCCGACGATCGCATCTACTTTGCGGGGGACCACTGCAGCCATCTGATTGGTTGGCAGGAAGGAGCGGCTCTGGCAGCCCAGCGGGTGGTTACCATGATTGCCAGCCGGGTCGGACACTCGTAGCTAGACTCACAGCGGGCCTGGAGATGGATAGGAATATCTTCATGCGAAGAATATCGATGTGTCTGAGCCTTACCGTGCCCTTGTGCCTCCTTGCGGTTGTGCAAGCTCAGACCCAGACTAATGTCCAGCACATCCAACCGGAGGACCGTCCTATCGCCACCGGAGTCCGGGTGGGCGATACCCTTTATCTCAGCGGGCAGTTGGCGTCCCCGGTGAATGCCGCCGATCCGGCCAAGGGAACCGACGCCGTCTATGGCGACACCGAGGCCCAAACCATGAGCACGCTCACGAAAATACAGGCCACGCTCAAGGCGGAAGGACTCACCCTTGGCGATGTGGTAATGATGCACGTCTATCTTGTGGGCGATCCCGCAAAAGGCGGCAAAATGGATTTCCCGGGATTGATGGCAGCCTACACGCGCTTCTTTGGAACCAAAGAGCAGCCCAACAAGCCCGCCCGCACTGCGATGCAAGTCGCGGCTTTGGCAGTTCCCTGGGCCTTGGTGGAGATTGAAGTCATTGCAGTGAGGGCTGCTGAAAAGCCGCACTAGCTCAGCGAGGACTCACTACTGTTCAGCCTCGTCATCTTCCCACTCCGCGTCGCAAGCATGGCAGCGCCAGGCGGGGCGGTAGACTGGAATTGGCACGTGAAGCCACACCGTCATATATGAAACTGGCCGATTGAGTTCCTGAAACGTGACCTGCAGCGAGTGGCACTTCGGGCACTGCGGTTGCTGATATTCCCCGACGCCGGCGACGTCAAAGCCGTCCGGAATCGGCTGGTTCAGAATTTCGTTGGCAACCTCCACATCTTCCGGAGACACTTTGAGCTTGATCCCTCCCATCAGATTCGACCAGAACCAATCCAGCCGTACAATGTTCTCGTCAGTCAAAACCACTTCGATCCCCGCAGACTCTAGACTACCCTTGGCCAACAACGCTTCCGGCAGATCGCGAATTTGACGAATCGTCACCATCGTCCGCAGTTCAAGGTCCGCTTCGGGAAATGAAAGGGCTGCTACCACGGGAAGTTCGGGGTTTGGCGGATCGCCCGGCAGCACAGGTGGTGGAGGGGCCAGGGGAGGAAGTTCGACCAGTCGAGTGGCGAGGCCTCGTCGGGACATTTCTGCGCTTAGAGTTTCTCGAGCAAGATCAGAAAGTTCGTAGGCTTGTTGTGCGACTGCCTCCAACTCTCCATCCATCTGGTGGGAGTAGAACTCGGCCAGCCTCTGCCGTTCCTGCTCAGGATCGATCATCCCCATGGCAGCGAATCATACTCCAATGCGCGAGCCCCGCTAATCTGTTCCCCGTTCTCGCCCCAATCGAGCGACCCGCAGGCATTGCCACCACGAGAGCAATCATGGCCACTGGGATTCCCCTACCGGCGATCGGCGCTAGCGGAAACACCGGATCTGCGATTCCAGCGACCGCGTGAAAGCTTGCCAGCCCCTGTTTCATATGGGGGCGAGAATGGTAGCACTAGGTTGATTCAGGAAAATGAGCGTGAATGCTGTTATCAACAATGATCGTGAGGATGCGCTACTTCCATTTCGAGCGCGTCCGCCTTGCGCTGCACTTCATATGCCAACGACACTCTCCCTGACGGGTAGAGGTGATGGCTAATCAATCGCAGTTTGGTGGGGCTGTAAGGAGGGGGAAGTAATCGAATCCCTGCGCCCAACAACACAGGTATGACAGCAACTTCGACGCCGTCTACGAGACCAGAGTCAAAAAAAGAGCGGAACAGGCTGCTACCACCAAACAACCAAATGTCCTTTCCGCTTTGAGCTTTCAGGTCTCTTACCCAATTTGCATTCAACTCCGGCACGACAGTTACGTAGGGGTGCTCTTGCTGTTTGAGAGTCCGCGAGAAAACGATGGAAGTAACTCCGGTGAAAGGAGTGAAAGCCGCTTCACCTCGTGTTTGGACGGCAAGCTCGAAGGTTCGCCTGCCAATCAGCAGCGTGTCAAATTGCGACCAAAACGCAGCGAAATCGACTTGGGGGTCCGTGCCAATCCAGTCGTATTCTCCGTTCGGACCTGCGATGTGGCCATCCAGGCTCATCGCAACTGCATAACGAAGTTTTCGCATACGTGCGCTCCCGCCGGGCAATGACCACACCCCGCGGCCGTTCATTGTTTCACAAAAACCGATAACTGCTGAAAATTGCCATTTCGCTCATGGTCCTCCGTGACCGGAGTTTTGAGCGTTTATCACCTGATGCCTCAACTGACATTCCCTGTTTCCAAGTTTGAAGCAAGAAGACGAGCGACTTATTGAAGGCCCCGAAGGCCCGCACCGGGGTCGATTGAAATCCCCTTCCTGTAACACTCAAGCGCCCGCTTAGCATCTTCGTTGCCCTGAGCTGCAGCTTGCTGGAATAGATTGTTGGCCTCGACTCTGTCCCGCGGCATACCATAGCCGTAGTAATACAGGTACCCGCGGTCGTACTGAGCATGCGGATAACCTTGTTCGGCGGATTTTCGGTACCAGCGGACAGCCTCCGCATAGTCGGCTGCCACTCCTTCGCCTCGCCAATCGATGAACCCGAGAGCGTCCTGCGCCAAAGCGTTACCCTGTTCGGCGGCTCTTCGGCACGGCTGTGCTGTTTCTGAATCGTCCTGCGTCAGTCCTTTCCCCTCGTGATACAGGCAAGAGAGGGAGTATTGGGCATTAGCGTCTCCCTGTTCGGCAGATTTGCGGTACCAGCGCACAGCCTCGACATAGTCCTCGGGTACTCCCTTGCCGTAGTAATACACCGCCCAGAGCACATTGAGACTTCGCATCTCCCCACTCCACCCGGATGCGGTTCACTGCCGCCCACTTCGCGAGTCGACGATTATTACGCTCAGTGCGGACGAGGATGCCTGCGCCGATCAGAGCCATGCTGCTGATGGCCACGATTACCAACAACTGTTACACGGGGAAGGCAGCTGGCATGGAGGCAGACGAGCGAACAAGCTCCATTGAACCTATTGCGGGCGTAAAATCGTGTTCACTCGCGTGCGTTTGGTAGCTGTCCAGAATGCTCTTTGGCCCGCGCGTATCGTTCTGGGTAGGAAAGCTGCGCCCGTTCGCCGAAGCTCTGTTCGGAGTTGGACATGTCGGTATTCATGTCGGGTCCAACCCATCCTTTGCCACAGGGGTAGGCGGCAACGACTACCGCATCTTCCGCCCGATCGCGCTGCGTTTCGAAGGAGTCTACATCGATACGCGCTTCTTCAGCACGACTCAGAACAACGTGCGCCTGTCGACGGGAATCGTGTTCGCTTTTGAGCCGCGTTATTCCCTTAACCCTTCTTGCCGGTTAAGCAACGCATCTGTCCACGCGCGTCCAGGTGGTGTCCTGACTATGCTTCCGACCACTGGCGAAATATCGCGTCACTCATCAACCGGAAGTCAAAAACAGTTTTCCTCTCGCCCACTTGTACAATCCCTCGCTGCGGAAGTTATGCCGCGCGTGCCTTTGCAGAGAACAGGCATGCCGCAACCTCACGGAGGACCTGCTCGTAGTCAGCGGCTATCGCCCGCTCCACATGAATACGAGCACCCTTTACGCCCGCTTCTTGCGCCAACCGCTTGAACTCACTCTGAAGAAAGACTTCCAACTGCTTCGGCGTCAAGACCGCAATGGGCACAGTAGAGGACTGGCCGGTCTCGGTCTCGATCCTGACGCAGTATGGGGATTCGGACTGTTGCGTTTCTGGAGTCATGCGACACCCCTGTTTCTGGAGCGACGAAAGTGGCAGGCCAACTCTTAGCATTTTAGCGCGTCCCGCGCCTCCTTGCGCGATTCGATGAGTCGGGGGGGCGTGGTCGCCCTTATCGCCCTCCCCCAATCTCTTTACTTATTGAAGGTGAGGTGGCGATGAACCTTCGTGCGCCGCGTTCGGTGGGCCTTTGCCAGCGGTCAAGACGTTTAAAGGGCTGTAACGTCAAGGCACGCGAGCACATAATAAGTTCTTGGCAGGATTCCGAACATGATTGCTCGGCTCATTCAATACAGGCTTACGTGCGGGCCTCTCGTAGTCACGATTGCTGCGTGGACGAGACTTTATCAGCAGCATCAAAAGCGGCAGGCGCTTGGATCGTTAGCCCTTGGCATGCTTGCCCTGAATGCAGCTTTTGCTGCTGCGACATTCCTCTACCTACGAGTTCAGACCTCCTTTTCATTGTTGACCTGACCTCCGGCTATCCGGTGGTACAGTACCCTCAGGGTGTTTCAATGATTGATCACGAAAAGCTTCAAAAGGGACGCGCTTGGGGGTATGTGGCCGGAATTGTCCTCGTTCTCATGCTGGTGGCCTGGAAGTTTATCAGCCATTGAGCAAAGGGCCCCACCACCAGCGAGAGCCGTTTGTAACGGTCGCAGAATCGCTAATTCACTTTTCAAGTTTGTGGGGCTTCTTCGACGCAGGCCGCGCGCCGTGAAAGGCGCTGGACTCCAGAGGGTGCAACTCCCGCCCGGGAACTGGTTCGGCCCCACCCGTCAGAGGAGGCGCCACATCCAGCTTCACCCTTCTGAACTGGGGCGCTCTTTCATAATGCATTGACCAGCGGTCAACGTGTAAACGCCTATTACGTCAACGAAAGGGCGAGCCTTGGCTTGCGATGAATCTTGTTCATCGGAAGTAATTGAGGGCAAGACGCATGCGGCTGGCTACGGGACGGCCATCCTTAAACGCGGGGATGAACTTCCAGCCAGCGCAATCGTTCATAAGGTCGCGGTCTTTGTTGCCGACGGTTTTCGCCGAGCGGACTTTGCCGGCGGCATCGATGACAATATCGACCATCTCTTCCGATTGCGGCAAGGGCATCTCGCCGACTACAAGGCGGCGAAGCAGAATCGCCTGCGGCTTAACGTCGGCTCGAAGATTCCGGGAGGTAGGTTCCGTGGGATCTTGTGGTCGTCCGTTGCTTTCGGCCGCGGTCTCATAAATGTATGCGAACTTCTTCACGTGCAAGCGCGGTTTCGCGTCTACGCCCTCGACTTGGCTTCGTATTCCGACGGTTCGTGCATTCAAGATAAGTGAACGAATGCGGTCGAGGTCTGAAGGCGGCCACATCTCGGCAAGTGCTTCCCAGGCCTGCTGCTCACGACCGCTATACAGATACGCCCATACGATTTCCAGTACCTTGATCTTCGTCAGCCGCCAATGATGCATCTGTTCCACGGACAACGATGGCGTTGGTGAGAGTTTCCCATCGCTGTTCCTGAAATCGCCCAGCTGTTTGGAATCAAGCTCTCCGCGCAGTTGCGCGATCTGGTGATCGAAGAACGATTGAAACTCCGCGCTTACATCGATCAACTTGTGCTTCTCGAATCGAAGCACGGTGGTTGGAGGGAAGTCCAGTTCACCGACGGAAAGCCGATCCATCCCATTCACCGCACCGGCGTCGTCAGTCCAGATTTCAATGCGTCCATCCAGATCGGTGTCGGCGGCGTTGAAGGAACTGCCTCCACTGACAGTGCGCAGCAGGCGAGGCGGCTTTTCCAGCGAATATATCTTGTAGGTCACAAACCAATCTGCGTCGGAGTTCTTAACCTGAAGCGCAACGATGGGAGACTCCAATCCGAGGTCGACGCCTAAAGCGTCGATATCGACCGCCGCCGCCTCCGGCACAACCGGTAGTGAGTTTTTGCCCCACTCCAGCGTCGCGGAACACGCCCGCGTGGCAAATCCTTCCTTCTTGGCTGCTCCAACGGTTACTTTAACGCCGAAAAAGCTGGTTTGAAATACACCGAATCCGTCACTGCACAAGCCTTGCCGCACTTGTCCCTGCGTCACGACCGGCGTGGCCAGAAGAAGCAAAAGCGCCGATGTTCGCGGGGAGCTTCTCAGTGTCGGCATTAGATTTCGTCGGTGGGCAAACATCGTGATTATGCCCCACGTCCTGTGAGTTGGCCAAATAACCCGATTAGACTCAACTAGCCCGTCAACCAGCATCAACACTGCTCTTGCGAGGATGACGTGGGAGCACGATCACGGAATTGCCTTCCAGCAAAAGATGAGCTAGCGAACATGGGTGTTGGCGGTTCCTTCTTTCCTGTTCGTACGGAAGTCGGTAATCGGCAATAATGGACCGCATGCTCAACCGGCGTACATTCCTCAAGACTAGCGCAGCTTCCCTTCCGTTGGCCGCCGCCATCCAGACGTTCAATCCTGCGACGATCTCAGCGGACCCGATCGCCGGCGCAGCCATTAGCGGCACGGATCCGAAACTCATTCCTCTGCCAGCCAGACTGGCTCCGGTCGATCCGTCCACCTTGCCCTGGCAGCAGAACATTCGCCGCGTCGGTCAGAGCAACATGACCGAGCACGATCCGGCTGTGATGAACATTGAAGAATGGGCAGACTACTGGCACTCGGCCGGCGCCGACATCGTTTTCATCAGTGTGACCGGTATCCTCGCCTTCTATCCCTCAAAAGTTCAGTTCCACCGTCACGGAAAGTTTCTCAATGGCCGTGACTTCTTCGGTGAATGTGTCGCCGCCGCCCGCAAGCGCGGCATGCGCGTCGTCGCCCGCATGAGTCCGGATCTGAATTGGGGCGATGCCCTTGACGCCCATCCGGAGTGGGCCATGCGCGACGCTCAGGGATCGGTTCTCCTCAGTCCCGAAGACTCGCGGCTATTCCGCACCTGCATGTTCACCAGCTATATGGACGGCTACGTCCCGGCCATTATGCGCGAAATCAATTCGCTCTACGACGTGGATTGCTTCTACACCAACGGATGGCCTCCCATCGGCAGTCTGCCGAACTGCCATTGCGCCATCTGTAGCAAACTTCCCCCGCCCAACACTACCGCCTACTGGCGCGCTTTCAATGATCGCATTCTTGAGTTGTGGCACAAGTACGACGCCATCGCCAAAGAAAGGAAGCCCGACAGTTTTTACTTCGCAAACCTTGGTGGCAATGTCCGCTGCGGCCCCAACCTCGATCGCCTCGGCAGAACCGCAGTCTGGTTCCAGGCCGACAATCAGGGCCGCACCTCCGATGATCCCGCGGTCTGGGGATGTAGCCTGCAGGGCCGCGTGTGCAGCGCCATGATGGACGGAAAATTCGCCGCGAACGTCTCCGCCGCTTACTCGACCGGCACGGTCCGCTGGCGCAATGCCTCCAAAAATCCCGCTGAAGCAAGAATGTGGTTGAACGAAACGCTGGCCAGCGGCATGGCGCTTTACTACCATTTCATCGGCTCGGAGGCGGGATTCGGAGAAGATCGCCGCTGGCAAAAACTCGGCTCCGATTATTTTCAGTGGGCGAAGAAACACGATGCCCACCTGACGCCCCGCCGATCTCTCGCAAACATCGGCGTCGTCATGGGACAGAGCACGCAACTTCTATATCCGACTCCCGTCGCCGCTCACGCTCACGACTACATGCGCGAAACGACACAGGGGATCTATGCGACGCTCCTCAACGGCCGATTCGCCTTCGACTTCGTACACGAAGACCGCCTGGACCTCGAACGGATCAGCAAGTACCGTGCCTTGCTTCTGCCGAACATTGCCATGCTTAGCGACCGCCAGTGCCAGCAGATCCGCGACTACGTCAGCTCCGGAGGGTCAATCATGGCAAGCTTCGAAACGGGCCTGTACGACGAGAACCTGCAGCGGCGCGAGGAATTTGCTCTCTCCGACCTGCTCGGCATTCGCAAGGCTGGAGATGTTATCGGAACGAACGGCAACGCCTACTACGGCCGCATTGAACGCAGTCATCCGATCCTTGACGGATTCTCAAACACCAACTGGCTGCCGGGCGCGCAAAACCGTGTACCCGTGAAATCGGTGCCAGATCCGGTTCTTACTGTTGTCCCTGGCTTCGTGCAGTATCCCCCGGAATTGGCTTACCCACTGGCCTCGCACACCGATGAGCCAGCAGTGGTGCTGCGTGATGTCGGCTGCAGCCGCCTAGCCTACTTTCCTGGAGACATCGAACGAACCTTCTGGCTGACCGGTCACGGCGATCTTCTGCGCCTGTTGCACAACACCATCCGCTGGATCACTCAAGATGAAGCCGTCGTCCACGTTGACGGCGATGGATTCCTCGAGCTTTTTGCCTGGGAAACTACGCCGGGTTACGCCATCCACCTGCTCAATTACACGAACCCGAACGCCCACCACGGCTGGCTGAGCACGGTCAACCCGCTGGGTCCACAAACCGTCTGCATGACGTTGCCCAGCGGAGTGAAGGTCAGCGCCGTGGACCTGCTTCGCTCCGACAGGACAACGCCCTTCCGGCTCGAAGGCTCGGTCTTGCGTTTCACGATTCCTCGTGTGGACGACTACGAGATCGCCGCGGTGACTGTCGGATAAGGAGTGTGCGACTGAACCCGGCCTAACCTACGACATTTTCCGAACTATCCATGCCTCGTGTTAGCGGCTATTGCGACTCACGATGCTTCCAATGAGCGCCAGCCGATATCCAGCTTTCCGTTTTTCGCGGATTCAGCGGCCATTTTGCCCATCGCTTCGAGGAACACTGGAGGCGGAGGCCCAAGGGGGCGCGACGCTTCGAACGAGCATCATGTAACGCATAACGAGAGTCTCCTATCGTTTTGCAGGTTGTGGAGAGCCGCCGTCACACTATGCGGGACGGAAGCTCTCTCTACATAGACGTCGTACGAGGCGTCGCGAAATCGACAAAGCGCGGAGAGTTTTTACTGCAGTGCCAGCTTATTCGCTGCCTTCGGCGATCTGCTGCTCGAACTTCGCGAACTTCTCCTGAACGTCGGCAGGGAAGTCGGTTATCTCCATCAGCCGGCGAACCTCGACCATTTCGTTATCCTTTCCGGGGATGCGCGAGGCCCATTCGAGCGCCTCTTCGCGTGACTTCACCTGAATCACCCAGTAGCCGCCGACCACTTCCCTCGCTTCGGTAAACGGGCCGTCGGTAACTTTCGATTTTCCGTTTTTGAAGGTGACGCGCGCGCTCATCGTCGAGGGCGGGGTCAGACCGTCGAGTGCGAGCAGCACGCCGGCCTTCTGTAGTTGCTCGTTGTATTTCCTCATGGTCTCTATGTCTTTGAGGTCGGGTACCGTGCCGGGCTTTGCATTTTCATAGCCTTTCGGAAACATGATCATCATGAAACGCATGGTGTTCTCCTTGAGTGTTGTGCGGACACCGTATCAGGGCCGCTACTTTTATATAAGAGCTTGGACCGCGCCGCTGCCTGAATGTTGCGACTGGCCGGTTGCGCGGTACCGCTCCACTTATGCGTCGAACGGGGTGGCGGGGAATCGACACGGCGGAGAGCAAATTTTTTGCGTGGCATATGGGCCTTGAAAACACGTTATTTAGACATGGGGCAGGGTGGAGCAACGACGATTCCGTCGCTCCGAATGACATCACGGCTTTCAACGTTGGCGGGCTAACGAACTGGCGGGATACCAGAGGGTCAAGGGAAACATGATGAGCAAGATGAAGCTGGAGAGCATCAGTTCCAAAGCGAGGAGAAGTCCCCTCGGTTGTCGCAACATTGCCATTTCATGCATTGACTCGGCTGGACCCTCGAGGGTCGCCTCGCACGCCCGATTCTGCCCGTCCCGGTAGGCGAACGAAAGTGGTACTATGTTGCGGTCTTGAGGACTGTGAATCCTGCATTTTTCGGGACGATCCTTTGAGGTGATTCGATTGTCAGCGAGCGACTACGTTCGTACGTATCTGCAGCTACAGGTCTGGAAGAATGAAACAACCCTTATCCCAATCGCGGTGCGTAACTACCTGCAGAGCGGCATGGGGGCGCAATCGACTAAAGCGGCGAATGCGCATGCCCAGTTGGTCGCAGCTCTGCCGAAGCAGATGGATTCGCCGGCCAGGGCGTTGCCCACCACCTTCCAGGTGCGGGGGGACAAGTACGTAGCGACTTCATTGTGGCGCGTGTACAACGGGAAGGGCACACCCACAGAGATACAGGAAGTTCTCTGGCTCGCCCTCATATGCGGTCTGGTGGACGAGAAGACACTGTCGACGTACGTCGACAACAATCTGGGCATCGACTGCGGCGGATTCGTCGCGAACTACTGGGGGATCGGGGCTCCCACTGTCAGCGCACCGAGTCCGACGGGCGCGACCGGGTTCAAGCCGAGAACGATTTGGGGAATGTTCCCCAAACTGCAGCGGAAGAACGCAAATGAGATTGAAGAGGACGATGCGGCCATCTTTTTCAGGGATGTGAAATACGACGATCCGAATATTGCCGCGCAGCAAAAAACCGGCGGAGGGTACGACGCCGCTACAGGATCACAAGCCTTCCACATCGGCGTAGTTTCCTCTGCGACCGCGATCGCCGGAACCAATCTAGTGGATCTGGACATTGCGGAATCCAGCGGTGCTAAGGCCAGCAGTGGAGGCAACGGCGTGAACGTGCGCTCGCTCGGAAAAGTGACGGCCACTGTTGCAAAAGGGCTGGTGTACTGCCAGGACGGAATTAACCGCATTTACTTCACCGGAAAGCAGGGAGCGGTCTCGCCTTATCCGCCCACTGTCCTCAACTTTGTTTAGCGGTCATTGCTGAGGTAAACGCTCAAGCTTTGCGGATAGTCGTAACATCCCTATAACACTCAGCGAAAGGTCCCACACCATTTTGCAGCGGCACTACGCATCCTGTGCACTTCTGACTCAGGACAGCAGCAGGTTGTCGAACGCATTCGGAGCGAGCTCGGCTAGCGAGTGCGTTGCGAGGTCCGCGGGCAGGGGTTTGCCGTTGCGGGTTACGCCGATGCTTTTCATGCCAGCGCCGCGGGCGGCTTCGATGCCGTGCAGGGCGTCTTCGACGACGATGCAGTGATTCGGAGGGACGTCCAGTGTGGCGGCGGCAACCAGGAAGACTTCCGGGTCGGGCTTGCCGCGGTGCACGTCTTCGGCGGAGACGATGGCTTCGAAGCAGTCGGCGGTGTGGAGGGCTTCGAGGATGGTTTTGACATTCTTGCGCGGGGCGGCGGAGGCGATGGCCTGACGCCATCCTTGCTGGTG
>DATBYA010000024.1:0-40461 GCA_036514015.1 Candidatus Sulfotelmatobacter sp.
TCCAAGCTTGCCCAGTTCTTTAATGGTAGAGAGCGGAAACTCGCCGGCCTCGTCCCACTTCATGACGTTGGGCTTGATCTCGCGCTCGGCAAACTCGCGTACACTTTTTTTCAAATGCAACTGCTCTTCGTTCAGTTGGAAGTCCAAGTCTCCTCCGCACATTCGGGCAGCGCGCAACGAACTTGTCCCAAAGGCGCCGCGACCATCGCGCTTTGATTAGAACATAGCGCCGGAGGGGGCCAAAAGTTACCTCCGGAGGCGAGCCCATGAAACGCGTCCAGCTGCGTGATTACTGGTGATTTCGTGAGTCGCGATGGCATAGCCGACCGACCGGATGGTTTGGGATTTCTGCTGCGATACTCGTTTGCCGACGCTCTCAGGACTTTGCCGAGACGCCGGCAGGCGCAAGGAACGCCTGGAAAACGTCATTCGAAAGCAGTCTACCGCGCACCGTGAGCTGAATGAAGCTGCCGACTCCCTCCATCAATTCGTCTGCGATCAAACCCGCGATCGTAGGTCGCAAATTTTCGACGGCCTGATGTCCGAAGGTTGCCGCAACCTCTCTCAGGTCCAAACCCCGGTTCAAACGCAGTCCAAGAAAGAAGTGCTCCTCCAACGCAGCCTCGCGCGAAACGTCCGTTCTCTGCAAGGGCGATCCAGCAACATATTTTTCCAGCGCGTCCGCGCAGGCAAAACGGACGGAGCACAGTTCCGGTGACGCGGAGACTAGCATCGAGTGCGCATCCACGCCAATGCCGAGATACGGCTGCCGCGTCCAGTACTTGAGATTGTGCCGAGACTCCGAACCCGCGCGCGCGAAATTGGAAATTTCGTATTGGGCGATGTTCGCAGCTTCCAATTGCTCGCAGGCGGCAAGATAGAAATCCGCAGTCGCTTCCTCGTCGGGTACAAAATGCGCGTGATACCTGGTTCCCCCCGCGATTACTTCACGGCCCAGGCGGGAATCTTCGTCCACCTCTAGCATGTAGACGCTGACGTGCGGCGCCCCAGTTGTAAGCGTCTCCGCCAGCGACTGCTGCCAGGATTCCACGCTCTGGTGGGGAAGGCCCGCGATCAGATCGATGTTGATATTGGCAATCCCCGCCGCACGTAGGCGTGTTATGTCCTCGAGAACTGTGGAGCGCTGATGCAATCGCCCGACCGCCGCCGCCTCAGCGTCAACGAACGACTGCACGCCCAGGCTGATGCGATTCACGCCACATTCCAGAAGACCCTCGACCCCTTCAGGCGCGAGCGTCCCGGGCGCGCACTCAACGGTAACCTCCGCATGAGGCGCCACTTCAAACTGCTCTCGAACCGCATCGAAGACTCGCTGCAGTTGAACGGCGTCGAGCAGCGTCGGCGTTCCACCGCCGAGATAAATCGAGTCGACTTCCGGCTCGATCCGACCGCACATCTTGCTCGCAGTTTTCGGTGCATTGCCGATGTCCGCACACAGGCGATCCACATAGCGCCCAAAGACAGCCCGCGAAAATACGCCAGACGCGAAGTTGCAGTAGCTGCACTTTGTGCGGCAGAACGGAACCGAGATGTAGATGCCCAGGGCCACTGTTCTGATTATCCCACCCTCGTACCTTTTCCTGGTTACTGGCCCCGAAGCCGTCGGTTTGGGTTAACCTGTTATTGACAGTCCCAGCGCCGCTGGCCTGTTTTCAAACCCGTTGCTTGAGACCCAATGGCTCACGAAGA
Organism: Candidatus Sulfotelmatobacter sp.; assembly: GCA_036514015.1. Taxonomy (GTDB): domain Bacteria; phylum Acidobacteriota; class Terriglobia; order Terriglobales; family Acidobacteriaceae; genus Sulfotelmatobacter. The sequence continues at coordinate 1,711 of DATBYA010000024.1, forward strand.
GGAAGTGCTAGGAAAGGCATATGACAGCCGCCTGATGCGCCGGCTGCTGACCTACCTGCGCCCTTACCGCTGGCAGGTGACGATTGCCATTTTCTCGATCATTCTCAAATCCTTCTGTGACGTGCTGGGACCCTATTTAGTGAAAGTAGCCGTGGATCGCTACCTGGCTCCGGTCAAGGGCGCGGCCTCGGGTTGGTGGAGTTGGCTGAGCTCGCGGCCTGGGCGCGGGATCGCGCAAATTTCCGCCATTTATTTCAGCCTTCTGGGCGTTACCTTCGTGTTCGAGTTCCTGCAAACTTACTTCATGCAATGGACCGGGCAAAAAGTAATGTTCGACCTGCGTAGCCAGATTTTCCGCCACCTGCAACGCATGCACGTGGCTTTTTACGACCAGAATCCGGTCGGCCGCTTGGTCACGCGTGTCACTACTGACGTTGACGCGTTGAATGAAATGTTCACTTCCGGTGTGGTTTCCATCTTTGAAGACGTCTTTGTGCTGGTGGGGATTCTCGGCATCATGCTCTGCATGAACTGGAAGCTGGCCCTGATTACCTTCGCGGTTCTGCCGTTCATCGTGGTAGCGACAAAGATTTTCCGCGACAAGGTGCGCGATTCATACCGCCGCATTCGCACCGCCATCGCCCGCATCAATTCTTATTTGCAGGAGCACGTCAGCGGCATGGTCGTGCTGCAGCTTTTCAACCGCGAGCGTAAAGCCTACCAGCGCTTCTCGGAAATCAACCGCAGCCACATGGACGCGTACAAAGACGCGATCCTGGCTTACTCCGTGTACTATCCGGTCGTCGACTTTTTCTCTGCGGTCGCGATTGCGTGCGTCATCTGGTTCGGCGGCCAGGAGGTGATGCGCGGCGTCATAGCCAGCAGCGTTTCGATCGAATTCAATCGCCAGACGCTCATGTCGTTTCATCTGGTAGCGACCGCGGCATCACTCGGCGTTCTGATCGCCTTCACCCAGTACGCGCAGCGCTTTTTCCGCCCCATCATGGACTTCAGCGAGAAGTACAACATTCTCCAGTCCGCGATGGCCGCCAGCGAACGCATCTTCAAATTGCTGGATACTCCGGTCGACATCGTCGGTCCCGCAGTCCCGAAGAAACCAGAAGGTCGGGGACGGATTGAGTTCGACCACGTCTGGTTCGCATATCGCGAAATGCCGGCGGAAAGCCATGATCCCGCCGCTGCGCACGCTTATGTGGGAAGGGAGCATGGGGGGACGGCCCAGGCGGAGACGGCGGCCCCCGGCCGTGCGGCCGCGCCACGCTCCGCAGGCTCTTTGCTGGCCAATGGCAAAGCTGCCGCCCTCCACCCTACCCTCGACTGGGTCCTCCGCGACCTAACCTTCGCCATTGAACCCGGAGAGACCGTCGCGGTGGTCGGCCACACCGGTGCCGGCAAGACCACGCTAATCTCGCTGCTGCTGCGCTTCTACGATGTGCAGAAAGGCGCCGTCCGCATCGACGGTGTCGACGTGAAAGAAATGGACCTCGCCGACCTGCGCGGCCGCTTCGGGGTCGTCTTGCAGGACCCATTTCTCTTCACTGGCACAATCGGCGGCAACATCCGCCTCGGCACCGAGCGCATTGGCAACGAGCACGTCGCCAAGGCCGCAGAAGATGTGAACCTCGGGGACTTCGTTCGCTCCCTGCCCAAGGGCTTCAACGAAGAGGTCCGCGAGCGCGGGTCCACTCTTTCGACCGGCCAGAAGCAACTCATCTCCTTCGCGCGCGCCCTGGCCCACGAGCCCCAAATTCTGATTCTCGACGAAGCGACTTCGAGCGTGGATACCGAAACCGAATTCAAAGTGCGCGACGCGCTCAGCCGCATGGTCGAAGGCCGCACCTCACTCATCATTGCCCATCGTCTCTCGACGGTGCAGCGTGCCGACAAGATCATTGTCATGCATAAAGGCCAGCTCCGTGAAATGGGCACGCACCAGGAACTTCTGGCCCAGCGCGGGATCTACTTCAAGTTATACCAGTTGCAATATAAAGATCAGGAGCTGAACGGGGCGGGGGCGCTTTCGCCCGCGAATGGAGCGGGCTTCCAGCACCCCGAAGTCACCTCCAGCGCGGACGACTAGGCGATGGAAAATGCATCTCCGTCAAAACGAGTTTTCCTGTCGGCCGAATGGCGGGACCTCGTGATGCTGAACTACGACGTCGAACCCAGTCTCTTAAATCGACACGTTCCGCCCGGCACGTCACTGGATTCGTTCCAGGGAAGAACCTACGTCAGCCTGGTAGGCTTTCGATTTTGTCGCACCAAGCTACTGGGACACTTCCCGGTTCCGTTTCATGCGGATTTCGATGAAGTGAATTTGCGCTTCTACGTACGGCGGAAAGACGGCGACCAAGACCGAAGAGGAGTCGTTTTCATCGCCGAGGTGGTGCCCAGACGCGCGATTGCAACAATCGCCCGCATACTTTACGGCGAGAATTACAGCTGCCTTCCGATGAAGCACAAGATTGAGTCCGTTGATTCGGGAAAGGCAATCGCCTATCAGTGGCAAGTTGACGGCAAATGGTGCCAGCTTTCTGCGCAGACCGCCAGCGATTCCGCGCGTCCTCGAGAAGGCGGTCTGGAACAGTTCATCACCGAACACTATTGGGGTTATGCGGCTCAACGATCCGGGGGCTGCCTCGAATATCATGTTTCGCATGACCGGTGGCGGATAGGGGCAACGACTGCCGCTGGATTCGAAGGCGACGCGAATTCTCTCTACGGCCCTGCACTTGGAGAAGTGATTCGACGGCGCCCAAACAGCGCGTTCGTGGCAGACGGATCACCCGTCCTCGTATTCAAAGGCGATGAAATCCAATGAGACTGGCCGCCGCGCCGTTCGACCGCTGCTCCCGCCGAGCGGGCGATGGCGGCGTTCGGAAAGACACTTTCTCAAAATCTCTAGCCACATCATCGGCCTTACAATGCTGTCTTGCGCATCCTGATCTCAGCCGGCGAAGCTTCGGGCGAAATGTATGGAGCACAGCTCATTGAAGCTTTGCGCGCGGCCCACGAGCGCCAACCGGCGGAGCTTCGCTCCTCCGGACAGCCGGGAGCGGCTGTCCCCCCACCAATCGCTGCACCGATTCAAGTATCCAGCTCCCAAATTGATCCGCCCGGCTCTGCTCTGGCGGGAACAGCAGCCCCCGGCGGTGCCGCCGACGCGAAGAGTCGGCTCGATTTCTTCGGCGTGGGGGGGGGCCGAATGCGGGCCGCCGGATGCGATACGGTCGTCGACGCCAAGGATCTGGCCGTTGTCGGCATCACGGAAATTCTCAGCCAGCTGCCGAAGATCTACGGACTCTATCAACGCCTGATCCAAGAGGCCGACCGGCGCAAGCTCGATCTCGCCATTGTGATCGACTCACCCGCATTCAACTGGCGGGTTGCTCGGCAGATGAAGAGACGCGGAATCCCCACGGTCTATTACGTCGCCCCCCAGTTCTGGGCATGGCGGCAGGGCCGCGTGCGCCTTCTTCGCGACTACATCGACAAGGCCCTAGTCATCTTCCCCTTCGAAGAGCAGTTTTACCGCGAGCGCGGCGTGGACGCGACTTTTGTGGGCCATCCTCTGGCGGACTTGCCGCCCCCATCCATCGAGCGCAGTGAGTATGCCCAACAATTTGCTCTCAACCAGGCAAAATCCTGGGTCACCCTGATGCCCGGCAGCCGCATCAAGGAAGTCCGCATGAATCTGCCGACGATACTGGAATCGGCGGAGCAACTTGGTTCAGACTATGAATATCTGCTTCCGCTTGCTCCCACGCTGGACCGCAGTTTCCTGCTGAGCCTGATTGGCGAGAAGAAAGTCACACTCGTTCCCGAGGCCCGCCCTGCGCTCTGGCACTCGCGTGCCGCCATTGTGGCCAGCGGCACTGCCACGGTTGAGGCGGCGATAATGAATACACCGTTCGTGATGGTTTACGCGGTCTCGTCTCTCACCTATCTGCTGGGCAAGCCCCGGGTAAAGGTGCCGCACTTTGCCATGGTGAACCTGATCGCGGGGGAGGAAGTGGTCCCGGAACTGGTGCAACACGATTTCACCCCTGCAAACGTGATCGCTCGGCTGCGAGAAATCCTGCCTGACGGCCCGGCTCGCGAGCGGATGCTGAAGGGGTTGGCCCGCGTCAGGGCGCTTCTGCGCGCTCCCGTCACCAAATCCGGAGCGGCGCAGCGCCCCGAAGATCGCGCCGCCGAAATCATCCTGAGTCTGCGTCCCAAGTCCGTCGGAAGCCGGGAGCCGGACACCGGAAGCCGTTAAACCTTGTGCTCCCAGCATCTTTTACCTGAGAATCTTCATCATAGGAAATGGGTTATCATTTCCTGGAGACTCTCCTGAATGTGGATTCACCCACGGCGCGCTCTTAGCGTCCTCACGAGTTCCCTGACTCTATCGATCATAATTCTGCTCGCCATCCCGTCGCGGGCGGCGGAAAAAGCGCGCCTGCGCGTGGATGACTACCAGATCGAGGCTGAACTCGCACCGCATCTCCATCAAATTACGGCGCGGGCCAAGGTCAAATTCACCGCCTTGCAGGATCTAAGCGTTGCCGTCTTCGAATTGCACAATGACCTGAGGGTCACCAAGGTCTTGGACGAAAAGGGGCAGCAACTCTCGGCCGAGCGCGTGACCCAGGATTCCACCGTGCGCGTGCCGCTGCCCGCAGGCCTGTCCAAAGATGCCTCCAGCACACTGACTTTCGAATACGAAGGGCAACTGGAGAACGCCGACAACAGCCCCGTACCCGGACTTAAGCTGGCCTACGTCGGCGACGACACCAGCTATCTCTTCTATGCCGGACGCTGGTTCCCGGTCAGCGGCTATGGCCTCAACCGCTTTACTTCGACGATTAACGTGACCGTGCCCGCACACATGCTGGTCATCGGCAGCGGGAAAGCTACCGTTTCTGATGCTGCGGCATCGAAGAAGCCCAACGCCAGCGTGCTGCCAACCAAGACTTTCACGTTTGTCTCCACCAAACCCAGCTTTCCTGGCACCATCGTCGCCGGAATTTTTCAGGAGTACAAAAGCGACGAAGCCGGTCTCGATGTGCACGTCTTCTTCAAGCCCACCCATCAAAGTCTCGCTCCCACTTACACCACGACCGCCGTCCAGGAGGTCTCTTACTTTATTACCCTTTACGGCCTGCCGCCGGCGCAGAAGCTGAATGTCGTGGAATTGCCCGGAGACACGCTTCCGTACCTGTGGGCTCCTGAAATCGCCGGACTGGCGGGACCTTCGATCACGGAGAAGACCAACTACCGCCTGCTGGCGGATGCGATTTCCCATCAGTGGTGGGGAGTTTCGGTGAGTCCCGCGACCAAGGACGACTGGTGGTTGAGTGATGGCTTCTGCCGCTATTCGGAAGCGATGTACGTGGAAAATGCCGCCGGTGCCGCTGGCCTGGAAGAAGCAGTGAAAGATATGTCGGTCGGCGCACTGGCCTATGACACGGTTCCGCTCTCCAGCGCCAGTAAGCTTGACATTTTCTCCACCGAATTTCAGTCCCTGTCTACCGACAAGGGAGCGATGATCCTGCACATGCTGCGCTGGGTGTTGGGCGAGGATAAGTACAACAAGACGATGCGCGAATTTGCCGCCGAGTACGCCGGAAAATCGGCGACTACGGACGACTTCCGCGAAATTGCCGAGAAAAACTACGGCCAGCAGCTCACCTGGTTCTTCTCGCAATGGCTCGATTCCACCGGCGCTCCCGAGTTCAAAGTGAAGTACACCACCTACCGTCTGGGTGGCAATTTTGCCAAGGAAACAAAGGTCCAGCAGGATCGTTCCCCGGGATTCCGCGTCACCGGCGAAATCTCCCAGGATCTCGATCTGTTTCGCATGCCTGTAGACCTGCGAATCGATACCGACGGAAAAACCGAAAACCAGCGGGTGGAAGTAGTGGGCACAACTTCGCCTTTTTCGATTGAGACCTTCGGCCGGCCTCGCCGCATCTCGGTCGATCCTGACCACCGTGTGCTCACCAATTCGAGCGACGTAAAATTGCGCGCCTCCATCCTGCGCGGGCAGGCGATACAGCAACAGGGAGACCTGAGCGGTGCGCTGGTGGAGTTCAACAAAGCACTCGATCTCAACAAGAACAGTTCCCTCGCCCACTACCGCATTGCCGAAGTCTTCTTCCTGCAGCGAAATTATCAATCCTCGGCCAATGCCTACCGCTCGTCGATCAACGGAGACGGCGAGCCGCGCTGGACCGAAGTTTGGAGCCGCATCCAGCTGGGCAAGATTTTCGACATCACCGGTCAGCGCGAACGCGCCATCAATGAATACCGCCAGGCTCTCCAGACCAATGACAATACCTTCGGAGCCCTCGAAGAAGCCAGGAAATATCTGCAGAAGGCCTACGAGCGGCCCAAGGAAAAGAGCAGCCAATAAACCAGCCAATAAGATGACTCCACACCGATGGTGTCCTTTCAGCCCATCGTTTTGTCATTGCAAACGTGGATTTTGTCATTCCGACCGAAGGAAGAAATCTGCATTCTAGCTGCGTCAACAACGCAGCGTGTCGTCCGGCTAACCTTTTTCCATTTTCCGAAGTCTAAGTGACTACATGCCAGCAGGGAACTTTACCGAACCCGGCTGCGTATCTCTGATCAGATGGTTGGGCGGGATTGAGACCCCTCGCCTGAACGTTACCCGGGTGCCCCTGCGCCCCTCCCCGGAGGCGTGGGGGCATGATTTTACGCAGCTATATGCGAATGCTTCTCGACATCGTCCGGCAGTCGCTGGCGACTCTCTGGGCGCACAAACTGCGGTCTTTCCTAACCATGTTCGGAATCGCCTGGGGGGTGGGCTCGTTGCTACTCCTGGTGGGCTTGGGAGAAGGCTTCCGCAGCGGTCAGGAAAAGCAGCTCGCAACTTTAGGACAAAACATCATGTTCATGTTTCCCGGGCGTATTTCTGCCGTCGAGGGTAGTACGCAGTCCGGGCAAACCTATTACTTCACTTACAAAGATTATCTGGCTATTCGCAACGAAGCTCAGCTGGTGGGCGCGTTGTCGCCGGTATTGAATCGCGAGGACATTCGCGCAGTCAGCGATTACGGATCGACGAACGGCCAGGTCTTCGGCGTGGCCTCCGACTACAATCAGATTCGCAACGTTCCCATCGAACCCGGCCGATGGTTCAACAACCAGGACAACTCCGAACGCCGCCGCGTGGCCGTGGTGGGCTGGGAACTGCTGAAAAACATGTTTCCAGGTCGGCCCGCAGTGGGCTCTACCATTCTGCTCAACGGCATTAATTTCGACGTCGTGGGAGTGGTCGCGAAGGTCGGGCGCGACGGCAATAACGGCACCAATTCGCGCATCTTTATCCCGATCGAAACCATGCGGGACCTGTTCCCATTGACCAAAGCGAACTCCGAGGACGCAATCTCGTTCCTTAACTATCAGCCGATCACCAAAGATTTGCACGCCGAGGCCAAGGAGGAGATTCATCGCATTATCGCGCGCCGCCACGGCTTCAGTCCCAAGCTGCCAGACGCATTCGAAGATTGGGACACGATTGAAAACATGAAGCGCGTGGGAAAGATTTTCGACGCGATGGATTGGTTCCTGGGGGTGGTGGGAGTGGTCACCCTCGGCTTGGGCGCCATCGGCATCATCAACATCATGCTGGTCTCGGTGACCGAGCGAACCAAAGAGATTGGCCTGCGCAAGGCCCTGGGCGCCACGTACCGCGCCATCCTGACGCAGTTTTTCGTCGAGGGAGCGTTCCTCACTGCCTTCAGTGGCGGCATCGGATTGGCCATCGCTACCGGCTTTGTAACCCTGCTGGCCATGTTGCCATCGCCCGAAGGCTTTGACACGCCCCGCATCATTCCGGCGTCGGCATTTGCGGCAATCGGCTCGCTGGCAATCGCAGGCGTAGCGGCCGGACTTTATCCAGCCCGCAAGGCCGCGTTGATGCCGCCGGTCGAAGCATTGCGGCAAGAGTGATCACGTAGCAACCGCCGCCTCCGCGGTCCTCGCTAGACGAAGCGCGGCCGTAGGGAACACGAATTTCTGTGGCAAAGCCACAAGCGGGAAGCTACCAGCCAGAAGGCAGGAGCTGTTTTCTATGATCCTCGATCTCGCCACCCAGGCCTACAACGCGCTTCGCCACAACCGGCGGCGCAGTGTGCTCACGATGCTCGGCATGGCTTGGGGAATCGCGACGGTCGTGCTTCTGCTGGCCTACGGCACGGGCTTCGAGCGCGGATTGTGGTCCGCATTCCGCTCCTTCGGCACCAACCTCGTCTTCATTTTTCCCGGCCGTACCGAATTACAGGCCGGAGGCACCAAGGCCGGAACCCAGGTTCGCCTCACGATCAACGATCTCGACTATATCCGCACTGAAGTCCCTTTGCTGAAGCGGGTTTCCCCGGAAGCGTTCAAGAATTGCGTGGTCGCCTACGGCACGCGCAGCGCCAACTACGGTGTCAGCGGCGTCTATGCCTCGTACGGCCGCATGCGAAAAATGGACGTCGCGGAAGGCAGTTTCTTCAGCGAGGCCGACGACTTCACGCACGCGCGCGTCGCCGTGATCGGATCCGACGCGAAGAAGAAGCTTTTCTCCGGCCAGAACGCACTCGGCGACAGTGTTCGCCTCGACGGCATTTCCTATCAGATTGTGGGCGTGCTCAAGCATCAGGTGCAGAACGGAGACGACAATATCAACGAGCACGTTTACCTTCCCTACAGCGCCATGAGCGATCTGACCAATACCTACTATCTAACCTCAGTCGTCATGGAATATGAAGGTGACCATGCCAAAGTCGTGAAGGCAGTCCGCGATTCCATGGCCTTCCACCACAACTTCGATCCCAAGGATCAGCGCGCCATTTTCGTCTTCGACGTCTTCGCCGACCTGATGGATTTACAAGTGATTTCCACCGGTATCAAGATTCTGCTCGGCTTCATCGGCCTGCTCACTCTCGGCATCGGCGGCGTAGGTCTGATGAATATCATGCTCGTGTCGGTCACTCAGCGGACTCGCGAAATCGGCGTGGAAAAAGCGTTGGGGGCTCACCGCTGGCACATCCTGTTCCAGTTCCTGGCGGAAGCCCTGGTGATTACCGCGCTGGGCGGCCTGTTGGGCGTGGTCCTTGCCTATGTAGTCTCGTGGTCGGTGGGGTCGCTCACTCTGTGGAGCGCCTTTGAAGACAACGCCAGCGAAGGCGACATTCACCTTTACATTGACTCCGCCACGCTAATCTGGTCGACTGGAATTCTCAGCTTCGTCGGTATCATCAGCGGCATGCTGCCCGCGGTGAAAGCCGCAAGGCTCAATCCCATCGAAGCATTGCGCTATGAATAGAGATTTCACGTAGCGCCAGCGTCGCGCCCGCTGCCGCGAGGGCGGTCCCGCCGACGTAGTGTGCAGAACGGCACCGCCATCGCGTTCCTTTACAATCCCCTTTGTGTCCGAAACCGTCAATCTTCGCCTCGACCGTGTCCGCGCTCAGCTTCTCCTGTACGAGCATCCGCTGCTGAACTTTTCCGCTCGTGCCAAGGGCGAAGGTGTCGAGATGATTATCAAATTCAAAGATGAAAGCGTTCCCGTTCATACTTATTATTTCGATCTACACCCGCGCGACCTCGACGATCCGCAATTTGAATGGAGTTTTCAGCGCCAACTCTTTGACGCCCTGCACGACTATTTCGTCGAGATGTTTATCCGCACCCCGCAGGATCGCGCCGACCGCCTCCGAAAGGGACTGTGAGCGCTCTCCGCCAAAACATCGAGAAGGAGATCGGCGAACGCGGTCCAATTCCCTTCTCGCGCTATATGGAGTTGTGTCTTTACGATCCCGAACTTGGCTATTACTCGCGCAACGCCGCGCAGTTCGGCAAAGCCGGCGACTTCTATACCGCAAGCGATGTCCACGCTGTTTTCGGCCGGCTGCTGGCTCGCCAGTTCGAGGAGATGTGGCGGTTGCTCGGATCGCCAAAAAGAATTGTGGTGAAAGAACTCGGTCCCGGTCGCGGCCTCTTCGCGCAGGACGTCCTGGACTGGTCCGAAAAGAAGTTCCCCGACTTTTTCCGCGCGATGCACTACCGCCTCGCCGAAGGCTCGCCCGCCTTGCGTCAGCGCATCGAGGTTACCCTGAGTCGTCACCTGGAATTTGGGAAAGCTACACTGGAATCGAAAATTCTATCTCCAGACGGACAACAGACCGCAAATCGAACCACGCCGAGCACGGCCCTTGAGCCTGGTTCAGAGCAGGCTTCCGTCCTGCCGAACCGTGCCGCAGACGCATCGACCTTAGCTCCTGGGATTCCGCTTATTGTGTTTGCCAACGAATTCTTCGACGCATTACCGGTCGAGGTGGTCAGTCTCAACGGCTCGCTCCGCATCGACTCGCGAGACGGACGGTTCGTCGAAACCTGGGCTCCGCCTTCGCCCGAAGAACTCGAGTTTCTCGACCGTTATTCGATCCATCCCGAGGCCGACGAACGAATCGAAGTCCCGCTCCAGTCGCAGATTCACATCAGCGCCGCAGCCAGTCTTGACCGCGGATTCGTGGTCGTAATCGACTACGGCTATACCCGCCAGGAGCAGCTCGCCGGACGCCATCGCGGAACCCTGAAAGCCATTCGCCAACACTCAGTCAGCGCCAATCCGTACGAAGCCCCCGGCGAGCAAGACATCACATCCGACGTAAACTTCACAGCTCTTGCAGTGGCGGCTGAACGACAGGGCATGCACCCCCAGAAGCTCATCACTCAATCTCAGTTCCTGCTCGGCCTCGGAGAGGCTAATCAATTTGCCGACGCCTTTGAGGAATGCCGCTGGCCACAGGAGCGCGCGAAAGTTGCACTACAACTCAAACACTTGGTCACGCCCGCAGGCATGGGCGAAAGCTTTCACGTATTGGTTGCGAGTAAAGGAATCGATCAAGAAAGGGCTTCCACACTTACCGGCTTCGGTTTCGGCCGTAAGCCTGAGAGCGTGTAGCGACAACCGCCTCGGCTGTCCCGCACGGGCGAAGCTCAGTGGGACAAGTGTTCAATCAAGGTTGTACCGGCGTGGGTGTTGGTGTTGGCGTTTGTGTTTGAGCCTGTTCCGGATACTCATAAACGCCCCGCCCCGACTTCCGCCCCAACCGCCCCGACTTCACATATTGCACCAGCAGCGGCGCCGGGCGGTATTTTTCTCCCAGTGATCGGTGTAGATACTCAAGAATGCTCAGCCGCGTATCGAGCCCTACCAGGTCGACCAACTCGAATGGTCCCATAGGATGGTTCAACCCTAATTTGAGCGCCTTGTCGATGTCCGCGGCCGACGCGATCCCCTCCTGCAGCATGTAAAATGCCTCATTCCCGATCATGGCATTGATGCGACTGGTGATGAATCCCGGCGACTCTTTGATCACCACAACTTCCTTCCGCATGCGCCTGCCGACTGCGACCGCCGTAGCCAGTGTGTCCTCATCGGTCTCGAGCGCCCGAACTACTTCGAGCAACTTCATCTTGTGTACGGGGTTAAAGAAGTGCATGCCCACACACTTATTCGCGCGGTAGGTCACACTCGCAATTTCAGTGACGCTGAGCGACGAAGTATTGGACGCCAGCATGGTCGTAGGGCGGCAGATTTTGTCGAGCAGCGTGAAGATCTCGATCTTCGACTCCATCTCTTCGGGGACGGCTTCAATCACGAGATCGGCCTCGCGGGCGGCCTCTTCAACGGAGCCGGCATATTCCAACCGTTGAAATGCCGCATTCGCCTCGGACGCGGTGACCTTGCTCAGCTCTACAGCCTTATCGAGATTCGAGCGAATTTCGCCCTCTGCCTGGCGCAGAGCCCCCGGCAACAAGTCTTCCAGGATGGTGCGATACCCGCCCAACGCCGCGGCATGCGCGATGCCCCTCCCCATGATGCCGGCGCCGATCACGGCAATGGTCTGGACTTGCAGCACTATTTTTCCACCTTTTCCAGATCCGCGATCGCTGAATTCACCGACGCGCCAGCCGCGCGCAGATACTCTGCCAACCGCTTCCGCTCTTCCGCATTCATGCTGGGAATGTAAAGACACATCCGACGTAAGGTGGTCGTGATGTCGTCCACGTAGTTCATCGCTCGGATCAGTTCGCCTGTCGCTACTACCATGAGTCTCCTCTTTCTATGACCACCTGTTTGTTCCTCCCCGTGGCAATCAGACCGTAGCTCGCTCGGCCGACGGTTTGCAGTCGGTCTGAGCGATAGCCGACCTTCGATTGCCGGAGCTTCTATTCTGGACGCGCCTACGAATTTAGTAAAGGCGCGATCCAACACGGATCCTGCGTAGCCTTGAAAGACGGGATGAGAAGGCGCCAGCGTGCCGTGATAGAACGCTGGCTTAGGTTGAAGGACGAAGCCGACACCTCCCGCGACCGAAACCGGCGGTATCTCGACAAGGTTGTAGCCCAGCGAATCGTAGGGTCGTAACCGTCGCTTCACAGGTTCGTGTCGACTCCTCAAGACTTTGTTTGCGCTCGCGGTTCAACGGGATCCTATGATTCGCAACGAGTTAACCAGGCGGGCATATAATCACTATCGATTCTTTTTATGGGGCGTTGGACCCGGCTGCGAATCGAATAGTGATATGGCAGACAAGCCTCTGAAACGCTACATTTTCGCGAGCGACTTCGACCAGACGCTCACCTTCAACGATTCCGGCTACGTGCTCGCCGACCTGGTCGGCATTCCTACCGAGGACTTCGAGCGGAAGGCCAAAGGAATGGCGAAAATCAACCTGGTGCAGCAAGGCGCGGAGCTGGCCTACTTGTTGTTGCATGATCCCGAGTTCAAGAGCAAAGTTCGCAAAGAACATCTCCGCGAGGTAGGCAAACGAATCCGCCTGAAGGGGGATATCAAACTGCTTTACCAGCTGCTCGATGCCGGCATCGACGGCCATCAGTTCGATTTCTATGTTCTATCGGCGGCTCCGGTTGAGGTCATTCTCTCTGCGCTGGAAGATATTGTTCCGCCCGATCACATTTTTGGCACGGAGTTTCGCTATAAGCCTTCCGGCGAAATCGACACCATCGTGCGCGCCACGGCCGGTTATGGCAAGGTCGCGGTTCTGAACAACCTGCTTCTGCAACAGGTGTCCGGCCCGGATCACGTGATTTATACCGGCGACGGCAGTTCCGACATTCACGTGATGCTGCATATCAACTCGCGCGACGGTCTCACGATTGCCGTCTCCGAATCGCCGGACGTTTCCCAGATCGCAAAACGTACCGTGCTGAGCACCAGCGCCCTCGCGGTCCTGGTGCCGATTCTCGAAGAGGTCGCGGGCTGGGAACGATACCGCATTCGCAGCTTCTTCGAAGCCAATGGAATGTTGATTCAGGAATGGCAGCGCGTCCGCACCGATTGGCTGACCGTCCGCCGCGCCGCCGATCCTGAGCAGATCGACGGGGAACCGTCAGCCTCCACGCTGGAGCGCACGATCTCCGAAGGATAAGGGCTATGCTGCGCGACGCAAATCTAATCCCGCTCTCTCGCCAGCACCAGCACGCCTTGGCCCTGTGTGTTCGTATCGATCGCGCACTGCCCGTCGGGGACTCTGATCTTGCGGCTTGGCAGTCGGAAATCGCGCAGCAGTTTCAAACTGAAATCGGAGTTCATTTCGCGGCGGAAGAGCTCGTATTGTTCCCGGCAGCCCACAATTTCCCGGAATTGATGGCCCTGGTAGAGGAATTGCGTTTCGATCACGCGTTACTGCGCGAGAGCTTCGCCAAAGCGGAAGCGCGGCAAATGTCGGCGACCGACCTCTCTGCATTCGCTCGGCGCATGTCGGCTCATATTCGCAAGGAAGAACGCCAGCTCTTTGAGCGCATGCAGGCACTCCTGAATCAGGAAGAACTTACTCGGATTGGCCAGAACCTGGAAGCGGCGCTCAGGGATGCGGAGCAGGCTTGCATCTTGCCCACGGACGCAACCCAGCTGCGCCCGGCAAAATAATCAAGTATCGAGCCGGTAGCGCGTTTCCGCGAGTGCATACATTTTGCGCCACACTAGCCGATTGATTGTCACTACAGTGGCTGCCATCATCAGAGTTGCGGCCAACAGCAAATTGAAGTTGCCCGCATCCGTCGCTTGGGAAATGGTCGCTCCCAATCCTGTCGTCGTATAGATGTGGCCCTTAAAGTGAAAATACTCGGCAACAATGCTCGCATTCCAGGCCCCACCGGAAGCGGTTACCATGCCGGTGACGAGATACGGAAAAATCCCTGGTAGGATCAACTTCTTCCAGCGCTCGATTCCCTGCAATCGAAACACGGAGCAACACTCTTTTAAGTCGGTCGGGATGGCAATGGCGCCGGCAATCACGTTGAACAGGATGTACCACTGCGTTCCCAACAACAGCAGCACGATCGAGCCGACGCCCAGCCCGCCGCCCACGCGAATCAGCAACAGCAGCACCACCGGGAACAAAGCGGTCGCAGGAACCGACGCCGCAATCTGCGCCAGAGGCTGCGCGATCCGCGCCAGGCGTGGATTAAAGCCGATGGCCACGCCTGCAGGAATCGTCCACAATGCCCCCAGCAGCAAGGTAATGTTCACCCGCAGAAAGGTCGCGCCCAGGCCGATCGCGGCTTCCTGCAACTCCGCCTTCTGCAGGCCGGCCAACATGATCACGACTCGAACCACTCCGTAACTGATCGCAGCCAGCAGTAGGACTCCCAGCCCGCGCGCGAGCCAGATCTTCCAGGCACCGGTCTGTTCCACCTCATCGCCCGATCGCACGCGCGAAAAGTGAACCATCAGACGCTCGCCGAGGGGCTGCACGGTTTTCTGCCGAATCTGCGCCAAGCTGCGCGAATGTCGAATCAGGTCGAGCACCCAAGACCGTGGAGCGTTGCTGCTCTCGACCTGCTCCACCTTAAATTTTTCCGCCCACGCAATCACCGGACGCCAGATAAATTGGTCCAGCAATACAATCACCGCGATCATGGTAACAACGCCCCAGATGATCGATCGCGTGTCCCCGGCGCTGGCCGCGGTCTGCAGATACGAACCCAGCCCTGGCAGCCGGAAATCGCGCGAACCTAGCACGAACATCTCGCAGGCCATCAGAAAAAACCAACCTCCGGCCACCGACATCATGGAGTTCCACACCAGCCCAATCGCCGCGAACGGCAGCTCCATCTCAATGAAACGCTGCCACCAGCTGAAACGGTAAACCTTCGCGGCTTCGCGCATTTCATTCGGAATGCTCTTCAGCGACGCGTAAAAACTGAATGCCATGTTCCAGACCTGGCCGGTGAAAATCAGCAGGATTGCTCCCGCCTCTACGCCCAACTGCCTCCCCGGAAACAACGCCACCATTGCCATCATCACTCCGGGAAGAAAACTAAGCACGGGAATTGACTGCAACACGTCGAGCAACGGAATCATGAAGCGCTCCGCCCGCGGGTTGTAGGCTGCCACGTATCCATACACCAGTGTGAAGGCAAGGCTGAGCACGTATGCAATCGTGATCCGCAGCAGCGAATATCCGGCGTAAGCTGCCAGCGCGATTGGACTGCGCGAGATTTCCACCTGCGGCGTAAAAGGTCCGAGCCAAGTCCGCCCGACGACGAGCACGCCGTAGAACAGGGCGATCCCGGCCCCAAACATAAGAACGTCGGGCAGGTAAGAGATTTCGAGGCTGGGCCGTTGTGTCCAGATTCGATACGCCGAGAATCCTCGCAGGCTGATTGTCTTCTTCATTCGATCGCTGCTCGAAACGAAAACTCTCTATCAGGACTCCGGGGCAGAGGTTTCTTTCGGAATTTTCGCTGCAGGTGTAACCGGGGCAGGTGCAACAGGGGACTCTGGCGCAGGGGGCTCCGGCGCAGGAGCCTCGGTCTGCACCAGCCGCCCCTGCTCGCGGTCGTAGTCAAATATCTCGGCATAGCGGCCCCAGTTCACCGCAGTCTCGAACTGGCGCTGTACTTCATCTTCGGCAAAGTGTTCGTCGAGAATGTCGTGAAAAAACTCGTCGGCGATGGAGTGGTCCGTCTTGCGCTTCAGTACGCTGTCAATCTGTTTCAGGATGGTGACATGCTCCAGCACAGCCTGCCGGAACAAAACCTTGCGTTGCTGAATATCGGCCTCGGCAAAAGCTACTCCCGGCGGCGTAATCTCGATGTCGCCCTCTTTTAGCAACGCGAAGCCCAGCATGACGCAAGCTTCAAGAATCGGGAGTAAATCTTCCACGTCCATTACCAGTTCCTCGGCGAGACGGAACAAATCCTGACGCCCGCCGTGGTCGCGCAACAATTCCAGCAGTCCGGCGATGCCGCCTACTCGAGCATGTGGCAGCATCTGATATTTAGCCGTACGAATCGGCGCGCCCTGCTTCTTCGCTGCAGCCTTCGTCAGCCCCCCCGTGGGCAAAATGATTTCCGCAGTCGTCTCCGCATCAGGCTGGGCATGTTCGACCTCCGGCTCGGTCATGACTTTATAGATGTAATCCACCAACTCCACAAAGCGTGCCGACTTACGGTCTCGAGGATGTTTCAGCCGGATGTTGAAATCCGAACGAATACGCGCGGGATTTCTGCCCAGCACCATCACGCGGTCGGCGAGCATCACCGCCTCTTCAATGTTATGCGTAACAATAAAGATGGCGCTGGCCGGCATTTTCTTGTTGAGCCAGAGCTCCAACAGTTCACCCCGGAGGTTTTCCGCGGTAAGAACGTCGAGCGCAGAGAACGGTTCGTCCATGAACAACACTTCGGGTTCCACCACGAGGGCGCGCGCGAACCCCACGCGCTGCTTCATGCCGCCAGAAAGCTCCTTGGGATAGGCCGTCTCGAAGCCATCCAGTCCAACCGTATCGAGTGTACGCAGAGCCCGTTTGCGGCGCTCGACGGCGGACGCCCCCTTCGCTTCCAGAGGAGCTTCTACATTCTCCAGCACGGTGAGCCAGGGAAAGAGCGCGAAGCTCTGAAAGACAATGGCCACGTTGGGCATTTGGCCATCGAGCGGCTTGCCGTGCCACAACAGCGTTCCCGACGAGGGTTGCGAAAGCCCGGTCAACATGCGCAGCAGGGTAGATTTTCCGCAGCCCGATGGCCCGAGCAAGGCCACAATCTTCCCTGGTTCGATCACCAGATTGGTCAGCCCGACCACCTGAATCCGGGTTCCGTCCGCCTGCGGATAAGACTTCTCAACATCCACGGCTTCGATGATCGCTTGGACTTCCGTTTGGCTCACAGCAGCACTCCCGTCTTTTCTATACACGAACTGCAGAGAAGAGCAAAACGCGCCGTCAATGTGGAATCTGATTCGGACACCCAGGTCTCGCTTGTCTTGCCGAACTTGGGCACCCGACCCTCACGACGGAGGAAAATCCCAGAGCGACGTCGAGAATATTCCTCAGGGCAACGTTCCGCAGTTCAGGCGGCGAAGCTCTCATTCTCGAGCGTGGCGAAGGGCCGGGGCAGACGATCGCTCAATTCGGCGAGGTGAGCCAGCTTCGCCGCTAGTTCACTGTTGAGCTGTTGCGGTTCGAAACGCCAACGCCAGTTGCCCCCATTCAGACTTGGAGTATTCATGCGTCCCTCGCTGCCAATCCCCAGCACGTCCTGCAAGGGAACGATACTCAGGCTTGCCGCAGAGCATTGCGCCGCGCGAATGAACGCCCAATGAATTCCATCCTCGCAGCGCCCGACATAGGCCTCGGCATTGCGTCGCTCCTGCTGCGTCGCTCCAGAACGCCACCAGCCCACCACAGTATCGTTGTCGTGTGTGCCGGTGTAGATGACTTTGTCTTCGGCGCGATGCGGCAAATACATGTGTGCGCCTTCATCCCCGAAACCGAACTGCAAAACCGCCATCCCAGGAATTTTCAGCCTCTCCCGCAGTGCGTGCACTTCCGGAGTGATGTACCCCAGATCCTCCGCAAAAAATGGCAGTCCCCCCAACGCCTCGCGGAGTTTCAGAAACAAGTCATCTCGTGGTCCATCCACCCAGCGACCATTCACTGCCGTATCTTCGCCCGCGGAAATTTCCCAGAACTGGTCGAATCCCCGGAAGTGGTCCAGTCGGATGTAGTCGCAGTTTTCTGTCGCCCGGCGCAGGCGCTGGATCCACCATTGGTAGCCGCCTTCCTTCATTACATCCCAACGGTATAGCGGATTTCCCCACCGCTGTCCGGTCTTGCTGAAAAAGTCCGGTGGCACGCCGGCCACCACATCCGGTTCTAGATTCGCATTCAGTCGAAAGAGTTCCCGATGCGTCCAAACGTCGGCGCTGTCGTAGTTCATGAAGATGGCGACGTCGCCTACAACGCGGATTTCGCGCTCCGAGCAGTAACGACGCAACGCCCGCCATTGTTCGTGAAAAGCGAATTGCAACGCGCTCCGAATCTGGATATCGGCGAACAGTTCCTTACGCGCCTTCTCCACAGCGGCAGGCTCCCGATGCGCGAGATCATGCGGCCACCGGTTCCAGCTCTTGAGTTTCTGTCGGGCACGCAGGGCATCGAACAGAACGAAGTCATCCAGCCACCAACCGTTTTTCGCACGGAAATTTTCAAAACCTCGCAACCCCTCGCCTGAGGCCGAGCCTAAGAAGTTCCGCGCGGCCTCAAACAAAAGCGGCATTTTCTCCGCGAAAACCTGATCGTATTCGACCGGGCCGGAAAGTGACGCGGCCTTGAAATGAGCCGTCTCGAGTTTCGCGCGATCGATCCAGCCATAATCCCCGAGGCGTTCCAGGCTGATCAGCAGTGGATTTCCGGCGAAAGCCGATGTCGATGAATAAGGCGAGTTGCCATAGCCAAGCGGCCCCAGAGGCAGAACCTGCCACAAACCCTGGCGGGCGGAAGCGAGAAAATCTACAAACCGATAGGCGGCTGGCCCGAAATCGCCGATGCCGCCGTGCGAAGGCAACGACGTGGGATGCAACAAAATGCCTGCGGCGCGCGGAAAGGACATAGCGGCGCCGCTACATTCCTTGCTCGCTGCCGCTGCGACTCAAGGCCTTGATCTCCTCTTCGTTTCTCTTGATCTTGCCCGATCTTGTCATTTCATCGACCAGGCTGGAAACGAAAAGTCCGAAGCGCTCCTGCTGCTTGCTCAGCAGCAGTTGATCGCGGATCTGATCGCGCTTGGCAGCATACTCGGCCTCTGTTGGCTGCTGGGTCTCGAGCACCTGCAGCACCACGGCGTTCGCGCCGCTGTTGATCGGACCGCTGATCTCGCCTGGCTTCATGGTGAACGCGACCGAGGCTTGTCCGGACATCGAGCCCACATCAGGTACCTGCCCGTCGGGCAAAACAAAGTCGCTGCTCTTTACCGTCGCTCCCATCTCTTTCGCCGCGCGCTGCAGGCCATGCTCCGCCTTGGCGCGGTCCGAGAGTTCCTGGATTTTTTGTGACAGCAAAGCCGAGGAGCGCTCGTTCTTGAATTCCTCTTCCACTCGGCTGCGGATCTCTTCAAATGTCGGCGTAGCAGCCGGCTTGACTCCCAACAACTGAAATACCACGAGGCCTTGCGATGCCGGAGCCACATCGGGCGTCGATTTTTCCGTGGCAGTGAATACCGCATCCATAAACTGCGTCGCCGGCCCCAGCCCGGGTAGCGTGTCCTTGCGGGAGAAGTAATCCGAAGTGATCACCGGGACGCCCTGTGCGGCCGCGGCAGCGTCCAAACCCTGCGCCTGAGCCCGCTTCAGCAGCGCCTCCGCCTGCTGCTGCGCAATCTGCTGTCCCTTTTGATGCTTGATGATCGGCTCGATCTCAGCCTTCACTTCGTCGAGCGTCTTCACATGCGCTTCCTGCTTCTCGTCCACGCGAATAATGTGAAAGCCGTAGCTGCTTTTCACCAGATCGCTGGTCTGACCCTTAGGAAGCGAGAAGGCGGCCTTCTCAAACTCCGGAACCGTCTGGCCTTTGCCGATCCAGCCCAGCGATCCGCCCTGCTTGGCGCTGCCCGGATCTTCGGAATATTTCTGCGCCAAATCTTCCAGCTTGGCACCGTTTTTCACCTGCTTTAGCAGGTCCTCGGCCCGGCGCTGCGCCTCAGCGACTCCCTTCTCGTCCACCTTGCCATCCGGCCCAGGTAATGGAGTCTTGATGAGAATGTGACTCACCTTCACCTGCTCCGGCATGCGGTACTGATCGCGGTGCTGATCGTAGTAGGTTCGCAGATCGTCCGGCGTCACCTGAACGTCGGCTGCAGCCTTGCCGGTTTCAATCACCGCATACTTCGCCTTGCGCTTCTCCGGAACCGAGTTGGCGTAGTTTGCCTTGTGGCTCTCGTAAAATGCCTTCAACTCTTCGTCCGTCGGATGCAGGCCTTTGCGCAAATCGTCCTGCTTTAATACCGCATAGTCGAATTTTACTTTTGAGTTTTCCTTGACGAACTGTTCGTGAATCTCGGCATCGCTCACGCTGGTGCTGCCGGAAATGAGCGCCTGCAGTTTGGTCAACAAAATATCGTCGCCGACTTCATGTTCAAACTTGACGGGCGTCAGATTCGCCCGCTGCAGCATATCTTCATATTCCGCCTGTCCGATGAAGTTCCCGCCGGGGAAAAAGGTAGCCGCATAGCGCCCGTGCTGCAGTTCGTCCTTGACTTCCTCGGGCGTAACGCGCAGCCCCATGCGCCCGGCTTCGCTCAGCAGAACCTGCCGGTTAATCATCTGGTCTACGGCGCGCACCGTCTCCTGTTGGACCAGAAAGGGCATCAACTTCGAGGCCATCTCGCCGTAACGCTGCGCATCCTGCTGCGCCATCTGCCGCGCGGTCTGGCGTACCT
The DNA here is from genome assembly GCA_036514015.1 of Candidatus Sulfotelmatobacter sp. Classification (GTDB taxonomy): domain Bacteria; phylum Acidobacteriota; class Terriglobia; order Terriglobales; family Acidobacteriaceae; genus Sulfotelmatobacter. The sequence goes on from DATBYA010000024.1 coordinate 22,483, forward strand.
CGTCGGACTTGATGTCGTTACCGTTTACTTTGGCAACAACGCCCGCCCCTGGCGTGCCGGTCAGTTCAGAGGTCAGGCCACCAGGAATAAATGTGATCACCATGGCGCCGCAAATCACGAGCAGGATGCCGCTAAGAATGATTTTCTTGGTTGGCCCCTGAGTCTGCAAAAATCGAATCATTTCTTATCACTCCAGAGTTGAAAGCGGAATTCTTTATTATAAACCAGCCCCTTCCATGACACTTCCATGCAGGGATGTGGGTATGGGGACAGTCAAGCTTCTGGGGAGGGAGAGAGAGGAGACCCGTTTGGGACCGCCGGTTCTCGGCCGAGCGCAGCTCGACGGCGGCTCCGCTGCCAGGCGCCGTCCACAAGCATCCGATCTGTGCCCGGCTCTGAGACCCGTACCCGAGGGGCTCCTGCGCCCGCAAAACTCCGCTATTGAAACGTATTAACATAAGATGTTATCCATTCTCCGGGGACATGGGTGCGAACCTGTCCCCGATCGATCTACCAGCGCGACCGCAATCAACAGGAGCACCATGAACTCAGGCAAGCCGCTTGCAGTCACTCTCGTCTTTCTGGCTCAATTCTTTCTGGCTTCGTCACTGTTCGCCCAAGATAAAACACAACCTGCCATCCCCGCCAAAGTTCAAGGCAAGACCGAGGCGTTGCTCCGTGCTGCCGATGGAAGACTGCCCCTGCGCGAGGGCTGGACTCTGCAAACCTCGGCCAAGGTCGAAGCCAAAGGAGAAGTCATCTCTACTTCGCAGTTTTCTCCCCGGGCATGGCACGAAGTGACCGTGCCTACCACGGTCGTCGCCGCGCTGGTCAGGGACAAAACTTTCGCCGATCCTCTCTTCGGAACGAACCTGCGCGATTATCCCGGCATGAACTATCCCATTGGCGCGAATTTTTCTAACATCGCTATGGCGCCCGACAGCCCTTACGCGGTCTCGTGGTGGTATCGCAAACATTTTTCCGTACCCGCATCCTATCGGGGCAAGACAGTCTGGTTGAAATTCGACGGCATCAATTATCGCGCCAACATTTTCCTCAACGGCAAGCAGATCGCCAAGTCCGACGACGTGGCCGGCGCCTGGCGAACTTACGAGTTGAACGTCACCGACGCCGCCAAGCCGGGCGCAGAAAACGTTCTAGCGGTTCAGGTTTATGCCCCCACCGAGCACGATCTGGCCATCACTTTCGTCGACTGGAATCCCGCGCCTCCCGACAAGAACATGGGATTGTGGGGCGAAGTTTACTTGAGCACCAGCGGCCCGGTGGCGCTGCGCTATCCCACGGTCGTCTCGAAACTGAATCCCCCGGCAAACGATAGCGCGCAGCTCACCGTAACTGCGCAAATAAAGAATGGCACCAACCAGCCGGTCAAGGGCAAACTCAAAGGCCAGATCGAGTCGATTCAATTCGAACGGGATGTCGAACTCGCACCCCACGAAGCGAAAGATGTTACTTTCACGCCCGATCAGTTCCCGCAACTCGTCTTCTCGAACCCGCGCCTGTGGTGGCCCACACAAATGGGCAAACCCAATCTCTATCCGCTCGCCATGGAGTTCGAGGCCAACGGCGCGCTCAGCGATCGTTCGGCCACCGAGTTCGGCATTCGTGAAATCACTTCCGACCTCAACTCGGTCGGCGGACGGGCCTTCCATATCAACGGAAAGAATATTCTGATTCGCGGCGGCGGCTGGACGCCCGACCTGATGCTGCGCGAAAATTCGCAGCGCCTGCACGATGAATTCCGTTACGTCCGCGACCTGGGATTGAATACCATTCGCCTCGAAGGCAAACTTGAGACCCCGGAATTCTTCGACCTGGCCGATCATCAGGGCATTCTCGTCCTGGCCGGATGGTGCTGCTGCGATTTCTGGGAGCGCTGGCCGCGCTGGCAACCGCAGGATTTCGAAATCGCCAAGCAATCCCTCCGCGATCAGATCTATCGTCTGCGCAGCCATCCCAGCCTGGTGATGTGGCTCAACGGCAGTGACAACCCGCCGCCGCCCGACGTGGAACAGACGTACCTCGACGTCGAGAAAGAATTGTTCTGGCCCAATCCTGTGGTCTCGTCGGCCACCGGCAAAAAGACCAGCGTCACCGGCGACAGTGGAGTGAAAATGACTGGTCCTTATGAATACATCGCGCCCGAGTATTGGGAAGTCGACACGCCCCAGGGCCAACCCGGACGCAAGCAGTGCAATCCCGGAGGCTGCGGCGGCGCTTACGGCTTCAACATGGAAACCAGCATGGGGCCGGCGGTCCCGCCCCTTGAAAGCATTCGCGCCATGGTGGGCAAAGACCACATGTGGCCCATCGACGACGTCTGGAACTATCACGACGGCGGCGGCGAATTCAAGACGATCGGCGTATTCAGTGACGCGCTCGCCAACCGCTACGGCAAGTCCGACAACGTTCAGGACTTCGCCACGAAATCGCAAATGCAAACCTATGAAGGCGTGCGCGCCATGTATGAAGCCTACAGCCGTAACAAATACGAAGCCACCGGCGTCATTCAGTGGATGCTCAACAACGCATGGCCTGCCATGATCTGGCACCTCTATGACTACTACCTGCGTCCCGGTGGCGGATATTTCGGCGCCAAGCGCGCCATGGAAGCTCTCCATCCGATCTATGGCTACGACGATCATTCGATCTGGCTGGTCAGCAGTCAGTACGAAGACGCCAAGGGATTGAAGCTGACAACGAAAATCTACAACCTCGACATGACCGAGAAGTTCACGCAATCGAATCCGGTCGACGCCCCGGCCGATAGCACCGCGAAGATTTTCACCTTGCCCGATGTTGCCGACCTCAGTCCGACGTACTTCGTTGCTTTACGGCTGGAAGATTCCACCGGCAAACCAGTGGGCTCGAATTTCTACTGGCTCTCGACCAAGCCCGAGACGCTCGACTGGGCCAAAAGCACATGGTGGATGACTCCCACCGAGTCCTACGCCGACTTCACCGCGCTCGCGCAACTGCCGAAGGTGAAGCTGAAATTCACGGACCACAGTGAACGCAAAGGGGGAGAAGAAGTCACCCACGTGGTTCTGCAGAATCCGAGCAAGAGTCTCGCGTTCTTTGTACGGCTGAAGGTCGACAAAGGCGTCAAGGGAGAAGAAATTCTCCCCGTCGTCTGGGACGATAACTACATTTCCCTAATGCCCGGCGAGAAGCGCGAAGTGACCGCGATCTACCGTGCCACCGAATTAGGTGCTGCCAAACCTGTAGTCGAAGTCAGCGGCTGGAATGTGGAATAAACCGACTGAGCCGTCGCCCCACTAAAGCGTACGTGGGACGGCCCAGAACCGATGCGGGGACAGAAGTGAGGTTGTGTGGGCGTCTTTGTGACGCACGTGCGCGCCCGCGCTCACACCTGCTGCGACACCGAGAGGATGTTCCCGTCGGGATCCTTGAACCAGGCCACCTTATCTCCGGTCGGCGCCGTCCAAATTCCCAGTTCGTCCTGCTTGAAGAAGCCGAAGATCTCGCAGTTCACTCCCTTTTTCTGCAGAGCGCGCACCACATTTTCGATCCCGGAAACCTGCCAGCCGAGGATCGTAAACTTCGCGGGCGTGAAATCCTTCATCTTCGCGACCCGAATCCTTATCCCATTCGCGTCCAGCACCATGGCGAAGCCGTCATCCTCAACGAAACGAAGCCCCAGTATGCCTTCGTAAAAGGCGCGCGCCTTCTCCGCGTCACAAGTTGGCACAAAAGCTACAATGTTGGTTGTCCCGAGCATCAAGGAGTCCTCTCGAAATCATGTTAAACAATTACCGATTGCTAAATGGCAAACTCCCCTAATTGTCGCTGAAATCAATCATCACGGGTTTCGAGCGGAACCAGTCCGTTTTGTATCCCACGTAAAGCAGGCCGATCGCAAACCAGATTCCGCCCACGGTCTTGGCCAAGTTGTTCAGGTTCCACCAGATCAGCCCGCAGAACCCGAAGCCGATCAGCGGCAAAATCGTGTCGCGCAACCACCGCCGCTCGCCACCAGGCTTTTTTGTGATCACCGAAAACTGCCAGAAGCAGGCAAAGTTCACCCCCATGAACGCGAGAAATGCCCCGAAATTGAGCAATTCGCCCGCGTGCTCGTAGGCGTTGCCGATGTGATAAAGAAGAACCGCACCGAGAAACGCGATACCTCCTATCAGAAGAACGTTGTAGGTGGGAGTGCTGCTGCCGGGTTTGAGATATCCAAAGAATTTGCGCGGCAGCACGCCGTCGCGGCCCATGCCGAACAACAACCGCGCCGCACCCAAAGTCCCCGTCAATCCGCTCCCAAACGCAGCTACGATTAAGATCGCGCCCATGGCGTTGAACAGAAACACGCCGCCAACCCGGCTGCAGATATCCATAAACGCGGTCTCCAGATTGGGAAAGGACCGCCAATCCGGCCACACCCGCGCTCCCAGATAAGCCTCAAACCCACTGCATACTCCGGCAAAAATACACGTCAGCACGACGGCCAGCAGAACGTTTCGCTTAGGGTTCTCGACGTCTTCGGCGAGCGTGGTGACACCGTCGAAACCGATATAGGTAAGCGCCGCAAACGAAGTCGCGGTCAGAATCTTATGTGCGTTGAAAGTTTTGGGGTTATAGAACGGCTCGGTCGAGAGCAAGCCAGCCCATCCCTGGCCGTGCCACAAGTAGCGAATCGCAAGCCACACAAAGAACACCACCACCACCGACATAACCGCCAGCAACACTTTGTTGGCGCGCGCCGACGATTTCACGCCGGCCAGATTCAGCGCGGTCATGATGCCGGCGATCAACGCCGCCCAGGCGATATAAGGAATCTGCGGCAGATAGCGCTCGTGCAATGCCGTTGAAATCCATACCGTATTGATCAGCGGCTGCAGCAAATAATCCAGAATCATAGCCCAGCCCGCCAGGAATCCCAGATGGGGATTGAGTCCCTTGCCCACGTAAGTGTAGGCCGATCCCGCGGTGGGATACAGCGCTCCCATGCGTCCATAACTCACCGCCGTGATCAGCATGGCGAACAACGCGATCAGAATGATGGTGACAAAGTGCCCGTCGGAAAGTTTCTGCGCCACGCCATAGAGAGGCACGGGCGCGATCGGTTGGATGAGAACGATGCCATAGAAAATCAAATCCCAAAGAGTCAAAGTGCGGCGAAGCCGGGGTGCGGCAGAGGAAGTCGCGGGGCTGTTTTCCATGAGTCCGGCTATTGGATTATGGCCGAGCCGAAATTGTCAATATTAAAACGTTTCTATACGGCGGTTCTTTTTCTCTATTTTCTTTCGCTGTAGTCGAACCAGTACCCCCGCTGTTCGTTTCCCGACATCTGCCGCGTGTTGTATTCCAGCAAATAATTAACATGCGCGTCGTCAAGCGGAAACGACTTCTTCGGCGTGTAAGGATATTCGCCCATGCTGAGGAATGGGAGCGGAGCCACGTAGTTCCCTTCCGCCGCATAAAAATCCATGTCTTTCTCATAGCCGTTGGCCGCAAAGAAATAATCGCGCACCCAGCCGTCGGGCAGCGCGGGCAAACTGGAAGGATCGAAGTCCAATTGCACTTCATCCCCTGAACCAAACACCGCCAGTTTGTCATCGGTTGCGGTCAGCAGCGGCAACACGTCGCCATAGCGCGTGTAGGATCCAGACGGACGAGTGTATGGCCCAGTCGCACTGGCCTTTTCGTAGACATACTGCACTCTCCCCGGCGGCGTGCCTTCGATCTTCAACGGGTATCCATGAAATTCGAGGTCGGCGCGCACCAGCCGAACCGCGGTCGTTCGCAAGTTCTGAGCCGACTCGCTTCCACGCTTCCGCTCGGCATCCCGGAGCCCCGCGCCTTTACCAGCGGGACGAGGGATCTCGCGTGCAGCGTATTGTTCCGCGCGATTAATCAGAATGCTGTCCCAATAAATCTGCAGATTGGTTGTAATGCGAATCTTCCGCGTGCCCAGAGGCAGCTTGCCACTGAGATCGGCGGTCATGGTTCGAGGCCCGCCCGCGGGAAAGCCCATGTCGTCAGTCACGCGCTTCCACTTCCCGTTCGCGTCTTTCTCATTTGGAAGCAGCGCCTCCACATACGGCGGAATCGCTTCGACTCCCGCTTGCGACGCGGCATACATGCTGTTCGCGGAAAAGTATTCGACCTCGCCATGCAAAAGCAGCCATAGCGGCCCTCCGCCGTACGCCTTACCCAGATCGAGCGTCAGCGTGTGCGGCTTAGTGAAACCCAAGAACTGTGTTAGCTCGAAATCGCCAAAATAACGGTGGGCCAGCAAATCCGGCAGAACGTCGTGACCATGATCATCCCACGCTCCCGCCGGCGGATGCGCGTCGCGGCTCACCACAACTTTGAATGGAGGATACGGCGGGTTCGAGGCAAAATACTCATTGGGATACACCTCAACCTCCGCCGGATGATCCACTGCCAGCAGTCGCACCTGATCGAGGTAGACGGCTTCCTCCAGCGGTTCCATGAATCGGAAACTCAAACTGGAGTGCCGCACTTCTCCCCGGTTGTGGGAGAAATCCTGTCCTGCGCCGGTCGAAGAGTGGGCGTCTGGGTGCGCGCGAATCGCGTTGCGATCAATTTTGATGTATTCAACCGGTCGTGGGATGTCCCGTTGCCCGGGCCCAACCCAGTGCCCCACCACGCCCGCGCCCAGCATATCCGCTACGAACTCATAGCGCTCTCCATTCCAAACGAACAATGTCGGACACGAACTACCGCGGCGGTCGATCTCAAGAAAGTTCTGCTGCTTGTCGCCTGCGACTTGAATCTCATCTTCCAACACGCCCGTCGGCCACAGCATGCGCACGATGTCAGCGTCTTTGGAATCGCCTAGGCCGACAACGATGTCGGTGGAATTCTGTCCCAGATAGCCGTTGGAACCGTAGACTTCGAGCTTCTGCCGATTCCCGCCGGAAAAAACTTCGACCTTGGTGCCGATCGCGGACTTGTTATCGGCCAGTCCCTTCAGCGAGAGCCGGAGCCAGTGATTCTGATTGCCGCCTTCATTGCGCAGCAGCAGCACAGGTCCATGACTCTGTGTGATCAGCAGATCGGTCGCACCGTCGCCGTCGTAGTCACCGGTAATGATGGCGCGCGGATCCTTCAGCGGAATCTTGTCGAGGCCAACGTCGGTGGTGACATCTTTGAACCCATCAGGCCCAAGATTGCGGAACAGGCGCACTTCGCCTTGGCCATCTTTAGTCTCGCCGACCGCAACGAGGTCGATCCATCCATCGTTGTCGTAATCGAAGGCAGCAACGCCGTAGGCGCGGACCCAATTCGTCTCGGGAAGTTTCACTGGTTCGAAGCTCATACCGTGGTCGTTACGCCACAGCGTAATGCCGGGGGCACCGAGGTGAGTAAAGACGAGATCCATCCAGCCGTCGTGATCGAAATCGAGAACGGCTACGCCGACTGTCCGAGCGGAGAAATTGAGTGGCCACGGTTGCTGTCGGAATTTACCTTCTCTAGGGTTGGTGAAGAGGAGGGGAGAACTATCTCCGGTCACGACTAGATCAACTGCGCGGTCATTGTTGTAATCCGTGCCGACCGCGTTTGCGGCGTCGCCCCTCCCGACGAGCCCCGTCGCCTCAGTGACATCCGTAAAGGTTCCGTCGCCATTGTTGCGCCACATACGGCTGGTACCGTGGGTTTCAGCGCCTCCTGCGGCTGTGCGCTTAGTCCGATCCTCTTCGACTCCAGCAGAAGCGACATACAAGTCCAGATCACCGTCGTGGTCATAGTCGACGAAGGTCAGCCCCATCGTTCCGACTGCGGTATGCGTAATGCCTCGGGACTCCGCTTCATCTCGAAAAGTACCGTTCTTCAAGTTGTGCAGAAGAGCGACATGACTGTCTGCCGCCAGAGCGAGGTCAGGGAATCCATCATTGTCGTAGTCCCCAGCCGTGCAGCCGGTGGCACTCAGACTCGGATCAAGTCCTGCTTGCTTCGTGACCTCCTCGAATTTACCGCCGCCCAAATTGTGGTAGAGGGACAGGCCACCTTGCCGACCATTGTCGGCAATAAAAAGATCGGGTTTACCGTCGGAATCGTAATCAAGAAAACACGCCCCCGGCGCCAGCCTTGGGTCCTTGATGTCAAAGTTGACCGCCGGGCGGGGTCTGGAAACTATCCCCGCCTCCTTCGTCACATCCACAAACCGCACCTTAATCGGCGGGGGCGGTTTGAGCACTGCCTGCGGCGACTCCACTGCGCGCGAGTATTGGCCCTGCTCGCCGTAAGCCAGGCTCATGGGCGCGCCGAGTTTGTTCTGGGTGATGTACTGGAATTTCTTCAGATGCTCGCGGGCGTGCTCAACATCCCCCGACTGCTGGTATGCCCGCGACAATCCAAACTCCGCCGAAGCGTGCAGAGGATTAAGTTTCAGCGCATGCTCGAAGGCTTCGATTGCCTGGGGAAACTGCTTGGCCTGCACGTAGGCCGTGCCCAAAAAATACCAGGTGTCGGCGTCGTTCGGATCGATCTCGATCACATGCCTGAAGGCGTCGATCGCCGCCTGCGCGTCGCCCGTATTCTTGGCGAGCATTCCCAGGCCATACCACGCGTTGGGACGTTTCGGATCCCGTTTGAGCGCGTCTTCCAATGCGGACTTGGCCTCATCCACTTTTTGCAGGTTCAGGTATGCAATGCCGATGTTCAGGCGCGCGATCGCCAACCCGATATCGGCCTCCGCGGCCTGCTGGAAAGACTTCAATCCCTTTTCGAAAAGCTGCTGGTTCATATAGGCCACGCCTAGATTGTTCCATCGCGCGGCCTCGATCGGATTCGGCTGTGACGCGGGAACAAAAAGGCCAATGGCGGCCAGGAGTGCGGCCGAAAGAACTGCTGAAGCTTTCAGATTCATTTCGTTAAAGATTTAACCACAGAGAGCGCAAGGGAACCCAGAGGATTCCGCCGCGGTTTGCCACACTTACTTATTCATGGGGGTAGGACTTCGAGACCAGGCAAGCGCGCAACGATTCCGCTGACCGAAAGGTTTAGGTCCCTTGACCGACCAACCCTAGCAGATCGGCGGAATTTTCCAGGCTCCGCATTCTTTCTCCAGCAGCGCAGCGACCGCCAGGACCTGTTCTTCTTCCCATGGTCTCCCTACGATCTGTACTCCGATCGGCAACCCTTCCCATCCGCCGGTGACAGATCGGCTCACAGGAACCACCACCCCGGGATTCCCCAAAAGATTGAACCATTCCGTGTAGCTCCAGGCGTCGAGATAGTTCACGGTCTTGCCATCAATCGTCCAACTGCGTTCTCCGTGGCGGAAGGAGGGAATCGCTGCGGCCGGGCAAAGCAGAATCGGATACTTCCGCATCTGCGCCAAGAATTTCGCGCGCAAAATGTCGCGCCCGATCCATGCATCGAGCAGCGTTTCGCCGGAAAGCGGTGGCTCCCCGGCTGACCATTCGAGAAATTGCGCCAGCATAGGGCTGAGATCCTGCTCCCGCCCGCGGAACATCGGACGAATCAGCATTCCGCCAGCGCTGACGAAGAATTTCTTCCACAGCAACCGTGCTTCTTCGAGACCTGCGGGACGAAACGGCTCGACCTGAAATCCCGCGCCCCGCAGCGCCTGTGCGGCGTGGTGGACAGCTGCGCGAATCTCCTCAGTAACAGGCGTACGTCCATCATCCTCGAAATAGCCGATGGGCCGGTTTCGGGTCTGGTCGCCGCTCGGCCAGCGGAGCGGCACCGGTGCGGCGCACGCATCGCCCTCGTCCGGACCTTGCATCACTTCGAACAAAACTTTCACATCATTCACGGTGCGCGCCATGGGACCAACGACCCCGATCAGCGCAAACGGTCCGCCAGACGCGGGAAAGTGTCCGGTCGCCGGAATGCGCCCAGGAGTGGGCTTCAGGCCACAAATTCCGCTGAAGTGTGCAGGCACTCGTATGGAGCCGCCGCCATCGCTACCTACGCCGCCCGCTGACATCCCCGCCGCAATCGCCGCTGCTTCGCCGCCACTCGACCCGCCCGGAGTCCGATCGAGGTCCCACGGGCTGTTCGTGCGGCCGTACAAACGATTGTCCGTTTCCCAAGCCATCAGCAGTTCCGGCGTGTTGGTTACCCCCAGCACGATCGCGCCGGCGTTGCGCAGGCGCGCGACCAGCGGCGCGTCTTGGGCCGCCACGTATCCAGTGCGCAGGCGAGTACCGGCTTCGCATCGCATCCCCGCCACGTCCAACGAACTCTTGATGCTGATAGGAACGCCGTGCAGTGGTCCGAGAGTTTTCCCACTCATCACTGCCGCCTCGGCCTCGCTGGCTTCTCGTCGAACTCGTTCCGCGTCCACGTGCACGAAGGCATTCAAGTTCGGATTCACTCGCTCGATCTTGGCAAGATGGGCATCGACCAGTTCGACCGGGGAGATTTTCCTCTGGCGGATTCGCCGAGCCATAACAACGGCCGGAAGGAAAGTGAGATCACCCATGCGACGATTGGCCTCCGGGACAGAAGGCAGAGTCTAGCATGCACCCAAGGGATGCAATGTCAGATATCAGACTTCCGCTGTGAACCTTTCCTCCATCCGATTCGGGCTTCACAGTTCACCGGGCCGAGGTCTGAGGTCCGAAGTCTGAAACTTGACCATTACGATCCACCGCCTGCTTTTCTTCGGAACTGAGCGCACGATAGTCTCCCTTTGCCAGTTTGCCGAGTTGCAGCGGACCAATGGCCACTCTCACCAGCCGCAGCACGCGGATCCCGAATGCCGCCAGCATGCGCCGAATTTGTCGATTCTTACCTTCGTCGAGGATGATCTCAAGCCAGCAGTTTTTGGCGCCCGAGCGCAGCAGCCGCGCCCGGGTAGCGCGAAGGATGTCCCCATCGTCGCCAGTCACTCCCCTAAGAATTGCCTGCACGAGTTTGTCATTGGCCAGCGTCGCGATTTGCACGTGATACGTTTTTTCCAAGTGCCTCTCGGGCGCGGCGACGCGTCCGCCCCACTCCGAATCGTTCGTCAGCAGCAGCAATCCTTCGCTAGCTTTATCGAGCCGCCCAATGGGAGCGACCCAGGGCAGCGATTCGCCTGCTTTCTCCAGCACGTCATAAACAGTGCCCCGGCCTTTCTCGTCGGAGGCTGTAGTCACCAGGCCCCGGGGCTTGTTCATCATCAGATAAGTTTTCGGTTGCTGATCAACGGCATGGCCATCCAACAGGATCCGGTCCCGCTCCAGTCTGACCGGTGTCTCCGGATCGCATCGTACGCGTCCGTTCAATTGCACCCGGCCGGCACGAATCAGCTCCGCAGCCCGAGAGCGCGAACAATATCCCAGCTTCGACAGGGAGCGCGCTAGGCCGATCCGGCGAGCAATTCCTTTCTGTTGCATGGTTCATGCTAATCGAAGCGAGATTCATATTGCATGCACGATCCCACCGCGCTTGGTACTATGTTCAGGCTGCGCCGCCGCGCTAAGCACGTCGCACTCAGCGCATCCTGGCAAAGGAGCTCTCATGGCCCATCAGCACCCTCCGCGTTTTTTAAAAATTGTGGACGACGCCAAGACGCGCGTGCGCGAAACTAGCGTCGATGCCGTGAAAACCAGGATGGATCGCGGCGACAAGTTCCTGCTGGTCGATGTGCGCGAGGAGAGCGAATACGTCAACGACCATCTTCCCGGCGCCATTCATCTCGGCAAAGGCGTCATCGAACGCGACATTGAGGGGCGAGTGCCGGAACTCAACACCGAGATGATTCTTTATTGCGGCGGCGGTTTTCGTTCGGCGCTTGCTGCCGACAATCTGCAAAAGATGGGTTACACCAACATCATTTCAATGGACGGCGGCATTCGCGACTGGCGCAAGAAAGAGTATCCGCTGAGCAAAGAGTAAGAGTAAGAGTAATTCTCACGTCTCAAGTACTGCTGTTGTCCACTTATGAATGGTCGCATCTTCTTCTGGTCGCTCACGTCGGCACTCGCCGGATTTCTTTTCGGCTTCGACACCGTCGTTATTTCCGGCGCCGAAAAGACGATTCAGAGTCTTTGGGGCCTGAGTCCCGGATGGCACGGCATTGCCATGGCTTCGGCACTTTATGGGACCGTGGTCGGTTCCCTGCTCGGCGGCTGGCCCGCTGATCGATTGGGGCGCAAAGCCACGCTGCTTTGGATCGGCGTTCTTTACTTTGTAGGCGCCGTGGGCTCAGCCTTGGCGACCAACGTTGCTATGTTCATCGCTGCGCGCGTCATCGGCGGATTGGGCATCGGCATCTCGACAGTCGTTGCTCCAATGTACATCTCGGAGATCGCGCCGCCTAAGCATCGCGGACGCCTGGCCGGCATGTTCCAATTCAATATTGTTTTCGGCATCCTGATCGCGTTCGTCTCCAACGCGCTGCTGGCAAGCATCGGCGAAAACGCGTGGCGGTGGATGTTAGGCGTGGCGGCGTTTCCGTCGCTGCTCTACGCGGTGTTCTGCGTTGGCCTTCCGGAAAGTCCGCGCTGGCTGCTCAGCCGAAAGGGCGATCGCGCGGCTGGTCTTGAAGTTCTGCAGCGCATCGAACCGGAAGCTTCGCCTGCCGAACTCACGGCCGAAGCGGACACGATTATCGCCGCGTCGTCCGAGAAAGCCTCGTCAGGACGTTTCTGGACGATGCGTCTGCGCAAGCCGATTCTGTTGGCGATTCTGATTGCCTTCTTCAACCAGATGTCTGGCATCAATGCGATTCTGTACTTCGCGCCGCGCATCTTTGAACTTACGGGCCTCGCGGCAAAAGCCGCGCTGCTGCAATCCATCGGGATTGGCGTGACCAATCTGGTTTTCACTTTTGTCGGCCTTTGGCTGATTGACCGCCTCGGCCGGCGCACGCTTCTCTATATTGGCTCCTTCGGCTACATCGTCTCGCTCGGCTTGGTGGCCTGGGCTTTCTTTACAAATCATCTCTCAATGGTGCCGCTGTGCATTTTTGCGTTTATCGCCGCTCACTCGATCGGCCAGGGAGCAGTGATTTGGGTTTTTATCTCCGAGATATTTCCCAATCGACACCGCGCGGAGGGCCAGACCCTCGGCAGTTTTACCCACTGGATCTTCGCCGCCGCGCTCACCACTTTCTTTCCAAAGATGGTCGCCGCCTTCTCCCCCGGCTATGTCTTCTCATTTTTTGCCGGCATGATGGTTCTGCAACTCATTTGGGTGAAGACCATGGTTCCGGAGACCAAAGGCGTGCCGCTGGAGCAGATTCAGAAGCAGCTGGGGATCGAATGAGCACTGGGTTGCCAACTCTCAGCCTTGCTTCAAAGCCGGAAGCGCCACTTTCTGCTGAATTCCTTTTCCCTCGATGATGGTGTAAATAAAATCCGCCGGCACGTCCCGCAGAGTTTCCGTTTCGCCGTTCGGCCAGCGAATGCTCACCTCCCTCATCTGGTCGTTCGATCCGAGTCCGAAATGCAGCCGTAAATCATTCTGCGAAAGATAGCTTGCGCCCCCACGGACCTCGTCCATCTGAACCAGCGATCCGGCTTTCACCGTGACCCGTGCACCAATCGCTGCCTTGTTACTCTTGGTTCCCACCAGCTTGAATAGCGCACGATGATTCGAATTGTTGCCGCGGTTCAGCAGAAGCGACGGCGGTTCGCCGACGTTAAGAATCACCAAATCGACATTGCCATCGTTATTGATATCGCCAAAAGCCACGCCCCGGCTTGATTGCTGCGGCAGCTTGTCCAGTGTTGAGGAAACGTCCTCGAACGTTCCATCGCGATGATTGCGAAACAGCACCAGCGGTTGACGGTACTGCGTACCGCCGGGGATGGTGTCGACCTGCGGATAGACGTGACCGCTGGCGATCAAAATATCGAGCCAGCCGTCGTTGTCCATGTCGAAGAATGACGTACCCCAACTCACCAGCGGATATGTGGGCTTCATAATCTTCGCCCGGACGCTGACGTCTTGAAAGCTGTCGCCGCCCAGGTTGTGATAGAGCGTCGATCCCTGCTCCACAAAATTTGTGACCAGGATCGACAAGCGCCCTTCGTGCAGATAGTCGCCCCAGGCCACGCCCATCGAGCCTTGCTGAAGGCCATCGCCGCTGAGGGCTACACCGGAGAGCAGGCCGACATCTTCGAAAGTTCCGTCGTGTTTATTGCGATAAAGAAAATTCGGTCCCGCATCGTTGGCCACATAAAGATCAGGCCAGCCGTCATTGTCATAGTCGCCCCAGGTCGCGCCCAAGCCGTAATAATGATGCGGATCGTCAACTCCAGCTTTTTTCGAAACTTCTTCAAACGTGCCGTCGCCCTTGTTGTGAAACAGCATGTCCGACTCTCCGGGCATGCCCCACGGCCCGCACTGCACCAGCACCGTCTTGAATCGGCAGAAATGCGGATCGTTGCCGAACTCCGGCAGTTTGTCCATATCGACATGCACGTAGCGCGACACAAAAAGATCGACGCGGCCGTCGCGATCGTAGTCGGCCCATGCCGCTCCTGTACTGAACCCGCCGCCCGCCACTCCGGCCTTTTCGGTCACGTCCTCGAACGTGCAGTTGCCGAGGTTGTGATAGAGCGCATTGCCTCCGTAGCCGGTTACGTAAATGTCTTGAAGTCCGTCGTTGTCGTAGTCTGCAACCGCCACGCCCATGCCCCACCCCTTGTGCGTGAGCCCCGCTGCTTTGGTGATGTCGGTGAACTTCAAGTCAGCATCCTGGTGGTAGAGCGTGATCATCGGATCCCCACCCTGGCGATAGCGCTCTACCGTCGACCCATTCACCGCAATAATGTCGAGTTTCCCGTCGTTATCGCAATCAATCAGACCGACACCCCCACTCATCGACTCGACAATATATTTCTTGTCTGGTGAGGAAATATGCGGGACGGTGAGACCCGACTTCTGCGCGATGTCTTCAAACCGTGGGATCGGAGGTTGCGCGGCTTGCGGTATGGACGGCGCAATTTGAGGAGGCACGGTCTGAGCGAGCGCGATTGCAGCCAGAAGTAGATCGATCCACAGGCCGAGCCAGATCCTCAGAAACCAGGTTCGCATAGGCGGGAGAATTTCCCCGATTATATCCGAGCTCTCTTAATCTATCGGGCTTTCTAAGCCGCGCTCGCGGTGCGATGAATACAAGATTCCTCCTTGGGCACTTACAGCATCAACCGGATGTGGAAGGGTCATCTGCCAGTTTAGTGTTCTCTGTGACCGCTCCGACGACTTGGGCATGCAGCATTTGCTCCCCAGTGAGTTCAAGATCGGTGCTGACAAACATGTCGGAAAACAACCCTTCCGCCTCCCGATAGTGGATCACGGACTGGCAGGAACACCTGAGAACTGCCTTCGGACGGCGTGAATGTTAGAAGGCGCAGGGCCAGGCTTGGGGGTTTGGTAGGACGTTGTGGCTGGCTGATTCCTGGATGGTTGTCAGTAATGCAGCACTCGCGTCTGTGTTCCATGAAGAATGAGGTTTGCGATGCCAGGCCTAAATAGGTTGACGAAGATTGTTGCAAAACCGATTCCCCGAATAGTGACGCCGAAGGCCCATGCTCTCATCGACTATGCGAGCGTCGGGCTGTTTCTAGGAACGACGGCCTGGTTCTGGCGCCGCAACCGACGTGCGGCGGTGGCTTCTCTCATCTGCGGTGGCGCAGAACTCGTCGTCATGCTGCTCACGGATTATCCGGGCGGGATGAAAAAGCTTATAAGCTTCCCCGTGCATCGTGAAATGGATTACGGACTGGCTGCCGTGGTTGCCTCCATGCCGGAGTCTTTAGCTATTGGAGGGGACGCGGAAACCAAATTCTTTCGCGTTCAGGGTGCTCTGATTACTTTGCTTGGCGAACTCACGCGACCATCGGCTCTTCCCGCCAAACGAACGCGCGGGCGAGCAGCCTGAGGGGCGCCTGCCATCGCTATGGAAATTTGGCGGCCCCCACTCCCACCCTACTGGGGCAGCGCAAAGTCAAGAGGCTCTGCCAGGTTAAAGCTTCACTCCTTCGGCGAGTTTGTAGTAGAGCTTTCTTCCCTTCATTCTCAATGCGATCGTCCTTCTTTCGTACGATTGAAGGCTTACCTACGGTGGAAAGATTGGAGCGCAGGGCGCGCACCTCGAACTTCGATGTCTGTTTGCTGCCGCGCGAGAGCCAATCCAATTGCCGTGGCACTGGGCACTGGGCTGTCCATGCGGAGAGCCCTCCCCAGATGCTATAATTTTCGTTCGTCCAACCAGCCAAATCCCACCGTGGGCGCGTAGCTCAATTGGCAGAGCAACTGACTCTTAATGGCTCGCAACTGCCCCATTTCCTATATTTTTCAATGGCTTACCCTTGGCACCCTTTGGTGAAATCTGCCCAATTTTGACCTCTTCGGTGCAAAAACGGTGCAAAATCATCGCTGCTCGGGTGTTCCTGGTTTCACACCTGCCAAAAGCCTTTTTTGAATGCGGCATCGCCCCTCTTCCACTCTCCAAAAATATCTTTTGTCACGAATTCCCGTATGAATAAGCGGGTATGGATCACGCCTTGGAGGCGATGATCGCTTCTTTCCTCCTGTAACTCCTCTTCGACCGTGGCCTCGCGGCCTAGGCTCCGGTTTAAGACGGATATATTAGCGGCATCAAACAACGCGCTTAGAAGTTCTCGATACTCCTCTTTCTCATTGTCAGCTATCCAGCGTTCTTTCTGCGATCGTTTAGCCAACTCGTGGCCGTAGCGTACACCAACGAGCGGTCCGACAGCGGCCCAAACTCCGAGAATGATGGTAGAGATGACGAATATATCCATCGCGATCTAGTCCTCCTTGTTGACGAGACGTGCCGCCATCGTAGTATCCCAATAATCTCACCAAAAATAGCAAATCTAGATCCGACAGGACCTGCACCGCCTTCCTTTCCTCTGAGACATTTCCTATGACCATGACACCAGAACAACAGAAATCAATTATTGCCAAGGAGTCCGCCTGGATCGATGCTGACCAATTCGCACCGCTGGACCTCAGCGCTTTTCCCGCGCTTCAACCGCCTCCAGCCCCGGAGGTCCACGATAATCGATGGGCCAAGGACTGGCGAGATACCGCCCTGTCCGCCAGCGCCGCTGAGCTACGTAAATTCGTTTTAGACCCCGATACCGAGACTCTGGAGCGGGTCGGCAACGAGATCGGCCACGAAGGCTTGCGCGACGAAGTGCGGCAGCGCAAGGGCGAATCGATTGCAGCAGCCTTTAAGCGAGCCAACCCTGCCTATCTAGCAACCGACAACAACTACCGCCTCATCGCCACCACTCTGGCGTTCAACGCGTTACCCGCAAGCCAACAGGAGGGCGAGCTTGACGAGATTGTCGCAGACTTGATTGATGCCCGATTCTGGTCCGTCACGAACCCTACTTCAACTTATCGCGCCCTCGACGCCGAGGGCTTGCTCGACGTTCCCGTTGGCACGGCTCGGAACTTGAGTGACAAAGAGAGGCTACATGTCACGCGCCTCGCGCAGGTAGGACGGACCGAGGACGCAGTGTCGCAGTACCTGCAATATGCGCTCGATGGTGAGGAACCGGGCGTGGAAATTTTGAATGATCCAAATTATAGACAGTGTTGTGACGACGCCGTGTTCACGGTTTTCGAAGCATACCAGTCGGACTATGCTCCGACTCCAGAGCGCGAGCGATATCTACTTCGCTACGCCGCTGGCCGTCCGCTGACTCTGACACTTCTAACGCAAGCTTGGCGAGCGTGTCAGCAGAACGAGCAGCGGCATGAACGCAGCGAGCTGCTGACAGGATGCCAGCGGCCCGAAGACACGCCACCACCGAGCGCGAAAGAGCTAGACGCGCTAGACAATGCGGCGGTTGATCGGCTCTATCACGATTCGTTAAAAGAAATACGCGCGGTCATTTCGTCGCAGTCAGGGAGTGCTGGCGTAATTTCGCTCTATTGCGGTAAACTGCGCGGGCAGGCGGTCCACGTCGATGAGCCTCTTTCAAATAGTCCTAATCGTCGCGCTCCTATTGCCGTTCTCTC
>DATBYA010000025.1:0-11729 GCA_036514015.1 Candidatus Sulfotelmatobacter sp.
CCGGAAGAATTTGGCGGCATGGAAATGGATTTGCCCTCGCTGATGGTCGCCGCCGAACACATGGGACGCGATGCCTCCTATGCGGGCTGGCACTCCGCGCACACCGGCATTGGCACGCTCCCCATCGTGTACTTCGGCACCCCGGAGCAGAAGAAAAAATATCTGCCTCGATTGGCTCGTATGGAACTGTTGGCGGCGTATGCCCTCACCGAGCCATTGGCGGGTTCTGACGCTCTTGCCGCGCGAACTCGTGCCGACCTGGCTCCCGACGGCAAGCATTACCTACTCAACGGCCAGAAAATGTGGATCACCAACGGCGGCGCGGCCGATCTGTTCACCATCTTCGCGAAAGTCGGTGGCGAAAAGTTCACCGCCTTCCTCGTAGAGCGAGCCTTCCCCGGTGTCAGCAGCGGCGCCGAAGAACATAAAATGGGCATTCTCGGTACCTCAACCACTGCGGTCTATCTCGATAACGTAGCTGTTCCCGTCGAGAACGTTCTCGGAGAAATCGGGCGCGGTCACGTCATCGCGTTCAACGTGCTTAATATCGGACGCTTGAAACTTGGACCCGCGTCCGTCGGCGCCGCCAAGAACGTGCTCGCGATCTCCATCAAGTACGCCAAGCAGCGAAAAGCTTTTGGCTCTGCCATCGCGGACTTCGGAGCGATTCAGCACAAACTCGCAGAAATGGCCATTCGGATCTTTGCCGCCGAGTCCATGATCTGGCGCGTAGCCGGGCTCATCGAAAGCCAGATGCAGGCCACGTCCGCCGAGCGGAGACAGAGTTCCGTCACCGAGATGCAGGCGGTCGAGGAGTATGCGGCGGAATGTTCGATGGTGAAAGTCTTCGCCTCGGAGATGCTCGACTACGTGGTTGACGAAGGCGTCCAGATTCATGGCGGTTACGGTTTTCATCAGGACTATGCAGTCGAAAGAGCCTATCGCGATTCGCGCATCAACCGCCTGTTTGAAGGCACCAGCGAAATCAACCGGCTGGTCATTATGGGCATGCCCTTGAAGCGCGCGGCCCGCGGGCAGTTGCCTCTGTTTGAAGCGGCGCGCTCCGTCCTGAACGCAAGCCAGAAACCCGGCGTCTCCAAGGGGGAAAAACCCGGGGTTACGGAAGAAGACGGCCTGGTTTGCAATGCGAAAACAATCGCCCTCCTTACACTTGCAATCGCGCATGAAACATACGGCGCTCAGCTTGAGAAACAGCAGGAAGTCATCATGAACCTCTCCGATATCGCCATGGAGGTCTTTGCCATGGAATCTAGCCTGCTTCGCAGCAAGAAGCTGACCTCCTCGGGCAAGAGCGGAATCGCCCGCGATATCTGTGCTGTAGAGCTGCGCGATGCCACCGCTCGGATTGAGGGGTTCTCACGCACGGTGCTGAGCGCCTGCTGCGAAGGAGACGTCTTGCGCAAGCATCTCCTAACCATGCGGGGCTATGCGGATCACACGCCGGTGAACTCCGTCGCCCTGCGTCGTCAGATTGCGGCTCGACTTTTGTCCAGTGAGCGCTACACCGTCTGACCAGAAAGGAAACCGGCATGCGACTTGTCAATCACAGATTCACCCTTGCTTTTCGCCCCGTGGGAATGCCGAAGCGCACGGACTGGACTTACGAGGAAGAGACGGTTCGTGAATTGCACGAAGGCGAACTGCTGATCCGAGTGTTGTTTATATCGCTCGACCCGGCCATGCGTGGCTGGATGAACCAGAGCCGGTCCTACGTCCCGCCCGTTGCCATCGGCGAGGTGATGCGGGCGTTGGCGGTGGGCCAAGTGGTCGCCTCCAAGAACCCTCAGTTCGCCGTGGGCAGGCATGTATCGGGAACGTTTGGAATCCAGGAATATTTCCTCTCCGCGGGGAAGGGCTTGATCGAGGTGGACCCGCGTGTCGCGCCGCTCCCAACCTTCCTCAACGTGTTGGGCATGACGGGGATGACGGCATATTTCGGCTTGCTCGAAACCGGCCAGCCTCAACTGGGTGAGACCGTAGTCGTCTCCGCGGCGGCGGGGGCCGTGGGCTCCGTCGTGGGACAGATTGCCAAAATCAAGGGTTGCCGGGCGGTCGGCATTGCGGGCGGCGCCGACAAGTGCCGCTATCTCGTCACCGACCTGGGATTTGACGCAGCCATTGATTACAAGTCCGAGGATGTGACTGCGGCATTGCGGAAGTCCTGCCCGCAGGGGATGAACATCTATTTCGACAACGTCGGCGGCGACATCCTCGAGGCTGCTCTCGCGAACCTGGCGCGGGGCGCTCGCATCGTAATCTGCGGTGCCATCTCACAATACAACCATACGGGTCCAGTCCAGGGACCGAGCAACTATCTCTCGCTAGTGGTCTATCGCGCGACGATGAAAGGCATGCTGGTCTTTGACTATGCCGACCGCTATGCCCAGGCTGCTCAGGAGATGGCAGGCTGGATGGCGGCGGGCAAGCTTAAGTCACGCGAGCATATTGTCAAAGGGCTCGAAACCTTTCCCGACACTTTCCTGAAGCTATTCAAGGGGGAGAACCTCGGCAAGCTGATCCTCGAAGTAGCTGCAGATTGATCGCGCTTGCTGGCAGTCGCAGAACCTGATCGGGCTGCAGTCGATTTTGTTCGGAATGGAGCTTGAATGCCGTTTGCTGACAACCAGGGAACAACGATCTACTGGGACGAGCAGGGAAGGGGCGCGCCGATTTTGTTGATTATGGGCCTGGGCTACCCCTCCGCCATGTGGCATCGCACTCGGCCGGCGCTGTCAACTTCCTTCCGGACGATCGCACTCGACAATCGAGGTGCCGGACAGAGCGATGTGCCTGCAGGCCCCTACTCGATCGCTCTCATGGCTTCTGACGCAGCCGCCGTGCTCGATGCCGCTGGCGTTTCCAGTGCCCATGTCTTTGGGGTGTCGATGGGCGGCATGATTGCCCAGGAATTTGCCTTGCAGTATCCCGGCCGTGTGCAGTCTCTCATTCTTGGCTGCACAGCCTTCGGGGGACCGAACGCCAAGCGTGCCGAGCCGGCCGCGGTCGAGATGCTGAAAGCCCGTACCTGGATGAGCCGGGAACAAGCAGCCGAGGCCGCAATCCCTTTTATCTACGACGCCGCGACGCCGCGGCACTTGATCGATGAAGATATCGCCCGGCGTCACCCCTGGCCGACCAGCCCGGCCGGCTATCTTGCTCAACTGCAGGCCATACTTGCGTGGGAATCGTTCCGCCGCCTGCCCCAGATCACGGCTCCGACTCTCGTCATTCACGGGAAAGCCGACCGGCTGGTCCCGCCGGGAAACGGGGAATTGATCGCGGCGCGCATTCCCGGGGCACAGCTCATCTTGCTCGAACACGCCAGCCATCTGTTCTTGACCGATCAGCCGGAAGCCGCGGAGAAAGCGATTTTCGAATTTCTGGCCGCGCAGCCAATCGACGCAAACGCAGCCGAAAAGAGCTCCTAAGTCCATGGAACTGATATTTCACCGCCGGTCTACAGCCCCTCCGCCGCGGATCCAGCCCAATTCGTTCCCAGCATACATCGTCATCCATAAAATTCATTTGATGAATCTGAAAAACGCAGCTACCCTCGTGCCCGATGCGTCGCCCTGAAACGCAGGAGAGTGGATAGTTGTGTCTTCTCATTCCGCCCGTCGAAGAAAAGTGGGGAACCTCGCTGCAAACCGTTCCGACCTGGAAAGCACTCAGCAGGTTGGAAGGACGCGGCAGGATGCTGGCAGGCGACTGGGCCTTTGCTGTGATTGAGACGAAGCCTGAGCTAGGGGGGAATATGGTTTTTGCACAGAGCAGTTTGGATAGTTGTGCGGCCTCACGCCACGGGGCATGTTCGTGGAAGCAGCTATTTGTCTATTGCGCCGTGAAGTCAATCGCGTGCTCTCTTCTGTGCCTCCTGTTCGCAACCATGGCTCACGCGCAGGGTGTCGGCTCATCGGGAGAGATCAGTGGGACTGTAATCGACGCTTCCGGCGGGGTTTTGCCGAAGGCCACGATCAATGTAATCGAGACCCAGACCGGTCTGAAGCGCACTGCAATGACCAATGACACCGGTCAGTTCCGAATCGTGGGTCTGTCACCCGCCACTTACGACGTCAGCGCGCAAATGGCGGGGTTTGCTACTGAGATTCGAAGAGGCCTAACGGTTGCTATCGGGCAGACAGTCACTTCCGACTTCAAGATGAAACCGTCGCAGGTGGCGACGGTAGTCGAAGTAACCGACCAGCCGCCCGTGGTGGAAACTGAACGCGGGAGCCAAGCGGATCGAATTTCACAACAGTACATCGAGGACCTGCCGATCGACCGCCGCGATTACCTTACCTTTACGTTGCTCGCGCCCGGCGTCTCTGATTCCACCCGGTTGGCGGGGGACCAGGATTTCAGGGTCAAGCAAACACCACAGAGCGGGTTGTCGTTCTACGGTAGCAATGGCAGAGGCAACAGTATCACCGTCGACGGCGGCGAGACCTCAGGCGATAGCGGTGGCGTGCGCCTCACCGTAAGCCAGGACGATGTGCAGGAATTCCAAATCAATCGCAGCAACTACGCTGCAGAACTGGGGGCAGCCACTGGCGCGTCCATCAACATCGTGACTAAGTCTGGCACCAACGACATGCAGGGCACGCTTTATGGTTTTTTCCGCGACGATGTCATGGACGCCGCCAATCCGTTTTCCTTCAGCCAGCCCTTGCAGCCCGGCCAGGCCTTCGATCCTCTCACCCAAGCCGAATTGGTAGGGTCGCCGGTTAAGGATACCTTGACTCGCCAGCAATTCGGGGGAACCATCGGTTTCCCAATCAAGAAAGATAAGACCTTTCTGTTGGTTGCTTTCGAAGGCTTGCGGCAGAACGCGCAGAACGCGGTTCCGCTGTTGACTGATACCAATATTTTTCTACCTACCGCGTCCGAGAATGCTGCTCTCGCCGCGCTGGCAGCCCAAGGGTCAGCGGTCGTGACTTGCCTGACGCCGCCCGGTCAGCCCCCGGTCCTGTTACCGGCCAACCAATGTGCCGGCGCTCTCCAGGGTATTTTGACGATCGGCACGAGTCCTGCTTTAGACCCAGCCGTGACCGCAACCCAGGCTGCGCTCAATAGCTTCCTCCAGAATCAGTTTGAAACCGAGGGCGGACTTTTTCCTTACGACTCGCGCGAATATCTCGGGTCGACCCGTTTGGATCACCGCTTTAATGCCAACAATGAAATTTCCGTAACCTACAGGTATGGCCACGATCTCGAGGAGTCGCCCGACGTGCAGTCTCTGACCGCTTTTTCGGCGGGCAGTTCGATCCATACGTATGACAATAATCTGCAAGCCGCATGGTACCGCCAGTTCACTCCGACCATGCAGAACGAGGCCCGTGTGCAATGGGATTACAACAGCTTTAACGTGATTCCCAACGAGCCGGGAGAAGTCGGGCTGCAGATTCCAAGTTTTATCAATAATCTGGGAACAAGCATCTTCATACCCAACATCACCATTCTGCGCCGCTACGAGTTCGCAGACAACTTCACCGTGATCCGCGGCCTTCACACTCTTAAGTTCGGTGCCTACGAACTGCTCCGCGGCAATCACACCGAATCGCACACATTTTTCCCCGGACGCTTTGTGTTCGGGTCGCTCCCCGGAGGTTTGATCAGCCCCCAGCTGGCAACCACCGCCATCAATCCGTTGCAATCGGCATCGTTGGGGCTGCCACAGGTTTACCAGCAGGGTTTCGGAAATCCGACATATCCGTATTACACCCGCCCGCTCACCGACTTCTACGCCCAGGACTCCTGGAAGGTAACCCCAAGCTTCACCCTGGACTACGGTCTCCGCTACTCACTGGACTCGCAATTCGCCCCACTGACAACCTATAAGAAGGACTTCGCCCCGCGCGTTTCCTTCGCGTGGGACCCCTTCAAAAATCACAAGACCGTCGTCCGCGGCGGGTACGGAATCTTCTATGGACCGGTCGACGTTCAGATTCCCGACGTCGACTTGAGCCTGGGGGTTGTGAACGGCAATAAATCCGCGGTCGAGAACCAGTCCGGAGCCGGCCAGGTCGCAAATCTGAGCTCAATCTGCGGGGTCTCCCAGTTCAACGTACCGATCATTCCTGGCACCGGCGCCAGCCCTTGTAACCGGGAAATTTCTATCTATGTAGATCCGATCACATCGACCGGCATTCCCGGTTTACAAACCGCGCCAGCGGTCTTTCAGACGCTCTTTGCGAATGGAGCACCGAACAACTTGATCGCCTGCACGACCCCGACCGCTGGGAATGCTGCCTGCATCACCCCGGCGGCAGTGGCCCCGCTGGGCATCAACGTTACCAATAGCGGTCCCATCGGTCCGCTGCAGGTGGTTTTCGTGAACCAGCCGGGCTATCGTCCCCCCATTGCGCAACAGGCCTCGTTGGGAATTGAACATGAGATCGCGCCTGGGTTTTCAATCTCTCTCAGCGGTATCTATTCGCATACCCAGAGACTCCCGGTCGCCATCGATACCAACCTGCTGCCGGCGCCGTTCAGCACGGTAACCCTGGCCAATGGCCAGACGGTTTCCTATCGCAACTGGAATACCAGCGCGGCGGCCGATCCGCTGGGCGGCGCCGAAGGCCTGCCATGTGCACCGCCCGCTCAATGCGTTGTGAATCCGCTGGTGGTGCAGAATAACCAATACAGTTCTGAGGCCTACGCTCTGTACGAAGGCGGCATCGTGGAAGTTAAGAAGCGCTTCAGCGATCACTTCACTCTGTTCGGAAATTACACCTTCAGTAAAGCCTTTGACACGTCCACAGACTACAACTCCGATTACGGGCCGCAAGATCCGACGAATCTTAACTTGGATCGGGCGCTTTCCGAGTTTGATGAGCGGCACAAAGTGGTGATCGCCGGAGTGCTCGACAGCCCCTGGAAACAGACGGTGTTGTCTGGTTTCCAACTGGCTCCGATTTTCTCCTACCACAGCGGACATCCTTTCAATCTGCTGGCTGGAGGCGAGGTGAATGGCGACAATCACACCACCAATGAACGTCCCATCGGAGCCGCGCGCGACACCGGTCTGGGCCCTAATTACGTCGACTTCGATGCGCGTTTGAGCTGGCGGCACAAACTAGGCGAGAAGACCAACCTGCAGTTCACGGCGGAAGGATTTAACATCGCGAACCGGACAAATTTTGCCAGCGTAAACAACGAGGTAAGCCCTCTCTTTGCTTTTCCCACGGCTGTTGGTGGGTCGGGTGAAACCACGTTTGACGTGCACGGGGTTCGGCCCGGCACCGTGGTCAACGGACAACCAGCCACGCCCAGCACGCCGTTGACTTTCACCTCCGCATTGCCCAAACGCCAGATCCAACTTGGTGTTCGCTTAACTTTCTGAGGCATCGTCGAAGCAGCGGCAATCCTGTGTCACCGGGATGGCCGCCGATGTTGGGAGCGGCGTACGCCAGACATGGCACAGCGCTTGTCCTTGGAATCCACACTGCCGCACGTCCGGGTGAATGTCCATGCCAACCGAGGAAACGATCTACGAAGTCGCGAATCGAGTCGCAACCATCACGCTCAATCGTCCCGACAAACTGAACGCCTGGACGGCCACCATGGAAAAGGAAGTGCGTGGCTGCCTCGACCAGGCCGAGCGCGATGACAACGTCGGCATCATCGTGCTGACCGGTGCCGGACGCGGCTTTTGCGCCGGCGCTGATATGTCTCTATTGAGTTCCGTCGCCGCCCAGGGCTTGCCCGGCCCAGAGCGCGACGCCGTCTCGCGATTGGGCGGCGACTCCCTGCAACGCGAGGGAGTTCCGCCCGATTTCCAGAAGAAATATTCTTATTTCCTCGGGATCGAGAAGCCGATTCTGGCCGCCATTAACGGTCCGGCGGTCGGTCTTGGTCTGGTCATTGCGCTCTATTGCGATCTGCGCCTGGCTTCCGACGCCGCTCGCTTCTCGACCACGTTCGCGCAGCGTGGGCTCATTGCCGAGTACGGCATGGCCTGGATGCTGCCGCGTATCGTCGGGCTTCCCAACGCTCTCGACCTGCTGTTTTCCGCCCGGCAGATTAACTCCGCCGAAGCATTGCGCCTGGGGCTGGTGAATCAGGTCTTCGCTCAGGAAAACTTTCCCGACAAGGTCAACGAATATGCTGTCGATCTCGCGTCGCGGGTCAGTCCCCGTTCTTTGCGAGTCATCAAGCGCCAGGTTTACCGGGCCATGTTTCAGACCTTAACTGAGTCTTTCGATCTTGCCGTGGAGGAAATGGTGGCCAGCTTGCGCAGCGAAGATTTCAAAGAGGGCGTGGCCCACTTCCTGGAGAAACGCGCCCCTGCCTTCAAAGGCAGGTGATGCTCAGAGCAGGCGATCCCGGATATGATTTCCCTAAACGTGAAGAGTGCGAAGCAGAAGCCCCGCCAATGTGCCGCCGACCAAGGGTCCCAGGATGGGGATCGGCGCGTAGCCCCAATCTGAGCCGCCTTTGCCCGCGATGGGGAGCACCGCATGTGCTATCCGGGTAGGAAAGTCGCGCGCAGGATTCATCGTATAACCAGTCGTACCTCCGAGCGATAGGCCAATGCCCCACACCAGGCACCCGACCAGGCAAGGGGCCAGCCCACCCGCTAGGCCGGTGGTCAGCACGGCTTTCGAAAAAATCGCTCCCACTACAAACACCAGCACGAACGTGCACAGGACCTCGCTGATCAGATTCGCTGTGAAATTCCGAATCGCCGGCACCCCGCAGAAGCATACTCGCTTCAACTCCGGATCTTCTGTCGCTTTCCAGTGCGGCCCAAAGTGAATCCACACTAAGACCGATCCAACAAACGCACCTAGCATTTGCGCCGCTGAATAGGGCACGACCTTGGCAAAGTTTCCCGTCGCCACCGCGAATCCCAACGTTACCGCTGGGTTGATGTGAGCATCCCTGCTGCCGCACGCGATGGCGACAAACACCGCGGACATCACGGCGAACGCCCAGCCCGCGGTGATCACAATCCATCCCGACCCGTGCGCTTTGGAATGCTTCAACACAACGTTCGCCACGCAACCGTTCCCCAGCAAAATCAAAACCATCGTCCCCATGAACTCGCCCAGCACTGCTGAAGTCGTCAATGCCTGCTCCTTTGTGGTGGGTTGGCGGTAAAATATTTCCGCATCGCCCTTGGCTAGGTGCGCGCTCCTGGCGGACATTCCCGCTCAGTACGCCCCCTGCCTCTCAAAAATGCGCCGGGGATTTTCCACCAGCATTTCGTGTAATTGCTCCTCGTTCACGCCCTTTGTCTTTAGCGCCGGGATCACATCATTGTGAAGGTGTAGATAATGCCAATGCGGCAGAACGGTTGGCAGGGCGCGTTCGGGTAGCCAGTGCGTGAAGCAGGCTGCATCGTGCGACAGTACCATCTTGTTCGCAAAGCCACGTTCACACAGGGTCGCCACGGTATTGACGCGATCTTCGAACGAGAGAATCGTATCGATGCCAAACCGATCCATCCCTAAGTAAGATCCATTCCTTATCAGGGTTTCCAGATATTCCAAATCGGTCGTGTCCCCCGAATGCCCGATCACGACTCGGGACAGGTCTACGCCCTCTTCCAGGAAGATCCGTTGCTGATCGAGCCCCACCTTCTTGCCTGCGTGCGTGTGGGTAGAAATGGGCGTCCCGGTGCGCCGGTGTGCCTTTGCCGTGGCACGCAGGATTCGCTCCACATCCCGAGTCACCCCGGGTTTGTCGGTGGCGCATTTGAGCATTCCCGCCTTCACGCCCGTGTTGGCAATACCCTCGACGATGTCCTGCACAAACATGTCAGCAATCAACTCAGGGCCGCCCATCGCAGTCCCCGGACCACGTAAATGGAAATAGAAGGGAACCGACTGGTAGGTGTAGATCCCGGTTGCGACGATGATGTGGATGGGAGTCTGCCGGGCGATTTGTTGGATACGCGGAATATATCGTCCCAGGCCAATCACCGTGAGGTCGACAATCGTGCTCACTCCGCGGGCGTGGAGTTGGTTAAGTCGCGACACGGCGTCCGCAATCCGTGGCGCCTCGCCGCCCCACTCCTCGGGATAATTCTGCAGGATTTCCGTATCCAACACGAAGACGTGCTCGTGCATCAGCGTCGTTCCAAGTTGTGAGGAGCTTACGGGACCACGAACCGTTTGTACCGGGCTCATTGTCATAGGAGAGGCACGAGTCGACCCGGCCGCAAGCGCATTTTCAACTCACTGCTCACGTACGCTTCCGACTTCAGGCGGCTTCAGGTTTCCCCGCCTTATACTTGCTCAGCTCCAGCCTGGCGATCAGCGCTCGATGCACTTCGTCGGGGCCGTCGGCGATGCGCAATGTCCGTATGGAAGCGAACATCTCCGCCAGCGGGAAATCCTCCGACACGCCCGCTGCTCCGTGCATCTGGATCGCCTGATCAATAATCGCCAGGGCGATGTTGGGCACGACCACCTTGATTTGCGAGATTTCGCTTTTCGCTCCCTTGGCCCCCAGTTGGTCGATCATCCAGGCGGCTTTCAGAGTGAGCAAGCGCGCCTGCTCGATCTGGATGCGCGCGTTGGCGATCACATCCGCATTTCCTCCCAACTCGGCCAACGGGCTGCCAAAGGCCACTCGCGCCAACGATCGCCGGCAAAGCAGCTCGAGCGCACGTTCCGCTGCCCCCAGGGTTCGCATGCAGTGATGAATGCGCCCCGGCCCAAGGCGGCCCTGCGCAATCTCAAATCCACGTCCGGGCCCGGCGATGATGTTGTCCACCGGCAGGCGTACGTTGCGGAAGCTCACCTCCCCGTGGCCGAAAGGAGCGTCATAAGCGCCAAAAACCGGCATCATGCGCACGATCTCAACTCCCAGCGTAGGCAGCGGCACCAAAACCATCGAATGTCGTCGGTACTTGTCCGCTTCGCGGCACGTCAGCCCCATGAAGATCAGCAGGCGGCAGTGAGGATGCCCCACGCCCGAACTCCACCACTTGTGTCCGTTCAATACCACTTGGTCGCCCTCGATGGCGGCCGTGGCCTGCATGTTGGTTGCGTCCGACGACGCGACTCCCGGCTCGGTCATGCAAAACGCAGACCGAATTTCCCCGGCCAGAAGCGCCTTCAGCCAAAGTTGTTTCTGCTCCTCGGATCCGTATTTGACCAAAACCTCCATATTCCCAGTGTCAGGAGGATTGCAGTTGAAGACCTCGGAGGCAATCGAACACCGCCCCATCATTTCGGCCAATGGGGCATATTCCACATTCGTCAGCCCCGCGCCGTACTGTTTTTCGGGAAGAAAGAGATTCCACAGACCTCGAGACCTGGCTTTGGCTTTGAGTTCTTCCATGATCGACGGCTGCTTCCAGGTGCGCCAGTCAGCCACATTCTGGACTTCACTGCTGTACTTGGCCTCTCCCGGCAACACATCTTCCTGCATGAATGCCCCGAGCCTCTGCAGGTAGTCTTGGGCGCGGTTTGAGAGGGCAAAATGCATAGTGGAAGTTATGTTATGTCTCGAACAAGTTACACAGCCTAGCGATTCCTTCAAAATTCATCAAATGAATCTTACGAATCCAGTAATATGTGTTTCGTGCATTTGAGCCAGGTCGATCTCAACCTCTTCGTCGTACTGGAAGCGATTTACCGCGAGGGAAACATTACCCGCGCCGGCCACCAGTTGAACCTCACCCAGCCCGCTATCAGCCACGCTTTGAAGCGCTTGCGCGATCTCTTGAAAGATCCTCTATTCGTTCGCCGCGGCGC
>DATBYA010000026.1:0-5074 GCA_036514015.1 Candidatus Sulfotelmatobacter sp.
GACGTGATGAACTATCTGTCGAATCAGCTAAGGTTCGCAGACGATTATCTACTGAGCGACGCAGATCGAGACGAGTACCGGGCTTGGGTCCGCGCCACGTTTGGTCCGGTCGCTGACAAACTGGGTTGGGTTTCTGCTCCCGGTGATTCAGACGAGACGCGTTCGCTGCGCGCAAGTCTGCTCGCAATCTTAGGTGGAGTAGGCCGCGATCCTAAGGTCATTCAGATGTCGAAGGATCTATTCGACAAAGCCCTCAATGGTCAACCAGTTGACCCAACCATGCTTTCTTCCGCCGTTCGCATCGCAGTTCGTGACGGTGATGCCACGCTTTATAACAGAATCCTAGGTCATTTCGCCCAGCTCAAGACTCAGGAAGAATTCATCGTTTTTGGCCAAGCCCTTTGCCTTTTCAGCGATCCGGCTTTGCTTACTCGCACTCTGAATTTTGCAATCTCGCCCGCTATGCGCGCGCAGGACGCCCCGCAAGTGATTGGAGCGATCATGCAAAATCCCGCTGGGCGCCAACTCACCTGGGACTTTATCCGGCAGCACTGGACCGAGATAGAAACCAAGCTTAGCAATTATTCCGAGGCTTCCCTGGTGCAGGCCTCCGGCGTTTTTTGCGATACGGCCAAGCGCGACGAAGTGCAGCAGTTCTTTTCCGAGCATAAGATTCCGGCAGCCGAACGCGAATTGAAATTGACGCTCGAGCAAATCAACGGCTGCATCGACGTTCGTACCCATCAACAGCCGCTTTTGCAATCCTGGCTGCAGCGGCATGAACCCAGTGCCGCAGGCAACTGAACCGGAAGGGATCAATCGTTGCAGTCGGTTGTGAGTTAGATTCACGGGAGATTCCGAACCCTTGCCGGCAGGCGAATGTTCTAGCTTCGACGCTCAAGCGGACCCAGTCTACAATGTCCGATTCAGCAACATCACATCCCACAAGCGGGCAAATCTCCCGTTCTTGCCGGTTCTTTCCTGCCATTAAGTCTTTTGCCGACATAGAAATACGCGCCAAAGCCAGAGGCCCAAGATTTGCTCAAGATTTGGGGCCTAATTCCGCGAGGATTGTTTCTGGACAGGAGGCGTTATGGCAAAGCTGGAACGGATCAGAGAAGCGTTGGAAGGCAATCTCGACCCTGAGTATTTAAAGCAGCGCCAGCAGGCCGGCTGGCGGATGGTGGGCATCGAATGGGAAAGACAGATCGAAGACGATGCCAGAGAGTCGCACCCGCCCGTCGAGGAATCTCCCTTCGGCACACGCGTCTCGGGCGACTGCGAGCATCTCGAGGAGAACCCTAGAGAGATGCAGTTTCTTCTGTCGATGATGGAATTAATCATCCAGGATATATCGCTCACCAAGGTAGCTGAGGAACTCAACAAAAAAGGATTCCGCACTCGCAAAGGAACCGAATGGGGTCCCGTCGCCGTGTTCAATATGCTTCCGCGTCTCATCGAACTCACCCCCCGGATCTTCGCCACCCAGGAATGGGTCGAGCGCCGCAAACAGCTAACACTGGTTTATTAGCGGCACAGTCAGCCCGACTTGACAGAAGGGCAATTCCCAAAATAGAGTTACGCGTGCAAGAACTTTTCGGCATAGCTGGGTGTCTGCCAGGCCGAGATGAGCCGTTAGAAGTATCTTCGTAGGAGGCAGAAATGCTCAATTCGCGTTACTTTTCTTCGAGCCTTTTGGTTTTTGCCGCTATTACGGCGAGCCTTTTTCCAGCATATGGGCAAGATAAATCGTCATCCTCCAACGTCCCGGTAACCACGGTGGTCACTGTGCTGGGACCGAAATACACGGCACCACCGGCCCTGGGCAAGCAAGACATCAACGTCTCGGAAGGAAAACAAAAACGAGAAGTTACAGACTGGACGCCCGCGCAGGGAGATAGAGCCGCTCTCCAGCTCGCGATCGTTGTCGATGACGCAGACAATCAAGAGGTCGCTACCCAGTTGAACGATTTGAGAAGCTTTATCAATTCTCAACCGGGCAGCACTGCCATTGGAGTGTTTTACGCCAGCAATGGCACGGTTCAAGCCGTGTCCCAATTCAGCACCGATCATGAAGCAGTTGCAAAATCGGTCCGAATTCCGCTGGGATACACTGGAGCGTACTCGAGTATTTATCTCTCGGTGATGAGCTTGATAAAAGGATGGCCAGTCACCGGCGGCGCTCGCCGCGAGATTCTGCTGATCGCCGATGGTATCGACCGCTTTCGCGGCGACTATCCGATCAGTCCGGACGTCGATAGCACCATCGAAAATGCGCAGAAAGCCGGCGTCATCATTCACACACTATTCGCTAACGGAGTAGGTCGTGTTGGGCGAAACTCATTCCGTCTGAACCTGGGGCAAGGCAACCTCTCCAAGATGGCGGATGCCACGGGAGGAGAAGGTTTCTTTCAGGGATTTTTTACTCCAGTCTCGTTCGCGCCATATCTGCAACAGCTCGATATGGTCTTAAAAAATCAATATTGGCTGCGCTATGCCACCGAGCGCTCGAAGAAAGCCAAAGGCGAACTTCGCAGTTTCCGCGTTCGAACGGAACAACACGGCGTAGAAATCTCTGCGCCTGATAAAATCTTCGTCCCCGGGCCTTAATCGGAAGCGCGGCAGATCCACCAACTACAAGGGGTGTTTTACTGCGGTAGGGCGTGGGCGCGCAATTGAACGCGCAGCTTTATAGTGCCGACGTTCTGACCACTCGACTCCGCATTGACCAATACCTCGCTGATTTCTTTCGATGTGGTTTCAGACGCAGCAAGTTGTGGCACCGCGATCTCAATAGTTGCTAGGTCGTCCTCACCGGGCTTCACCGAGTATGTATCCGCTCCATTCTTCACAGTCCACCCGTTTGGCACCGCGACAGTGAGCTTGATATCCCGCGTTGCATTCGTTGAATTCTGCAGCCATATCGGAATTTCGAGAACCCCGCCCGCAGCGACCGCTATTTCTGGAACGTCCAGCTTAGGTAATCGTTCTAAGCCGTGGGCGAGGCGGAAATCGCGGTAGAAGCTCCACGGGCCGCCCAGTTCTATTGAAAGGTCCTTCGCCATCTCTGGTGGTGAAAGTGTCCGCAGAGCAGGAACTGCGGGTGAACCGGAGATGTTTTCGAATATATCGCCCGTAATACTTCCTCCGACCAATGACTTGCCTAAAACGAACGTCTGCTCCGAACCCCACCCGTCGGTTGCTTGCTTTTCCAGCTCTTGCTCGCTCATCGCTCCGAGCGAATCTATGTACTTTTTTTCCTGTGTTTCGTGCGCCCGAAAAGATTCCAGCGCAACACGCCAATAAGGCAGATGACGCGACTTTGAAATTCCCGTGACGGAGTACGACGGGCCCGAATCCTTAAAGCTTCCCGAACCGCCGCCGTCAAAGTAATAGATTTTCTTCGGCTGCCAGGGGCGCAGATTTTCGAGATAGGGCTCTAGGCGGCGCGTCGGGCCTGCTACCTGAGACGAAAATACGGCTGAATCGCCCGCCAAATCGAACGCCTCGGTAGCTAACACCCCCGCTGCCTGATGGTCGCCATGATTTTCGCCGATGAAAACACCGGGGAAAAACGTGAGAATAACTTCCGGCCGGGTTAAGCGGACCAAGCGCACCATTTCTTCAAGCGCAGCTCCATGTCCCCAGCTTGCCAGCGACTGCAGCACGTTTTGACTTGCGGTATCCTTGCCCCCGAGAAACCAGACATTCGAAATGCCAAGTGAAGCGCACGCGCGACGCGCCTCAATTTCACGAATGTCCGCCAGAGCTGCGGCATGCTCAGCCCCCGCTTGATTTGCGCCGCTTCCTCCCCGGGTGCCGTAAACCACTGCGACCCGCTTGCCTTCGTCCAGGGCTCGCGCCAGATATGGCGTAACCGCGCCTTCGTCATCAGGATGGGCAACTACAACGAGGATGTCGGCTTTGTAGCGTTCGTCGGCGCTGGCGAATGTTCGTGGCGACGCGGGATCTTGCGCGAAAAGCGCCAAAGCAAACGAGCGAGCGTGTAACGCCGAGCTCTGTGTGCTGGACGAAAATCCGAGCAAAAGCAGTCCCGCGATAGGCAACATCCTCAGCAGTCGAAAATAGCTCATCCTTGACCTCACGTGAATTGAAACGCGGCTTGCAAACGGATAGTTTCTCGCATTTTAGCCCCGAGGTCAGCACGGATGTAAACGCGCTGGTAGCGAATCACTTGGCGGGACGGCGGCTGGACCGGGAGATGTCTGACTGGCCGGGAAGCGCCATGATGGTGGAAAGGGAGGTCGCGCACAGAATTTCCTGTTTGCCCTTCACCACAAAAACGTCCGCTGCGCAAATCTTCAGCGTTCTGCCCGAACGCAAAACGCGGCCTCGAGCGATCAATAGATCTCCATCAGCAGGCGCCACTAGATTAATTTTGTATTCCACCGTAAGCACACTAGAATCTGCGGGCATCGTGCTGTAGGCCGCGTATCCCGAGGCGCTGTCAGCGACGGATGCGGTGACGCCCGCATGGAAGTATCCGTGCTGCTGCTTAAGCTCGTTGCGATACCGCACGCGGATCTCACACTCGCCAGCGCGCAGCGATGCTAGTTCCGCACCGAGATGTTTCATCAGGCCTTGGCGGGCAAAACTCTCGCGCACATGCTGAAACGCGGCAGCATTCTTCGCGGAGTCTAACTTTGATTTCATTCGATGCTTTGACATCGGTCGAAGCGAATAAGTAAGCAGCGCGGTTTTTCAGATGCCGGAAAAAAAAGGGGGATGCAAAAACAAAAAGCCCCGGCTCAATTTTCATTGAACCGGGGCCTGCGTTTGTCTGCAAACTCTTTGATATCGGATGAGACTTACCAGAACCCGTCCGGCCCATTGAGTGCTTCTCACCTCGACAAGTCGAAGAGAGAAACGAACCGAGCTCCCGAGATCCTAAGATCCGGGATGAAGAGTCGTACCTGCTACCGAAGCAGGTCGTACTCCCTTTTCTTTTAGAAAGGAGGTGATCCAGCCGCAGGTTCTCCTACGGCTACCTTGTTACGACTTCACCCCAATCATGAGTCATACCTTGAGCGCCTGCCTCCTTGCGGTTGGCTCG
>DATBYA010000027.1:0-11159 GCA_036514015.1 Candidatus Sulfotelmatobacter sp.
ACAGGTGGTTGTGGACGCGCGCAACCGGGGACTTTCCGCGCGGATTTTCCGGCCTGCTCTGGTGAGTCCTTCGGTCACGGGCGGAGGTAACAACTTCGATATCGCCGTTCGCTTGGTTGCCTTCATGGTGAATCACGGCATCGGCGTTGACACTCTCAACCAGGTCAGCTTTGTTCCGGCGGACATTGTGGCGAACAACATCGTTGCCATCTCTACTACGCGCGGCACGGCGAATAAGACCTACCATGTCACGCGGGACGATTATTCGAACATGATGGATATTACCGGGCTTATTACCAAAGCGACTGGCCGGCAATTCGAAACGTTCAGGCTTCCCGACTTCGTGCCCGAGCTGATCCGGAGATGCCGCAAGGAAGATCTTCTGTTCCCGCTGCTGGATTTTCTGGTGGGCTCGGTCGACAACATCTCCGCGATGGAATTCAAACGCTATGACAGCTCTTCTTATCAAACGGCCCGCGATGCCTCCGTATGGGGCAAAGCGGATCCGTCTCTGGAAGACACGGTCAACGGTATTCTGAAATTCATGTATCGCAAGGGAATTATTTCGGTCGCGGCCCGTCAGGCGAACGTGGTGTCGGCGAGCGATGGGCTCGTGGACTGGACAGACGCAATATCCGCTACTGCTTCTTGAACGAGAGCTTCTCTGTTACGCGCTGGCCCGTTTCAAGCGTGCCCGTGGTGGATAGTGTCATCTGCTGCCCATCTGCGGAAACCACCCACCGATCCTTTTGCGTGACTTGATTGTCGCGCAGGTAGCTCGCGTCCACCGTATGAGGATCGACCAGGGCAAGCGTTACGGTATCGTTGGGCGAGTTCTTTAGATCGTATTGCTTTCCGTCAAAACGGGCGGTATAGCTGAAGTCGCCCAGAAAACGGATCCCGCCGCTTCCGTCCGGCTCGATTTTGAGCACCAAACCTTGCCGCATGCGGGTCTTGCTGAGATCCTGCGTCCATTCCCCTGCGAAGAGGTCATTCGGGACCTTCGGGCCTCCGCTTCGCGTCCACACGGTGATCTTATCGGCGCGGCCGGCGGTCGCAGTCGTGGTCGTCAGCTCGCTGCCATCATTCGAAATTTTTTCGCGCACCGTTGCCACCACCGCTCCGTCCTTTTTCTCCTTGACCTCGGCCTGCCTCTTGTCGATCCTGCGCAGCGCAATTTGATTGAATGCGAGATTGCCCGGTGCGGAGGATTCGTGTCCGTTCCAACTTGCAGTGAAATCCAGATGCGTTTCGCCGGACATCACCACATGCACCCCATCATGCAGAGGTGTTATGGAGAGCCGGTTCGGAGGATCCAGACTCGACTGCGCAGAGAGGAGCGTCCAGGAGCCAAGGCGAGGGTCTGCCACTCCAGATTGCATGGCGGCAAGCAGTCCGAGCAAAAGTAAAGTACGAATGGATCCTCCTCAATCGCTGCTCAATCGACGAGAGAAAGTTTAGCAGATTCAGATTGCTCCGCACGTGCGTCGTGCGCAACTGTAAACTCGCGCAACCAGGCGCCAACGCGCGAACCGGTTCTGCAGCAAGCATCTTTTTCGCCCCTGTGGTTCTTAGGCCGCGCCAGAGAGTTTTGGTGACGACGATCTGGAGAGATATGACATCATGAAAGCTATGCACGTGCGCCGTTTTTGGGTGTCAGGGATCGTCCTCGCAGCAACCATTGCACTTCTTCCATTCTCTTTTCACGCCGAGCGCCGGCTGGAGACCGCAACCCGCGTCGAAGGGAGCCAGGCTGAAACGGTCCGGGACGAGCTGGCCACTCGTTTTCGCTCGCCGTTCGTGGATCGGGTCGTCCTGGTGACCGAGGGACTCCCGCCTGCGGATTCCGAGCAAGGCGGCCAGGCGTTAGAAACCATCGTGGCAAAACTCAGAGAGCAACCCGGCGTTTCAGGAGTGGTGTCCTATCTCGAGTTGCGCGATCCGATTTTTCTGGGCCGGGGAGGGGGAACGTTTGTTCTGGTGGGACTCACTTCGACCGGCGGTCCCGTCGAGTCGCTTGTTCCCGAGATTCACCAGCTGGCAAGCGCGCTTGAAAATCAGCTGCGCGGCCGTTATCCGGCGGTGAAGCTGGAACTCACAGGCGAGATTCCACTGAATTTCGATATCCGCAAAGCGAGCGCCGCCGACGTGCATCGCGGTGAAAGCCTGGTGATTCCCGGAACCCTTATTCTACTGCTGGTGGCGTTTGGAAGCCTGATGGCCGCCCTGATTCCATTGGCGGTTGGCCAGCTGGCGATTGCAACCACTCTGGCGATTACCGGATTCCTCGCGCAGCGCTGGCACTTGTCCATTCTGGTTCAGAATTTGGCCACCATGCTTGGCTTGGGCCTGGGAATCGACTACGCACTCCTGATGATCAGCCGCTTCCGGGAAGCGATTGCCGCCGGGAACGACGGACCTAGGGCCGGGTTGATCGCGGCCCGTCAAGCAGGTCGCACGCTGTTGATTTCAGCCTCGACGGTAGCCATCGGATTTCTCGCCCTCTTAACGGTTCCGATCAGCGAAATCCGTTCCATCGGCGTCGCGGGATTCCTGGTGACGGGAATGAGTGTGATGCTTACAAATACCCTGGTTCCGGCAGCGCTGGTGCTGCTCGGTCCGCGGATTGATCTGGGCCGGATGCCCTTTACTCCCAAGCTCGATGCGCAACGGGCCGCGCGCACCGGAAATCGCTGGCGGCAATGGGGAAGGACGATTGTCGCGCATCCCTGGCTTGCCCTGCTTCTGGCAGGAACTCCTTTGCTTCTGCTCGCCTGGCAGGTCAGACGACTCGATACCAGTCTCCCGCGCGGGGATTGGCTTCCGCAGGCGGCCGAATCGGTCCATGCGCTCCACACCCTGGAACGGATGGATCGGGGCGGCGTTGTTGAATCGTTGCGCGTCATTGTCGAACTTCCCACCGATTCCATCGCGCAAACCGACGCCGGGTGGGATGCAGTGGATCGTCTCAGCAAACGCCTCGCGAGCGATCCTCGCTGTGACCGCGTGATTTCTATCACGACGCTTGCGCAGAGCAATCGCCCTTCCCTCACGGATCTTTCGCGCGAGACGCGTCGAACCTTTCTGAGTAGTGACGGACGAGCGGCGCTGATTGAAGTGTTGCCTGCAAGTTCGGTCTCCCTGCGCGAACAGGTGAACTGGGTGCGGGAACTTCGTGCGACCGGCGCGCCGGCTCTCACCGGAGTGCCGGGCGCAACCCTTCTGGTTGGCGGCATCCCGGCGCTCAACGCTGATTATGAAACGATCATCAGAAGCCACTTTCCGCCCGTAATGGAGCTGGTTGTGGGTGGGACGCTCTTTGCTCTACTCTGCGGGTTCCGATCGATCTTCGCCGCTGTGAAGGCCATAGCACTCAACCTGGCCTCGGTCGCGGCGGCCTTCGGAGCATTAGTTGTCGTTATCCAGGATGGACACGGAAGCAGGTTTTTGGGAGTTCCTGGGGGAACCGGTAGCGTGTTTCCGCTGGTTCCGATCGTTGCCTTTGCCATCGTCTTCGGATTAAGCATGGATTACGAAGTATTTCTGGTCGCACGCGTTCTGGAAGCCAGAAGGAGCGGGCTGAGTGAAATGGATGCAATCCCGGAAGGTATGGCGAGAACGGCAGGACTGATTACCAGCGCCGCCGCGATCATGATCGTGGTATTTGCCGCATTCACCTTCGGAGATTTCCTGGTAGTCAAGATGATTGGATTTACCTTGGCGGTTGCCGTGTTGATTGACGCGACGCTGGTGCGTATTGTGATCGGTCCTGCGCTACTTCGTATTGCAGGCGATTGGAACTGGTGGCCCGGTGGGCTTGCCAAAGCGGCAACGGCGAAAGTGACGGCAAGTCGCGAATGATATCCAGCAACATATTGTAGGGGCGGACGCTCCTTCCATACGCTCCAGACATCGGGCCGGCAATCGCTTCTTCTTCCCTGCTACCGCGTTCACCTGATTGTCCTGTGATCTCCTGCTTTGCGAGAATGCGCGCTCGATAAGCTCTTCACTTAAACCGGAGACACCCCGCTGGCGGCTCTAAATGAAGAAACCCCCGTCCAACCCTCTGTTCCCGCCGATCCCGCGCAGTGGATCGCTCCAGGCTTTGCGAAACGCGTCTCGAAACTGCAAAGCTTGTGATCTCTGGCGAAACGCGACGCAAACTGTCTTCGGCGAGGGCCCACGCGGCGCAAAGATCATGATGATCGGCGAACAGCCTGGCAATCAAGAGGATCTGGAAGGCAAACCCTTCGTTGGCCCGGCCGGGAAACTCCTGGACGAAGCCCTGCTTGCCGCCGGTGTCGACCGCGCGCAGATCTACCTGACCAATGCCGTCAAGCATTTCAAATGGGAGCCACGCGGAAAACGCCGCATCCACAAAAAACCGAGCGCGAAGGAAATGGACGCCTGTCGCCCCTGGATTGAGGCCGAAATCGCCGCGCTACAACCCCGAATCATCGTGTGCCTTGGCGCTACTGCCGCCCAATCCCTGCTGGGGCGCGATTTCCGGGTCACGCAGCACCGCGGCGAATTTCTGGATTCCGCGCTTGCGCCCATGGTTATGGCCACCGTGCATCCATCATCCATCTTGCGCGCTCCCGATGAGCAAACCCGGCACGACGAAATGCAGCGCTTTATCGCCGATCTGAAGAAAATCGCCCGCGCATAGGCCGCGAGCGATCCGGCTATTTGCTTGTCGCAGAGCGACCCTGCTTGATCTGGATGTTTTCAGGCTCGAAATCGCGAGCATGAGCAAGATCGTCCATCAGCCCAGTTTGCGTTGGTCGCCAATCCAACCGCTTCTGCGTGAGCGCACTGGACGCCACTAGGTCTAGCCCGGCGAATATCCCAAGTGGGCCAAAGTGCTCGCCTGCTCGCCCAGCAAACACAGCCATCGTCGGCAGCTTCAGGCCCCGTCCGATCGCTTCCGCGATCTCTTGAAGCGGCACGCCCTCTTCGGCGACCGCGTGATATTTGGCTCCCGCGGCACCCTTCTCAAGCGCTAGCCGATAGAGGCGGGCGGCGTCGAGCACGTGCACCGCGGCCCAGCGGTTGAGCCCGTCACCGACAAACGCCGAGACACCTTTCTCGCGCGCGATGTGGATCAGGTAGGTGACCAGGCCTTGTTTGCTTCGGTCATGGACCTGCGGGAGGCGTACGACCGACGCGTTGACGCCGCGTGCCAGCAGCGACATCGCTGTCACTTCCGACGCGCGGGGATAGGAGGCCGATGTAGGAACAGGAGCGTCTTCCTCGGTCGCGACGCGGCCCGACGCCAGGAGCGCAAGC
The DNA here is from genome assembly GCA_036514015.1 of Candidatus Sulfotelmatobacter sp. Lineage (GTDB taxonomy): Bacteria > Acidobacteriota > Terriglobia > Terriglobales > Acidobacteriaceae > Sulfotelmatobacter. Next base: position 5,290 of record DATBYA010000027.1, read on the forward strand.
CCGGAGGTCGCGAGGAGCGGCCGGTCGGAACCGGCCAGTGCGGCGCCGAGCGCCTCAATCGCGCGCTTGTCGATTTCGCAGTTCTCCTTGAATTTCGAGAAGTCATGGACAAACGCGGTGTGAATTACGCCTTCGGACATGGCCGCTCCGCTGCGCAGACTATCCAGATCCTCCAAGTCTCCGCGAAGCACTTCGGCGCCAGCGGCAATAAGGGATTTGGCTCCTGCATCGGAGCGAGCTAGCCCGATCACCGAATGCCCTGCGGCGATAAGCTCCCGAACAACAGCGGAACCGATAAAGCCCGTAGCGCCTGTGACGAAAACACGCATTTTCTCTCCTCCCTCTCATTTCGATTGTTGATGGGTTCAGTCTTTGCGAGTTTGATTGCCACGGTGAAGCGCAGCGACGCGGCGGTTACCGCGCGCGAGGCTACGTCACCAGGGGAGCGGGCCGTCATCGTTCGAGAACGTGCCCGTCGGACCGCCCGGAGGAAGCAGCGCGAGTCGCACTGGTTCGCGGGCGCCCTCTGCGACCGTGCGCGTGCCTGTATAGTTGTTCAGGTTCGTCTTGGTGTAGCCCGGGCAGGCGGCGTTGACCTTGATCCCCGTTGGCTCCAGCTCGATCGCCATGGCGACCGTCATAGCGTTCAGAGCCGTCTTGGATGCAGCGTAGCCGGGGCCGAAGATCGAGCGGTAGGCGTAGCCCGGATCCGAGTTCCTGGTCAGCGAACCAACGCCGCTCGACACGTTGACGATGCGCGCTGCCTGCGCCTCGCGCAGCAGCGGCAGCATCGCTTGGGTAACGGCAAGGACGCCAAACACGTTGGTCTCCCACACCGCGCGCACTTCATCGAGGGACACGTTGCTTGGGCGCGTCAATTTGGCATACTCCTGGACGGACATGCCCAGCTGCTTACTCGTATTCGAGATGGCCGCGTTGTTGACGAGCACGTCGAGGCGGCCAAGCTCCTTGCGGATGCGCTCGGCCGCGGCAGCGATCGAAGCCTGATCCGTCACGTCGAGCTGGAGCGCGCGCGCGTCCGGCCCAACCTGCTTGGCCGCAGCCTCACCGCGCTCGAGATTGCGCGACCCGACCAGCACGGTGAAGCCGTGTGCCACCAGATCCTTCGCGATTTGAAGACCGATTCCTTGATTAGCCCCGGTGACCAGGGCGACGGGCTTGTTGTGCATAAGAATCTCCTTGTTCATTTGTTCGCTTCGGACCGGTTGCTGGTGCCAGGAAAATTCTCCCGATGGCTCCTTTTCGCAAGGCTGTTCGGACCCGAAATCAGTGTGTCGGCCGGGCCTCGGCCAGAACGCTTTCGCCAATCGCATTGAGCTCGGCGACGACATCCGCAGGAAGTTCCAGAGCCGCGGCACTGAGATTTTCTCGAAGATGATTGATCGCAGAGGTTCCGGGGATCAGCAGAATGTTGGGAGAACGCTGCAGAAGCCAGGCCAGCGCGACCTGCAGCGGAGTGGCTTGCATGGATGCCGCCACGCGATCGAGGACGGACGACTGCAATCGGGTGAACCCTCCCAATGGGAAAAACGGCACATACGCAATGCCCTGCTGCGCCAGAGAATCGATGAACGCATCGTCATCGCGATGCGCCACGTTGTAGAAGTTTTGCACGCAGACGATGTCGGTAATTCGTTGGGCCTGTTCGAGCTGCCGAGGAGTGATGTTGCTGAGACCGATGTGACGAATCAATCCCCGCCATTTCAATTCAGCCAGCGTACTCAGTGGTTCTTCGATCGATCCCTCCGCTGGCTCGGTGACTGCACCGACTCGGAGGTTGACGACGTCCAGCTGGCCAAGGCCAAGATTCCGGAGATTGTCATGAACGCCGTCGAGCAATTCTGTGGGCGAAAGTGCGTGATTCCATGATTTGTCCTCACCGCGACGGCAACCCAGCTTGGTGACGATGACCAAGTCGGCCGGGTAGGGATGAAGAGCTTTCTTGATGATCTGATTGGTCACATGAGGGCCGTAATAGTTGCTGGTATCAATGTGGTTCACGCCGGCGGCGACAGCCGCCCGCAGCACATCCATCGCAGCATCCATGTCGCGCGGAGGGCCCCAAACCCCGGGGCCGGCCAGTTGCATGGCGCCGTAGCCCATTCTGTAAACTCGGCGCGGGGTTCCGGAAAGGGGGAATTGGCCGCCGAGCTTTCTCTCTATTCTCATTTTGTGTTTTCCTCCCATCTGCAGGTCCGTTCAGGTAAAATGGAGACTGTCTCCGAATACTTAGATTACCGGAGGCAGTCTCCGGTTGCAAGCTTTTTTTGAGGGCTTCTATGAAACGTTCCCAATCCGCTGGCCGAAAGCCGCGGGCCGATGCGCAGCGAAATCGCCAACGCATTTTGGAGGTCGCCAAGCAGGCCTTTACCCGCTCGGGCGCAAATACCAGCTTGGACAACATCGCGAGCGAGGCAGGCGTCGGACCGGGGACTTTGTATCGTCACTTTCCAACGCGCGAGGAACTTCTACAGGCGGTTTATCGGTCGGAGATGGAGAAGCTGGCCGCGGCAGAGCGGAAGTTCGCGCAGAGCATGCCGCCGCTGGAAGCATTGCGAGCCTGGCTACTGTTGTTCGTTGATGCCATCGAGACCAAGCAGATCATCGCCCCGGTGCTGAGTACGCTGATCGGGGATCCCAAAAAGGTGTTCGCAGCTTCCCACGATCAGATCCACGAAGCGCTTCGCGCGCTGGTGAAGCGCGCGATCAAGAGCGGCGATATACGCAGGGACCTCGACCCAATGGATCTCCTTCGCGCTCTTGTCGGGGTCGCCAACGTCGCATCCAGCCCTGACTGGCGGCAAAGCGCCAGACGTCTGGTGGACATCCTCATCACAGGTTCGCGGCCGATCACCTAGGGGGGGAAGTTCCTCGGAGCGCGCTGCGCGGCTACACGGCTTATCGTTCCGGCCCTAGACGAGAACCGCACCGCCATCACCCACAACGGTCTGCCCAGTAGAGTATCCTTCCTGCATCAAGAACAGATAGGCTTGCGCGATATCGGAAGCCTCGCCGACTCGGCCCACAGGCAGACTCTTGCCGACGCTTGCGAACAGCGCCTCGCGTTCCTCTGCACCCATGTTCTGCCAGAGATTCGTCCGCACCATCCCGGGAGAAACTGCGTTAACCCGTAAGGGCGCGAGCTCAATTGCTAGTGCGCGTGCCAGGGCTTCGATGGTTCCGCAGACACTGGCGGCGATTACCCATCCTTTGCGCGGGCGCTGGCCGGCGATTCCGGTTGTGAGCACGACAGAGCCCTCCTTGCGAATATACGGGCTTCCGTACTTCACTGCAGCAAGCGCGGCCCAATAGCGCAAATCAAACGCATGGCGGGCCTGCTTCAGATCCGTAGATGCGAGGTCGTGCAATTGCAGGCTATCGCCGGCGGTGAATACCAAATGATCGAAAGGGCCAAGTTTTGAAAAGAAGGTCGCAACGGTTCGCTCGTCGGATATGTCCACCGCGTCGCCTTGTGCTTCTCGACCGATGGATGCAACGGCCTTCTGAACTCGCTCGGCGTTGCTGGAGACGATAACGACCTTCGCTCCCTGCGCTGCCGCCAGCTCGGCCACCGCCAGGCCGATCCCCGACGAACCGCCCAGCACAACCACCCGTTTGTCCTGTAGACCGTTTCCTTGCTGCATTGAATTCTCCTTGTAAGCTTGTCTAACGTACAGGGCTACAGATGACCGGACACCCGCATGTGTTTCATGCATAATAGTTATGGCTCACATGCGTCTAGAGAAACTACGGCAAGTCGACTTGAACCTTTTGATTACGTTCGCCGCGATTGCGGAGGAGAAAAGCATCACAGCGGCCGCAGCCCGGCTGTTCCTGAGCCAGCCCGCGGTCAGCCGCGCATTGCAGCGCGCCCGTGCGATGTTTCAAGACGACCTTCTGCTCCGGTCGCCGCGCGGTTTCGAACTCACGTTGCGGGGCCGCAAGATTCTCCAGGAGCTCGAGGGATTACTACCCAGGGTGGAGAATCTGATTACGCCGAATCTGTTCGATCCCGCGCGGGAGAAGAGTCATTTTCGTATTTCCGGCCCTGACAACGTTTGCACCGTGGTGGTCCCCCGCCTGTGCCGGCGATATGCGAATGGACAGTACCAGGTTCAGTTTGAATTCCTTCCCTGGCAGGGCGGCATCGCCGATTTGGTGGAGCACGGGCAAGTCGACCTGGTTCTACATATAGATGATGGACTCCTGCCAGCGCACTTCCAGTCGGAAAGGCTCTATCGGGAGGACTGGATTTGCGCCGTCGCGCGGGGCAGCCGCTTTGGCGACCGGCTATCGCTAAAGCAGTACCTGTCGGCCAGCCACATCGTCGTATCCACTTACGCCGGCGTGCAGACGATCCCGGACAAGCAGCTCGCGGCTGTCGGCGCCCAACGCAATTCATGCATTCGAGTACCCTACTTCGGCGTGGCTCTGCAATGCCTTCCGGACACAGATCTGGTGCTCACGGTTACCAGTGGCATGAGCTCAGCGATTAGAGGAAATCGCGAACTCCGCATTGTGAAAGCGCCACGCGAACTGCATCCGTTTCATTTCCTGATGGCTTGGCATCCAAGACTCCAGAGCGATCCGCGCCACGGGTGGCTGCGCGAGGCGATGCGATCAACAACTGCGGCTCTCAACGAGTAATCCAGTATCGAGTCACTCCTGGCGTCGGCTGGGTAGATCCTCGATGCGTTCCGCGATCACCTTGCGGCTCTTCCACGCACGAACCGTGCGCCAGCGAACGGCTACGCCTGTCGAGTACGCTCCTCCCAGAACGGTCTCCCAACGGGTGACGAAATTCCCCTCGGCGTCCTGCGCGCTTGCAGTTGGGCGAAACGATGCGACGGAAGCCATGCCCATCTCAAGCAGCGTATACATCGGTTCCAGCACAGCTGCCATGCGCTGGAACGCGGCAGCCCTTCCATTCGACTCCGCTGCGCCGAGCCACAGCACAAAATCTTCGCTGTAGAACCGGTCAAACAGCGAGGAAAAAAGAGACCTCAAATCGAACATCCCGGTCAGGAAGTCCTCGCGACTCAAATCCACAATGGTTTGATTGAGCTCGGCTTCGCGCGCTTCCGCCCGCAGGCGTGCGGCACTGAATCCCACGATTTCCGAGGTGCTCCAGCGCTCAATCTCGGCTACCTGCTCGCTAAACTTTGTGACGCAGACCTCGGTGATATAAGCGTATTTCGCAGTCGACTCCGCGCCATCCGATCCGTCGTCGTCCACGCGACGAACGATGGCTGAACGCAAAAAGCCGAATTCAGCCAGGAGGTTATCGACGGACTTATTGGCCGCGGCTTTTTCCGCTCCCGAAGCCGTCGGCCCTCGGCCGTCGGCATTCGCCAACAGATCGACCGGCAAGCTCGGCAGCCGGTCTGTAACTTCCATCAGTGCCACAAACTCCTTCGTCACAATCTCGGAAAGAAGATCCACAAGCGAACCGGACCGTGTAGCCCCAGAAGTCTCGCACTGTTCCGCACTCAAGCCGTGCAGCGCGTTTTCCAGGCGCTTTTTTCCTGCTCTCAGTTCGGTCGCCAAGTGCGATTTCTGAACTTCCTTCGGAGTCATTGCTTATCCCCTTGAGGAACGGACGGAATATTGCGATGTAGATCGGCTCGGTCTTAGCAGTGATTAACTATCCCTCCAGGCGCGCCAGCGCCGCCTGGCCCAGGTGATACGCAAGGTGCGCGGTTCTGCCGAGCAGCACGCCGAATCGATTCCGATGCGGTTCCCGCTCGAAATCCTCTTGCGACACCGCGGTATGCCGCTCGGCCCAATCCGAGTCCGAGAATTTCGCGAAACCATCCCAGAGCCTCTGGCTGATTTCCTGCCATGCGGCT
>DATBYA010000028.1:0-8855 GCA_036514015.1 Candidatus Sulfotelmatobacter sp.
GGGATCGAGTTGTCCGCGAAGAAAGATGGCCAGGTCTTTGGCGGGGCGCTGGTACACGCTGCGGTAGATCTGCGGAATTACCGCGTCCGCCAACGATTCCGTGCGGGCATCCGCAATCACGCCGACGATCGTGGTCCAGGGTGGCGTGCCAGAGCTCGACAGATCGCGGGCATCCAAGCGCAAACGGACGCGTTTACCCAGCGGATCCTGGCCCGGCCAGTAGGTGCGAGCCGCGGCACGATTGATGACCGCAACCTGGGGCGTATCCTCAAGGTCCTGGTCGTTGAAAAGGCGTCCGCGCAACAGCGGTATGCCCAACAGGTGGAAGTATTCAGGCGAAACGATGGAACCACCGATCACCGGAGCCTGATTGGCCAGCGTCTCTAGGCCTTCGCGGATCAATGGCAGCGGGTTGATATGGCTATGCCCCAGGGGAACAGCAGCCCCGTCGCCGACGGCCGCTTCTTCTACGCCCGGCAGGGTTCGGCTGCGGCGAAGAATCTCGCGCAGCAGGACCGATTCCTGGGTGGCGGTTCGGTAGATATCCGCCGTGGGATCGTTGGGCCCCGGCAGCCAGGTCTGAATGGCCATGACGCGGTCAGGATTGAAACCGGGCTGCACCTTGAACAAGCCCCAAAAACTGCGCAGCAGAAGGCCCGCAGCGACCATGAGCACGAGCGAGAGCGCCAATTCACTGATGACCAGCATCTGGCGGGCACGCGAGCGTTCCCGTGTGCCGCTGGAGCTGCGTCCTTCCTGCCGGAGCGTACCGATCAAATCGACACCGCTCATGAGCCACGCGGGAGCAAGCCCGAAGATGGTTCCGGCTGCGACAGAGACGGCCATAGCAAACTCCAGCACGCCCCATCCAACCGCGATATCGTTGAGGTGCGGGAGGCTTTCCGGAACCAGCCGCAGCAGGAAATGCTGGGCGCAGAGGAGAACGGCAAAACCAGCGATTCCGCCAAGCAGGAAGAGCAGCAGAATCTCGGTCAGAAGCTGGCGGATGAGCCGCATTCTTTGCGCTCCCAGAGCCTGGCGAAGCGCGATCTCACGACCTCGCAAACTGGCACGGGCAAGCAGGAGATTGGCGACGTTGACGCAACTGATCAGAAGGACCAATCCTACCGCGCCGAACAGCAGAATGAGAGATTGGCGGACGCTGCCAACAATGGTTTCGCTGAGCGGAATCAGGCGCACGGTCCATGCGGACTGTGCCGGATACTCCGCCGGATATTGCTTCTTCAGCGATTCCACCAGCGCATCGAGGTGCCCCTCGGCGGCTGCAATCGAGAGACCAGGCTTCAGGCGCGCGGTGACCGCTCGACTCTCCAGACGTATACCGCGCTGCGGAGCCGGAAACGGGAGAGCGGCCATGCCCGCTCCCAGCCACAGTTCCGTATTCTGCTCCTCGCTGGTTGAGCCCTGATCGCGAAATCGGCGTGGCATGACGCCCACGACGTGATAAACGTCGTTGTCCAGGCGCAGAGCTTTGCCGATAATGTGCGGGTCGGCCCCGAATTCCCTCCTCCAGAGCCCGTCGCTGATCACGACCTCCAGGTTGTAGCCGGGAGTGGCATCGTGCGGATCAAATGTGCGACCCAGCTGCGCGTCTACACCGAGGACCGCGAAGTAATTCGGCGTAACATGTTTGAAGCCGAGACGCTCGGGCTGGGCGCTGCCGGTGAGGTTCACGTCTGCTCCGGTGCTGGAGATCGACACGGACTGGAAGATCCCGGAGCTCTCAAGGTCTCTCCACTCGGGGATGGAGATGCCGACATCCTGCGCGCCTACGCCGCGTAGGTCGTCCACAATGCGCACCAGTTCGGCAGGGTTTGGATACGGCACAGGGTGCAGCAGCGTGGCGTCGATCACGCTGTAGATTGCGGTGGTGGCTCCGACGCCCAGCGCCATCGTGGCGATCGCAATGAAAGAGAATCCAGGAGATCTCAGAAGCATGCGAACCGCGTACCGCAGGTCGGCAAGCAGATTCTCGATGAAGGGAAGGCTTTGCTCGGCGTGGTGGTGCTCACGGATCGCTTCGGCCGAGCCAAGCTTGAGTGCAGCCTGCCGCCGCGCTTCGGTGGGCGACATACCGGCGCGCAGATTCTCTTCGGTTTGGAACGCAAGATGTTCGGCGATCTCTTCCTGCAGGCGCTGGTCCGCGCTCTGTCGCGTCGCGAAATTCAACAGGCGTATTAGGAAGCGTCGCAGGAATTTCACGCCAGATCCTCCGCTTTGATTTTGAAAAAGCGCGCGATGATTGCCTCAGTTTGCTCCCAATCGCGGGTTTCCGCCTGGAGCTGCTTGCGGCCAGCCCCGGTCAGGCGATAGAAGCGTGCGCGGCGGTTGTTTTCCGATGCGCCCCACTGGGAAGCAATCGAGCCCTCATGCTCCAGCTTGAGCAGCAGCGGATAAAGCGTGCCTTGGTTGACAGCCAGAAGATCTCCGCTGATCTGCTCGATGCGTCGGGCAATTCCCCAGCCGTGCTGCGGCCCCAGGACATCGAGAGTCTTGAGGACCATCAGCGCGAGCGTTCCTTGCAACACGTCCGGCTTTTCCTTCATGGCGAATCAACCTTTAGGTTTCCAACAGGAATAATGGCATGACTCCTCTTGGAAGGCAACAGGAGAATTTGAACTTTTTCTCGACGACAAATCCCGCAGAGCTGTCATTCCCGATCAGACAGACCAGGAGACGCTTAGCCGAGTCGCCACATCAACTTTACCTTCGGGTGTCTTTCTCGTTTTCGATGCAGGGCGGATTCGCAATCGGCCGCTACTTGGACGCACTGCGACCACGTCGATTTCTATCAAAGCGCCGCGGTCACCGGCGGGCAGCACCACCTGCACCGTAGTGCACGCGGGCTTGTTCGGTTGGTCCTTGGTCCCGAAGAACTGGGAATATCCGGCCCTCGCTCCGGCGACGTCCATCTTGCCGCCTTTCGCAGGATCGCCGCCCAGGTACACACGCATCATCACCACGTCGCCCAGCGTCAGGTTCTGAGATTCGAGAAGCTTTTGAATGTCCTTGATAATACCCACGGTTTGCGACGTGGTATCGGTGTGTGTCTTCAGGTCCGGGTCGAGCCATCCACTCACATAGAGAGTGTCTCCGGCCCATACCGCCGCCGAAAAGGGCAGGTCAGCACCCGATGGGTTTTGACTGGCCGGCAGCGGAATTCGTTTTGTTGTTTGCGCGGAAGCTGTCACGGAACCCATCAGCGCGACTGTCAAAAGGGCAAAAAGCTTGATCGTCATGCGGTCAAGATAGCCTGCCTCGTTTTGGAAAACAACAGGAACTTTTGAACTTTCTTTCGACGACAAATCCAGAAGAGCTGTCGGGAAACCGCCAGGACACTGTTCATGGAAGACGGCGTAGTTTGATTTCGAATGGAAAGTCGGTTTGAATTTACCGATGGAGCGGTGTGGCGGTTGCTGGTTCAGCCTGAGTTACGGCAACCCTTTCGCAATCCGGTAAGGTAAGAATAGCCGACCACTCGGACGGAGCCCAAATCCAACGGCTCCCATCACGCCGCATCTCCGGCCTCGCGCCCGAATTGCCGGTGGAATGGCTGCTGAGAAACTCAGTATGCGAGAAAGCTGCGCGCCACTCGCTTGCAACCCCAACCCCTCTCAGATGCCTGCGTACCAGGCATAGCCTCCTTCTGGAGCCGCGGAGCCCAGACCCTTGCCGAAACCTTTCAGATCGTCGGTCACCATCATGTGGGTGATGTATTTCACGCTCTTGTAACCGAGCTGCCGGGAGACCCGCAGGCGAAGCGGGCCGCCGTTGCCCACGGGGAGTTCATCGCCATTCATCCCATAGGTCAGAAAAGTCTGCGGATGCAACGCGTCGGGCATGTCGATGCTTTCCCACCAGTCGGGATCGATCGAAAAGTAGACGACGTATCTGGCTTGCGGATGAACTTCCACGGCTTGCAGGATTTGGGACAGCGGCACGCCGATCCACTCGGCGATATACGACCAGCCCTCTTCACACTGCACCATGGTGATCTGGCTGTGAGATGGGTAGCTCTTGAGCTGGGCCAGCGAAAACGAGGCAGGCTTGGCAACCATGCCGTTGACGGAGAGCCGCCAATCAGCGAATCCTCCGGCCTGAAGGTTCTTGAACGCATCATTCAGTCGCGGGATTTCGTTCGGGAATGGAGGCTTCGAGATCTGGCTCCGGGAGAACTCACGGGCCAATGAGTGCCGCGTGAGCAGACGCTGGGAAGCGTAGGTCAGGGTTTCGCCGAGGCCGTAGATTCCGCCATGATCGGGCGGGACCAGTCCATATTCTTGCGCAAGGCGCGCGGCCACGCCCAGGCTCCCTACGCCAGCCGCGGCTGCGATTCCGGTTGTGATCAGTTTGCGGCGTGAGAATTTGCGAGGTGACAGTTCGCTCATATGCGCTCCACGGGTTTAGCAACGCGGCCCGTGATCATCGCCCGCATGCGGTTCCAGAATCCGGCAAGCCAAACCATCGCAACATGGACCAGCAGGAAGAGCACGAGAGACAGGGAAACGAAGAAATGAAGGGTGCGCGCTGATTGCTGGCCACCCAGCACATTGACGGTTGCCGGAAACGCGGAAACAAAGGCGGGAGACATCGCTAGACCGGTCCAGATGACGAACGGAAAGAGAACAAAGATCACGAACAGGTAGCTGAGGCGCTGGAGCACGTTATACGACCAGGCCTCTGCCTCACTCGGCCGCTCGAAGCGCAGATGGCTGGCGATCGACGTCGACAACGCCCGCCACGAAAGGTCGGCCCCACCCGGGAACAAGTTTTTCCGCAAATGCCCATTCATCAGGCCGACGACCACATACAGTAAGCCAGCGAACACCACCACCCATGCGGATTGAAAGTGGAGATACCGGCTCCAGCCATTCTGGTCCGGCAGAACGTACCCATAGCCGCTCGGCACGAAATTCCGCGACGCGGGGATCGGCAGTTTGAACAACGTTGGAGTCAAATCGTTGCCGGTTTCGCCCCAATAGAAGCGCGGGTGCGAGATCACAATCTCAGCTCCGCTGACGAGCAGGGCGAGAAAGCAAAGGGTGGTAATCCAGTGAGTGACGCGAACGAGGACAGAGTGCCGCGAAGGAACCGTCGTGGTGGCGACGGCGGCCGTGGGAACGGCCGTGGCAGAACCTGGAACGCAAGCGGAATCGCTCACGCGGGAATGGTACCATTTAGCGCGCATATTGCGCACGCCGCGCGAAAACGCGAGGAGGATGGTCGCGGGCGTCGTGCGAATCCAACAAGGCGTGGTTCCCGACGAGGAGTTGCTCGTTTCCAATCGCTCTCCAGCGGTTCATCTGCCCATTCTTCTCTCCTGCGGCCAACACAAGCAGTTCAATTTCCCGGGGATTCAACTCCGGCAGGAAATCTGGTGAGTGCCTCCGCTTCCGGGGCGACGGAACGAAGACCTGCGCAGTGGGGATAACCCATGTTGGATGAGCGCATTGTCCCGTTACCTCAGCGGACCAAAAAACATTCGAGAGCATCCTTGTAGAAGTTCCCATAGGAGTTCGAGTGGTGTATGATTCCTTCCAATAGAGATTCGAGGGGAGAGGTCTATGCGCAAAGAGCGCCAACCGCAGAACGAGATTGTTAAGGGCACACTGGACATGATGATCCTGCGGACACTTGTCGGCGGTGACGCTCACGGGCACACCGTCGCAAAAGTGATTGAACACACCTCTGAAGATCTTCTGGAGGTGGAGCAGGGCTCACTCTATCCAGCGCTCCACCGGCTCGAAGACCGTAAATGGGTTTCTTCTTACTGGGGTGCGAGCGAAAACAATCGCAAAGCTAAGTTCTACCGGCTGACGGCAGAAGGCCGAAAACAGCTCGTGCGCGAGACCAGCCGCTGGGGCAAGATGACGCGCGCCATCGGCCTGGTGATGGGCGAACAGGGAGGTCAATGAGTTGGCTAAGGTTACTTCGCCGCAAACGCTCCGACGCCGAGTTGCAGGAAGAGATTGAGGTCTTTCTGACCGAAGAGACGGCGGATAACGTGGCGCGCGGAATGTCACCCGAGGAGGCCCGGCGGCAAGCGAACGTGAAGCTTGGCAACCCGCAGAAAGTGCGCGAATCCCTGTGGGCTCAGAACTCTCCGCTGCCGTTGACGAATATCGGTCACGACTTGAAATATGCTTTGCGTACCTTGAGCCGTACGCCGGGCTTCTCGATTATTACGTTTGCCGTGATGGCTTTGTGCATTGGCGCAGCCACATCACTGTTCACAATTGAGCGCTCAGTTTTGCTGAGACCGCTTCCCTTTCAAGATCCCGGCCGGCTGGTGATGGTGTACGAGCACCATCGAGGGGCTGGGGCGAGCACGCCGGATTTCACCTACAACCCGGTTGCAGCGGCGGACTTTTACGATTGGCGCTCGATGACCCGTGGCTTTGAAGATATGGCAATCATGCGGTACGCCGGGTACAACCTAACCGGCGAACAGGGCGATTTGCCAGAAGCGATCCGTGCAGCCGCGGGCTCATGGAATTTGTTTCAGCTCCTGGGAGTGCAGCCGGCACTGGGCCGGGCATTTACTGAGTCGGAGGACGGGCCCGGCAATACCGTCGTCATGCTGACCTGGAGTATGTTCCAAAGGCGGTTTGCCGGTGATGCGAAGATTGTGGGTCGCCAGATTCACCTCGACGGCAAGCCGGTCACCGTCATTGGCGTGCTCCCTTCGTGGTTCACTTATCCCGATGTCGGCATCCAGTTGTGGGTTCCGTATAAAGCGGATGCAACGCCGGAGCTCTTGCAGCATCACGACTGGCACCAGAGCCAGGTGGTAGCGCGGTTGCGCCCTGACGTGAGCCTTGCGAGTGCCCTGGCGCAGGTGGGTGCAGTACAGTACCAGCTGCACCTGCAATACCCACACGACCCTGTGAACGAAGATGTTGCGCCACGTTGGCTGAACGAGGATCTCGCCGGGAACGTGAAGAAGCCGCTGAGATTAATGCTCTGCGCCGTGGGCTGTATGCTGCTGATCGGCTGTCTCAATGTCTCGAATCTGTTGGTTGCGCGGGGCGCGGCACGGCAGAGGGAAGTAGCGATTCGCAGCGCTCTCGGAGCGCAGCGTGCCACCTTGATTCGCGAGCAGTTGACCGAGAGCGTGCTGATATGCGCGGCCGGTGGCTTGGGCGGCATTGGGATGTCGGTGCTTGCTACGCAGTTCATCGCGCATGCGTGGAGAGACCTGCCCACCGCGCAAAGCATCCACCTTGATGGTGCTGTGATCGGGTTTGCCTGCGTGCTCATGTTCGCTGCGGCGCTGGTTGCCGGATTGCTGCCTGCGCTCTCTACAACGGGCAAGACCATGCTGAAAGGCCTGCAGACTTCTGCGCGCACAGGAGCGAGCAGCGTTTCGCGCACCGCGCTGCGAAAGTCGCTCCTCACGGTGGAGATTGCAATCACGGTGGTCCTGCTGGTTGCTGCGGGCTTGCTGCTCAAGAGCTTTATGCGGCTGCGCTCAGCCGATGTGGGCTGTGTTACCGAAAACGTTCTCACGCTGAAGTACAGCCTGCCGGAAAAGAAATATGACACACCGGAGAAGGTGAACATATTCAATGAGGCGCTCCTGGAGCGAGTGAGATCCATCCCTGGGGTTCGCTCGGCTGCGTTGGGAAACACGCTCCCGGCCGCGGGATATTGGGGAGACTTCGTATTCACGGTGAAGGAGCATCCTCCGCTGAAGGCGGGCGAAGACCTGCCCGAAGGGCTGATGCGCTGGGCCGATCCAGGTTATTTCAGCGCCCTGGGGATTCCGCTTGTTAACGGCCGGTTCTTTAGCAACGACGAACGGGTTGCGCGATCGTACAAGGTGATTGTGAGCAATCAACTTGTGCGGCAATACTTCCCAGGTGATGATCCCATCCGCAAGCACCTGCATGTTCCGGCGCATGCCCACGCTGGAGCGCCTGGCGACCTCGATTACGAAATCGTGGGCGTAGTCGGCGACACGTTGTATCAGGTCGGCAGAGAGCCGAAGGCGACCATGTACTTCCCGATCTTTGAAGGGGTCGCAGGAGGCGGCAATATGCTTGCTGTGCACACGGCGTCGGAGCCGTTGCAGCTCTCGATGATGGTGCAAAAGCAGATCGCATCTCTCGATCCTGGGCTTCCGGTCTCGGATGTGCGCACACTGAACCAGGTCATCGGCGAGTCATTGGTCAATGCGAGCCTGAGCGCGACCCTCGTACTGGCCTTCGCAATTTTATCGCTGCTTCTTGCCTCGGTGGGATTGTACGGCGTGCTGTCGTACCTGACGACTCAGCGGACTTCGGAACTGGGAATCCGCATAGCGCTCGGCGCTCAACGAGATCAGGTTTTGCAGTTGATGCTGGTCGCTGGCCTGCGGCCGGCGCTGATCGGGCTCGGGCTGGGCTTGGTGCTGAGTTTGGCGGCCACACGCATCTTCCAGTCGTTGCTCTTCGGAACGAAGCCTCTCGATCCTGTGGTTCTCACCGGCGTAATTGCGACGCTGTTGGCGGTCGCGGTTTTGGCCAGCCTCGTTCCCGCATGGCGTGCTTCTCGGTTAGATCCAATGCAAGCGCTCCGATCCGAGTAGCACCGGAGTACACGGTGACGCTTAATCGCCAATTCGCTCATCGACGGCAGATTAGTCCTGACTCGTCCGCATAGCGGAAGCGATCTCCGCGAATGCTCACGTATCCGGGGATTACTGGCGGATGACGTTAGTGCTTTTTCGGAGGCGCGCCCTTGGTGGGCAGTGTGGAGGGGAACAGAGATTGGGGCGCGCGTTCGAAAAAGCCGTCAGAAGGAAGCCGCTGGCGCGGCGGACGCGGTCCTTATGCAAATTGAATGGAGTGAGG
>DATBYA010000029.1:0-2290 GCA_036514015.1 Candidatus Sulfotelmatobacter sp.
CCACTGGGCGAATTGAGCCTGTCCCCGCAAGACTCCTTCAACGATGGCACGCTGGAAAGCCTGCGGCGCGAGACCATTGTTCGCGTGCTGCGAGAAACCGGCGGAGTGCTGAGCGGGCCAGGCGGAGCGGCGGCACGACTGAGTCTGAAAAGGACAACGCTGCAGTCCAGAATGCAGAAGCTGGGAATTTCCCGCGAAGAGTATGAGAACCAACAATGCAACAAAGAGCATGAAAACTAATCGTCTCTTCGGGGAGGAAGCTTTTCAAATGGAGGCGTGCGCGTGCACAAAATCCTGATCGTGGATGATGATAAGGCGATGTGCAATCTGCTGCGAGCCTGCTTGTCCGAAGGCTATGAGGTCTTCGACACGGTAGACCCGGAACAAGCTCTGGGGCTGGCTCTGGAACACAAGCCGGATGCGATTTTTTTGGACCTCATGATGCCGAAATTCTCCGGATTCGAACTATGCCAGAGCTTTCGCTCCCTGAGCTACACGTCTACGATTCCGATCCTTGTTATCACGGGAGAGACGGAGGCGAAATATAAGGACCACTGCGCGAACCTTGGCGCCGTTGCGTACTTTGAGAAGCCTCTCAAACTCGATGAACTCAGGCGCAGGCTCGCCATGGAACTGCAGAGCAAGCGGTCGGAGCAGCGCGCCCACGTCCGTGTCCGCATGCGACTTGGCCTGAGATTGCGGGGCACTGAACCTAGTGGAAAAGCATTCGAGGAAATCACTACTACCGAAAACGTGAGCGCTGAAGGGTTTATGTGCAACTGCATGTCTTCGCTGGTCAAGGGTTCGATTGTCGAGGTTATTCTGAGCAGCCGAGGCGAACATTATGTTGGACAAGCTCGGGTGGTGCGCAAGGAATCCTCCGGCGCTCCTTGGCAGCAGTATGGCTTCCAGTTCGTGGAGAAGACCCTCGCTTGGCCCTTGCAGTAGAGGAGTGCCATTTCGCTCTCGTGAAACCGTTTTCGCGACTCCTGCAGAGCCCCCAGCGAAACCCTATTTGACTTTCGCAAGCGCTTGGCCGGTGCGCGGGTCCGGGTCGCCGGCCAATTCCCGTGCGGCGGCAGCCCGCGTTGGCGCAGTGCTTTTTTTCTTCCAGGCGTGGTAGGCCTCCATCCCATATCCTCCGTAAGGCAGGAAACCAATACCTTGGTCAAACGCAAACCGGATGGCCCTCGCCGGAGTCTTCATTTGGTTCAGTTCTTCGGTGATCGGTGATGTTCTGCCCTTCCGAACGCCAACTACGAGGGAATAATAGACGTCGTATCCTGAGTTGCTCTTGAGCTGAACGAGAGCGTGACCGGCAGCGAGCGCGACCGAGATATCCTTATCCGCCAGCAAATTTTGCAACTTCGGAATGGATTCGGGGGAACCGAGCGCGCCCAGAGCTTTCGCGGCTGCGCCTCGCACGAGGGCTTCTTTATCCCCAAGCGCATCTTCTGCCAATCGCACCGCTTCCAGGTCTCCGGAGGCTAGGCCTAGCGCCTGGATGGCGTTTGCGCGCTTGTCCATGTTCGAGCCGTGCGCACCTCCCACGAGAATGTTCCAAGCCTGCTTCTGAGCATCGACCTGGCCCGATGACTGTGGCGACTCAAGACGCAAGTCGACAGCCGCTGGCGTGAAAGTCAGCGACAGAATGAGAACTCCCGCGACGGTGCGCATTGCAGTGGCGCCCTGCCTCTCTGGCGACCATCCGAGTTAGCAGCCGACAGGCAGCTCGGCGTGCCGCCGGCAACTCATGCCGATTCGCTCACCGCGGGCGCGCAGCCAGAGAAAGGATCAGACGAGCAACTCCAGCATGATCATGCCCACAAGAGTGCCCATCACCCCTGGGATGTTTGAGCCCCATGTCCTCCGAATCATGATTGCGAGGATGCCCCGGTTCTATCGATGGTGCTCTTCTGGACGTGGATGGCCCATGCGCGCCGCGTGCCGTTCTTCTTCGCTGCGCGGGATCAACCTGTGTCCTTCCACGCGGTGCGCCGGCTCCCACCGGTGCAACTCGCCGTAGGGATGCGCATACAAGCCGCGGTTGGCCCAGATACGTCCCCAAGGCGCGCTGTTGATGAACACCACGTGTGCGCCCCAGTCAAAGCGGCACAAACCCCATCCCCACGGACGAAATGCCGCGGTAATGGTGACGCCGAAGCCAAAGCTGATAGCGGCGCCCACGACGATTCCCGTCCGCGGCGGGAAAAAAACCACCAGCGGATCGTAGGCAGGCACACAGATGAATGCCGGATCCACAGGCAGAATCTCAATGTACGGACCGCCG